>NZ_JAIUGZ010000001.1:0-672060 GCF_020164875.1 Mesorhizobium sp. CO1-1-8 | reverse complement strand
AACCGACCAGAGCTTCGCGGCTTTCATCAATCTCGCTGCTGCCGTCATAAACTCACGCTGAATCTCAACAAGCCTTAATCCGATAGATATTCATAATGCATAGGATTGTGCCGAATAATGGATAAGTCGGATATCACCCTCGAACGCATGCGCACCTTCGTTCGCGTCGCGGAACGGGGCAATCTGTCGTTGGTTGCCGGCGAACTGGGCATCGGGCAATCGACGGTTACGCGGCATTTGCAAGAGCTTGAAGAGGCAGTGGGTGCGCCTTTGCTCAGCAGGACCACCCGGCGGATCACGTTGACCGACGAAGGTAGCCGGTACTATGCCAACAGCGTCCAGATTCTGCGCCTTGTCGAGCAGGCCGGTGACGAAGCGCGGGGCGCACGTGGCGCGCCGGCCGGCACCGTCCGGATATCCTGTACTGCCGCTTTCGGGGTCTTGCACACCAGCCGACTCATCTTCGACTTTCAGGACCGATATCCCGACATCGGCGTTGACCTCAGCCTCACCGATGAGCGTGTCGATCTCGTCAGGGAAGGTGTCGACATCGCGCTTCGGTTGGGGCCGCTCACCGACAGTTCATTGAGGCTGCGGGCCCTCGGCCTGTCACGGCGCCAGCTCGTGGCATCGCCGGATTATCTGGCGAAGCGAGGCAGGCCGGCTATCCCATCGGATCTGTCTGGACATGAGGGTATCCGGATGTCGAACGTGGCGGGGAGTGAAACTCTTGCCTTGCAGGGCGCTGGAGGCGAGCGCCATATGGTGCCTTTCGCGGGGCGCCTGCGTGTCGACCATGGGCTTGCCGCGCGCGAGGCTTTGCTCGCGGGTCGAGGCGTCGCACCGGCTCACCGATGGCTTGTCGACGATCTTTTGGCGGCGGGCCTGCTCGAGACGATACTGGATGATTATTCGCTGCCGTCCGCCCCTTTGAACATACTGATTGTCCCGGAGCGCGCTGGCGTTGCAAGGGTCCGCCTGATGGTTGACTTCCTGGCTGAACGGATAGCCGGCATCCCGGGGATCGAGAAGTCCAGTTCACAGCGTTAGCCGCTATATGCTCTGCCCAGAAGAGTAGCTTGCGGCAGCGCCGACCATCGTTTATCGCCGATGGACGATGAGCGAATCCCTAGCTGAAATAGGTATGCCCGGCTGCGCCCCGGACAGCCGAGCCGTTGCCACCCGGCTGGCAGCACTTTCGCATCCGGCGCGGATCGAAATCCTGAAATACTTGTCCGCAAGCAACTCCTGCTGCTGCCGCGAGGTCGTCGACCGTTTCGACCTGGCGCAGTCCACTGTGTCACAACATTTGAAGATACTGGTCGAAGCCGGGCTGGTCCGGTTCGAACCTGACCGTCAGCGCTCGCGCTATGAGGTCGACCGTACCGCGCTCGCCGATATTTCCGCATCGGTGGCCGCGCTCGTCAATTCCTGCTGTTCCGGCCGCTAGACCATGACCCGAAAAGTGGGGTCCGGATTTCTCGGACAAACGGTTTCAGTTTGTCCAGGGATCATGGTCAAAAAGACATAAGAAGAAGGGCACAAGAATGGCCGAAAAAACTGTTTCCGACTCCTCGACCTTCAAGACGCTGCTCAATTTGTGGCCCTATATGTGGCCGGCGGATCGCGCCGATCTGAGAGCCCGGGTGACCTGGGCGACGCTGTTGCTGGTCGTCGCCAAGCTGACGCTGGTCGCCGGTCCCTATTTCTTCAAATGGGCGACCGACGCGTTGGCCGGCGACGCCAAATCGGTGCCGCCGTTGCCGAGTTTCCTGCTGGCCCCCGTCATGCTGGTCGTGGCCTACAATGTCGTGCGGCTGGTGCAGCTTGGCTTCAATCAGTTAAGGGATGCGCTGTTTGCCCGCGTCGGCCAATATGCGGTGCGCCAGCTCGCCTTCCGCACCTTCGTCCACATGCACCAACTGTCGCTGCGCTTTCACCTGGAACGGCGCACTGGCGGCCTGTCGCGCATCATCGAGCGCGGCACCAAGGGCATCGAGACGATCGTGCGCTTCATCATGCTCAACACGGCGCCCACGATCCTCGAATTCGCGCTGACCACCGGCATCTTCGCCTACACCTATGGCTGGAAATATGTGGTCGTCGTCGCGGTCACCGTCTGGGTCTATGTCTGGTTCACGGTCCGCGCCAGCGACTGGCGCATCTCGATCCGCCGCGACATGAACGACAGCGACACCGACGCCAACACCAAGGCGATCGACTCGCTGCTCAATTACGAAACGGTCAAGTACTTCAACAATGAAGGTATGGAAGCCGAGCGTTTCGACCGCTCGATGGCGCGCTACGAGGTCGCCGCGACACGCATCTGGACCTCGCTTGGTTGGCTGAATTTCGGGCAGGGCATCATCTTCGGCCTCGGCACCGTCATCGTCATGTGCATGTCGGCGCTTGAAGTGCAGGCCGGCACGCAGACGGTCGGTGACTTCGTCTTCATCAACGCCATGCTGATGCAGCTGTCGGTGCCGCTCAATTTCATCGGCTTCATCTACCGCGAAATCCGCCAGGGGCTGACCGATATCGAGCAGATGTTCGACCTTTTGGATGTTCCGCAGGAGATCGTCGACAAACCGGACGCCAAGCCGCTCGCCGTCAGCGCCGGCAAGGTCGAGTTCCGCGACGTGCAGTTCTCCTATGATCCCAACCGCAAGATCCTGAAGGGCATCAGCTTCGAGGTGCCGGCCGGCAAGACCGTCGCGATTGTCGGACCCTCGGGCGCCGGCAAGTCGACCATCTCGCGGCTTCTGTTCCGCTTCTACGATGTGCAGGGCGGTCAGGTGCTGATCGACGGCCAGGATATCAAGGATGTAACGCAGGAGAGCCTGCGCGGGGCGATCGGCATGGTGCCGCAGGACACCGTGCTGTTCAACGACACCATCGCCTACAACATCCGCTACGGCCGCATCGGCGCCAGCGAGGAGGATATGCAGAAGGCCGCCGAACTTGCCCAGATCGGTCCGTTCATCGAGCGATTGCCTGACGGCTACAAGTCGATGGTCGGCGAACGCGGGCTAAAACTTTCGGGCGGCGAGAAGCAGCGCGTGGCTATCGCCCGCACCATCCTGAAGGCGCCGCCGATCCTGATGCTCGACGAAGCGACCTCGGCACTCGACAGCCACACCGAGCAGGAAATCCAGGCCGCTCTCGATCTGGTCAGCCGTGGCCGCACCACCATCGTCATCGCCCACCGTCTGTCGACGGTGATTACGGCCGACGAGATCATCGTGCTGCAGGATGGCCAGATCGCCGAGCGCGGCACCCATGCCGAGCTGATGCGCAAACATGGCCTCTACGCCTCGATGTGGGACCGCCAGCGCGAGGCGACCGAGGCCGAGGAGCGGCTGCGCATCGCCCGCGAGGGCGACGAGCTTGGCGTGGTGGTGAGAAGGCGCACGTCGGAGGTGAATTGACGCGTCTTCCCTTCTCCCTTGTGGGAAAAGGTAGCCTCGCGAAGCGAGGTCGGATGAGGGGTTGTTCCGGGAACGCCAACGCCTCACTGCGCTGGAACATCAGTGTCTCACTCCGCTGGAACACCCCTCAACCGTCTCGGCGCTGGGCGCCGATCCACCTTCTCCCACAAGGGGAGAAGGAAAGAAAATTCCGCTTGACCTCAACTTAAGTTGAGATTGTACGCCGTCCCTGGAGCCCAAAACACCATGATCCAGGAACGGAACAATCGAAATGAGCAAGACAAATCAAAACGTTGACGGTGGCAGCGTGTTCAGGGTGGACAAATTCGTCGTCCCGGCCGCCGCCCGCGAGGAGATACTCACCAAGGTCCGGACAACGCATGAATTGCTGCGCCTGCAACAAGGCTTCGTGCAGGATTTCCTGCTCGAGCAATTCTCCGGGCCGGGCGAATTTAACTTCGTGACCATCGTCGAATGGGAAAGCCAGGCGGCCGTCGACAACGTCGTGCCCATAGTCAAGGCGGCGCACGAGCGCATCGCCTTCAATCCGCAGGAGACGATCGCCCGGCTCGGCGTGCGGGCCGACATGGCCAACTATCAGCGGATTCCCGGGCTGTAGCCTGGCTCCTTACGGGGCCAACCGATGCCAGGTGCCGGCGCTCGACGCTGAGCAACTGGCCGGTACGGGCGTCGCCGACCATGTGATCGAAGCCACGCCATTCGGCGGCTAGGATGAACAGCGTTTTCCTGTCGGTGCCGCCCGGCATGCAGGCAAAGCAGCCGCGATCGACGGTGACCGTGTGCAACACCTCGCCGCCTTGGCGCACCCGCACGCAAGTGTATGCCGAATTCTGCCGACAACGACGCCCACAGGCAAGTGCATCCCCGCCGCTGCCAGTTGGGCCTAATATGGCCTTGCCGATTGTTGCGTTGCGGCGAGGGGGGCTTTCGGCTATTGAGGCCGGACTTGAAACGGAGCCTGTTTTTAGCAGATGAGCCTTGTCGATACGGTCAAGAACGCGTTCGTACCGATCCATCGCGAAGGCTATCCCTTTATCGCGGCCTTTGGCGCGGCGACGCTTTTCCTCGGCTATTTCTCCTCGATCCTGTTCTGGATCGGTCTGATCCTGACGGCTTGGTGCGTCTATTTCTTCCGTGATCCCGAGCGCGTCACGCCGGTCGACGACCGCCTGGTGGTCAGCCCCGCCGACGGCATCATTTCGGCGGTCGGGCCGGCCGTGCCGCCGCGCGAGCTCGGCCTCGGCAATATCGAAATGACCCGCATCTCGGTGTTCATGAACGTCTTCTCCTGCCACGTGAACCGCGCTCCCGTGCGCGGCCGTATTGCGAAAATCGAACATAGGCCGGGCAAATTCCTCAATGCCGAGCTCGACAAGGCCAGCACCGAGAACGAGCGCAACGGCCTGGTCATCGAGAGCCCCAACGGCACGGTCGCGGCCGTCCAGATCGCCGGCCTGGTGGCGCGCCGCATCGTCTGCTGGGCCGAGGCCGGCGGCTCGATCGGCACTGGCGAGCGTTTTGGCCTGATCCGCTTCGGCTCGCGTGTCGATGTGTTCCTGCCCCTGACCGCCACGCCGCGCGTTGCCGTCGGCCAGACGGCGGTTGGCGGCGAAACCGTGCTGGCCGAATTCGGCGGTGTTGCCGGCACGCCTCTTGTTCGGGTTTCCTGACCGGTGGGCACGCAATACAAAAAGTTCGAGGCCCATGCCAGCGGCGGTCCGCGCATCCGCGAGATCCCGATGCGCATGGTGCTGCCCAACCTGGTCACCGTGCTCGCCATTTGCGCCGGCCTGTCCGGCATCCGCTTCGGCTTCGAAGGCCGCTTCGAGCCGGCGGTGGTGATGGTGCTGCTTGCCGCCTTCCTCGATGGTATTGACGGCCGCCTGGCGCGGATGTTGAAGGCGACCTCCAAATTCGGCGCGCAGATGGATTCGCTGGCCGACATCGTCAATTTCGGCGTGGCGCCGGCTCTGGTGCTCTATGCCTTCCTGCTCGACCGCGCCGGTTCGCCGGGCTGGATCGCGGCACTGCTGTTCGCCATCGCCTGCGGGCTGCGCCTCGCCCGTTTCAACGTGCTCGATGACGAGAAGGCCGATCGCCCCATCTGGCAGTCCGAATATTTCGTCGGCGTGCCGGCGCCGGCGGGCGCGGTGCTGGTGATGCTGCCGCTTTATCTCTATTTCCTGCGCACAGGTCTGGAGCCCAGTCGTCCAGCGGCCTTCGTCGCCACCGGCTTCACCATCCTGGTCGCCTTCCTGCTGGTCAGCCGGCTGCCGGTCTATTCCGGCAAGAGCCTGAAAATCCCGGGCGACAGGGTGTTGCCGATCATCCTGGGTGTCGTGCTCTACGTACTCCTGCTGATGACCTACCCCTGGTACACGCTGACCGCGTCAGTCGCCGGCTACCTGATCTTCCTGCCGTTCTCGGTGCGCGCCTATTCGAAGCGCGCCAAGCTGGAGGGCGAGAAGGTGCCGCCTTCGGATATAGGTTAGAAGGTCGGCGGAAGTGCTTGATCTGACTCAGGCCGCGACGCCGAGGCCCAGCCTGTCGATCGCCAGTTTTCTCGTCGACACATAGTCGGTCTTGCCGGACCCCAGCACCGGAATTTCCTCGACCTTGACGATGTCGTTCGGCACCATCAGTTCGGCGGCGCCCGCCTGTTTGCCGAATTTGCGCAACTCGTCGGGATTGGCATCGTCGGCGGTGGTGACCAGCACGATGCGCTCGCCGCGCCGCTTGTCCGGCACCGCTACAGCCGCGTGGTGCTCTTCCGGCCACAGCGACTGCACCAGCATCTCGACCGCACCCAGCGACACCATCTCGCCGGCGATCTTGGCAAAGCGCTTGGCGCGTCCGCGAATGGTGATGAAGCCTTCGCGGTCGACGGCGACGATGTCGCCGGTGTCGTGCCAGCCGGTCAGCGGCTGCAATTCACCGGGGCGGTCCGCAGTCATGTAGCCCATCATAAGGTTCGGTCCGTCAAGCCACAATTGGCCGGCGTCGCTGATGCCTTCGATCGGCTCAAGTTTCATGCGCATGGCCGGCAGCAGCCGCCCGACGGTACCGTCGCGGCCATGGATTGCCGTGTTGACGGCAACCACCGGTGCCGCCTCTGTCAGCCCGAACCCTTCGATGATCTCGGCCTGGAAGCGCTCGCGATAGACGCGGCGGGTTCCCGGCTTCACCGCCTCGGCGCCGGCGACGACGAAGCGCAGGCTGGAAAAATCGCCGTCCTTGGCGGTGCGTGCATAGTTGGCGAGGAATGTGTCGGTGCCGAACATGACGGTCGGCTTCACCTTGCGTGCCACCTCGGGAATGATCTTGTAGTGCAGCGGCGAGGGGTAGAGGAACAGTTTTACGCCCGTGACCAGCGGCAGGATGGTGCCGCCCGTCAGCCCGAACGAATGGAACACCGGCAGCACGTTGAGCAGGATGTCGGCGGGCGAGATGGTGATGCGCGCTTCGGCCTGCATGGCGTTGGCAAGCAGGTTCTTGTGCGACAGCACGACTGCTTTCGGCGTGCCTTCCGAGCCGGAAGTAAACAGGATCACCGCCGGCTTCGCCGCATCCTGCCGCTGCAGCGGCCAGCGCCACAGCAAGGCGGCGGCAAGCTTGTCCAGCGCGGTGACGCTCTCCCGCACATCCTCCAGCCAGAGCAGCCTGGCACCACCCTTTTCGACCGCCGCGACGATGTCCGGAAGGTCGGCCTTCTCGACGAACGCGCGGGAGGAAATCACGGTCCTTATCACCGCCGTGCGAACGGCCGCGGTGACGCTCGCCGGCCCGGCCGTATAGTTGATCAGCGCCGCCACCCGGCCGGCCGACAGAAGGCCGGTGAACGACAGCACGACGCCATTCGCGTTGGGCAGCATCACACCGACCGCTTCGCCCGGCGCCGTCGCTGCCTCGAAGCGCCTGCCCAGGACGCGAGCGCCGATGAACATCTTGCGGTAGCTCAGCGCGCCCGAGATGACGTCCTCGATGATCGGATGCGAGGCGCCGACACGGTCGGCGGCATCGCGCATCGCCAGGAACAGGCCGCGATCGAGGTCGGTGCCGAAAAGCCGGGCCTCGGCGACACGGTCGAACAGCGCATTGGTGTTCGAGGCCTGCTCGGGGTTGCGCGCCACCAGTTCGGCGATGGTCATCGGCTCCAGCACGCTGATCGACAACTGCGGAAACCAGTGTCGCGGTGCCTTGTCCGCCGGCGTCAACGAGACCGGCAGGCTTCGCGCGCCGCCGACGAAGATCGGCACGATGCTGGCATCGGCCTGCATGGCGATGCGGGTGACGGCACGAAACAACCGAAACGTCTTGACGTCAGGCTCGACCGCATCCGGCAGATAGACGGCGAGCCGGCCCTTGCCCTTCAGCACCCGCACCAGCCGGCGGCTGACGAAGACATGTTCGGCGTTGAAGGCGATGGTACGGCCAAGCTCGCGCCAAGGTTCGAGCCATGGCGAGCGCGCCGAGACCTCGTCGAGTATATGCAGCGTGTCTTCCGGCAGCAGCGACAGCATCAGCGCCGGCTCGAAGCGCGATTGATGCGAGATGACGTAGATGACTGGGGTCTGCGTCTTGCGGGCGATCCTGATGCGGCTATCTCCGATCCGGTAGGCGAGCTTGAACGGCACATAGAGCAGCGCCTGGGTGAAGCGCAGGCCGAGGCGGAATTTCTCCATCACGCCGATCAGCACCCAGGCCAGAACAAGACCCGCAAGCAGCGCCAGTGTCAGGATCATGCCGCGTCTCTCCCAATTTTTTTAGCATCTCGGCTCTTTCGCGGCCGCTTCGGCCAGAACCTAGACGATGTGGGAGCAAGGTCAATGCGGATGAGTGCGCCTCCTGCCTTGCCCCTTGTGGGGGAAGGTAAGTCGGTGCTGCTCACGCCGCCTGCAGCCGTCCGCTGATGAAACGGAACTCCTGCGTCTTACCGCCATAGCCGTAAGCGGCTGCCGGCACTTCATGCACGAAGGCGTAGCTCTCCTCATGCACGCCGCCGAGCAGGCGGCCGAAGGCCGCGAAGATCGCCTTCAGATAGGCCTCCAGTTCAAGCTTGGTATTGGTGCCGTCGACCACCTTGATATCAAGCCAGAACGTGTTGGTGTCGTGCTCGGCCAGCGACTTGCCGCCGGCGAACCAGTGCTGCGGATCGACATAGGATACGGCAACTGCCGTGATCGTCGGGTCCTTGCGCAGCTGCGTCGCGGTGATTTCGGTGGCTTCCTTCGCGATGCGAGCGGAAAGCGCCGCGTCAGGCTTGCCGGTGACGCTGATATTGATAATGGGCATTTTTCTTCTCCTTGGCTTGAGCGGCGTCCGACCGCCGTTGAAACAACATGCCACCATCTTTCAGTCAAAAAAATCGAATTGTTTTTAACTTAAGATTCGATAAGGTCGAAGTATGGAAACGCTGGATCCCGATCTGCTCCGAACCTTCCTTGCTTTCGTCGACAGCGGCTCACTGGCCCAAGCGGCTGCAAGCGTTGGCCGCTCGCCCTCCGCGGTGACCGCCCAGATGCAGCGGCTGGAGGAAATCGTCGGCGAACCGCTGCTGGCGCCGCAAGGGCGCGGGCGCGGCTTGACCCCAGCAGGTGAGGACCTCGTCGGCCATGCCAGGCGCATTCTTGCCGCCCATCGCGAGGCCTGGCTGGCACTGAAGGGCGCCCGCGCTGCCGGACGCGTTGCCATCGGCACGACGCAGGATTTCGCCGACAGCGGCCTGCCGGACCTGCTGCGTGCCTTCGCCGCCAGTCATCCGCGCGTCAGGATCGAACTGCGGATCGGCCGTTCCGCCGAGCTGGCGCAGGCACTGCAGTCCGGCGGCCTCGATCTGGCGATCGTCATGCGCCAGGCGGCAGTGTCGGACGAAGTCAGCGTGCTGCGCGAGCCGATGATATGGCTATGCTCACAAAAAGGGCTGGCTTCGCGGCAGGAGGAACTGCCGCTGGCGCTGCTCGATCCATATTGCGGTTTTCGCGAAGCGGCACTTGCCGCACTCGATGCCGACGGCCGCCGCTATCGTATTGCTGCCGGCAGCGCCAGCCTGGCGGGCCTGCGCACGGCGGTGAACGCCGGTGTCGCGCTGACGCTGCGAACGGGTCGCTTTGCCCATTCCGGCATTGTCGAGGCGCCGCGCGAGCTTGGCCTGCCGCGGGTTCCAATGGCTGAGTTCGCCATCCGGCTGCGAACCGGTGCCGATGGGTCGGCAGCCGATCTGGCGGCCCTGCTCAGCGGTAACCTTGCCCTGTCGGGCTGAATGCCTAAAGAAAACCGGCATTGCGGTCGCCAAGCGGCAAAGAAAAAGCCGACCTTACGGTCGGCTTGGAGTAGGACGGGCCGAGGGGTTTGGGGGGACTTGGCGATGGCCCGTCGCACCAATAATGCCTGACCCGGATGATGGTTCCGTGACCGCGTCACTTTTTTCAAGAAATATTTGACGCCAAGCGTTGCGAGCGGGCCATCAGCCAATCCCGCCCCGCATGCGCAAACACCGCACACAACACGATGGCGCCGCCGATCATGCTGGCGGCTGGGGCGATCTCGCCCAGGAACAGGAAGGCAAACAGGATCGCGAACGGCACTTCGGCCGAGCCGAGCAGCCCGGATTCGGCCGGCGGGATGAGTCTCGCGCCTTCCGTCCACAGGATCGAGGATAGCGCGAAGGACGCGCCGAAAGTGGCGAGCAGAACTGCATCTCTCGGCGAAACCGCCAGCGGATCGGTGACGAACCAGCCGAGCACGAACAACAGGAAGGCTGAGACCGCACCGGCCCACACCACGGGCGTGTCGCGGAAGGCGCGTACCATGATCATGTAAAGGCCGCTGCCGATGGTCATCAGCAGTGCCAGTCCGTCCCCGAAAAGATTGCCGGTGCCGAAGCCGGACCAGACCATGATCGCCACGCCGCACAGCGACACGGCGGCTGCGACCATCGTCTGCAACCGGAAGGGTTCGCGTGTCAGAACCCAGGCCAGCAGCGCGGTGACGAAAGGTGCTGTGGCATAGATGACGGCGACATTGGCGACGAAGGTGAACTTGAACGCCGAGATGAAGGCGATGCTGGCCAGAGCTCCCTCTGCTGCCAGCAGCCAGCCGCGCCAGCCAAGCCGCAGGGTCTCACGCCCACCGGAACGGTGACGCCGCCACAGCACATAGAGGCTGATCAGGATCGCGCCGACAAAGCCGCGCCAGCAGATGATGGTCAACGGGTCGGCATGGATCGACTTTGTCAGAACACCGGTCAGGCCGAAAACGGCAGCTGAGGACGACACCAGGATGATGCCGAGCGTGCGCTCCGTGGCGGTGTCGGTGGCGGCTGCAATCTCAGTCATGCAACCAGCCTACGCCGCTTGGTCCTGACATCGTAGTGTCAGCAATCATGGCCACGCACATCATAGCCGTTTGCGGAAATGCTCGGTGCCGACGATCAACAGGCCGGCGGCGACGATCAGCGCAGCGCCCAGGAACACCTCGCGACGCGGCACGTCGCCCCAGATCGCAAAGCCGAGTGCGAATGCCCACAACAGCGAGGTGTATTCCAGTGGTGCGAGGACCGAGGCTGGGGTTCGCTTCATGCCTTCGAAGAGAAGATATTGCGCGAGGCCGCCGAGCGCGCCGACGCTGGCAAGCAGCAGCAACTGGGTCCAGTCCGGTGTCTGCCACCACAACAATGCCGGCGCCGCCGAAAACAGCAGAAAATAGAAATTGTTGAGCAGGAGCTGGATCATCGAGCGTTCGGCAAGGGCGGTTTTGCGCAAGAGCACGATGGCGATGCCCCACAAGAAGGCGGCCGCCAGCACCAGCAGCACCGGCACGGACAAGCCGAGATGGGTAGGATCGCAAGCGATGAATACGCCGGCAAAGCCGATCAGCACCGCCAGCCAGCGCAGCATCGGCACCTTTTCGCCGAGCAGGAACACCGAAAGCACGGTGACAATGATCGGGGCCGCGTAATAGACGGTGGTCAGTTCGGCGAGCTGCAGGCTGCGCGCGGCGTTGTAGTAACAGAGCCACGCAGCAAGCGTGAAGGCACTGCGCACCAGCATCGGCCGCACGATCGGCGAGCGCATCGTGTCGGCAAACAACTGTCGTCCGCCGATCGCCGCGCACGCACCCAGAATGGTGATGCTGCGGAAGAACATGATCTGCCAGACGCTCATGCCGACGACCAACAGCTTGATCGAAGCGTCCTGCGTCGAAAACAGGAGATAGGCCGCACCGGTCAGCAGGATGCCTGCAAGAACTCGCTCGCGTGTTTCGAGAATGGCGATATCGGCCATTGGGCGCGTGGGACCAAAATTGCCGGAGCGGCAGAAATGCTATGAGGAGCGACACAAGGGAGCTGTGAATTCAGCTCCCTTGACACCAAGCTATACGGGCGAAAACCGCTGCGGCGCTACGCCAGTTCGGTGCTTATGTTGGGGCAGGGGTCCATGGCGAGTTGCACTGTCGCCAAGCCTATTGCGTCGCCTGATAAAGTTCCGAAGCGGCTTCTTTCAGCGCGCGCCGACCGTCGGATCTGAAATACATCATGTGCCCGCCCTCGACGACATCGAGACGGATCGGCTTGGCATTGGTGAGCGACGGGATCTGGTTCACCAGGTAGCGCGAGGCGAGGTAAGGTGTCACCAGGTCGGTGTAGCCGTTGACGATCACGACGCCGAGCGAAGGGTTCAGCGAGCGTGCTCGCTGCAGATCGTCCATCACCCCGGCATAGCCCTGCCGCGAGGGGCCGGTCCCGTAATCCCAATTGTGGCTGATTTCGCCATTGAGCAGCCGATAGCTGACATCGGTGCGAAAATGCAGTTCGTCGCTGATATAGCCGACGAACGCCGACGTCAGCGCCGGTACGCTGCGGTCGAGCACTGGATCCGGGCCGGCGATGCGGGCGCTCTCGGGCGCGATGTCGGCCGTACCGATCGAGGCGTCATAGGGGCTGAGCACCTTGCCGCTGGCACGGGCGAACTCCCTTGCGAACAGGCCGGTCGGGATGCGGGCGGAGTTCCGCTGCACCAGGTCGAGCGGCAGGCCGGTGATGTCAGCCACGCGTTGGCTGGCCAGCCGCCTGCCTTGCTCCAGTCCGCTGGTGATTGCCGTGAGGTAATCGCCCATCGCATAATGTTCGACGTCTGCCAGCTTCTCCCGCAAAGCATCGCCGCTGACGCCTTCGGCGCGTAGGCGCACCGCCGCCAGGGAAGGCAGTTCGAGCGCCCAATGCAGCGGCTCGAATTCGTCGGGCTGCACCAGCGTGAACTCCAGCGCCGGCGAGATCAGCACGATGCCGCTCGGACCTATGCCGATATCTTCCTGCAATGTCCTGGCGAGCAGCGCCGCGCGGAACCCGCCATAGCTTTCGCCGGCGAGGAACAGCGGCGACCCGGTGCGGCCGTTCTGCGAGAGATAGAGCCGGATGAAGGCGCCAATCGAGCTGGCATCCTGGTTGACGCCCAGAAATCGCGCGTGTCCTGCCCCGGTGCCTCACGGCTATAGCCGGTTCCCACCGGATCGACGAAGACGAGATCGGTCATGTCGAGCCAGCTGTCCGGATTGTCGATCAGTCTTTGCGGTGACGGCAGGAATTCGCCGTCGGCTCCCGTCGCGATTATCCGTGGACCGAGTGCGCCGATATGCAGATAGGCGGACGCTGCTCCAGGGCCGCCGTTGAACACGAAGGTGATCGGCCGCTGAGGGTCTTTGGCCCCGCTTGCCGGCGGCTCCAGCGTGTAGGCGACGTAGAAGATCTCCGCCGTGACGTCGCCCTTGCCCGATAGCAGCGACAGTGTCGCCGCCTTTGCCTGGTAATCCAGCTTGCGCCCGGCCAGCGTGATCGAATGGTTGGTGGTCTGCGGCGGCGGCAGCAGGGACAGCACGCCGCCCGAGGGCGCCGGCCGCTCCGCTGTTTCAGCCAGGACGGGCTGCGCCAGGGCGGCGAGCATCGGCAGGATAAGGCAGATCAGTTTCAATTTGACCGGCATGATGGCTCCGCGACAACAACTTCCGCATAGGTATGGTCGAGAGGGTCGAAGTCAAAAGGAAATGGCTGTTTTGAACTTGCAACGGCTTGCGCTAGAGCCGGCTGATTTCAGGTCGAATCGACCTGAAATCTGAATCCGGCTCTAATCAAAGAGATTGAGCATGATGTCGTCCGAAAACCGCTTCACACTTTTCGGCATCATGCTTAGTGTGAGCCGGAATGCAGTCGAACGTTTCCCTCGATCAGTTTGGACGCTGGAGCGGCGGTGTCGCTGCTGCAGCCATGGCAGCGACGCCCGAGGAATTGTCGGCTCGCTTTACGGCGGCGGCGAGCGGGCTGGTTGGTTCAGATCGCGTCTATGTCGGCTTCTACCATCGCGATATCACGTCCCTGACCATCGATGATGCCGGCCCCGATCATTGGAACCGCGACTACGACGCCCACATCTATCGCCAGGATCCGTTCTTCCAGAGGTTCGCCAGCACAAGGCAGGATTTCCTGTTGCCGCTATCGGCTCTTCGCAATGGCGACTTCCAGCACACCCCCTACTATAGCGAATTCTATGGTCCCTCGGACAGCTTCGACGAGATCACCGGCGTGTTCAATCTTGACGGGCTGACCGCTGGCTATGTCACTTTTCTCAGGCGAAACGGGGCAGAACCGTTTGCGATCAGGATCTGGCAACGGCTTGCGCGGCAAGCAGCGCGACAAGGCTCATTTTGGAAAGATTGCTTCATCTGTGCCGCTTCCGGCACAAGGGCGCCGCAATCGGTGACGCTCGCTCGCGGCTGAGCAGGCGCGAGACCGAGATTGCGCGGCATCTGGTCGAGGGCGGCAACGCCAAGAGCATTTCGCGAAGCCTCGCCATCTCGCCCGGGACCGTCCGCAACCACATCAAGCAGATCTATCGCAAGCTCGGCGTGCACTCCCAGGTCGAGTTGCTGGCGGCCATCCGCGAAGCCGCTTGAGCCTGACGGCCTCCGCCGGCTCTATCTTTTTGTTTTGACGCAATTCCGGACGGAAAACCGCTGCGCACTTTTCCTGGAATTGCTCTATTGTCCCGTCACGATGCGCGTCCACATGCGGTTTTGTGATCGCAGCAGCTTTGGGTCGTTGTTGTCCACCACGAACAGCTTGGCCTTCACGGCATCAGGCGGAAAGACGCCGGGGTCGCTGGCTATGGCCTTGTCCATCAGCGGCAGGGACTCCGGTATCGCATTGGCGTAGGAGACGTAGCTGGAATTGGCCGCGGCGATATCGGGCCGCAGATTGAAGTTGATCCAGGCCTGGGCGTTGTCGGGATGCGGCGCATCCTTCGGCACCGCCATCGTATCGAAGTTGATGAGCGTGCCTTCTCTGGGGATGGAATAGGCGATCTCCAGCTTCTTCACGGATTCCGCCGCACGGGTCCTTGCCTGAAGTATGTCGCCCGACCAGCCCAACACCACGCAGATGTCGCCGTTGGCGAGGTCATTGATGTATTTCGACGAGTGGAAATAGCGGATGTAGGGTCGCACCTTGCCCATCAGCTCCTCGACCTTGGCGAGGTCGTCAGGACTGGTCGATTTGGGGTTGATGTGAAGATAGTTCATCGCCATCGGGATGACTTCAGCCGGTGCATCGATGATAGCCACGCCGCAATCGGACAGCTTCTTGACCACATCGACGTCGAAGACCATGGCGAAGGAATCCGTCGGCGCGTCCGGCAGCCGCTGCTTCACCGCGGCGACATTGTAGCCAATGCCGTCGGTGACCGCCATATAGGGCACGGCATGCAGGTTCTGTGGATCGGCGCCGGCGATCAGGGCGAGGGCTTGCGGATCGATCTTCGAATGGTTCGCAAGCTTCGATTTGTCGAGTTCCAGGAAAGCCCCTGCTTTCACCTGGTTCTTCAGGAACGGATAGGCTGAAGGGTAGACCACATCATATCCGGAGCCACCGGTGAGCAGCTTGGTTTCAAGCACCTCGTTGCCGTCATAGACGTCGTAACGAACCTTGATTCCCGTCTCCTTCTCGAATTTCTCGGCCGTGTCAGGCGCGATGTAGTCGGACCAGTTGTAGACGTTGACGATCTTTTCCTCGTCAGCCGAAGCCGCATTTGCGCAGATGCCGCACGCAAGCAGGGTTGAGAAGATCAGAGTGCGCATAAATGTCCTCCGTTTTCGCTATCTGTTTTTGTCATGCCCCGTCCCTCAACGCCGTTGCGGGGCATAGACCGGCAAGGTGATGCAGGCGACATTGCCGCCGCCGAGCAGGATCTCGCGCGAGTTTTCGATGCCGACTATTCGGTGATCGGGAAACAACTCGGCCAGAGTCTGCTTGGCCTTCACATCGAGATCGCAGCCGAACTGCGGTACCACCACGACGCTGTTGCCCGGATAGTAGTTGATGTAGCTCGCCGCGATCCGGTTTCCGGCCGGTCGCGCCCAGGTCGAATCCAGCCGGTCCACGCTGTCGCTTTCTTCCGGCGTCATCTCGATCGGCAAGGGGTGGGGCAGCCGGTGAACTTCCAGCGCGCGGCCACGCGCATCACGGGCCGAACGCAACACCGCCTCGGCTTCGCGCACGATCTCATATTGTGGGTCGTCCCGATTGTCGGTCCAGCTCAGCACGACCACGCCGGGGCGCACGAAGCAGCAGACGTCGTCGACATGGCCGTCGGTCTCGTCGAAGGCAAAGCCGCGTGGCAGCCAGATGATGGTGTCGACGCCGAGATAGTCGCCAAGCTGGCGTTCTACCTCGGCCTTGCCGAGATGAGCGTTGCGATTTCGGTTGAGCAGGCATTGCTCCGTGGTGATGAGCGTACCTTGGCCATCACATTGCAACCCGCCACCCTCGGCGACCAGCGGTGCGCGATAGCGCTCCATGTTCTCGATTTCGAGCACTTTTTGCGCTGCCAGATCATCGAGGTCCCATGGCGCGTAGAGGCCGCCGTCAAAACCGCCATAGGCGTTGAAGATCCAATCGACGCCACGCACGTCGCCTTGATCGTTGACGACGAAGTTGGGACCGCTGTCGCGCAGCCAGGAATCGTTGGTGGACATCTCCACGACACGCACATGGCCGGGCAATCGCGCCCTGGCATTCTGCCACTGCCGAGCAGAGGCCGCCACCGTCACCGGCTCGCTTTGCGCGATCGCCGCGGCGACATCCACGAACAGCTTTTGCGCGGGCTTGGCGCCGAGGCGCCAGGTGTCCGGTCGCTCCGGCCAGATCATCCAGCAGCCTGATTTGGGTTCGAATTCGCCGGGCGCGCGAAATCCATCCTGTTTCGGCCTTGTCGAGAGGGTACGGGGCATCTGGGGACCGCCGGGAAATGGAGTGATGACTTGCCCGGATCAGACGTTTTTGGGACCTTGTCCGTCAATGTCCCATTTGGGATGTCGGTGTTGGCGGCTGTCTCCCGTTGCGGAACGGCATTGCCTTCCCATGGTGATCGGCGCAAATCTCGACCGGACGGCATATGCCGGTGACGCAAGCAGTCGACGAAAGGGGAACGCGGATGGATGCTACCGAACTGAAGGCCATGCAGGCGCCGCTGAAGCAGGCATATCGTGACGATGCTTCGCAGGCCCTGATCACGCTTCGCGCCAAGGGCTCGATCGACGACCAGTCGGTTGCCTGCAAGGTGGAGACGGGCAGGGCGCTCGCCATCGCCGGCCTGCATCCGGCAACAGGCGGTTCAGGTCTTGAGCTCTGCTCGGGCGACATGCTGCTGGAGGCGCTGGTCGCTTGCGCCGGGGTGACGCTGAAGGCGGTGGCGACGGCGCTCGAGTTCAAGCTCGGCGCCGCCACGGTGGAGGCCGAAGGCGATCTCGATTTTCGAGGCACGCTCGGTGTCGCCAAGGATGCACCGGTCGGCTTTCGCGCCATCCGGCTCTATTTTAACCTCGACACCGATGAGCCGCAGGAGCGGATAGACTCGCTGCTGAAGCTGACCGAGCGTTATTGCGTGGTATTCCAGACCATCAGCCAGAAGCCGGAGCTGACGGTGAGCGCACGCCGCTGACGCTTACTGTGCTGACGGTTCTTCGGCGTCGCCCTCGTCAGTGAAGGGCGAGGCGCTCGGCACGCATTGCACCGACCAGCCGGCCGGTGTCGGCTGCTTCTGATATTCGGTGATGGCGGCGGTGCACTGTTCGCGCTTGTCGAAGGTGCTGGGCAGCACGACCATGCCGCCCTGCGGGCCGGCGATTACCAGATACCAGACCAACGCTGCTGCGGTCGTAGCCATGGGGATTTCCTTGTTCTGCCAGTTGGGCGCTTGTTGTGGGAGTCGCTGTGACCCTACCAACTCCATGGAAATGACGAAAGCATGACCGCCGCATAGCTTCCCGCCGTCACATCACAGCCGCGTGATGTGACGGCGGGTTTCCCAGCCCGATTTCGAAGCGCAATCGGCTCAGTTGGTGGCAAAACAATAGAACAAGCCGTCGCCCCCGGTGCCCTTCAGCGCCTCCTGGCTGCAGCCGCCGCGCGAGGCGTGCGAGGAATTCCAGGATTTGGCGGCTGCCGAATCGTCGAGGCCCGTGCGGTCATGATGGCCCATCATAGCGGCGCCTTCCGCCCCGCTCATCGTCCAGTCGCCGCAGGTCTGCTCGGCGATCTTGGTGCCGTCGGGCTTGGAGCCGGTCAGCACGTCGTGGCGGTTCGGCGTGTCGCCGCGGCCGTTGACCACTTCGCCTTTCTCGTCGAGCGCCGTCTGCTTGGTGATGCCGTTGGCATCGCTGTGCAACGAGGCGACGTCGTCAGCGATCTTGACGCCCTTGGCGTTCACCCACGGCCCCTTGCCGATGCGGTCGCGCGCGTCGGTGTCGCTGGTCGACAGATAGGCAGCCCAATTCTTGCCGGTGACACCCGCGGCTTCCGCCAGCGATGCGCAATGCGCGTCGGCGCCCTTGAGGCCGCCGAGGTCGGCGCCCTTGCCGGAACCGACACTGGTGACGAAGAAGCTCATCTTGGCATCTTGCGAGAGGGCTGCGCCGACTGTGGCGGCGAGGGCGGCCGTGACGGCGGTGGTGGCAACGAGAAGCAGTTTACGCATGTCGGTCCTCCGGTTGGTCTTCGACGGGTTACGTCAGAAGAAACGTTGCGGGAGGCCTGTTTAATCCCTACGCATGTCGCCTAAAAGTGTGCAGCGGTTTTTGGGAAACCGACATGCGTCAAAAAAGTTCAGGTTTATTCCGGCTGCCTGTAGGCGACGAAGCGATTGTGCTTGGCCTGGAAGATCAATCCGGTCTCTTTCAGCTCCGGGCTGGCCAGCGGTACGATGCGTTTGGCGATCTCGGCGGGGTGCGGCAACGTCTCGGGATCTTCGCCCGGCACTGCCTGGGCCCGCATGGCGGTGCGGGTGGCGCCGGGGTCGGCGGCGTTGACCCGGAGCGGCAGGCTCTGCGTCTCATGCGCCCAGGAGCGCATCATCGTCTCCACCGCGGCCTTGGAGGCCGCGTAGGGCGCCCAGAAGGCACGCGCCGAGTGCGCTGCGTTGGAAGACAGGATGATCGCTCGTCCAGCATCGGAAAGCCGCAGTAGAGGGTCGACCGAGCGGATCAGCCGCCAGGTCGAGGTGACGTTGATGGTCATCACCTTCTCGAAGGTTTTTGCTTCGACATGACCGATCGGCGAAATGACGCCGAGAACGCCGGCATTGGCGACGAGAATGTCGAGCTTGCCCCAGCGTTCGTGGATGGCGCCGCCCAGGCGGTCGATGCCGGCCATGTCGGTGAGGTCGAGCGGCACCAGTGTCGCCTGGCCGCCGGCCGCCTTGATCTGGTCGTCGAGCTCTTCCAGTCCTCCGACGGTGCGCGCCACCGCAATGACATGCGCGCCGGCGGCAGCCAATTCCTTGGCAATGAAATAGCCGATGCCGCGCGAGGCGCCGGTGACGACTGCAACGCGGCCGGTAAGGTCGAGGGTCATGCGAGAATTTCCGTGAGGTCGGCGTGAAACACCCCCCTCTGCCCTGCCGGGCATCTCCCCCTCAAGGGGGGAGATTGGACTTCGCCGAAGTTGGCTCTGGCTTTGCAGCCTTGGCGATTGGCGAAAGTCGATAGTTCAGCCGATCTCCCCCCTTGAGGGGGAGATGTCCGGCAGGACAGAGGGGGGTAAACTGGCGAAGGCAACTGATAAACCAGCACCCTACGTCCCGCTTGTCGCCAGCAGCGACAGCGTGCGCACATTGTCGTGGCCTTCGAAGTCGAGCAGGCGGGTTGGATACTGGCCGGTGAAGCAGGCATCGCAGAATTGCGGCTGGTCGTTGTCGCGGCTGGCCTCGCCGACCGCGCGGTAGAGCCCGTCAATGGTGAGGAAGCCGAGCGAATCGACGCGAATGAACTCGGCCATCTCCTCGATCGACATGCGCGATGCCAGGAGCTTCGATTTCTCCGGCGTGTCGACACCGTAGAAGCAGGAGGCGCGCGTCGGCGGTGAGGCGATGCGCATATGCACCTCCTTGGCGCCGGCGTCGCGCACCATCTGCACGATCTTCTGGCTGGTGGTGCCGCGTACGATACTGTCGTCGACCAGCACCACGCGCTTGCCCTCGATCATGCGGCGGTTGGCATTGTGCTTCAGCTTGACGCCCATGTGGCGGATCGAATCGCCCGGCTGGATGAAGGTGCGGCCGACATAGTGATTGCGGATGATGCCGAGCTCAAAGGGAATGCCGGCCGCCTGGCTGAAGCCGATCGCCGCCGGCGTGCCCGAATCCGGCACCGGCACGACGATGTCGGCCTCGACCGGGCTTTCGACCGCCAGCTCGGCGCCGATACGCTTACGCACCTCATAGACGTTGCGGCCTTCGACGGAGGAATCCGGCCGCGCGAAATAGACATATTCGAAGATGCAGAAGCGGGTCTTCTGCGGCTCGAAGGGGAACAGGCTCTCGATGCCCTTGGACGTGACGACGACCATCTCGCCGGGCTTCAGGTCGCGAACGAAACGCGCGCCGATGATGTCGAGCGCGCAGGTTTCGGAGGCCAGGATCCAGGCGCCGTCGAGATCGCCGAGCACCAGCGGCCGGATGCCGAGCGGATCGCGGCAGCCGATCATCTTCTTGGCCGTCATCGCCACCAGCGAGAAGGCGCCCTCGACCTGCCGCACAGCATCGATGAAACGCGAGTTCAAATCGCGCTCCTTGCTGGTGGCGACGAGGTGCAAAAGCGTCTCGGTATCGGAGGTGGAGGAGAAGATCGCGCCTTGCTTCTGCAGCGCGCGCTGCACGGTCATGGCGTTGGTCAGATTGCCGTTGTGGGCGACGGCGAAGCCGCCATCGGCCAATTCGGCGAAAAAGGGCTGGATGTTGCGCATGCCGGCACCGCCGGTGGTGGCGTAGCGCGTATGGCCAATGGCGCGGTTGCCTTGCAGGCTGTCGATGACGCGCTGCTTGGTGAAGGTGTCGCCGATCAGGCCGACATGGCGTTCGACATGGAACTGGCTGCCGTCATAGGAAACGATGCCGGCCGCTTCCTGGCCGCGATGCTGCAGCGCATGCAGGCCCAATGTAACGATTGCCGCGGCGTCCTGCCGGCCGAAAATGCCGAACACACCGCATTCGTCGTGGAAATGGTCGTCGGCCTCGGCGGAAAGCACGTCGTCTGCGTCTGCCATCTTAAGCTCCGCTAAAATCGCCATATAATGCGGGTTCGCGCCGAAAGCAACGCGGGCCGTGCGGTCGTTCACACCATCGTCAGATACTGACGCCGTTTTCGGCGTCAGTTTGCCGGTGCCGCCGGTGCCGGAGCGTTGTTCGCCGGTGGTGTTGCGTCATTGTCGTCAGGCGCCGGCGTGTTGGCATCGTCGCCGCCCGCCGGAGCATCCGCCGCCGGTGCGTCCGGAGCAGCTGGCGTCTCGGCGGCCGGCTGATTGGGATTGAGCTTCTTGAGGATCGCGTTTTCCGGATCCTCGGGCAGCAGGCTTTCGAGCTTGGCGCCGATCTGTTCGAGCAGCGGCCGCGACTTGGCCTCCGTGACCCAGGCTGGTGCCTTGGCGCCTGCCAGCCAGTTGAAGAACAGCAGGGCGACGGCAACGACCAGGATACCGCGCGCGGCGCCGTAAAGGAAACCCAGCGTACGATCGAGTGCGCCGATCCTGGAATCGATGATCCAGTCGGCGAGCTTCATGGTGATGACCGAGACGACGATCAACGCGATGATGAAGACCACGCCGGCGGCCGCCGCCATGGCGACCTTTTCATTCTCGATGTAGGGCGCGAGGTAAGGCACAACCGGCTTGTAGAAGAAGAACGCCGCAGCTGCCGCCGCTGCCCAGGAGACGACGGACAGGACTTCGCGCGAGAAGCCGCGAACCATGGCGAGCATCGCCGAGACCAGAGTGAAGCCGACGAGAATTCCGTCAAGCAGCGTAATCGGCATGTCTTTCGCCCCACTCCATGAGCCGCATTATAACGCGGAGCATCGGGGCTCTGGGTCCGATGCTCTAGTCTTCTTCGTCCACGCGGCTTCGGCGTGAGCCGGCTATGCGTGCCACGAGGTCGGCAAGCTCGGTCGGCTGGAAAGAACCGGCCCCGATCCCCCCGGCCAGTTCCCCGCTGCCCGAGGGCAGAACCGCGCTTCCAAAACCCAGCTTTTCGGCTTCCTTGAGGCGCTGTTGCGCATGCGCAACCGGCCTCACGGCGCCCGAAAGGCTGATTTCGCCGAAATAGACGCAATCGGCGGGAAGGGCAAGACCGGTGAGCGAGGAAACCAGGGCGGCAGCCACTGCCAGATCGGCCGCAGGCTCCGATATCCGGTAGCCTCCGGCGACATTGAGGTAGACATCGTGGCTGCCGAAGCGCACCCCGCAATGGGCTTCGAGAACCGCCAGGATCATCGACAGCCGGGCGCCGTCCCAGCCGACGACGGCGCGGCGCGGCGTCCCGAGCGAGGAGGGTGCGACCAGTGCCTGGATCTCGACCAGCACCGGCCTTGTCCCCTCCATGCCGGCGAAAACCGCCGCCCCCGGCGATTTGGCATGGCGTTCGCCAAGGAAAAGCTCGGACGGATTGGCGACCTCGCGCAGGCCCTTGTCCGACATTTCGAAGACGCCGATCTCGTCGGTCGGTCCAAAACGGTTCTTCACCGTACGCAGGATGCGGTAGTGGTGGCCGCCTTCGCCTTCGAAGTAGAGCACGGCGTCGACCATGTGCTCGACGACGCGCGGCCCGGCGATCTGGCCTTCCTTGGTGACGTGGCCGACCAGCACGATCGCCGCGCCTGTGGATTTCGCATAGCGGATCATCGCCTGGGCGGCGGCGCGCACCTGGGTAACAGTGCCCGGCGCCGAATCGGCAAGGTCGGTCCACAGCGTCTGGATCGAATCCAGGATGACGAGATCAGGCCGCTTGCCGTCGGCGATCGTCGCCAGAATGTCCTCGACATTGGTTTCGGCGGCAAGTTCCACCGGAGAAGAGGCGACGCCAAGCCGCTGCGCCCGCAGCCTGATCTGCGCGACCGCCTCTTCGCCTGAGACATAGACGATGCGGTGGCCTTTTGATGCCAGCGCCGCGGCCGCCTGGGTGAGCAGGGTCGACTTGCCGATGCCGGGGTCGCCGCCGACCAGCAGCGCCGAGCCGCGCACGAAACCGCCGCCGGTGGCACGGTCGAGTTCGCCAATGCCCGAGATGATGCGTGGCGCGTCCTCGATATCGCCCGACAGCGTGGTCAGCACCACCGCGCGGCCCTTGCGGGCGTTGCGCGTGTTGGCTGGTCCTGAGCCGATGCCGCCGGACGTGCCTTCCTCGACCAGCGTGTTCCATTCGCCGCAGGCATCGCATTTGCCGGCCCAGCGCTGATGCACCGATCCGCAACTCTGGCAGATGAATTGGACCCGGGATTTGGCCATCAGAAGGATGCTGCTTGAAAATGGCCTGGGCGAGGTGGGCTGGGGTAGGTCAAAAAGCTACTCGAACCTTTCCGGCAGATGATGCTCCTCGGCAAGGTCGGAGAAGCGGGTGAACTCGCCCTGGAAGGCAAGGCTGACGGTGCCGGTCGGGCCATGGCGCTGCTTGGCGATGATCACTTCGGCCTTGCCCTGGACCTCGATCATCTTCGTCTCCCAGGCGAGATGCTCGGGCGTGCCTTTCTCCGGCTCCTTGTTCTTGATGTAATATTCCTCGCGGTACACGAACAGCACGACGTCGGCGTCCTGCTCGATCGAGCCCGATTCGCGCAGGTCGGACAGCTGAGGATGTTTGTCGTCGCGGCTTTCGACCTGACGCGAGAGCTGTGAAAGCGCGATGATCGGCACGCCAAGTTCCTTGCCGAGCGCCTTCAGTCCGGTGGTGATCTCGGTGATTTCCTGGACGCGGTTCTGCGACGCCTTTGCGGACGAGCCCTGCATCAGCTGGATATAGTCGATGACCATCAGGTCCAGCCCGCGCTGGCGCTTGAGCCGGCGGGCGCGCGCCGCGAGCTGGGCGATCGAGATGCCACCCGTCTGGTCGATGTAGAGCGGGCGCTTGTGGTTCTCCTGCGTGTAGGCGACGAGCTTGCCGAAATCGGCTTCCGTCAAATCGCCGCGCCGGATTTTCGACGATGGGATCTCGGTCTGCTCGGAGATGATGCGGGTGGCCAGCTGCTCGGACGACATTTCGAGCGAGAAGAAGCCGACGACGCCGCCATTGGCCGCCTTGACGGAGCCGTCGGCCTGTTGGGCAGGCTCATAGGCGGCAGCGATGTTGTAGGCGATGTTGGTGGCCAGCGACGTCTTGCCCATGCCCGGGCGGCCGGCGATGATAATCAAATCCGAAGGCTGCAGGCCGCCCATGCGGTGGTCGAGATCGCGCAGGCCGGTGGCAATGCCGGACAGGTGGCCATCGCGCATATAGGCCGCGCTGGCCATGTCGACGGCATTCTTCAACGCATCGGAAAAGCTTTCGAAACCGCCATCGTAGCGGCCGTTTTCGGCCAGCTCGAACAGCCGCCGCTCGGCATCCTCGATCTGTTCGCCGGGCGCCATGTCGACCGGCGCGTCATAGGCGATGTTGACCATGTCTTCGCCGACGGTGATCAGCGCGCGGCGCGTCGCAAGGTCATAGATGGCGCGGCCATAGTCGGTGGCGTTGACGACGGTCACAGCCTCGACCGCCAGCCGCACGACATATTGCGCCATCGTCATGTCGCCGACCTTCTCGTCGGCCGGCAGGAAGGTTTTCAGCGTGATCGGCGTGGCGACCTTGCCCATGCGGATGAACTCAGACGCCACCTCGAAGATCTTGCGGTGCAGCGGCTCGTAGAAGTGGCTGGCCTTGAGGAAGTCCGAGACGCGATAGAAGGCGTCGTTGTTGACGAGGATGGCGCCGAGCAGCGCCTGCTCGGCCTCGATATTGTTGGGCGCTTCACGATAAAGCGGTGTTTCCGCCACGCCGAATTTTCGCGCTGCTTCTGCCATGATGTCCCCGATTTCGATCCCGGCTTCTCGATATCAGACCGTGACAAGTCCATGCTGACTTATCTGCACCAGTGCCTGTCCAATGAGCTTTGATACCCGCGATTCACAGCCAAGATTTTTCGGTGGAAAGAATCACAATTGACTCGAATCGAAAGACGAATGTATCGCGTCTATAGGGAGAACAAAACAGGAAAACAAGCGCTGGTTTCCTGGCCCGCACTCCGGTTCAAAGCTGATTGAGGCGCGCCTCGATAAACCGGCGCTCCGCCGGTTGCCGGCTCAACTCGAGCGCCCGCCGGTAGGAGGTCTTTGCCGCTTCGGTCAAGCCAAGCCTGCGCTGCATATCGGCCCGCGCCGCATGCGCCAGATGGTAGCCGTCCAGCCCGCCCTGTGCCATGACCGCTTCAATTGCCGCCAGTCCGGCCTGCGGGCCGTCGCGCATGCGCGGGTCGCTCATCATCGCCTGATAGGCCGCGTCCGCCGCCGCCTTGTCCGCGTATTCGTGCCACGAAAAGGTGATGACTTCATCCGGCTTTGCCTTTACGGCGCCTCTGAAGTCGGTGATCTTGCCGCCGGGTACGTCGTCGCCCCATCCTTCGACCATGCGGGTGGTGCCGAACTCCTTCAGCACCGATGTCGCCTTGGCGACATGCCTGCGATAGGCTTCCTTGTGGGCGGCGGGCACCGCGGCGACAAATCCTGCGATATAGCTCATTGCGTTTCTCCTGTTGGCTTGATGCCGTCTGACATTCTTGGCGTCTCGAAGGTCCGAGAACGCCAATGGTCGAACGGCACGGCCTGGATTCGACATCGCTCCGAAATTTTTCTTCGGCGCGGTCGCAAACGCCACTACTGCCTATTCGGAAGCCAGCCTGTCGCCCCAGTCCAACCGCCGGGCCAGCTTGAAGTCGGCGCCGTCGCGCTTGGTGAACAAGCGCTCGGCGGCAGTGCCGTCGTCTCGGCAAAGCTTGAGCAGAACCTTGCCGGAACCGGACTTCGGCGGCGCAAGAACCCGCGCCTGGCGTGATGTGGGTCCGTCGCGAGAAGCCGCGACATAGATGAACTTCTCGTCTTCCCACGGCACGTCGGCGTCCTTGGCCAGCCGGTGCAGGCGCGAGCGGGCGACGCGGCGGGAAAAGTGACACCAGTCGGGCGCGGCGAGCGGGCAGGGCGCCTGATGCGGGCAAGGCGCAAGCACATGCGCGCCCGCCTCGATAAGCTGCCGGCGCACGGCAAGGATGCGCTGCCAGCCGGCGGGGGTGCCCGGCTCGACGATCAGGAGCGTGTCGCCAGTGAGTTGCCAGAGCCGGTCGATGAGCTTCGGCAAAGACGCCGGGGCAATTTCGTCCAGCACATAGGCGCAAGTGACCAGATCGGCCGGCTTGAGGTCGGCAAGGTCGATGGTGGCATCACCCGCCAGCCACCTCGTCTGGGCGGTAATCGCCCCGGCGGCAAGCGTCTCGCCGACCTTGCGCACCGCCGCGCTGGCTTCGAACAGCACCGCCTGTTCGAGATCGGGCCACTGATCCGTCGTGGCCCAAAGCACCGTGCCAGGGCCGGCACCGACATCGAGCAGGCTCCTGGGTTGAAAGCTGGGCTTTGCGTTGCTCAGCGCGTCGAGGCTGGCGCGGATCGCGGCATAGGTCGCCGGCAGCCGCGTCGCCAGATAGGCTTTCACCGCCAGGTCCGCGGCCATGTGCAAACGGCCGTCACGCAACTCGGCACGATAACGGTCGGACAGTGTTTTTGCCGCTTGCTTGAGGACCGCCAGCGGAACGTTTTCGAGCAGACGCTCGACACCTTGGCGAAGGGAGGCCGGCAACTCCATCTCACGCGCCCCGCGGGACGAGAAGGATCACCGAAGCACCGGCAATGCAGAGCGCGGCACCGGCAAGATCCCAGCGGTCGGGGCGAACGCCCTCCACCAGCCACAGCCAGCCAAGCGACGCCGCGATGTAGATACCGCCATAGGCGGCGTAGGCGCGACCGGCGGCTGACGTGTCGACCAGCGCCAGCAGGAAGCCAAACAGGGCAAGCGAAGCGAGGCCGGGGAGCAGCCACAGCGGCGACTTTTCCAACCGCCACCAGGCCCAGAATGAAAAGCAGCCGGCGATCTCGGCCAGAGCGGCGGCGGCATAGAGGACAAAGGTCATGAAAAAGGTCCCGCAACGGTCACGGGACCTTTTTCAGTGCAGGCGCCGGCAATGGCAAGCGGCAATGCTATTCCTGGTCGGCAACCTTGCGGCGGCGAGCCGGCTTGGCGGTCGGACTCTTTTTGACGGGAGCCGTTTCACGATGCCCCATATCGCGCATCTCGAGCGCTTTTTCGCATTTGGCCATGTAGTCGCGTGTCATCGGCAGCGTATCGTTCTTCTTGGCGATCTGGATCTGGAAGATCACCAGATCCTGCCAGCGGAAGGCGGCTTCCGAGGCCGCGAGATAGAATTCCCACATGCGGCAGAAGCGCTCGTCATAGATCGCCTTGGCCTTATCGCGGTTGGCAGCGAAGCGCTCGCCCCAGTGCTTCAGCGTGTCGGCATAGTGGAGCCGCAGGATCTCGACGTCGGTGACGACCAGGCCCGACTTCTCGATCGCCGGCATGACTTCCGAGAGCGACGGGATGTAGCCGCCTGGGAAGATGTATTTGCGGATGAAGGCGCTGGTCGCCCACGGCACGCCGGAACGGCCGATCGTGTGCAACAGCATGACGCCATCGGGCTTGAGCAGCGTCGCGCTCTTGTCGAAGAAGGTGCGGTAGTGGTTGACGCCGACATGCTCGAACATGCCGACCGAGACGATGCGATCGAAACGCTCGTTGAGTTCGCGGTAGTCCTTGAGCTCGAAATGCACGCGGCTTTCCAGCCCTTGCGCATGCGCCCGGTCGGTGGCGACGCCATGCTGCTCGGTCGACAGCGTCACGCCCTGCACGTCGACGTCGAACGCCTTGGCGAGGTAGAGGCCAAGTCCGCCCCAGCCGGAGCCGATGTCGAGCACGGTCTGGCCAGCCTTCAGCCGCAGCTTGGCGGCTATGTGGCGTTTCTTGGCGGCCTGCGCTTCGTCGAGCGTCATGTCCGGCTGCTCGAA
Source organism: Mesorhizobium sp. CO1-1-8 (assembly GCF_020164875.1). Classification (NCBI taxonomy): domain Bacteria; kingdom Pseudomonadati; phylum Pseudomonadota; class Alphaproteobacteria; order Hyphomicrobiales; family Phyllobacteriaceae; genus Mesorhizobium; species Mesorhizobium sp. CO1-1-8. Next base: position 644,163 of record NZ_JAIUGZ010000001.1, on the reverse strand, counting down.
ATAGGCGCAGGAATATTGCATGTCCTCGTCGAGGAAGAGCCGGTAGAGGTCGCCCGACAGATCGTAGTGCCGCTGCACGTTGCGCCGCGAGCGCGAGGCGGTGTTGATCTGCTGCAGCCGGCGGAAGGCGTGGCGCAGGCCTTCGATGGCCTTTGACCAGGTGGCGTCGATGCCGCCGCTGCCCATGTTCTGGAAGGCGATGCGCATCACGCCCAGCACGCCGCCTTCGAGAATGTCGAGTTCGCCGTCCATGTAGGCTTCAGGCACAGCCAGCATCGGATCGAAGGTGATGGCTCGCTCGGCATGAGCGGTCTTGATGTGCATGTGCACCGGTTCGCCGGTCCCGTCCCCGAAAACCACCGCCGTGCCCTTGGGGCCGGTTACTCTAAGATTTCCGGTGCGCACCAGGCGGTCGAGAACGCGCTTCAACAGAATATTCATGACCAAATGTCCCCTCTCGGCCAGACAGGCTGCCTTGGCGCGTAACCGCGAAAATCGGGATCGATTTCGCCGGAGGTCTTGCACCGAACCATAATTGCACAGCGTGCTTTGCGCGGCCAAAGGACGCGCGACGCCATAGTCTGCAACAATATATAGGGGTTCGAAAAGTTCCATTTGGCACAAAAATGCCCAGGCGAGAGGCCCGGGCATTGGTCCAGCATGGCTGGATGACGGCAAAGTGATAGGAGCTTGGCTTTAAGTCGTGATCAGCCCATGGCTCCAATCGTCTTGCGACGTGTGATCAAGCGTTGTCTTCGCCGCCCTCGAACTCGGTGTTCGGATCGAAGAAGTTCTCCGGCCGGGCGTTGTCGTTGATGTCGTCGCCATAGATGGCTTCGGCGGTGGTCAGTGTCTCGCCCTTGGCCTGGCGCTCGGCTTCGTCGGCCGTGCGCGCGATGTTGAGCGTGACGGTGACCTCGACTTCCGGATGCAGCGCGATCGCCACATTGGTGACACCGATGGTCTTGATCGGCTGGTTGAGCAGGATCTGGTTGCGGTTGATCGAAAAACCTTCCGCCGTCAGCAGATCGGCGATGTCGCGGGTCGAAACGGAACCGTAGAGCTGGCCGGTTTCACCGGCGGAGCGAACGGCGATGAAGCTCTTGCCGTCGAGCTTTTCAGCGACCTGGGCTGCTTCCGACTTGCGCTCGAGGTTGCGGGCTTCGAGTTGGGCGCGCTGGCCTTCGAACTTCTTCTTGTTGGCTTCGTTGGCGCGCAGCGCCTTGCCCTGCGGCAGCAGGAAGTTACGGGCGAAGCCATCCTTGACCTTGACGGTATCGCCCATCTGGCCGAGGCGGGAAACGCGTTCGAGAAGAATTACGTCCATGCTTTTGTTCCTTCGGTTGGGCGTCAATCGATCGATAAGATCGACGCCGAATGTCTTGGGAACAGGCAGGAAGCTTGAGCGCCTTTGGCGCTGGTGTCGCTGTCCTGCCTGTTGCGGCAGTTAGAGGTTTTGACCTCAACCCGGGATTTGATGTCCAACCCTGCGGCGCCCGTCGCCGTGGGAGAAGAGCGGGCGGCGAACCGCCCGCATTGAGATGTTAGCGAACCACGTAGGGCAGCAGGCCGAGGAAGCGGGCGCGCTTGATCGCCTTGGCGAGTTCGCGCTGCTTCTTCTGGCTGACGGCGGTGATGCGCGACGGCACGATCTTGCCGCGCTCGGAAATGTAGCGCTGCAGCAGACGCACGTCCTTGTAGTCGATCTTGGGCGCGTTGGCGCCGGAGAACGGGCAGGTCTTGCGGCGGCGATGGAACGGGCGCCGGGTCGGGATCTGATTGATGTCGACCATTATTCTGCACCCCCTTCAAAGCCTTCGCGCGGACGGCGCGGACCACGATCGGCACCAGCGTCGCCGAACGAGCGCGGCGGACGATCGCCACGGTCGCCGCGATCGCGATCGCCGAACGAGCGCGGACCACGATCGCCACGGTCGCGGTCGCCGAAGCCGCCGCGTTCCGAGCGCTCTTCGCGCTTCTGCATCATGGCCGACGGGCCTTCCTCATGCGCCTCGACCTTGATGGTCAGGAAACGCAGCACGTCTTCGGACAGGCCCATCTGGCGCTCCATCTCGTTGAGCGCGGCCGCCGGGCAATTCAGGTCCATCAGCGTGTAGTAAGCCTTCCGGTTCTTGTTGACCCGGTAGGTGAGGGACTTCAGTCCCCAGTTCTCGACCCGGCCGACGGACCCGCCATTTGCGGAGATGACACCCTTGTACTGTTCGACAAGCGCATCGACCTGCTGCTGCGAGAGGTCCTGCCGGGCAAGAAACACATGTTCGTAAAGAGCCATTATGTTATGCCTTTCTTCGTTTCTCTCCCGGTTCCCGGCGGCAAAAGCCTCTGCAACTTCTCTGACCCGCAAAACCCTCGAAGGGGCAGGGGGAAGAAAGGAGCATGACGAGACGGTCGAGAGCGGAGACACGGGAGGCGGAAGCACTTCCGGCTTCACACGAAGGTTCTAAAAAACCTCCGGCCCTCCGTTCAGCCCCCAGCAAGGACCGGCAGATTGCGGGCGTCTATACAGCAATCCGGCCGCAAAGCAAGGGCAAGCGGCATTCCCGTGTCACAGCCGACAACCGGAGAGCCGCGACCGCTGAAGTTTTGGTTTCCGGCAACCACGTCTTAACCACACCAGCAGGTTGTGTGGAGTTGAAGCCTGCCGTCAACGGTCGATTCATCATGGAAGGCGCAAAAGCCCGGACAACCGCGCAAAAGCGGCAAGCATTTCCGGGGGCAAGGATGCTTCTCAACAAATTCTGGCGCTCGAAGACCGGCAATTTCACGCTCGTGCTGGGACTGGGCTTGCCAGTCATCCTGACGGCTGTCGCTTTCGCAACCGATGTCTCGACCCTTATGCGAGCCAAGAGCAATTTGCAGAACGCTCTCGATTCGGCAAACCTTGCGTCTTCGCACCTTGGCGATCTCGACATCACCCGCAACGACGCTTTCAACCGCTATTTCCAGGCCAACATCGTCGGTCATGGCGAGCTCGGCAATGCGCAGGCGACGTTGACTGTCGACAAGGGTGTCAACTTCGTCAAGACAAAGGCGGTTGCCTCGGCGGACGTCAATCTCAACTTCGCTTTCCTCTTCGGCGACAGCAGGCACATCGTGGTGAATGCCTCGGCGGTCGAATCGAACAACCAGCTCGAAGTCGTGCTGGTGCTGGACAACACCGGCTCGATGGCCGGCGCGCGCATGACGGCGCTGAGGACGGCGACAAAATCGTTGCTCGACACGCTCGAAGCGGCGAAATCGCCAACGCGCAAGATCCGCGCCTCGCTGGTTCCTTTCGTAACGGCCGTCAACGTCAATGGCGACGGCTTCGACCCGTCCTGGATCGACATGGACGGCAAGTCCTCAACCAACGGCGTCAATTTTCCCGTCATCGACGGCAAGCGGCCGAACCACATGGCGCTCTTCAAACAGCTCAAGAAGACCGGATGGACCGATGCCGGATGGAATGGCACCGGATGGAAGGGTTGTGTCGAGGCGCGGCCAGGCGCTTACAATATCTCCGACACGCCACCCGACCCGGCCAAGCCCGACACACTGTTCGTGCCGTACTTTGCGCCGGACGATCCCGAAGATGCCCAAAAGCCGTCTGGCTCCTATGGCAATTCGGATAAATACTACAACAACTCCTATCTCAACGATGTCAGCGACAAAACCACGCTTGCCCAGTCTGGCATCAACATTCTGGGCATCGATCTTAGCAACCTGCTCGGCAATCTCATCGAACTTTTGTCGCCCGATGACAGGGCTGCCAGGGAAAAGATCGCCAAATATGTTGCGCCCGCCAAGGAACTCATCACCGAGATCGGCTCTCCCATCAATGTCGGCCCGAACCGTGCGTGTCCGACTCCGGTGGTCCCCCTGACCGACGATTTCGACAAGCTTCGCAAGGCGGCCAGTCAGATGACCGAGTGGAACGGTTCGGGCACTAATGTCTCCGAGGGTCTGTCATGGGGTATGCGGGTGCTGTCGCCCGCCGCGCCCTACACCGATGGAGCGCCGTGGAAGACGCCCGGAATCAGCAAGATCGTGCTGTTGCTCACCGACGGTGAGAACGTCGTCTATGGCGCCAGCCAACAGCTGACGAAGTCTGACTACACATCGTACGGCTATCTGGCCGGCGGTCGTTTCGGATCGGATAACCAGACGACGGCGGCACGCAACGTCGATGGCTGGACCAAAAGCGTCTGCACCCAATTGAAAGACCAGGGCGTGCAGATCTACACCATGGTGCTGCAGTCCGACACCGCAGCCAACCGTGCGCTTTACAGCGCATGCGCCTCTGATCCGAGCGGCTATTACGCAGTCAACGATCCGACCAAATTGCCGGACGTCTTCCAGCAGATTGCCAACAAGTTCTCGAAGCTGCAATTGACGAACTGAACGCGCGATCCGAGACGGACCAGCCGGCTCTGAGCGAATCGCTGGTCTCAACTCGTATGGGCGGCGACAATCTTGTCGACCGTTTCGGGGAAGAAGTCGGGCGCCGCGTGGCGTTTGCCGAACATCATATCGTACTGCAGCAGGCGGAAATCGCGGATCGCGGGATCGATCTCCTTCTGCCGCGCCCAATCGGGCGTGGCCTCGCCAGCCGGCGTCAGCAGCAAATTGCGGTCGACGACACGGTAGCGTTCGCTCATCTCGCCCAGGAATCCAGTGTAGTAGGGATGGCTGATGCCAGCCGTCTTCAGGATATGATAGGGCAGGAAGGCCGGGCTGACGGCGCCCATGTGCTCAGCCGGCCCGGTGCGGTTCGACCAGATGACCAGCGGCGTCTCATGATGCTCGAGGGCAGCCTCGGGCGACGCTTCCTTGCGCGGCGCGACATTGTCCTTCATGAAGCCGGTTTCGACGTAGACCGGTCCCAGCGGCGGCAGATGGTCGCCGAAGAAGGCGATCACGGTGGGGCGCGAGCGTGTCTTTGCCCATTCGACCAGGCGTTCGAGACCGCGATCGGCATCGGCAGAGCCTTCGGCGTAGCTGAGCAGCGATTCGCGCGCCCACTGGCTGATCGGCGCCTGCACCCTATGCGTGGGATTGTAATAGCGGTTCGGCTCGTAGGGACCGTGGTTTTGCAGGCTGACTGCAAAGAAGAACACCGGCTCGTCGCTGGCGTCGGCCTCGCTGATGATCTCGTCGGTCATCGCGGCATCCGATGCCAGTGGCCCGCGCCTTTGCATCGGCGGCAGCGTCTCTTCCGACTTGAAATCGTTGAAGCCGAAATCGGCGTAGACCGCGCCACGGTTCCAGAACCAGTTGGTGCCCGGATGGATGGCGCGCGCCCGGTAACCCTGGCTCTTCAGGAAGGTCGCGAGCGAAGGCGTCGGCGTGCGCACATATTGCTGGTAGGGGATGCTGCCGGCCGGCAGGAACGCGTTGGAGAAGCCGGTCAGCGCCTCGAACTCGATATTGGCGGTCATGCCGCCGAACTCCGGCGAGAACATCGAGCCCGAGCGCAGCGCCCGCACATTGGGGATTGGATCGGGCGTGATGGTGACGCCAGGCAGCTTGGTCGGATCCCAGAAGGATTCGCTCATGACGATGATGATGTCGGGCTTCTCGGCCGGCACCGAGGCGGTCACGTCAGGCCTGGCGATCGCCGCGATCGCCTTGTCGGAATAGCCCGGCGGCGCCGAGACATGCGCCATCGGCACATTGAGCGCAAAGGCCAGCGCGAAGCCGTTGGAGGCATAGTTTTCCTTCTGGTCCCACATGATCGGGATGATCTGCAGCCGGTCCCTGGTCCAGGAGAAGGTGGCGTAGTCCATGATCGAAACGAAGAAGGCAAGCAGCGGCACTGCCAGCGTCAGTCGGGCAAGGCGGCCTTTGTGGCTGAGTGCCGGAACCTTGCGGCGCCACAGCCGCCAGCCATAGACGAGCAGCGACAGGCCGGCGACGATGCCGACGACCATGGCGAGCGCGGTCATCGGCCGGTCGCGCACCAAAAGCGGCAGCAGCGCGAAGATCTGGCGGGCATAGAGGAAATCGGTCGGATAGAGCGGATCGCCGAGATAATGCGATTTCTGGTGTCCGACGAAGGCAAGGGAAAGCGTCAGCGGCGCGACGATCATCAGACTCTGGTGGCTGCGGCCGAGCACCGCATCGAGGCCGATCAGGATCAGCGCGAACACGACGATGGTGGTCCAGCCCGGCTTGAGCGGCTGCAGGAAGAAGGAGACCGTGCCGGCAAAGTCGCCGCGCACGATCAGTTCGATGGCAAACACCAGGATGGCGGCGATCGCCAGGCTGATCAGCCCATAGCGCACGACCGGCCATCTCCTGCCGGGCAGATAGCCGGTGGAGGGATCGTCTTCCAGGAACTGTGCCGCTGCCTTGCCGGCGCGTTTGTAACTCTTCGCCACTTTAACTTCCCCACCCAGCGACAACACGTCACTCGATTGTCATGGAATTGTCACGCAAAGCTAGCGCCTGTGGCCAAAATAAGAAGAGCCAGCAAACGAATCGTGAGCGGTTTTCATCAGGAGTGATCGCCAAAAAGCCTTTGGGAACAGGCACTCGGCAGGCAAAGTGGACGCCGGGCAGCGGCGAACCGGGCTTGACTTGGCGGCCTGCCTTGCGTCACAGGCAAGAAAAATTCGTCTATCAGGCAAGCAAAACCAGCCCTTGGGAGCCCGCGCATGGCCGTTGCATTCACCTTTCCTGGACAAGGCAGCCAGGCAGTCGGCATGGGCAAGGATCTCGCCGACGCCTTTCCCGAGGCGCGCAGGATCTTCCAGGAAGTCGACGACGCGCTCGGCGAAAACCTGTCGAAGCTGATCTGGGAAGGGCCGGAAGAGACGTTGACGCTAACCGCCAACGCGCAGCCGGCGCTGATGGCAGTGTCGCTGGCCGTGATCCGGGCGCTGGAATCGCGCGGCTTCTCGCTGAAAGGCAAGGTCGCCTACGTCGCCGGTCATTCGCTGGGCGAATATTCGGCGCTCGCGGCCGCTGGCTTCGTTTCGGTTGCGGATGCCGCCAGACTGCTGCGCATCCGTGGCAATGCCATGCAGGCGGCGGTGCCGGCGGGCGAGGGCGCCATGGCGGCGATCATCGGATTGGAACAGGCCGATGTTGAAGCCGCTTGCGCGGAAGCCGCCAAAGGCTCTGTCTGTCAGATCGCCAACGACAATGGCGGCGGCCAACTGGTCATTTCCGGCGCCAGGGCCGCGGTCGAACTGGCGGCCAGACTGTGCACGGAAAAGGGCGCCAAGCGCGCGCTGATGCTGCAGGTGTCCGCGCCCTTCCATTCGGCGCTGATGGCGCCGGCCGCGAACGTCATGCGCGAAGCCCTGGCCGGGGTGGCAAGGAACGCGCCGGTGGTTCCCGTCCTCTCCAATGTCACGGTCAGCCCGAGCAGCGATCCGGACGAGATCGCCCGCCGCCTGGTCGAACAGATAACCGGCCGCGTACGCTGGCGCGAGACGGTGGAATGGTTCGGCGCAAATGGCGTCACCACGCTTTACGAGATTGGCGCCGGCAAGGTGCTTTCAGGATTGGCGCGGCGCATCAACCGCGATATCGCCACCGCGTCGGTCGGCACCTCGGCTGAGGTCGAGGCGGCCATGGCGGCGCTCTGACTTGAATTCCCGGTTATGCGGTTGTACATGAATACATGTATTCGCGGGAGATCGTCATGCCTACATCCATACGACTGGCCCCTGAAATGGAGGAGCGTCTAGATTTCCTTGCGGCCAGGACCGGTCGGAGCAAGGCTTACTATCTGCGCGAACTCATCGAACGCGGCATCGAGGAAATGGAAGATTACTACCTCGCGGCCGAAGTTCTGGAACGGATCAGGCGTGGCGAAGAGGAAGTCGTAAAGGGCGAGGACTTCTGGCGTGGCCTGGACGCTTGAATACGCTTATTTAGCGCGCAAATTTGTCGAAAAGCTGGATCCGCAAACGCGTCATCGTATCCGCGATTTCATCGAAAACCGCATCGCAGGACTCGACAATCCTCGTGAGGCCGGCAAGCCGCTGAAAGGCCCCCTCGCGACTTTTTGGAGATATCGGGTTGGGGATTATCGCATTATCTGCGATGTGCAAGACAACCGGTTGGTCATTCTGGTGGTAACGATAGGTCACCGCGGTGACGTCTACAGATAGTCGCCCGCCCGACTGAGAGAAGGAAAAGACATGTTCGAATTGACTGGCCGCAAGGCGCTCGTCACCGGCGCATCGGGAGGCATCGGCGAGGCGATCGCCCGGATGCTGCATGCGCAGGGCGCGATCGTTGGCCTGCATGGCACCCGCGTCGAGAAACTGGAAGCGCTGGCTAGCGAGCTTGGCGACCGGGTCAAGCTGTTCCCGGCCAATTTGTCCAACCGTGACGAGGTCAAGGCGCTCGGCCAGAAAGCCGAGGCCGATCTCGAAGGCGTCGACATCCTGGTCAACAACGCCGGCATCACCAAGGACGGGCTGTTCGTGCGCATGTCGGATGCCGACTGGGACACCGTGCTCGAGGTCAACCTGACGGCCGTGTTCAGGCTGACCCGCGAACTCACCCATCCGATGATGCGCCGCCGCCATGGCCGCATCATCAACATCACCTCGGTGGTCGGCGTCACCGGCAATCCCGGCCAGACCAATTACTGTGCCTCAAAGGCCGGCATGATCGGCTTTTCCAAATCGCTGGCACAGGAGATCGCCACCCGCAACATCACCGTCAACTGCGTCGCCCCGGGCTTTATCGAATCGGCGATGACAGACAAGCTCAACGACAAGCAGAAAGAGGCGATCATGGCGGCGATCCCGACGCGGCGCATGGGCACCAGCGTCGAAGTCGCGTCCGCCGTCGCTTATCTCGCCTCCAACGAAGCCGCCTACGTCACTGGCCAGACCATCCACGTAAATGGCGGCATGGCTATGATTTGAACGAGGTTCGGCACCAACGCCGGCGGGTTGTGAAAAGAGACCATTTCGGCTTGGACCTCAGCTATTTTTCGTGTAATGCGGCCCGCAACCCGGCGGTTCGGGCAAAAACCGGTCCGTAGTCGTTGCGTTTCCGGCAGGACCATCTTTCAGCTTGATTAGCGGCATTCTGCCCGCTAACGAAGACAGACAAACAAAAGACGAGGATGCCCAAATGAGTGACACCGCAGAGCGCGTCAAGAAGATCGTCATCGAGCACCTTGGCGTCGATGCCGACAAAGTGACGGAGCAGGCGAGCTTCATCGATGATCTGGGCGCCGACAGCCTCGACACGGTCGAACTCGTCATGGCGTTCGAAGAAGAATTCGGCGTCGAGATTCCCGACGACGCCGCCGAGACCATCCTGACCGTCGGCGATGCCGTGAAGTACATCGACAAGGCATCGGCCTGACGCTTTCCGCAGTCATCACCGGGGAGGACCTGCGATGAGGCGTGTCGTCGTCACGGGCCTTGGGTTGCTGTCGCCGTTCGGCATGGGCTTTGAGCACAGCTGGAAGCAACTTCTGACCGGCAGCAGCGCTGCCAAGCGCATCACCGAGTTCGAGGTGGAGGATCTTGCTTGCAAGATCGCTCACGTCATTCCGCGTGGCGACGGCAGCAATGCCACCTTCAATCCCGAGGCCGTGCTCGAGCCGAAGGAATTGCGCAAGATCGGCGACTTCATCCTGTACGGGATTGCCGCCGCCGACGAGGCGCTGAAGGATTCCGGCTGGGAACCCAAGACGCATGAAGAGCAGTGCGCCACCGGCGTCCTGATCGGCTCCGGCATCGGCGGCATCGAGGGCATCGCCGAGAACGCGATGATCCTCAAGGAGCGCGGCCCGCGCCGCATCAGCCCTTTCTTCATTCCGGGCCAGATCATCAATCTCGTCTCTGGGCAGGTTTCGATCCGGCACGGGCTGAAAGGCCCGAACCATGCCGTCGTCACGGCCTGTTCGACCGGCGCGCACGCCATTGGCGATGCTGCCCGGCTGATCATGTGGGGCGACGCCGACGTGATGGTCGCCGGTGGTGCCGAGGCGCCGGTGACGCGGCTGTCGATCGCCGGCTTTGCCGCATGCCGGGCGCTGTCGACGGAACGCAATGATTCGCCGCAAACGGCGTCGCGGCCCTATGATCGCGACCGCGACGGCTTCGTCATGGGCGAGGGCGCCGGCGTTGTCGTGCTCGAGGAACTCGAACACGCCAAGGCACGCGGCGCCAAGATCTATGCCGAGGTGACGGGTTATGGTCTCACCGGCGACGCGCATCACATCACGGCGCCCGCCGAGGATGGCGATGGGGCCTTCCGTTGCATGACGGCGGCACTCAATCGGGCCAAGTTGACGCCTGCCGATGTCGACTACATCAACGCGCACGGCACCTCGACAATGGCCGACACGATTGAGCTCGGCGCTGTCGAGCGGCTTGTCGGCAATGCGGCATCGAAGATTTCGATGTCGTCCACCAAGTCGTCGATCGGCCATCTGCTCGGGGCGGCCGGTGCCGCCGAAGCGATCTTTTCGATCCTTGCCATCAGGGACAATGTCGCGCCGCCGACCATCAACCTCGACAACCCGGAGCGCGAAACCGCGATCGACCTGGTGCCGAACAAGCCGCGTGCCCGCCAGATCGACGTGGCGCTGTCCAATTCCTTCGGCTTTGGCGGGACCAATGCGTCGCTGGTCTTCCAGCGCTACAATGGCTGATCGTCCGGCTGCCGGGCGACGCTTCGGCGTGCCGTCAATTTTGCCATATTCGCCCCTACTCTGCCGCTGGGGATTCGTTGGGCGATCAAACGGTAGGGCGAAATGAACACAAATCCGGCAGGCAACGGAGAATTCGGGCAACGGCCGGCGACGTCCGGACCGATCGTGCCGAAAACGGCCAGCGAGGCGTTGCGGCCGGAGGCCGGCACGCCGCCGCCGAAGCGCTCGCGTGCATCACGCAGCCAGGTCGTCGTGTTCATGAACTTCGTCATCTCTTCGGTGATGTTGATGGTTCTGGCCGCCGGCGTCGCGGTCTATTTCGGCAAGCAGGAATTCACCGAGCCCGGCCCCTCGGCCAACGGCGACACCTTCCTGGTCAAGCCGAACACCGGCGTCCAGGATATCGCCGACCAACTCGAGCGCCGCGGACTGATCAGCGATGCCCGGGTATTCCGTCTTGGCGTGCGGGCCTTCGGCAATGATTCCGCGCTGAAGGCCGGCGAGTACGAGATCAAGCCCAGGGCTTCCATGCGCGACATTATGGAGCTTTTGAAGAGCGGCAAGTCGGTGATGTATTCGCTGACCGTTCCCGAAGGGCTGACGGTCGAGCAGGCGCTGCAGCGCATCGCCGACGAGCCTGCCTTGAGCGGCGACATGCCGGCAACCACGCCGCCGGAGGGCAGCCTCGCCACCGACACGCTGCGTTTCACGCGCGGCGCGACACGCCAGCAGATGGTCGACAAGCTGCTGGCGGATCAAAAGAAGCTGGTTGACGATGTCTGGCAGCGGCGCGCGCCGGACTTGCCGCTGGCCAACGTCGAAGAGTTCGTTACGCTGGCGTCGATCGTCGAGAAGGAGACGGGCAAGGGTGACGAGCGTTCACGGGTTGCCGCCGTCTTCCTGAACCGGCTTGCCAAGGGCATGCGCCTGCAATCCGATCCGACCATCATCTACGGGCTGTTCGGCGGCAAGGGAAAGCCGGCGGACCGACCGATCTACCAGTCGGACATCCAGAAACAGACCCCCTACAACACCTATGTGATCAACGGCTTGCCGCCGACGCCGATCGCCAATCCGGGTCGTGCAGCGCTGGAGGCGGTGGCCAATCCGTCGAAGACCGACGACCTCTATTTCGTCGCCGACGGCACCGGCGGGCACGTCTTTGCCGCGACGCTGGACGAGCACAACGAGAATGTCGCCCGCTATCGCGCGCTGCAGAAGAAGCAGGCCGATGACGCCGCCAAAGCCGCCAAGACGACCGGTGCCGACGACAGCAATGCCGTCAAGCCGACTGACAGTGGGCCGACTGACAGTGGGCCGACCGGTGGGCCGGCTGACGGCGCCGAGGACAGCGGCGGTGACGCGGGCGCTGCCCAGTAGAATGAAGAAAGGCGTTGCCCGACAGGCGACGCCCTGACATTTGGAAGAGCGCCGCGCGTCCGATTTCGACACGCCTGCGGCGCAGTCATTTTCAAGCCGCACTTGCTCCTGTCCCGGAAAGCCGGTTCGGGGCGATGTGCCAGGGACGTGTGGGCGACATGAATTTGCAGAGCATGACCGGTTTTGCACGTGCCGTCGCCGAGCACGAAGGCACTTCGATCGCCTGGGAGGTCAAGTCCGTCAACGGCAAGAGCGTCGAGGTACGGCTGCGGCTGCCGCAAGGCTTCGAGCGGTTGGAACCGGCTGTCCGGCAGATACTTCAGAAGCGTTTTGCACGCGGCAATTTTCAGGCGACGCTGACCATCGGCCGTGCCGTCGGCGCGCAGGCGCAGCCGGTCGTCAACGAAGCCTTCCTGAAGGACCTGGCCGGGCTCGCCAAGCGGCTGCAGGAGCAATTCGGCGTTGCTCCCGCGACGTCAGATGGACTGCTTTCGCTGCGCGGCGTGCTCGACATTCCCGAAACTGTCGAAACCGATGAGGCAAGGACCGCGCTCGATGCAGCGATCATGACCGCGCTCGAAGTGGCCCTGAACGGGCTCGAACAGGCACGGCAGGGCGAAGGGGCTGCGCTGGCTTTGCTGTTGTCGGGTCATATCGACACAATCGAGGCGCTGACGCTGCGGGCAGAAGTGGATCCATCCCGCGAGACGGCGGTAATCCGCGAACGCATCGCCGAGCAGGTCAGGCTGCTGATGGACGCTTCCGCCAACCTGGATGCCGCCCGACTGCACATGGAGGCGGCGTTCCTGGCCACCAAGGCCGATATTCGCGAAGAGATCGACCGGCTGAAAACGCATGTCGCATCCGGCCGGGCACTGCTGGTGGGCGGCGGCGCGGTCGGTCGCAAGCTCGATTTTCTGGCACAGGAATTTAACCGCGAATCGAATACGCTGTGTTCCAAGTCGAATGCCGCCGCCGTCACCGCGATCGGGCTGGACCTGAAGGCGGTGGTCGACCAGTTTCGTGAACAGATCCAGAATCTGGAGTAGCCGATGGTTGCCAAGGATTTGGGGTCCCGCATTCGCCGCCGGGGCCTGATGCTCGTCCTGTCGTCGCCATCCGGCGCCGGCAAGTCGACGATCGCGCGCAATCTTCTGGAAAGCGATTCCAGCCTCGAACTGTCGGTCTCGGTCACCACCAGGCCGCGCCGCGGAAGCGAGATCGAAGGCGTCCACTATCATTTCCGGACGATGCGCGAATTCGAGCGGCTTCGTGATTCCGACGCGCTGCTGGAGTGGGCCGAGGTGCATGGCAATTGCTATGCGACACCGCGCGAACCTGCCGAACTGGCGCTGTCTGAAGGGCGCGACATGCTGTTCGACATCGACTGGCAGGGCGCCCAGCAGCTCAAGGAGAAGATGCGCGCCGACATTGTCTCGATCTTCATCCTGCCGCCATCGATGAAGGAGTTGAAGGCACGGCTGAAGCGCCGCGCCGAAGACCAGGAGGCGGTGATCGAAACGCGGCTGAAAAACGCCCGCAACGAGATCGAGCACTGGAAGGAATATGATTTCGTCATCGTCAACGACGACCTCGACCGGGCCTTCGCCGAAGTGCGCGGCATCGTCGTCGCCGAGCGGCTGAGACGCGATCGCCGGCCGGGCCTGTTCGATTTTGTCTCGGGACTGTTGGACGAAAAGACTGGCTGAACCGGCTACGGTGTGGCAGCCGGGTAGTTGGATATACGCATGCTATCGGCCAGCGTCAGATGTTCGACGATCTGCACGATGTCGGTCCATTCGATCTCAGGATAGTGCTCGCGCATTCCAGACAGCATGACATCCCTTGGCCATTCGCTTTCCCGCCCGAGAAAGGCGGCAGCTTCCGACAACGGCATCTCCGTACAGCGCGTAACCCACACGATGGCTGTCGATGTGGTGTCACCATCGCAGACATAGCGCATGTAACCCGGCACGATCGTCACTTCGCGCCAGCGTATGGTGGACGTCTTTTGCCCAGCCACAACAAGCGGGAAAAGTCGAGGCACCACCCCAAGTTCCTGCATGTCAATCCTCATACCGCATTGGTCAGCCGCACGAATTCCTCGACGCTGAGCGTCTCGGCGCGGCGCGTCGGATCAATGCCGGCTCGTTCGAGAAGAGCCTCGCCACCGAGGCTCTTCACGCTTTGCCGCAGCATCTTGCGACGTTGGCCGAAGGCGGCTTCGGTGACGCGGCCGAGTTTCTTCACCTCGGCGGGCAGGGGCGTCGTGCGCGGCACCAGATGCACCACCGAGGAGGTGACCTTTGGCGGCGGCGTGAATGCCTGTGGCGGTACGTCGAAGGCGATCCTCGCCTCCGTCCGCCAGCCGGCAAGAACCCCCAGCCGGCCATAGCTGTCGCTGCCGGCGGGCGCGACGATGCGCTCGGCCACCTCGCGCTGGAACATCAAAGTCATCGAGGTGTAGAAAGGCGGCCAGTCGCTGACCGTCAACCAGCGCACCAGCAGCTCCGTGCCGATGTTGTAGGGCAGGTTGGCCACGATCTTGACCGGGCCGCCATTGCCGGTCGCTCGACTGGCAAGTGCCACGAAATCCGTCTTCAGCGCATCGCCGGAAACAACCTCCAGCCGGCCGGGATAGTGGTCGGACACTTCGGCAAGAGCAGCCAGGCAACGTTCGTCACGCTCTATGGCGATCACGTGGCGCGCTCCGTTGGCAAGCAAGGCGCGGGTCAGCCCGCCGGGACCAGGGCCGACCTCGATCACTGTTGCATCGGACAAGTCGCCGGCGGTGCGGGCGATCTTGCCGGTGAGGTTGAGGTCGAGCAGAAAATTCTGGCCGAGCGCCTTCTTTGCCTGCAGCCCATGACGCTCGATCACCTCGCGCAGCGGCGGCAGTCCGTCGATGCTCATGCCTGCGGTCTCATGCGGCAACTGCCTTCGTGTTTGTGTCGGCCAGCCGTCGGGCAAGCTTCAGCGCCGCCATCAAGCTGTCGGGCCGCGCCACGCCCTTGCCGGCGATGTCGAAGGCGGTGCCGTGGTCGGGCGAGGTGCGGATGAAGGGCAGGCCGAGCGTGACATTGACCGCCTCGTCGAAAGCCAGCGCCTTGGCCGGGATCAGCGCCTGGTCGTGATACATGCAAAGGGCTGCGTCGTAGCCGGCCCGTGCCCGGGCGTGGAATAACGTGTCGGCCGGCAGCGGGCCGAAAGCGTCAACCCCTTCGGCACGCAGGATGTCGACCGCCGGGCGCACGATTCGCTCGTCTTCGAGACCCATGGCGCCGCCTTCGCCGGCATGCGGATTGAGCCCGGCAATAGCGAGCCTCGGCTTGGCGATGCCGAAACGGCCGGTGAGGTCGGCGGCGGTGATGCGCGCAGTGGCGACAATCAGTTCAGTGGTCAGTGTCTTTGGCACCTCGGCCAGCGCGATGTGGATGGTGACGGGAACGGTGCGCAGGTCGGGGCCTGCCAGCATCATCACCGGCATCGCCTCGACGCCGCTGTGCCGGGCCGCCAGATGCGCCAGATATTCGGTGTGGCCGGGAAAGCGGAAGCCGGCGTCGTAGAGCGGCTTCTTGGCGATAGGGCAGGTGACCACGGCCGAGGCTTCGCCGGCAAGGCAATCGGCGACGGCGCGGTCGATGGCCTCGATGGTGGCGGCCGCATTGGCCGGATCCGGCCGGCCGGGGTTGTCGATGCAGCCGGCGGCCAGCGGAACGATCGGCAAGGCGCGCGCAAAGACCTGCGCCGCTTGTGCCGGTGTGGCTTCGACGATCGGCAGCGAGATGCCGAGCAGGCGCGCCCGGGAAGCAATCAACGCCGGATCGGCGAGCAGGTAGAAAGGGGGCAGGGCGGCAGCTACGCGCGCCATAAAGGCGGCGATGGCGATCTCCGGCCCAATGCCGGACGGATCGCCGGCGCTCAACGCGAGCGCAGTGACTGCGTTGCCCACGTCAGCGCTTGACGATGCGGGCTTTTGCCTTCAGCTCGTCGACATATTTCTTGCTGAGCGCGTCGGCATCCTTGTCGCCGCCGGAGCCTTCGGCCTGGAACGCCATCTGGGCAACCTTGTCGTCGGACACTTCGCGCGACGAGCAGATGCCGATGAATTCGACGCCGCGCTCGGTTTCGCGCGTGACGGTGGCACCGCCGACCTTGGTAGCCTTGATCTGCTCGGCCCAGTCCGGCGGCAGTTGCGGCGCGAGCACCCGGCCCAGATCGCGAACGGTGACGTCGATCAAGCCCTTGGCGAATTCGCGCGTCGTGTTGCAGCCGTTGAACCGGGCGCGCATGGCGTCGGCCTCGCGCTTGCGTTTGCCCAGCGTCGCGCTACGTTCAGCCGCCGGCACCACGAAGATGACTTGCTGCAGCATGTATTCGGTGGCGCTCGGTTTGGTGCCGCCTTTTTCGAGCATCTTCCTGACGAGATCCTGTTCGCTGACGGCACCGGTACCGTCGCCGGAACGATAGCGCGCGCTCAAGGCCTGGTTCCAGGCCATCTGGGCGCGGATGAATTCCTTGAAGTGGCTCTTGCCGACGCCCGACTTCTCCATGACGCCGTCGAGTTGGCTGAGCTGCATCTTGTTGCTCGAGGCAAAGCGCTGATACGCGGCATCGACCTGCGCCTCGCTGATGCGGATACCAAGCCGCTTGGCCTCGGCCATACGCAGCGTCTGGTCGATCATTTCTTGGCCGGCATCGCCCTTCTTGCGTTGCAGCTTCAGGAAGGCGGCGCGATGGGCGATGTCGCCGGTGGTGACCGGAATGTCGTTGACGACGTATTTGATCTCGCTGGCGAAAGCCGGTGGCGTCATTGCGGTCATCGACACGGACGTCGCCGCCACGAGCAACGCGAAACCTGCTGAAAAGAGGTATTTCCTCATCGTTGGCATCCCAATTCTATCCCGGTCCCGCCCAATTTCATCTTTCCAGGTGCGAGAAATCCGTGCCAGCCCTATGCGGCGAAACGATGTCGCCGATTGTTACTGGATCGTGTCGATGGCACTGGTCGACGAGCCGAAATCGCCGAGGGTGCGGAACGACAGATTGAAGCCGATGGTCTGCGACACCTCCCTGGTGTTCAGATCGCGCGACTGCGAGTAGGTCATCAGATAAGTGAAGCAGGAATCATTGTAGGCGAAGCCCACACCGTCCTTGACCAGCAGGCTTTGCTGCAGGTCGTAGGTTCCCGTGCCGAAGACGCGCCAGTTTTCGGCGAGATGCGTCGATGCACCAAGCGTGACCTCGTGGCGGTCGGTGGTGAAGCCGTACAGTGGCTGAGCCTGGATGAAGGCGTATTTGGCGCTCAGCGACACAGGCAGGCCGGAATAGGCGGCCTTCACCTCGGCGCGGCGGATTTCGAAGCTCTGTTCGTCGAAACGGCCACTGACCGAGGCCGCAAAGCCGTTGGGGCTGTTGATGCCGAACAGGCCGACATAGTCGGACTTGGCCGTGTCGAGACCGGAATAGGCACCGACATTGACCAGATCCGGCGCGGCGAACGAGTTCTCGCCGCCAATCTGGTAGGATTGGCCGAAAATGGCATTGGTGCCCCAGCCATTGTTGTACGAGCCGGAATAGCGGAGGCCGACATTGGCCCGCGAACCGCCTTCAACGCGGTCGTAACCGGAGAATTTGTCGCGTTCGAACAAGGTAGTCGCATCGAAGACCATGCTTTGGGCGTCTTCGTTGGGCACTGAGAGGCCGCCGACATATTGCTCGTTCGGACGCATAAAGACCTGTGCCATCGGTTCGATGACATGGCTGGATCCGCTGGCCATGGAGAACAGCACCGGCCAACGCATCTCGAGGCCTGCGGTTGCCATGTAACGGGCAAATGACGAGCGCATATCGGCCTGCTCGCCCAGATTTGTCCCCATCTGGTTGACGGCGTCTAGCGAAGCCGACGACGCGTTGAGATAGTCGCCGTCGCCCTGGAGCGCGAGCAATGGTGTCAGCACCAGCCCGCCTTCGGTGACGAAGCTCCGCTTCCACTCGGCCTCGGCGGTGAGACGGCCTGATTCGCCTTCGATACCGGGGACACGCTGTGTGGGGGTGGAGAACGTGTCATCGAGCTCGTCGCGGCGGATGACACGCGCGTTGACATTGAGCGACAGTTGGCCGCCGGCCACCGACGCATCAGGAATATAGGCGTAGTCGAGCGACGGCAGCACCCAGGGCTGTTGTCCGCTTCGCGCGGAGGCGTTGTCGTCAGGCGTATCTTCCTGCACATCGAAATGCATGGCGCGCACGTCGAAATAGTTGCGGCCGTTGAGACCCGTCAAGTAGACCGACGACTGGTGGACGCTGCTATTGTACTTGTCGATGCCGTAGGTGTTCGAAAAGTTCTTGTCGGTCTGCAGCAGCACGTCCCAGCCGAAGTTCCAGCGTGAGTTGATGGCGAACTGCCCTTGGGTACCCATCATGCCGCGGAATTTGTTGGGGTCGCCGGCGCTGCCCGAGTTGACGTTGTGGCCAGAGCTGGAGGGGAAGGCAGTGGTGTCGAGGAAGGCGTCGGGATTCTGCTGGTGTATCCCGGCGATCTTCAAGCTGTACTCGCCATTGTTGAAGCGCTGACGCCACTCGGCCTCACCGAGGAAACCCTGCCTGGTATAGCCGGTGCCGGTGACGGTCAGGTCGTAGGTCGGCGCCAATGCGAGGTAATAGGGGACTTTCACGCCGACGCCGAGATCGCTCTTGTAGATGATGCTCGGGATCAGGAAGCCGCTCTTGCGCTTCACCGTCGGGTCGGCAATTTCGAATGCAGGCAGATAGGCAAGCGGAAAACCGAAGAACTCGAAATTCGCATTCTCGAAGCGAACCGTCTTCTTCTCGCCGTTCCAGATGATCTTCTTGGCCTTGACGCGCCAGGTCGGCGCTTTGTCCGGCTTATCCTCGCACGGCTCGCAGGCGGTGTAGACGCCATTGTGGAAGGTGGTCAGCACGCCGCCCATGCGTTCGGCGCTTTCGGCGGCGAAATAGGCCTTGTCGATGGTCTCGACCCGCAACGCGTTGACGAAGCCGTCGGCGAAGTCATCGGTGATGTCGATATGCTGCGAATTGATCTTGGTGCCGTCGCTGTTGATGACTTCGACGTTGCCGCTCGCCACCATCCGCTTGGTGTTGCGGTTGTACTCGACCCGCTGGGCGACAAGGCGATTGCCACCGTAGTCGATCTGCACGCCGCCAACGGCGGTCACCGTCTGATTGTCGTTGTTATAGACCAGCGTATCGGCGGCCAGCAGCATTTGCGAGCCGGCCGGAACCGATGTCGCCATGTCGCCGACATCCTGCGCAAGCGCCGGTGCCGGAACGGCGTAGGCAAGCACGCACGCCAAGGCGGTCGCCGCATAGAGGCGCGCCAAACCGGCCTGCCTGTTGCTGGGCAAAAACGCCTCCCTCACTAGCCGTCTTCCTTGTATAGCAGGAAAGTCACCCCGAAGAACATGGCCACCATGACCGGTACCCAGGCGGCTACGACAGTCGGCACGAATCCCGCCACGCCGAATGCCTTCACCAGCACCGAAACGACATAAAGCAGAAAGCCAGCGATGATGCCACCCAGAATCATCGTCGCCGACTGTCCCATCCTAGCAAATCGCATTGAAACCGTTGCCGCGATCAGCGTCATGGCGACGAGAAGGAACGGCAACGCCACGAGCGAATCAAACTGCATGGCAAAGGCATTTGCCTTGAGGCCGAAGGAGCGGGCAACCTCGATCTTTCCGGGCAGGTCGTAGAAGGGGATGGTTTCGGGGCGCGCCAGCCGCTCTTGCACGAATTCGGGCTTGAGATTGGTCGGTACGCGATCGGTTGCCGATGCCTGGATCGTGCCGTTCTGGAACGTCTTGACGTCCTGCAATTCCCAATAGCCGTCGCGCAGGAAGGCACGGGCGGCGTCCTTGCGCTCGACGATGTTGCCTTGCGGGTCGAGAATGAAAAATACGACATCGGCCATTTCCAGGCCCTGGTTCAGGATGGCCCGCGCACCGATGATGGTGTCCCCCGAACTGGTTTTCTGCCGGATCCAGGGCGTGGCATTGGCCGAGACCGTATTCGATTTGCCGGAACGCAGCTGGGTTTCGATCTGCTCGGACCAGGAGAATGCGTGCGCGGCGAGCGGATTGATAACGCCAACCGACAGGACGCCGAACAGCAAGGCTCCGATACAGCAGGGCAAGAGGAACTGCCAGGCGGAAACACCGGCGGAACGCGCGATGACCAGTTCGTAGCGCCGGTTCAGCGACACCAGCGTCGCCATTGCCGAGAAGAGACCGACGAACGGCACCGTCTGCAGCATGATCATCGGCATACGGAGGCCGGAAATGGCTACCGCCGTGCCGTAGGTGAAGCCGGGCAGGCCGGTGGTGCGTCCGGACAACTCGGTGAAATCGATCAGGAACACCAGCGCCAGGAGACCGATGAAGAACCAGACGGTGATCGTCACATAGCGGAAGAAGAAATAGCGGCCCAGTGTCCAGCCCATCAGCCGACCCCTTGCCCTGATGCGCCGCGCCTGGACAAACGCAATTTGAAAGCATTCCAGCTGTCAGCGATGCGCGTGGCGAAGTTTGTCATCCAGTCCGCCCAGGTCACGGGCAGTTCCAGTGTCCGGTTGGAGACGATGAACCAAATCGCCACGGCGGAAGCCACGATCGGCACACCATAGACCATATACGCATATTGCGGGATCTCATCCGCCTTGCTGGCGGCAAAAAAGCCCAGCCAACGCACGAACAGCGATATCGTGATCGCAGTGATCAGCGGATTGACGCGCGCCTCGCGGTGCGAGCGCGCATCCCCGGCGACCGCAAGCGCAATCAGCGCGAAAACCATGGAATAGGTCCATTCCGAGAACCGCTGGTTGACTTCGGCCCGGTATTCGTAGGGGTTCTGCTGATAATACTTGTCGTTTGCAGCCGGGTTGAGAAGGTACTGTGTCGTCTGGTCCTTGGGTAGGAGCGTCACCGCCGAAGCCGCGGCCATGAAGGCCGACATGTCGAAGGCATAGGAGGTGAAGCGGATGACGGAGAGATCGCCGGTCAGCGTTTTGCGATGGATGACGCCGTCATTCATCATCAGCACCTTTTCGCCGCCGCGTTCGACGATGCTGCCGGTCTTGGCGTAGTAGACGAGGTTGACGCCTTCTTCGCGCGAATCGGCCACGAAGATGCCGCCCAGCCGATTGTTGGGAAGGCGTTCGCCGACCTGCAGGAACAGCCCGTCGTCAATCTTGCGGAAGGTGCCTTCCTGGATGATCAGCGACAACAGATCCGCGCGCGACGACGCCACCAGGGCCCGGTTCTTCTGCCGTGCGTAAGGGTCGATGCCGTTGTCGATGGCAAAGGAAAAAACGGCGGCGGCGAGCGCCAGCAACATGATCGGCCGCACGATCGTCCAGCGCGAGGCCCCCGCGGCGTTGACGACGGCGAGCTCGGAATCCGAATTCATGACACTGAGTGTCTGTGCGACCGCCACCACCAGCGCAAAAGGCACCACGATCGGGATGATGGACGGAAGGATGAGGGCGGCGACTTCGAAGAAGGTTAGCGCAGACTGGCCGCTGTCGGTGACCAGATCTATCTTTGCCAGCACCTGCGTCGTCCATACGATCGCCAGCGTCCACACAAGAGCGGCCATGAAGACCACGAAAGCGCGGCGCATGATGTAGCGTTCAACGACCTTCATGAAGGCTTTTCTCGATTTTTTCGAACGGCATCATGCCACCGCACAAGGTAGCTGTCCGGCAGCGCCTGCACAACTGGCTCATCAGATGGTCTATCCGGGTTCTGTCCCATATCACGCCCCCCCGGCTGGGCGGAGTGTCGGCGGGAATGGATAAGAAAGGGCGAACATCGATGGTTAACAACAGGTTGCGGCAAAAAGCGGGGCCGTGCCGCGACGAATCGTCATCGATTCCATAGGTCATATGGGATGCCAATTCGGCAAAGTCTTGCCAAATGCCGGAAAACGACCAAATGTCGCGCATCGTTTCGAACCGCTTCCCCAAAAGTCGCGCATTCCCTGAAAGCAGGACATGATGAATCAAAGACCGTCGATCGCCTTCGCCAAATTTTCCGGCTCCCAGAGCGCGGTAAACAAGAAGGGCACGGTCTTCGTGCTCGCGGCGGATGAGGGCGGCCTGAGCGACGTCGCCAAGGCCGGCGATCCCGGCAAGACACTGGAGCGGGCCTTTCCCGTGGCTGAGTTCACGGGCAAGTTCGCCAGCACGGTGGAAGTTCTGGCGCCGCAGGGAGCGTCGCTCGACAGACTGGTGGCGATAGGCACCGGCAAGGTATCGGGACTGGACGAATATGCGTGGCTGAAGCTTGGCGGTACCGTTGCCGCGTCGCTCCGCAAGGCGACCGAGGTTGCGGTGGTCCTCGATGTGGTCGGCGCCTCGCCGAGCGCGAAGGACGCGGCAAGCCTTGCCGCGGGCATTCTCCTGCGCAGCTATTCCTTCGACAAGTACAAGACCAGGAAGGACAAGGACGACGGCAAGGCGGAGCCGAAGAAGCCGGTCAAGGTGACCATCCACACCGCCGATCCGGCCGCTGCGAAGAAGGCCTTCGCCGATGCCGAGGCGGTGATCGACGGCGTCCTTCTGGCGCGCGACCTCGTCAACGAACCGGCAAACGTGCTTGGGCCGGTCGAGTTCGCTGCCCGCGCCAAGGAACTCGAAGCACTAGGAGTCAAGGTCGAGATATTGGCTGAGAAGGAAATGAAGAAGCTCGGCATGGGCTCGCTGCTCGGTGTCGCGCAAGGCTCGCCGCGCGGCGCCCGCATGGCGATCATGCAGTGGAACGGCGGCAAGCCGAAGGACAGCCCGATCGCCTTCGTCGGCAAGGGCGTCACTTTCGACACCGGCGGGAATTCCATAAAGCCGGCCTCGGGCATGGAGGATATGAAGGGCGACATGGGCGGTGCCGCCGCCGTTACCGGCCTGATGCATGCGCTGGCGGCCCGCAAGGCGAAAACCAATGTCGTCGGTATCATCGGACTGGTCGAAAATGCCGTCGACGGTCATGCCCAGCGTCCCGGTGATATCGTCACTTCGATGTCGGGCCAGACCATCGAGGTGCTCAATACCGACGCCGAGGGCCGCCTCGTGCTGGCCGATGCGTTGTGGTACTGCAACGACCGCTTCCAGCCGAAATTCATGGTCAATCTGGCGACGCTGACCGGCGCCATCATGGTGGCGCTCGGCCAACATTATGCCGGTCTGTTTTCCAACAATGACGAACTGGCCGAAAAGTTGGCGGCGGCGGGGCAGGCGACGCAGGAACGGCTGTGGCGCATGCCGCTCGGCGCCGAATACGACAAGCTGATCGATTCCAAGAACGCCGACATGAAGAACATTGGCGGCCGTTTTGGCGGCGCCACCATCGCGGCGCAGTTTCTGCAGCGCTTCGTCAAGGACACGCCATGGGCTCATCTCGACATTGCCGGCACGGCGATGGGGGCGCCGTCGAACGAGATCAACCAGTCCTGGGGTTCCGGTTTCGGCGTCAGACTGCTCGACCGGCTGGTGCGCGACAATTATGAGCAGTGAACGGGTTCAACCACTATAGGCTGAAGCGATGGCCGACGTCCTGTTCTACCACCTGACCGAATCGACGCTGGAGGATGCGCTGCCAGGGCTCCTGGAGCGCAGCATCGACCGTGGCTGGCGCGCCGTGGTGCAGACAGGCACCGAGGAACGCCGCGATGCGCTAGACCAGCATCTTTGGACCTTCCGCGACGATTCGTTCCTGGCGCACGCAACCGATCGTGAGGCTCATCCCGGTGAACAGCCGATTCTGTTGACCACCGGCGACGGCAATCCCAACGATGCCAGGATAAGGTTCCTGGTCGACGGCGCGGCGCCGCCTGACCTTGGCGGCTACGAGCGCGCGGTGTTCCTGTTCGATGGCCACGATGCCGCCCAGCTCGAGGCGGCGCGAGGGCACTGGAAGGTGATGAAGAGCGCTGGCCACGCCGTCACCTACTGGCAACAGACGCCAGATCGCCGCTGGGAGCGCAAGGCGTAAAGCAGGTCGCCTTAACGAGACCGAGGCAGGTCGCCTGACCGTTCAGTCGACCCGCTTTTGGACCAGTGACCTGTCGCGGATGAAAGTCTCTACTGCTTTGCCTTGATCCGGCTCTGTTTGCGGCTGACGTAGTCGCCCTGTTTCAATTTCATGAACGCGTCCGCAAGGTTGCGGTGCGAACTCCTGAATACGTACCATTCGCCATCCGGAACCCGGCGCTGGTAGAGAATCCTGCCTGCCTGGCGATGTTCGAAACAGGAAAGAGCGTTGGAGTCACCTCCGGCTCCGTGCCATTTTGCGCGGAAGCACAGCTTGCCTCCTCCCGGAATGAACCAGATGCCGTCACCGTAGCCCAGCTTGCGCGCCTTGTCCGAGGTCCAGGCACTGAACTGACGGCGCTGGACGGCAAAATATCCAGCACCCTCCCGATCCCAGAGCCACGAGCGGTTCTGATACATCTGGTAGATGCCTTCGTCCGGCACCACCTCTGCCCGCATGGCCTGTTCGGCGATTTTCGTCGCCGTCTTGGCCGTTGCGGGAGGCTGGAAAGCAAACAGACCAATGGAACAGGCAAGTGCCGTTCCGATACAATTGCCCAGTACTCGTTTCACAACCCCTACCCCTACCGTTACGCCACGCCAGTTTATTGGAACGCCTGGAACCGGATGATTTCAGGTGGAATCCTGAAATCTGCATCCGCCACTAAATCAAGGAAATGGAGCATGATGCTCGGACAGATGGTGCCCCGTTTGTCCGAAAAACCGCTTCTCAATTTTCAGCATCATGCTCTAGGGCAAGACATGCTGGGTCACCCTCCAGTCGGGCAGACCATAGCCACCCAGCCACGGCCACACTTCCTTCTGGTTGAAGTAGACGACCGAAGTCAGCGCCGGGAACTCCGCATAGGATTTGCGGCTATCGTCCTGCCACTTCGAGACATAGTCCTGCTTTCCGACATAGCCGAGTTCCGCAACGACGATCGGCTTGTTGAACACTGCAACGCGGTCATAACCGGGCTTCAGCAACTCAGCGAAGGTGCGGTCACGACCGGCCTCGTCATCATCTTTTTTCTGCAGACCGAATACCGACAGGCCGATGACGTCGACATAATCGTCGCCGGGGTAGTATTTTTCCAAGCCCTCTTCGCCTTTGGGAGACCACATGTACTTGGCGGCGGGGGCAGCCTTGCGGCAGATGTCGACTTCGCGCTTGTAAGCGGAAATCCAGTCCTTGGGAGCCCAGTTGGCCCAGGTGAAGCGGCCGTTCTTGTCCTCCATTTCCTGCGCCCAGCGAATGGTCACCGGGCTCTTCATCTGTCCCACCAGGTCGCAGATCGCCTGCATGTTGGCGTCATATTTGCCGCTCAAAATACCATCACGCAATTCGGGCGGGGTGATGCGCCAGTCCTTGGACCATGTCCACGGCTCAATCGTGATCAGAAGCGAGCGGCCGCGCTGCAGCGCGTAAGCGTCGGCCAGCGGCAGCGTCGACAGATCGACGTCTTCCCAGGGCAGGAACAGCTCTTCGATGCTGGCGCTCTTGTCGGTGCTGAAGTCCCCGTAGGGATCATAGGAACCGAACGCCGACGCAGCGCTGCTCGTCTGAACGGGGTCGGTCGCGGTTACGGAGCCGGCCCCTCCCGCAGTAGGGAAGGCGGCGCTTCCGCCCAATACCAGTGCGATTGCAAGTGCCTTTGCCGCGGAGTTTGTCATCATATATTCTCCCATGGCCTCGACTTCTCGTGGAAGTTAAGGCTTCGCCCGTGCGCATCGATACATGATCGACGCGGCTACCCAAAAACCTATCGGCTCTATTGGGGGAATCTGCGGGATTTCGGAGCGATCATTGGCGGTTGTGCGAACCTTCGCACGGAGCCCACCCAAAATTACTTCTCAAGGCGCCAACACAGAAGGAGCCGTCGAGAGAGTTTCGCCGCGATACTCACAAATTCGCGTCAATATTCCGATATATCATCCCTGTCTAATTTAAGAGCCGGACCGACCAAAGAGTCAAGCGCAATTAATGGTTGCTTAACCATGATGCTCGCAACATGGTTAACGCTGCCTTGAGCGGGTCGTCCTTCGGATAGCCTCGGCCCCTTCGACGGATTCTCCAACGCTGAAACTTTTGCCGGCTGTGATTGCAGTGCTGGTCGGGGGAGACGTCCACGGAATTACCCTCCCGATTCAAGATGTTAAGTTAACCAATTCGCAAGAAGTATAGTTAACCAACACTTAATTTAGTTGACTCTAAGATACCTGAGTGGATTCTAAGGGCGGGTTTTCAAGGCTCGTCAGCCGTCGTTCGGCTGATGCTCGGGTGGCGGCGGTAAGTGTATGAGTGTTTCCGCGGACGTGGGGATCATCAGCGGCAAGACCATGCCGAAACGGGGGCAGGGGGCGCTTCTGGGCGACGGGGCGGAGAAGCCTCCTTTCCTGGTGCCCGTCCTGTCGGGCACCCAGCAGTGGATCTGGAAGCTGGGACTTGCCTGCTGGTCGGTAACATTCGGATTTTTCTGGTGCTGGTGGCTGCAGCCCGGGCACATCGAACACGTCATTCCGTACATGCTGGCGACATTGACGCTCGTATGGCTGACGTTCATGCCGATGTATTTTCTCTTGAACGTGCATGCGATGAAAAAGCCGTCCAGGCTTCACACGATCCCGGAATGTTCGCGGGTCGCGATGGTGGTGACCAAGGCTGCGTCCGAACCGTTTTCGGTGGTTGCGCGAACGCTCGAAGCGATGCTGGCGCAGGACTGTCCGCATGATACCTGGCTGGCCGACGAGGACCCGTCCGAGGAAACGATTGCCTGGTGCGATGCCCATAACGTCATGATTTCGACGCGGCGCGGGCGGGAAGATTATCACCGCAAGGTGTGGCCCCGCCGGACGCGCTGCAAAGAGGGAAACCTGGCGTTCTTCTACGACCACTATGGCTATGAGCGCTACCACTTCGTCGCTCAGATGGATGCGGACCACGTCCCGACACCAACCTATCTCAGCGAAATCCTGGTCGCCTTTGCCGACCCGGCGGTTGGCTATGTATCGGCGCCGAGCATATGCGACAACAATGCCGCTGAAAGCTGGTCGGCACGCGGCCGGCTGTTCCCGGAAGGGATGTTCCACGGACCCTTGCAGTCCGGCCATACGGGCGACGGAACGCCGCTCTGCATCGGCTCGCACTATGCCGTGAGAACCGCAGCGCTCAAGCAGGTCGGCGGCCTTGGCCCGGAACTGGCCGAAGATCACTCGACGTCCATGCTGTTCATCGCGGCTGGTTGGCGCGGTGTGCATGCCATAGACGCCATTGCCCATGGCGACGGCCCGCAAACCTTTGCCGATCTTGTCACGCAGGAGTTCCAGTGGTCGCGGAGCCTGATGACGATCATGCTCGAATACTCGCCCATATACCTTTCCAAGCTATCGCCACGGCTGAAATTCCAGTTCCTGTTTCGCCAGCTCTGGTATCCGCTTTTCGCCGTGTTTTCGCTTGTCATGTACGTCATGCCTATGTACGCGCTTCTGACGGGGAAGAGCTTCGCCAATGTGACGTATGTTGATTTCCTTTTATACTATGCGCCGAACTCTATTTCCCTGATTATGCTGGTGATGTTGCTGACGGCCTTCGGCCTGTCGCGCCCGCTCACCGCCAAGACGATCAGTTGGGAGGGAATGTTGTTCTCATTCTTCGCGCGTTGGCCGTGGGTGCTGGCGGGCACGCTGTCGTCGATCCGTGATTATGTGACCAAGTCGTTCGTGGATTTTCGTGTTACCCCCAAGGGCAGTGGCCCGAAAAATCTGCTGCCTGCCCGCGTCATCGTTCCGTATGTGGCACTTGCAATCGGAGCTTCGCTGCCGGTCCTTCTAGTGGACCGCGCTTCGGATGCCACCGGCTTCTACTGGTTCGCTGCCTTCAATGCGTTCGTCTACGGGCTGCTTGTGGTCGTAATCATCACCAGGCACCTGGCGGAAAACAGAATTTCGTTGCGGCGCAACGTCGCGAAACTCGCCTTGCAGGCCTCGCTCGCTGGCGTTGCGCTCTTCGTTCCGGGCGCTGCGTTTTATGACCGCGGCCTGGAAGGCATATATGGGCTCCAGCAGGGAGCAGGCAGTGTGCGCATCGTCAGCGTGGCCTATCCGGTTTCCGGAGCCGGGCGTGGCGGGAGCGGAACCCGCACATTCCATCTTGACCCCGCCTGGGATCGGGCAAGTGTCAGATAGTCTGGAAGAGCCTGGCGGCCCGCCAACTCAGGGATTGCCATGACAAAACATCCAGGGAGCGAGTGAACCTGGCACTCGGAAAATGGCAGCGGCTCTGAGATTGCACGTAGCATCAGGCCCTTTGCTCTTTCGGTTGTCCTCGCGGTTATGCACGGAACGGTCAGATGGGATTGAAGACACAGCCCGGTTCACAAGGTCCCAAGCGCTTTCTCCGCGCAGGCCTGCTGATCGCTTGCACCGGGTTTTTCGCCTGGATGCTTCTGGGTGTCTACCGCGGCTTCATCATCGATCCCCAATCGACGCTCCAGGGTCGCTTGGCCTCCATCCCCAGCGGAATAGCGTCAAGCTACCATGATCTGATTTTCATTTCGTCGCTGACGGCAGCAGCCCTGCTCCTGCTTTTCCTGGCAAAGGCCAATCGCTTCTTCGGCGTCGTCGTGGTCATCACTTTCTATCTCGCCATCCTGATTTCGCTATGTTGGGGTTTTGCCAACATCAATCTCGTCAAAATGCTGAGCGAGCCGTTCACTTTCCAGTGGTTGATCTATGGCGACTTCCTGCAGAATGCCGACGCCAAGAACGCCATAGGTGACGCGCTCAACCCAAGGGATTTCGCATTCTCGTCGTTGTCCATAGTTCTGGCGCTGGTCTTGGGCTACGCAACAGCAGGGCTGTGCCTGCGGCTGGCGGGAACTGCTCGAGCGGTATTGCTGGGGGCGCTTTTCCTGTGCGTCGGTGCTGGACTGGTCGGCACCGGATACCATGTTCGCGCGACGGCCCTGCCGGAGGCAAAGGTTGCCAACCCTATCGTGTACTTCGTTGAATCGGCCCTGTTCAGCCCGACCCCAGTCGTTTTCGCCGCGAATACCGGGGTGGACGTTGACGTCGCCAGCGTTGGGGAACGTCCGGCGGAGACGTCCAGCTTCAAGGTGCAATCACCAAACCCGATAAAGAACGTGCTGGTTTTCATGATGGAATCGGTGCCATCCCGATACGTCGAGACATTTGGTGGAAAGTATCCTGTTACACCAAACATAAAGAGCTACTCAAGTGACTCGATACGCTTCGACAATATATATGCGCATACTCCCTCTACAAACTATTCGATATTCTCGCTGTTCAGCTCGATGTACAATGACATATCTTACTATGGAATGACCGCGAGCCATCCGGATCTGCCGCTGAGTTCAATCTCCAACACTCTGACCGCGAGCGGCTTTCGCACCGGATTTTTCTGGAGTGCGGATTCACGGTTCCAGCGCGTGGATGAGTTTCTGCTCAACAAGGGGCTTGATGTCATTCAGGACTACCGCGGGCAGAAATGCGACATTCCCACATTCAAGCTCAGTTCCAAGGAATGGAAGAATTTCGACTACAACAGCGATCTCTGTACCGCTCAATCCGTCATCAACTGGGTGAATGAGGATGCCGAAAATCCCTTCTTCGCGGTGATGTTTACGGCGATGACCCATTACCCCTATCTCATCGACAGCCCGCTGTTTACGGCGATGAAAGAGACCCCCCACCTCTCTGACAGCTCGAAAGTTCGCTATTCAGATGACGAGAAGTTCAACGCCTACCTCAACGCGCTGAAGGTCGGTGACCAGGCGTTGGGACAGATCCTCGATTCACTCAAGCAGTCCGGCAAACTCGATTCGACGCTTGTGGTCATACTCGGCGACCACGGCGAAGCGTTTGGAGAGCATGGGAACTACGTCCATGCCAGTGCTCTCTACGAAGAAAACATCCATATCCCGCTTATCATGATCAACAAGCAGCTTTTTCATGATGACGTCGCACATTCTGTCGGTGGGATTATCGACATAGCCCCGACCATCCTCGATATACTCGGCCTTCCTCTTCCAAAATCCTGGCAGGGTCACAGCTTGTTCAGCGAGCAGCGGCCGAACAAGACATTCTTCTTCATTCCCTGGAGCGGTTTCCAATTCGGCTACCGCGAAGATGATCGGAAGGTCATCTTCAACGCGACCACCGGCAGCATCGAGGCGTATGACCTCAAGACGGATCCTGCGGAAAAGGTCAACCTCATCAAGGCTGGCACCGGCGATCGCACCGCCATCCTGCAGCCGATCGCGGGATGGGTACAGTCGCAGAAGCGCCGCGTTGCCGATATGATCGCCGATGCGGCGAAAGATGTGGCGCGTTGCAGGATTGCCAGCCTCGAGATCGACGCGGCCGGCACCAGTTTCGATGGTCCCCCTCGGCTCGACGTGCTTGTCGACGGAAAGCCGGTTGGACAGGCGGTCGTCCTGGGGACGGAAAGCACGGCGATCACGGCAGGATCGATCGTCGCGGAGTTGAAGGCAGCGTCCGCTCATACCGTACCATTTCGCTTCAATCTAAGCGCCGTGCCCAATCCGCGGAAAATCGAACTCCGCTATGCCAACGACCTCTGGGCGGGACAGGGCAAGGCTGGCGATCGCAACCTTTTCATCAAGAATATCAAGATAGACGGCCGAGTGATGCCGAAGAGCAAGCTGCATGTCGACAACAAGACTGTAGGGTTCATCGATGACAGCGGGACCAGCATGTTCAACAGCGGCTCGCTGTGGGTCAGCGGTCCATTTGTCGAGGGGTGCATGTAGCGGCATCGGCTCCCTGGAGCGGGCCGCCGCATCCAGCCACTGCCGGCGATAAGGATCGCCGGCCCCTTTTTGTCGGCTGGAGAGAGCTTGGGGCAGTCGCCCTGCCGGCGCCGTTGTGGCGCTGAGCGTTTTATAAATCGCAACAGCCCGAGCGCCGGCTTCTGTTTGCCGCAGGCGCGAGTACGTCACGTATGCCGATGGCCGTTTGGCAAGGCTCCGTCTGCCAGAGCTGATCCGACAACCGAATTTCCATCAAATTCGAGCGAAGAGTGAAAGGCTGCGTTCATTATGACGTTTGCACGAATTTTAATAAGTCTCTTCTAATATGATGGAACGATGTGAATGGAAAACGGCCACTCACGAGCAATTAGAAATGACGGATTCGAAGTATATTCTTTGCTTCCAATCACGTTGCATTACAGGGCAGGGAGCGGATGATGAGACAGTTTATGGACAATCTGACCGATACAGCCAGAAAATATGCCTATGCTGTTGCTGCAATCGCATTGGCCTCGATGGTGTCAGGCTGCCAGGCGATGGACACGACCAAGACCAGCTCAATCAACGGACGGATCGTTGATCAAGGTTTCGGCAAGAAGGTCCAGCACGTCAGGAAGCTCGATCGCGTCGGAAAGAAGGTTCTTTACCGCAAGCCGCTCACACACACGACCATGGTGACGCGTACGAGGGAGGAGGCCTATGCGGCCTTCGTGCGGCCGCACCGGGTCGGCAGGCCGGCGACGGTGAAGGTCTCCTACAGCCCGGGCAATGGCGGCCCGTTCCTGGGTCATTCGCCTTGGATTTGTGGCCCGAGCGGTTTCGGCCAGCGCGCCAGCTGCCGTTCGCGCTACTAACCATCAGACCTAGAAGTGGCGGCGCGATTTGACTGAAGAGTCCGCCGGTGCAGACGTTGCGCTTACCTCTTGCCCTCCGACCGTTATCCGGAAGCCGCTGGCAGACGTGGTCAGATCATGATGGCCGGCCCGGGCGGAGCCAGCCGTCATTGTCGCCGGGTGCCGGCTGTGGCCGCGCGACATAGGCCGATGCTCCATTCGCTTCGTGATAAACCCGTGCCAGCATTTCAGCCAGCACGCCCGACGTCACCATCTGCACCCCGGCGATGAGCAGGAAAAAGCCGGTGAACAGCATCGGGCGTGTTCCGATGTCTTCGGCGAAAAGCAGCTTCAGGCAAAGCAGGTAGGCAAGGATCAGCGAACCCAGCGCGCCAAGCACGATGCCGATGCCGCCGAAGAAGTGCCCGGGCCGCGTGCGATAGCGCATGAAGAAGTACATGAACACCAGATCGAGCACGACCCTGAAGGTGCGCGAAATGCCGTATTTGGAGTGGCCGTGGATGCGGGCATGGTGCGTCACCACCTCCTGCGCGATGCGTCTGGGGGTCGTCACAGTGGCCAGCCATGCCGGGATGAAGCGGTGCATCTCGCCATAGAGCTTGACGCTGCGGATGACGTTGCCGCGATAAACCTTGAGGCTGCAGCCATAGTCCTTGAGGCGCACCCCGGTGACGCGCGCGATCAGCGCGTTGGCAATGCGCGAGGGGAGCCTGCGCATGAAAAATCCTTCCTGGCGATCCTTGCGCCAGCCCACCACCAGGTCGAGATCCTCGCTCAGCAGGCGGTAGACCATGCGCGGAATGTCGTAGGGATCGTTTTGCAGGTCGCCGTCGATCGTGGCGATGACGTCGCCGCGTGCTGCGTCGATACCAGCCTGCATCGCGGCGGTTTGCTTGTAGTTGCGCACCAGTTCGACCGCATGCACATGCGGGCCGTAATGCGCCGCCAGGCGCCTGATCTCGCTCACCGTCGCGTCGGTACTGCCGTCATCGACCAGCACGACCTCCCACGGCTGGTCGTAGCGTTCCATCGCCTGATGAATCCGTGCCAGCAGCGGTTCGACGTTTTCAGCCTCGTTGTACATGGGCACGACGATGGACAGTGTATGCTCCGGCATCACCGTGCCGTCAGGCAGTCCCGAAGCAGGGATGGGCAATACGCTCATAGGGATGGTTTCCTTGCAGGGCCGACGGCCGGGTTCCCCGGCAGCGTCGATTTCGAGGGAAACAGCCAGGCGATCGCACCCGTGGCGATTGCCGAGCAGAAGATGAACAGATGCAGTGCCAGCGCTGCCTGAAGGCCGCTCTTCACGGCAATGCCGGAGGTGAGAAGCGCCGCCGCTGCACCCGCCTCGTAGGTGCCGAAGCCGGCGACGCCTTGCACCGGCAGTATGGCGGCGCCCTCGGCCCCGACGACGCCTGGAAAGGCAGTCGAAAAGGATGTCCCCAGCAGCATTGCCAGCAACCATCCCTGTACGGTGAGCTTCAGCGACCAATTGGCGATCGTCCACCACCAGCCATAGCGCGATCGGCCGGTCGCCTCGGTGAAGACATCGCGCAGCCTGCCGAGTTTCGCCACGATCTTGCCGCGGCCTGCCCAGTCATGCGGCGCACGCGCCCAGCGCGGCAGATACCAGGCGGCAGCGACCACCGCCGCCACGCCCGCGATCCTTGTCGCCGGATGCAGGCCCGGCCACACCGCCAGGGCCAGCACGCCGACGACGAAGGCATCCTGCAGCCTGAACCACAGCAGCGAGGCGCTGGCGCGCATGATCGGTATGCCGAAGACCTGGCGCAGGAGCAGGGGAAAGGCCGTCTCGCCGCCGCGAAAGGGCACGACGTTGATCATTGCATTGTGGATCAGAATGATCCGCAGGCAGGCACCGAAACGGCCATGCACCTCGTCGCGGAACTCGTCGCAGACCCGCAGCGCGCGCAGCACGTAGGTGACGAACAGCGCAAGCGCTACCGCCGCGAAGGCGCCGGGCGTGATGCTCGCGAAAGCATCGCCCACCATCTTCCAGCGCGAGTCGCTGACGACCCACGCCAGCAGGGCCAGGCTCACGATTATTGAGGCAGCACGTTTCAACAATTCAACAATTCCTGCGCAGGCTTGCGCTATCGGATTCCGTCGGCCGCGGCGTGCTGTATCTCAAAATCCACGGCATTGGTAGCGGCCCAAGCCTTTCCGATCGACCGCATTGCCTGGCTTGCGAGCGCGCATCCGCGCAACTTCAGGCGGCCGCTGAAGCTCCGGCATTGGCCTGTTTTCCGATCCGACAACGGCCCGGTTTTATCGATGGCTGCTGATTTATAGTTCGGCTGGCTGTCCGGATCCACAAGCCCGATACGCAATCGCGGTGTTGCCGTCTTGATGGACAATGTGCTGTCGCGAATAGTTGTTGCCCGCATGCTTTGCGACGGTTGACACCGCCGTTCTCACGACTGTTAATGGCTCGCGTGGCCGTCAAAGCGCTGACGCCGCCCTGGACTGAATAAACATGCGAGTGCCAGCTATGCCGACAGCTTTGATCAGATCGCTGCCGCTTGATGTCGGCCGTCGGCATCGCAAGGGGCCTCGCCGGTGTGCAAGTTTCAAGCAACTTGTGCTGCTCCTGGCTCTCTGCGGCCAGGTGGCTGTTTCGGGAGCGGCGCAAGCGGCCGCCGCCAACGACAAAAGCGCCGCGGAAGCCGGTACCGCCGCTGTTCCGACTGCTTACGAACTACAGCTTCTGTATGCAGGCCGCACATGGATATGGAAGGACGGAGCAGCTTATTTCGCGCGCGACGATCGACACCTCAGGGCCTGGACGTTGGGGCAGGACACGGCAACCGTCGCGGAGGGCAGATGGCTGGTGACCAAGGATGGCAAGATGTGCATGGAGCTCGCCTGGCGATCGAAGAGCTACACCGGCGAGCCGCACCGCACCTGCTACAGCCATCGCATTCAGGGCCGGAACATCGAGCAACGCAAGGATCCGGACGGGGAATGGTACGGTTTCAAGCGATCTCCCGAGGATCCTTCCGACGAATACAAGAAATTCGAAGCAGGCGACACCAAGGGCGCGCAGTTCGAAGAGACCCGCAAGCTGGTCGATGCCAAGAAGTAGGCCCTTCTTCCAGCCGCGCTGAGATAGCGGCCTGGCTGTTCTTGCCGTGCGCCTGTCGCCGAACCCGCGAATCGCTTATGGTGAAGGCTTAAGCGGTTCGGCAAGCGCGGTCTGCGCGCCGGTCGCATCTAGTCGCATTCAGCATCTAGTCGCATTCAGCATCTAGTCGCATTCGATTGCATCAGCCAGACGACAAGACGATGGCCTGCCATACGGTTTTGATGAAATTTAATAATTAGTGATATCTAATATAACGTATGATGTGCGAGTGGTCACTCATGCGGCGTGAAAGCGGCCCAAGTATAGTATGTCGCAACGCGCCCTTGGCTTATACTTGATAGCAAGGGACAGAGGATGAGAAATTCCGCGAGCGTATTTCGCTCAAGCAAAAATGTCGTATCTATTGCCGCGGCTGTGGTGCTGGGCTCCATGGTGGCAGGTTGTCAAGGTATGGACGCAACTGAAACCGGTTCGGTCCTTATCAGGCCCATCGTCCACCCGGTCCGCAGTCAGCCCGCGGTCCAGCCCGTGCAGGCCAGATTTCCCGTGCGCTCGCTCCGTGCCGACCTTCCGATCCAGATGACAAGCACAATAGGGACTGAAAGTGCCTACGCCTTTGCACCGCCGCAACAGATCAAAGCCAGCACGCCGGCGCCGGTGAAAATCTCGTTCAATCCGGGCGATGGCAGCACGTTCTCCGGCGGCTCGCCTTATATCTGCAGCCCTAGCGGATTTGGCCAGCGCGCGAGCTGTCACCCCCGCTATCTCTGACCCGTCGGGCGACGACCGACGCTGCCGCTCTGGCTGGCGGCAGTTTCATTGGCTTGGTCTTCAGTCCGAAAAAGGGAGCGGCCGTCCTGACAATCGTGTCGATGTCGGAAAGCTCCGGCACAAAGCCAAGATGTTCGCGTGCGCTTCCCGGATCGGCGTAGAGCTCCGCCGGATCCCCAGGGCGTCGGCTCCTGAGCACTGCCGGAACCGGCCTCGACGTCATTCGGCCGACCGCCTTGACGATCTCCTTGATGGAGACGCCCCGCCCGGTGCCGAGATTGACCGCAAGACTTCGCCCGCCACCCTCGAGATAGATGAGCGCTTGCAGGTGGGCGCGGGCCAGATCGGTGACGTGGATATAGTCCCTTACGCAGGTGCCGTCCGACGTGTCGTAGTCGGTACCGAAAACCTCGATCGCGTCGATGATGCCCGCTGCGGCCATGAGCACTCTGGGAACCAGATGGGTTTCCGGCGAATGCCACTCGCCAAGCTCGCCGTCGGGATCGGCGCCACAAGCGTTGAAATAGCGCAGGATCGCAAATTTCATTCCGTACGCGGATGCATAATCGCCGATGATCTGTTCGCCCATCAGCTTGGTGCGCCCATAAGGGCTGATCGGATTTTGCGAGGAGGTCTCGCGAACCGGCAACGCTTCCGGCACGCCGTAGGTCGCACAGCTGCTGGAGAAGATGATATTTTCGATCGAACTCGCGCGTGCGGCATCGAGCACCGCGATGGTGCCTGTCACATTGGTCGAATAATATTCGGCCGGGTCGCGCACGGACTCGCCGACATAGGCCAGCGCCGCAAAATGGATCACGGCCGTCGGCCGGTACGTTTCCATCGCCCGCCGCAGTGCATCCCGATCCCGGATATCGCCGACGACAAGCGGACCCCAGCCGACGGATCTCTCATTGCCGCGGCTCAGATTGTCGAAAACCACCGGCATGTAGCCGGCGGTGGCCAGCTGCTTGCAGGTGTGGCTGCCGATGAAACCAGCTCCACCCGTCACCAGGACTGCCGGCCGGCTCATGAAGCGGCAACTCCCCTGGCGATGTGACTTCCGTAGAGCAGGGTATCAAAATATTCGACGGTACGCGCGAGCCCCTGGCTCAAGCTGACTTTCGGCTCCCAGCCAAGATTGGCCTTGGCAAAGGAGATGTCCGGCTTGCGCTGCCGGGGATCGTCGACGGGCAGCGGCCGATGCACGATCTTCGATCGGGCGTTGGTGTAATCGACGACCAGCGTCGCCAGTTCCATGATGGTGAATTCGGCAGGGTTGCCTAGATTGACCGGATGGGCGGGCGCGCTCGGCGCGTTCATCAGCCGGATAAAGCCCTCGATCAGGTCGTCGGCATAGCAGAAGGAGCGCGTCTGCTGGCCGCTGCCATAGACGGTCAGGTCCTCGCCGCGCAGCGCCTGGACGATGAAGTTCGAAACCACACGCCCATCGTCGGGCTGCATCCGGCAACCGTAGGTGTTGAAAATGCGGGCGACGCGGATATCGAGGCCATAGGTTCTCGAATAATCGAAGAACAGGGTTTCGGCCGAGCGCTTGCCTTCATCGTAGCAGGAACGCGGTCCGTGCGTGTTGACGTTTCCGAAGTAGCTCTCGGGCTGTGGGTGCACGAAGGGATCGCCATAGACTTCGGACGTAGAGGCCTGGAATATCTTGGCCTTGTTCTGTCGCGCGAGTTCCAGAAGGTTCAGCGATCCAAGCACGCTTGTCTTGAAGGTGTGGATCGGGTCCGCCTGGTAGTGCGGTGGAGAGGCGGGGCAGGCGAGATTGTAGATCTCGTCGCATTGAAGATCCGAAGGCAATGCATCGACGATGTCGTGCTCGATGCAGCTGAAGCGCGGATTACGCAGGAGGCTATTCAGATTGTATCTTTTGCCGGTGTGGAAATTGTCCAGCGCGACAACGTCGTATCCGTCCCGCAAAAGACGTTCGCACAGATGCGACCCTAGAAATCCCGCTCCTCCGGCGACAAGGGCGCGTCGTCGGCTCCGGTTGGCGCCCCTTTGGCTGCCGGATTCCAGTTTCAGAACCTTGACAAGCTTACTCATGCTTTCCTCATACGCACCGCACACGCTACCGCCGGGCCGGGACAAAGCATCGCCCGGCCACGTTTTTCAGAACGTGGCAACCTCCGCATCTGCGGAACCGCCATCACTGATGTGCGTCAATTGTTCTTTGGCTTTCGCGAAGCTGGGGCGACTACACAACCTCCGTGCTGCCGCTCAGCATTCTCTGCACCCCGAAACCGCGATCACACGCTCGGTGTCACCATCGTCGATTGCTCGCCCAAATTGCACATCCCAACACATCGAAAATATACCTGTGGAAATCATAGTCAACTAAATTAGGCATTTCTTAACCATATCTGTTTGCGAATGGTTAATCACGGGCCGGCATCGGCCTCGAAGCTGAACCAGGAGATGTCCAGGACAGTTCCTCATTTTGAATCAGGGTATTGGGTCCGGTCGCTGGCAGTCGGCGCCACAAGCTGTTCGCTACGTCGAATCAGCAAGGATCGCCATGATAAGGGGTTGCGCAATTCAGGCCGAGATGGGGCTGTATCCAGCCGAAAGGTGAAATTCAACGATCAGAACGATGGGAAAATTTCAGATAGCAACGAGATTGCTGCCCAAAACCGCTCGGAGTGCAAATATAAATTCCAGGGTGCGAATATTCAGACCATAGGATTTGACCTATCGTAGGCACGCCGCAGCTGGCTATAGTGGGAAGAAGGGCAAGGGATAAGGATTTGTAAGCAAATTCATTCACGTAGACGAATTTTGACTTCATCTCTTTTGAGGCCCGCTGTTCATGATCTTTGCGCATCAAAGGCCTCTGATTCGCAAGGCGCGCCGATGGCCCATTTCGCCGAAAAGCCCGTGCGCGTATTCATTTCATAGTGGAGGAGCGGTCATTTCGGCAACGAATTTTAAGCGCATAGGTAGAACCCCGCATTGGCGCGCGGCCACGCCGCCACCGGGTTGTTGCTTGTGCACGCCTGGCTCGATCGCCTGGGGTGGCGACTCGGCTGGCCATCGCCTTTTGATCGTCGGGGCGCTATTGGCAAGGTCACGATGGAATGTGGTGATGTGAATGCGCTTTCTGTTTGTCCTGATCCTGCTCGCCGGCGCCGGCATCGGTCTCGTCTATCCCTGGGCGGTGAGCAATTTCTCCGGCCATCAGATCGGCACCTGGCGGGTCTATGAGCAGGGCCGCTTCAGGCCGCTGACGGTGCCGCTCTCCGACCGCGACGCGCCGGTGCGGGTGCTGGTCGACCTGACCGCGAGGGCCGAGCGCATCGTTTCGCAGCAGCGCACGGTGCTGACGCTGACCGCCGCCAGCAATGGCCGCACGGTGCTCGCCTCGACGCTGCAGTTCAACCATTCCGACAATCCTCGCCAGGCCAGCCCGCAACTGCCCGACAAGATCTTTCGAGACGAGGCCGGCGTGATCGCGACCGTCAGCCCGGGTCCCTACATCTTCACCGTCGGACCGGGTGATGCCGACGACATACCGATGCGGGCGGTCGATCTCATCCTGCGCTCCGGCGTCGGCGAGATCGACAGCCGTGCACGGCCGGTCGGCTTCGCGCTGATGGCGATCGGCCTGATCGGATTTTTGCTGACCTTGCGCAGTCGTGGCGGCCGGCCGGAAAATCCCAACTCGCAGCCGCCACCGCCGCGCTGGGGCAGGGGCTGATGCATGTCGCCCAAAAGTGTGCAGCGGTTTTGGGACAACGACATGCATAACGGCACAAGACCATGAACTACCGCCACGCCTATCATGCCGGGAATTTCGCTGACGTCGTCAAGCATGTCGTGCTGACGCGCTTGCTCGAGTATCTGAAGCAGAAGGACAAGGCGTTTCGGGTCGTCGACACCCATGCCGGCATTGGCCGCTACGACCTGTCGTCGCTCGAAGCGCAGAAGACGGGTGAGTGGCAAGGCGGCATCGGCAGGCTGATCGATGCCCCGTTTGCCGCGCCGGTGGCGGCGCTGCTCGCGCCCTATCTGGAGACAATACGGTCGCTCAACCCCGAGGGCGGCATTCAGAAATACCCGGGATCGCCATTGATTGCGCGCCATCTCATGCGCAAACAGGACAGGCTGACGGCGATCGAGCTGCACCCCAAGGATGCCGCGAGGCTGAGAATGTTCTTTGCCGGCGATTTCCAGGCCCGGATCATCGAACTCGATGGCTGGCTGGCGCTCGGCGCCCATCTGCCGCCGAAGGAAAAGCGCGGCCTGGTCCTCATCGATCCGCCATTCGAGGAAGCGGGTGAGTTCGAACGCCTCGTCGACGGGCTCGTCAGAGCCCACAAGCGCTGGCCCGGCGGCATCTACGCGCTCTGGTATCCGCTCAAGGACCGCAAGGCGATCATCGCTTTCCGCAAGGCGCTGAAGCAATCCGGCATCCCGAAGCTGCTCGACATCGAATTCGAGATCAGGCCGGCCTCTTCGGAGCCCAGCCTCGACGGCAGCGGCATGGTGGTCGTCAACCCGCCCTTCACGCTGGAGGGCGAATTGCGGGCGCTGCTGCCGGCACTGCACAGGCTGCTTGCGGTGGGAAGGCCAGCGCATTGGTCGCTGGAATGGCTGGCCGGCGAGCAGGTTTGAGGCGGGCTCATCGACGACCCGGGACGCGCTCTTTTGGATCCGGACATGAACGTGCCAGAGCCATTCCGGTGCCGTGCAAATTCGGCTTTGGTCAAAAAGCAGTTTCAAACTAGGAAACCATTGTCAACGCAACCGCTTGACCGCCGCCGAGCGAATCCGCACAGTGCGCGCAATCGACCTTGAGAGGCTGCCATGACTCGCTTCGCCAAATCCGCCCTTGCCGCCCTGATTTCGCTCTGCACCCCGCTTGCCGCGCCTTTCGGTGTCACCCAGACCGTGCAGGCCGCCGATCTTACGGTCTATTCCGATGAAGACAGCGGGGTCTGCGGTCAGCCTTGGGTACTGAACAAGATCACCAGCCGCTTTTCCTATCAGGTGCATCACGTGCCGCATCTGCCTGATGTGCAGATCACCGATTTCCGGCGCATTCACCAGCATCGCTATCTGGCGGCCAACGATACCTGGCCGATCGGTCGCCGTTATTGCGGGGCCACCGTCAGCCTGTCTGACGGCCGCGATCGCACCATCTGGTACCTGATCGAGGAAGGCCAGGGCTTCGCCTCGATCGGCGACAATGTCGAATTCTGCGTCTCGGGCTTCGACCGCTGGATGGTCTACAACGGCCGCTGCCGCATTCTGCGCTAAACCCGGTTTCCCCTTCCAATCTCTTTCGCGCCTGTGGCTTGATCGGCTGCAGGCGTTTTTCGTGCCGCGTTGACAGCAGGCGCGATCCGTCCCATAGCTGTGAGACAGACCTGTCTCATCACTCGGTAGGCGCCATGACACCATCGCCCGTTTCCGATAAGCGCCAGCACGTCGTTGAAACGGCCTACGTGCTGTTCAAGCGGGCCGGCTTCCATGCGACCGGTATCGACCGGATCATCGCCGAGGCCGATGTGGCCAAGATGACGATGTATCGCCACTTTCCCAGCAAGGACGAACTGATCGTCGAGGTGCTCGACTATCGCGCTATGCGTTTCGACCGCCAACTCGACCGGCTCGCCCAAGAGGGCATTCCGCCGGAACAGAAAATCGGAAGAATCTTCGACTGGCATGCACGCTGGTTCCGCAGTGCGGATTTCCATGGCTGTCTGTTCGCACATGCGCTGGCCGAGTTCGGCGATCCCGGGCATCCGGTTTTCAAGGCCGTAGTCAGGCAGAAGAACGGCCTCAAGCGGCGCATGCGGTCTATCCTCGAAGAGGTGATGCCGCGCGGCCGCGCCGAGAGCGTGGCGGCGACACTGCTTATGCTGATCGAAGGTGCGACCTTGCTGGCGCAGATGGGACAGGCCGACGCCGCCATTCGCGACGCCCGCAAGGCGGCCATGGGCATCGTCGCTGCTTCGCGCAGGCCGCAATGAGCCCGCTGGTCATCGGGCTCGCATTGTTTGCGGCGATCCTGCACGCAACCTGGAACGCGTTCCTGCGCACGGGGGCCGACAGGTTGTGGACCGTCACCGTCATGAGCTTTTCCAGTACGGCGCTCGCCATCCCCTTTGCCTTCTTTCACGCCCTTCCAGCCGCGCCGGCCTGGTCCTACATCGTGCTCTCGGCCAGCCTGCAGGTTGGCTACAGTTTGTTTCTGGTGGCCGCCTACAGATATGGCGAGCTGGGACAGGTCTATCCGATCGTTCGCGGCAGCGTGCCGCTGCTTGTCACGCTCGGCGGCTTCTTCCTGGCCAACCAGCAGCTCACTCTGCCGCAGACCATCGGTGTCGCGCTGGTCGCGGGCGGCATCATGGGCCTTTCTCTCGGAAGGGGCAGGGCCGCCACGACATCGATATTCTATGCGTTGGCAACGGGAGCTATCATCGCCGCGTACGCGACGGTCGATGCGCTCGGCGTTCGGGCGGCGGGAAACGCCGGTGCCTACACCGCATGGGTCCTGCTGATCTACGGCGTGTTGCTGCCGGCGGCCTTCGTCGCCTGCCGTGGCCGGCTCATAGCCGACCTGCGTGCGCCGGAGACCTGGAAGGCGCTGGGCGGCGGCCTGTTTGCACTACTGGCCTACGGTGTCGTGGTCGCGGCCTTCGCGCTTGGACCGGCAGGTCCAATCACCGCGATCCGCGAAACCAGCGTCGTCTTCGCGGCCTTCATCGGACGCCTGTTCCTAGGCGAGGCGCTGACGCCGCGGCGGGTCGGCGCCTGCGCCATCGTTGCGCTCGGCGCCATCTGCCTCGGCTATCAGCCGTGACGGAAATGCGCATCGCGCAGGATTGCCCGGTCACCACGCTATTTCCTGCGCGCCGCCGCCTCGGCCTGATCGAGGATCTTGCGCAGGAATGCCGCGTGGCCGCGGAAGGCGCGCCGTCCGCTCGTCGTCGCCTTGACGCGCGTCTGCGGCCGGCGGCCGACGAACAGCTTTTCGATGTCGACATAACCGGCCCTGGCCAGCGTATCGAGATGCGCGCCGAGATTGCCGTCGGTGACGTCCACGATGGCCTTCAGCCCGGTGAAGTCCAGCGTTTGACGCCTTTCCAGCATACTCAGCGCGGCCATGATCCTGAGCCGAGTGCTCTGGTGGATGATTTCGTCGGCACTCATCGATTGGCTCCGGCGCAGCCAAGCCGGAGGTCGCGGACAACCATGCTGCCGCCGTGGCGGACCGTCTTGGCAATCTCGAACGGCGACAGCGCCGCTTGCTCCTGTGCGATCGACATTGAAGTGCTCCGCATGCTGTACAGAATACTCTGTCATGTAGAGTTGT
The DNA here is from genome assembly GCF_020164875.1 of Mesorhizobium sp. CO1-1-8. NCBI lineage: Bacteria > Pseudomonadati > Pseudomonadota > Alphaproteobacteria > Hyphomicrobiales > Phyllobacteriaceae > Mesorhizobium > Mesorhizobium sp. CO1-1-8. The sequence continues at coordinate 601,213 of NZ_JAIUGZ010000001.1, read as the reverse complement.
CTGTCAATTCACGAGCAAGCCGGTCTGCGATCGTGCTTGACAAGACGATGCACCGACCCGCTGTCGCATTGCAGTATAGATCGTCCGCCTGCACGAGATGATCGCACCGATGAGGCGGCGGTCATGATATCGGCGGCCGACGATCGACACCCAAAGCTGTTCACTGATCTTCGGAGCTTCACGAGAGGAGCGGTCCCGCGGAGTGTGGAGAATGTCGGCGACACATTCTAGCCATTGGTCGAAGATCAGCAGTGAGTTTCTGCGACGATCAGCACGATCATGTGCCGATCGTAACCGAAATTTAAGCTGCGAAAATCAGTCTATTGCTTCGCTGGCTAGCAAGCCGCGAGTCAGATATGCATGAGCGCGCCGGGTCATTACGGCCGTCGGCACAAAGGAAGGGGCATCGCATGGCTAAGCAGTCATCCAAAGCGCCGGCGTCCAAAGCACCGGCAAAGAAAGCACCCGCAAAAGCAGCGACGGCAAAGGTCGCAGCTGCAGTGAAGAAAGCAGCACCCGCTGCCAAGCCGAAGGCCGCGGCGGCCAAGGCGAAAGCAGCACCGGCCAAGAAGCCGGCAGCGAAAGCTGCTGCAAAACCGGCAGTGAAGAAGGCAGCACCCGCCAAGGCAGCGGCAAAGCCGGCTGCGAAGGCGGCGCCGGCCAAGAAGCCTGCAGCGAAAGCCGCGGTGAAACCCGCAGCGAAGAAGGCAGCACCTGCCAAGAAACCGGCTGCCAAGGCTGCACCTGCCAAGAAGCCGGCTGCGAAGGCTGCTCCGGCAAAGAAGGCTGCGGCAGCGAAATCTTCAGCACCGGTGAAGAAAGCGGCACCTGCGGCCAAGCCGAAGGCCGCGGCGGCCAAGGCCGGCAAGAAGTAGTCGCGTCTTCCCTCGCCGAAGGCGGTGCCGAAACAGTCAAGGGCGGGTGCCTGACAGGCGCCCCGCTCGTTGTTTAGGCAGTCGGAAGGCGAGAACAGAGGCGGACGGAGGATATCTTTTCGCAGCTCCCAGGACTTCGCCATAGGGCGGAGTCCGGTGGGGCTTTTTTGTGTTATTCATGCGGGTGATGAAATATCGGCGGTAGGCTCTTCGGTCTTGCCTGTTGGCTGGCTGATCCGTGCGATCCCGGCAACTCGGCGACCATGGTGAAGCGCCGTCTTCTTGGAGCGCTCGCTAAACGGCCCTGGCCGATGCGTCGCTCGCTGGCGGCTGGGTTTTCCGCTTGTGGCCATTGCTCGATCGCGCCTGATCGGTCAACACTGCCGGCCTGCAAAACAGGAAGCCGATCATGCCCAGACTGCTCTATGCGTCCACCTCTCCCTACAGTTCCAAAGTGCGCATGGCAGCAGCCTATGCCGGCATCGACATCGAAACGGTGGCGGTCAGAACCGAGGACAAACCGGCTGAACTGACCGGCGCCAACCCGCTCGGCAAGATCCCGGTTCTGGTGCTTGATGACGGGCGCGCCATCCATGACAGTCGCGCCATCACCCAGTATCTCAACCGTTTGTCGAAGAACGCGCTTTTTCCACGCAATCCCGACAAGCGGCTCGAGGCGGAAGTGCTGGAGGCATTGGCCGACGGCATTTGCGACTGCGCGCTGTCGATGGTCTATGAACGGCGCACGCGGCCCGAGGAGATGGTTTATCAGCCTTGGCTCGATCGCCAGTGGGCGAAGATCACGGCGGCACTCGACCTGCTCAATGCCAATCCGCCGAAGCTGCCGAAAAAGATCACCGCCGGCCAGATGGCGCTGCGCGCCTGCCTTGGCTATCTCGCGCTGCGCTTTGCCGGAAAATGGGAAAAGGGTCGCGCCCGGCTGACACGATGGGCTGCGCGCTTCGACGAGAAGTTTCCAGAACTGAAGCCCTGCATTCCCGGTTGATAGCCGATCCGGAATTGATTTCCCCGGTTATCAGTTCGATCACCCGGGAAACCACTCAGACACAAAAAAAGCCGGGCACGAGGCCCGGCTTTTTCGTGTCGTGGCTTGAACGACTTAGAACTTCATACCGACGCCGAAGGTGACGCGGTTGTCGGTGGCCTTGACCTTGCCGATACCATCGAAGCTCTTGCTGCCGAAGTCGGTGTAACGATACTCGACGCGGCCGAAGACATTGTCGGTCAGCTTGATGTCGGTGCCGAGACCGGCGGTCCAGCCGAGCATGGTGGCGCGGTCCGAACCATATACGTCATCTTCGACCTTCAGGCTCCTTCCGGCGAGACCGCCGGTGCCATAGAGCAGGATTTCGGGGGTCACGGCGTAGCCGAGACGAGCTCGCAACGAACCCTCGAAGCCGGCCTTGGAATTGACGCCATCCTCGTCGCCCTTGACGCCGTTGTAGCCGAGTTCGGCTTCAGCGCCGTAGACGAAGTTCTCCTGCTGCCACTGATAGCCGCCGAAGACGCTGCCGACGAAACCCTTGGTGCCGACGTCAACATTGTCAACACCCAGATCCTTTTCCTTGGTATGGCCGCTGAAGCCGTAGCCGACGTTGAGACCGGCGTAGGGACCGGCCCACGAAGCGACCGGAAGCTCAGCGATCGGCGCAGGTGCCGGCGGCTCTTCCGAAACCACGTCAGCAGCATACGCAGTTCCGCTGAGGGCGAAGAGGCCGAGCGCCACGGCCAGCGGCCGTGCGAATTTTAGATTGGCTTGCATTGTTCTTTACTCCTTAAGCCACAGGACACAGGCTTGTTTCTCACGATCGCCATCGACCCGTCCGGGGGGTGAAACGGATCTGGCGTTCGTCGGTTCCAAATGTCGTGTCAAAATGCGGCTGAAGCGAACCTGAACTTGGGTCATTCCCCGGCACGAATGAGGCAGAACCTTGACGTTGCATCTTGGCAACAGCGAAATGGCAGGAACCATGCCGTGCTGCGCTGCACACCGCTTGGTACAAGGACTCCAGCACCCTATATTGCGGTCGGGCACACCTGAGTCCAAGGCGGGTCGGGATATCAAACGGCCGTTTCGCCACAATGCTGCCCAACGTGCGAACACCATTTAACGCATGCCGGGCCATATTTCGCCGGCACTGCTTTTTCGGGCCGAAATTGAGGATTGACACCATATGAGCAAAGCCACTGTCCCGGCGCTGGTGACGGGCGGGGCCAGGCGGATCGGCAGGGCAATCGTCGAGGATCTCGCCGCCCACGGTTTTGCCGTCGCCATCCATTGCAACCACTCGCGCACCGAGGCCGATGCGTTGGCTGCCGAAGTCATCGCCGGAGGTGGCCGCGCCGCCGTGGTCGCCGCCGACCTGACCGATATGGATGCCGTTGGCGATCTTGTCGGCCAGGCGCAAGCGGCGCTCGGGCCGATCCGGCTGCTGGTCAACAATGCGTCGCAGTTCGAGGACGATTCGGTTCTGGATTTCGATTGGCGGGCCTGGGACCGGCACTTTGCCGTCCATGTGAAAGCACCCGCGCTCCTGGCGCAGAATTTTGCCCGGGCGTTGCCGGCAGGGCAGGAGGGCTTGATCGTCAACATGATCGACCAGCGCGTCTGGCGGCCGACGCCGCGCTATTTCTCTTATGCGCTGTCCAAATCGACGCTGTGGACGGCCACCCAGATGATGGCGCAAGCGCTCGGTCCCCGCATCCGCGTCAATGCCATCGGCCCGGGGCCGACTCTGAAGAACGCGCGTCAGGACGACAGCGATTTTGCCGCACAGGTCGATGGCTTGATCCTCAAGCGCGGCCCGGAATTGCCGGAATTCGGCGCCACGATCCGCTATCTCTGGGAAGCGCGCTCGGTCACTGGCCAGATGATCGCGCTTGATGGCGGCCAGCATCTTGCGTGGCGGACGCCCGATGTGACAGGCATGACGGAATGAGTCCTGTAGACCACAAAAGCAAGCCGCGCGGCGGCGCCGACGATCTGCCCCCCGATATCGACCTCGAGGACGAGGCGGTCGAGGAGATCGTTGAAACCGTCGGTCCCGATGTCGCCTTCACCGCCATCGACTGGACGCCGCATGCCGGCGACGCGGAAGGCATGATCGGCGCCGAGGTGATCCAGACGCTGGTCAAGCGGCTGCCCAACGCGCCCGGCGTCTACCGCATGATGAACGCTGCCGGCGATGTGCTCTATGTCGGCAAGGCGCGCAGCCTGAAGAAGCGCGTTACCAACTACGCGCAAGGCCGTTTCCACACCACCCGCATCGGCCGCATGGTGCGCGAGACGTCGACGATGGAGTTCGTCGTCACCCGCACCGAGATCGAAGCGCTGCTGCTCGAAGCAAATCTTATCAAGCGCTTGCGGCCGCGATTCAACGTCCTGATGCGCGACGACAAGTCGTTTCCCTATATCCTTTTGACCGGTGACCATGTTTCGCCCGGCATCTACAAGCATCGCGGCGCGCGGTCGCGCAAAGGCGACTATTTCGGCCCCTTTGCTTCGGCCGGTGCAGTTGGCCGTACCATCAACTCCCTGCAGCGCGCCTTCCTGCTCAGGAGTTGCACCAACTCGTTCTACGAGAACCGCACGCGGCCATGCCTGCTTTATCAGATCAAGCGCTGCGCCGGCCCCTGCACCGGCGAGGTCTCGCATCAGGACTATGCCGAACTGGTCGGCGAGGCGAAGGACTTCTTGTCCGGCCGCAGCCAGAAGGTGAAGACGGAAATCTCGGCCGCCATGCAGCAGGCGTCGGAAGCTCTCGATTTCGAGCGCGCCGCGATCTATCGCGACCGGTTGGCCGCCCTGTCGCATGTGCAGAGCCACCAGGGCATCAATCCGGCGACCGTCGACGAAGCCGATGTCTTCGCCATCCATCAGGAAGGCGGCCAGGTCTGCATCCAGGTGTTCTTCTTCCGCACCGGCCAGAACTGGGGCAACCGCGCCTATTTCCCCAAGGCCGATCCGGCGTTGGAAGCAGCCGAGGTGTTGGGGTCGTTCCTGGCGCAGTTCTATGACGACAAGCCGACGCCGCGGAACATTCTTCTGTCGCATGGCGTCGAGGATCAGGAACTGCTGGCCGAGGCGCTCTCCACCCGCGCCGGCCGCAAAGTCGCGATCTCGGTGCCGCAGCGCGGCGAAAAGAAAGACCTGACCGACAACGCCCTGCAGAATGCCCGCGAAGCGCTCGGACGCCGACTGGCTGAAACCTCCACCCAAGGACGCCTGCTTGCCGGTTTCGCCGAGACATTCGGCCTGGCCAAGCCGCCGGTGCGCATCGAGGTCTACGACAATTCGCACATCATGGGCACCAACGCGGTCGGCGCCATGGTCGTCGCCGGACCGGAAGGGTTTGTGAAGAACCAGTACCGGAAATTCAACATTCGCTCGACCGAGATCACGCCTGGCGACGATTTCGGCATGATGCGCGAGATGATGGAACGACGTTTTTCGCGCCTGCTGAAGGAGCATGGCGATGTCCCGGCTGGCGATGCAGTTGATGGTTCGGCAGACGATATGGAGGACGATATCTCCGGCAGTTTCCCGGCCTGGCCCGATGTCATCCTGATCGACGGTGGCCAGGGCCAGATGACCGCGGTGCGCAAGATCCTCTCGGATCTCGGCATCGAGGACCGCGTGGTTGCGATCGGCATCGCCAAGGGCCAGGACCGCGACGCCGGCCGCGAGCGTTTCTTCGTCAAAGGCAGGGACTCATTTTCGCTGCCGGTCCGCGATCCCGTGCTCTATTTCGTCCAGCGCCTGCGCGACGAGGTCCACCGCTTCGCGATCGGTTCGCATCGGGCCCGCCGCAAGAAGGAGATGGTCAAGAGCCCGCTCGACGAGATCAGCGGCATCGGTCCCGGCCGCAAGCGGGCATTGCTGCTGGCATTCGGCACCGCCAAGGCGGTCAGCCGCGCGGCCATCGAGGATCTGCGGAAAGTCGACGGAATTTCCGAACAGGTGGCGAAACTGGTCTACAATCACTTCCACGAGAGCTGAAAAATCCGGCACTTTCATCTGGCCTGTCGAATCTGGCCTGTTGACCCCCTACATTCGCATCTGATTTGAGTAGGCAGGCAGAAAGAGTTTCCCAGACATGGCCAAGCGCGCGTTCAACCTGCCCAACATGCTCACCTACGCCCGCATCGTCGCGGTGCCGCTGGTGGTGCTGTGCTTTTTTCTCGAAGGACATCTGAAGTCGAGCGACTTCGCCCGCTGGTCGGCGCTGATCATCTTCCTGCTCGCCTCGATCACCGATTATCTGGATGGCTATCTGGCGCGTGCCTGGCAGCAGACCTCCAACATCGGCAAGATGCTCGACCCGATCGCCGACAAGCTGCTGGTCGCCACCTGCCTGCTGCTGCTGGCCGCCGATACCGATCGCCATGCGGGCATTGCCGGCTGGTCGTTGTGGGCCGCGATCATCATCCTGTGCCGGGAAATCCTTGTCTCGGGCCTGCGCGAATATCTGGCGGCGCTGAAAGTCTCGGTGCCGGTGACGCAGCTGGCAAAATGGAAGACCGCCATCCAGATGGTCGCCATAGCGTTCCTCTTGGCCGGACCGGCCGGCGACAAGATCTTTCCGCTAACCACCCAGACCGGGCTGGTCCTGCTGTGGATCGCGGCGTTGGTGACACTCTATACGGGCTACGACTATTTCCGCGCCGGCCTCAAGCACATCATGGACGAGTGAGATGACGACCCGGCTCATTTATTTTGCCTGGGTGCGCGAACGCATCGGCATGCCTGAGGAGGATGTCGACCTGCCTGCCGGCATCGAGACGGTCGCCGATCTCCTGCGCTGGCTGAAATCGCGCGGCGAGGGCTATGAGCACGCGCTGCGATATCCCGATGTGATCCGCGTCGCCATCAACCAGGAGCATGTCGAGCACCGCGAGAAGATCGCGGGCGCCCGCGAAATCGCGCTGTTCCCGCCGATGACCGGGGGCTGATATGACCGGCGCGGTCTTACCTGTCGTGCGCATTCAGCGCCAAGACTTTGATGTCGCCGCCGAGATCGCCAGACTAACGCAAGGCCGCGCCGATATAGGCGCCGTGGTGACCTTTTCAGGCCTTTGCCGCGACGAGCAGGGCGCGCTCTCGGCGCTCGAGCTCGAACATTATCCCGGTATGGCCGAAGCGGAAATCGCCCGCATCGCTGCTGAAGCGGTCGAGCGTTGGCCCTTGCAGGGGCTCACCGCCATCCACCGCCACGGGAAGATCGCGCCCGGCGAGAACATCGTGCTGGTGGTGGCAGTCTCCGCGCACCGCCATGCGGCGTTCGAGGCGGCGAATTTTCTCATGGACTATCTCAAATCGCGCGCGCCTTTCTGGAAGAAGGAGCATCGGGCTGACGGCTCGGAGGGTGGCTGGGTCGAGGCCAAGGACGCCGATGCAACGGCCGCGCAACGCTGGAAAACGCCCGAATAAGATCCGCCGCAGCCATGCATTGACCGCAATCCTTTGGCCAATTGGCGGAATTGGTCAGCCTGGGCATTGGCAGCCCTGGGCGAGGGAGATGGTCATGCTGGACAGGATCGCGGAGTTCTTCGTCTTCGGTTTCGTGCCTCTGGTCGTCGGCATATTGGCCGTGCCTGAGCAGTCTGTCGCCGCCGAAAACGCTGTGAGAGGCGAGGTGATCTATCGCGAACGCATCGCCTTGCCGCCCAGTGCCGTGCTCTCCGTGCAACTTGCCGATGTCTCGCTGGCCGATGCACCGGCCACCATTATCGGCGAGCAGAAAGTGAAGCCGACCGGCCAGGTGCCGATCAGCTTCGAGATCAAATTCGACCCTTCCGTCATCCGGTCGCAGATGACTTACGCGTTGCAAGCCCGCATCACCGTGGACGACAAGCTGCTGTTCATCTCCGATATGCGCCATCAAGTCGATCCGCTGGCCGACGTGCCGCAGACCATCATGCTGAAGATGGTCACGCCGAGCGCCGAGCCCATGGTCTTTGACCAGCTCTGGCTGGTCGACTATGTCGACGGGATCGGCGTCATTGCTGCCCCGCAAGCGACGTTCAGGGTCAGCGAGGCCGGCAAGGCGGGCGGCAGCGGCCCCTGCAACACCTATTCCGCTCCCGTCAAGGTCGATGGCCCGTCGATCGCCATCGGCGACATCGTCTCGACGCACAAAGGCTGCACGGCGGAGGTGATGGCCGAGGAAAGGGCGCTGTTCGACGCATTGGCCAAGGCGGCGTCATACCGTGTCGATGCCGGCAAGCTCATCATTGCCGACAAGGACGGCCGCGAGATCCTGCGATTTAGCGCGGCAAGCTGAGAATCCACGGGAAAAGCCGACGAAACGCCGGCCTTTCTCGTAATCCAAAATCTGGGTTGTCGGCTCAGCCGACGATCTCGGTGTCCGAGAACCAGTACTTGATCTCTTCTGCCGCGGTCTCAGGCGCGTCGGAGCCGTGCACGGAGTTTTCGCCGATCGACAGCGCATGAACCTTGCGGATGGTGCCTTCGGCGGCGTTGGCCGGGTTCGTGGCGCCCATCACTTCGCGGTTCCTGGCAATGGCGTTCTCGCCTTCCAGCACCTGGACGACGGTCGGCGCCGACGACATGAATTCAACCAATTCGCCGAAGAAAGGACGGTCCTTGTGGACGGCATAGAAGCCTTCCGCTTCGCGGCGGCTCATCCAGACCCGGCGCGAGGCGATGACGCGCAGGCCTGCCTCTTCCAGCATCCTTGTGATGGCGCCGGTGAGATTGCGCCGGGTTGCGTCCGGCTTGATCATGGAAAATGTGCGTTCGAGCGCCATGGGTCGTCCTTGTCTGAGGATGGAATTGAGAGTGGCGGGCTCTATACAAGCCGCCCGGCCTATTGCCAAGGGGTGAGGAACGGGTCGGCGAGGCGGAGGCTGCACAGCAACGCGTTGCTTGCTATAGTGGCGTGTCGGCGCCGCGCTGAGGTCGGGCCGTATGGAGACATCATGACCATGACAGACGATCGTCAGGAACGCATTCGCAACCGTGCGCACCAGCTCTGGCTGCAAGAGGGCCAGCCGGCTGGACATCATGAGCGCCATTGGCATCAGGCGGCGGCCGATGTCGAGCAGGAGGACGCCGCGGGCAAATCAGCAGCCAAAAAGCCGACCAGGAAGGCAGCTGGCGTCGCCAAGGCAAAGGCCGCCCCCAAGGAGGAGGCAAAGGCTGCCACGAAGGCCGGCAAGCCAAAGAAGGCGGCGACCAAGTAAGCTTTACGGCGTCAAGCTGCTGCGGCCACCTTTCGTCCCAGCTCGCCATGCAGGTCGAGGCAGCGGTCGAACCACTGCGCCACCGCGTCGCCGTCGTCGAGCAGTTGGTAGGGCGAGGCTATCCGTGCCCACTGCAGCGCGCCGAAGACGATATAGTCGGCAAACAGCGGCGACGCGCCGCCGATGAATGGCTGATAGAAGAGCATCGAGCGCAGTGGCTCCAGTGAGGCTCTGAAATTGCTGAGCCCGGCCTCCCTGGCGGCCATCACCTCCTCCAGCCGCTTGCCAAGACGCTGCTCCCGGTTCTGGCGGAAATAGACGGCGTTTTCCGCGTCCTGCATGGCATGAAGGTCCATGATGGCCGCGGTGGTTACGTAGGGATGAATGGTCACTTGCGACCAGCGTTCGATGAAGCGCGCCATCGCCTTGCCGCCTTCACCGCCAAACAGCGTCGGCCGGTCCGGGTAGGTTTCATCGAGATAGAGCGCGATGGCGAAGGAATCCGCGACGACCGTCTCGCCGTCGCGAATCACCGGGACGGTTTTCGAAACGCCGCCCTCAACAGCGGGCACCTCGAGAAAGCGCGTCGGTACGGTCGATGTGTCGAGCCCCTTGTGGGCGAGCGCCATCGTCGCCTTCCTGCAATGCGGGCTGAACGGGCGTGTGGTGTCGCGTCCGACGAGATCATAGAGCAGAATGGTCATTGGCGGGGGCTCCCTCGCGGGTTAGGTAGGCCCCGCATCGACGCGAGCCGAGGGAAGCCATGAGACAGCATTTCATGATGTTTGCGGCCTATAATCAATGGGCCAATGGCCGCATCTATGATGCCGCCGCCGAACTCAATGATGAGGAATTCAACCGCGATGTCGGCGCCTTCTTCGGCTCGATGATGGGCACGCTCAACCACCTTTTGACTGCCGACCGCATCTGGATGAAGCGCTTCACCGGCGAGGGCGACGCGCCGACGACGCTGGACGCCATCCTGCATCGGGGGTTGGCCGGCCTGCGGGCGGCGCGTGAAGCCGAGGACAGGAGGATCATCGATTGGGTCGGCGGCCTCAGCGACAAGGCATTGACGGGCCGCTTCACCTACATGACCGTCTCGGACATGCGCACCGTCTCGCAAAGGCTGGCGCCGGCGCTGGACCATGTCTTCAACCACCAGACCCACCATCGCGGTCAGGCGCATACGATCCTGACCATCCTGGGACGGCCAAGCCTGGGGTTGGACCTGATGCTTTTCCAGCGGACCGAGGAGGGCAGGGCTTTCGCCTGATCCCGGGGACGTTTTGTGGTTGTGAGTCCGAAGGTTTGAGAGCCCCGCGCTCATCGCTGCCTTTTGTGCTGCAGCATCGTCGTTACGTCAGAAATTAGCGGCACACCAAATGCTTGCCCGAAATTCAGACGGCGGCCGAAGCCTCGCCCCTGATTTCGCTGTCCAACTGGCACTGCGTCAGAGCCGCTTCCGCCATCACCCATTGCTTGAAAAGCTGGACCTTGCGTGCGGCAAGGCCTTTCTGCGGAGAGACAAAATACCAACCAGCCGTGTTCGGATGATGGACGGCGAAGGGAGCCACCAGCCTTTCGGCGCGGATGTCGCTGGCCATATAGGCACGGTTGGCCACCGCAAAACCCATCCCGGAATTGGCTGCCTCGTAGGACATCATGCACGAGTCGAAATAGATGCTCTTGGTCTCGCTGAGCACGAAGTTGGCGCCGGCGAAGCCAAGCCAGGATTGCCAATTCTGGGTGCAGGTGTCGGAATGCAGCAGGGTGAAGTGCTTGAGGTCGTCCGGTGTCACCTTCGACAGCCGCTTATCGCCGAGGACTTCGTGGAACAGTTTGCGGCTGCACACCGGTGTCAGGTCTTCGCGAAACAGCAGATCGGATTCCAGCCCGTGAAAGTGACCGTCGCCATAACGGATTTCGAGATCGAATTCCGAGGCCGTGAACTCATGCGTCGCGTAGGAGGTCGAGACCCGCATCACGATATCAGGATATTGTTGCTGGAACAGCGGCAGGCGCGGAAACAGCCAGCGTGCCGCAAAGGTCGGCAGCACCGATATTTTTAGCACATGCTCCTGCGATTGCCCGGTCGCTTCCATGCTGGCGGCGACGATTCGCTCCAGCGCCTCGCGAACGCGCGAGACATAGGTCTCGCCCTCCGGCGTCAACGACACCGCATTGCCGCCGCGCTGGAAAATCTTGAAACGAAGCTGATCCTCCAGGCTTTTCACGCGCTGGCTGACCGCCGAGGCGGTAATGAACTGTTCTTCGCCGGCGCGCGTGAAATTCCCGTGCCTTGCAGCACTTTCCACGATTTTCAACGAATTGAGGTTGACCTGACTGAGCAGACGCACGGTTTCGACCTTAAGCTGGGCTTACGCTAGCACTAGCATTCCTAATTTTACAGGGGTGGGTGAATTAATCGACTGTTTACCAAGTGTTGCCCCCATCCTGGAGAAGTACAATGAACGCCCATACCATTCCCGAACTGCGTTATGCGATGAGCCGAGAAGCCATTATCGGCCATGAAACCGCCTGGAAAGTGTCGAGTTTCGGTGTCGCGCAATATCTGCACGGCTATGACCCGGCACTGCTTGCCGCGATCGAGGAGGCTGCCCTGAAGCTCAAGGCCAGCCATGCCGTGCACAAGCACCTCGATCTGACCTTCATCACCGGGGCCGACCGTTTCATCCCCGAGATCAAGGAATTGCTTCATGACAAGCTGCGCCTGGAGCGGCTGTCCGACATGATGGGCACCAAGCTGGAGCCCTATCCGCTGTCGATCGTCGGCTCGACGGTCACCTTCATGAATCCCAAGGACGGCGCCGTGGAGTGGCATTGCGATGGCGTTCCGGTCACCGAGCTCATTCCGCTGTCGATCAGCAATCCGCTGGTCGGCGGCCACCTCGAAATCTACTGCGACGACTCCGAGACCGGCCGTGCCATTCTCGAAGCCGGCCGCGAGATCCCGCGCAACAGTGTCATGCGCATTGATCACAAGATGAACTACGCGACGCTCGGGCAATTCCTGGGCGTCCTGCATCGCACCGCGCCGATCCGGTTCGGCGAGCGCGTCACGCTGGTGCTCAACCAGCGCTCGGTGGCCAAACCCTATGTAGACGACAACAGAATGTTCTATCTCGCCGCCGACAACGACCACGACCGTGAGTGGGTCAGCGAACTGGCGGAAGATGTCTGGACCAACCAGCTGCCGGCCTATCGTCGGTTCGAGGCAGAGCATCCCGTGCCCGCCCCCGTCGATGCGCCGGCTCCGGGCGGAGCCAGGGAATCATGGTAATGAACCATGATCCCGAAAAGTCGGAACCGGTTTTCGGACAGGATCATGGTCGAACGACAAAATAGAATCCCATCCCGATTGTTTCGGCAGGGATCCGGCTCGATATCCGCGTTGGTCTTCGCTGCCGGTGCGGTGGCGTTGTGGTCCACCAATGCGCTGGTCGGCAAATCCCTGCTGGCCAGCCACCCGGTGGCGCAGGTCCAGTTCCTGCAATTTGCAGGCGCTGCACTCGTCTTCGCCGCCATCCGATTGATGAGCCGGGAAAGAGTAGCACCGGTCACGGCCGGGGCGGCGCTCATCTCTCTCGCGGTCGGCTTCATCGGTCTGGTCGGCACCATGGTGCTGCAATACGTCGCCTTCGCTTCGATGCCGGTGATCGAGGCCAATCTGGTGGCCTACACCTGGCCGTTGATGGTTGCGGCGGCAGTCATTGCCTTGGAAAATCCGCGGCGTCCGGCAGTGTTGGGTCTCGCCGCGGTGGTAGGTTTCATCGGCGTCGCACTGGTGATTTCGGGAGGGCGCAATCGATCCTGGTTCGAGGGCGATCTGGTCGGCTATCTCGCCGCATTCGGGTCGGCGCTGTGCATGGCCTTCTATTCGATCATGGTGGGACGGGTCGCCACCCCAGCGGATCGCCTGTTGCTGCCATCGTCTTTGATCGGCGTCGCTTTGACGTTTCTGTGGTGCGCTCGCGACGGTTTCACCTGGCCCGTCGGCGCGGACCTGGCTCTCGGCCTCTATCTCGGCGCCGGTCCGATGGGCCTGGGCTACTATTTCTGGTCGCGCGCCTTGAAGCTTGAAGGCAGCGGCAGGGTCGCGGTGGTCGCCTATCTCACGCCGATCGCTTCGACCCTGCTTTTGACCTTGTCCGGCGAACGGCTGACGGTGACGGCCATTGTCGGAGCCATCCTCGTCATCGGCAGTTGTGTCGCGGTCGGTGTGGAACGTTCGGAGGCCGAAAACCATGTTTGACGAGAATGAGCGTCTGGCCATTCAGGAAGCGCGTTGGCTGATCGACGAATTCGGCGCCGAGGCACCGCTTTACGCCGCGATGAGGGCCGAAAAGGCGATAGAACAAAAGGATTTCGCGCGTTGCGCCCGTTGGAAGCGTATTCTGGAGATATTGGACGAAAGTCCTGCCGCTAAGTCTGCTGGTTCCAAGTATTAGATTTTCTAATTTGCACGGCGTCGATTTCGCATGAATGCTATTTTTGCCGATTCTTGATTCTTTTATGAGGCTTGGCGGTCCGTTGGGGGACGCGGTTAAAGAGATACATCGACACAAGTCTTCGCTGGGGTGGATGATTTTGTCGCAAATAAGGTGAAAGAATTGTCAAATATCGATGATAAGACCGTTATCGAGCTGACGGCCGATATTGTCTCGGCCTATGTAGGCAACAATCCTCTTCCGGCTTCCGGCCTGCCTGAGTTGATTGCCAGCGTCAGTGCTTCGGTTCGCAAGCTCGCTGGTGCAGTTGTCGCGGAAACTCCAAACCTGGTTCCGGCAGTCAATCCGAAGAAGTCGGTGTTTCCCGACTACATCATCTGCCTTGAGGACGGAAAGAAGTTCAAGTCGCTCAAGCGGCACCTGCGGACCGACTACGGCCTGAGCCCGGACGACTATCGGGCCAAATGGGGCTTGCCGCCGGACTATCCGATGGTTGCGCCAAACTACTCGGCGACGCGATCGGCGCTGGCAAAGTCGACGGGACTTGGCCGCAAGCCGGCAGCAGCGTCGGCCGCTGTCGCCAAGGCAACGAAGCGCAAGGCGACTGCCTGAGAACAGGCAAGCCACTGTTCGGCTGCTTTGACGGTGTCCTCGCGGGCGTCGTTTCGAGGCCTTGTGCGGCCAACTGGCCCGCAAGGCCTTGCGAAGCGTTGATGTCCGGTGCAAAAGCGCGGCCATGCTGATCATCAACGACCTATCGCTCCGCATGGCCGGACGCCTGCTTCTCGACCATGCCTCGCTGACCTTGCCGGCTGGCACCAAAGCCGGCCTTGTCGGCCGCAACGGTACCGGCAAGACGACGCTGTTCAAGGCCATAACCGGCGATTTCCCATCCGAGACAGGATCGATCAGCCTGCCGAAGAGCACCCGCATCGGCCAGGTGGCGCAGGAAGCACCAGGCACCGAGGATCCGCTGATCGAGATCGTGCTCAAGGCCGATCTCGAACGCACGGCGTTGCTCGAAGAGGAAAAGACGGCGACCGATCCGCACCGCATCGCCGATATCCATATGCGGCTGGCCGACATCGACGCGCACTCGGCCGAATCCCGCGCCGCTACCATTCTAGCCGGCCTTGGCTTCGATGACGCCGCGCAGAGGCGTCCGGCCTCGTCCTTCTCCGGTGGTTGGCGCATGCGCGTGGCGCTCGCCGCGGTGCTGTTTGCCGAGCCCGACCTTCTGCTGCTCGACGAGCCGACCAACTATCTCGATCTCGAAGGCACGCTATGGTTGGAAAACTACGTGTCGAAATATCCGCACACCGTGCTTTTGATCTCGCACGATCGCGACCTGCTCAACCGCGCCGTCAACTCGATCGTTCACCTCGACCAGAAGAAGCTGACCTTCTGGCGCGGCGGCTACGACCAGTTCGAGCGCCAATATACAGAGCAGAAGGAATTGCAGGAGAAGGGCCGCGTCAAGCAGGAAGCCGCCCGCAAGCATATGGAATCTTTCGTCGAGCGGTTCCGTGCCAAGGCCTCCAAGGCGAGACAGGCACAGTCGCGCATCAAGGCGCTGGAAAAGATGAAGCCGATCGCGGCCCTCGTGAACGATTCGGTGCGGCCGTTCTCGTTCCCCGAACCGGTGAAGACGGTGGCCTCGCCGATCGTGGCGCTGAACAACGTCAATGTCGGCTACACCGAGGGCCAGCCGATCCTGAAGAAGATGACGCTGCGCATCGACGCCGACGACCGCATCGCGCTGCTCGGCGCCAACGGCAACGGCAAGTCGACCTTCGCCAAATTGCTGTCCGGCCGGCTGAAGCAGGAGAGTGGCACCATGACGGTGGCGCCCGGGTTGAAGGTGGCGATCTTCGCCCAGCATCAGCTCGACGATCTCCGGCCGGACGAAAACGCCTACGAGCATGTCCGCCGGCTGATGCCGGAGGCGCCGGAATCGAAGGTCCGCGGCCGCGTCGCCCAATTCGGCCTCACCACGGAAAAGATGAACACCGCCGCCAAGGACCTGTCGGGCGGCGAAAAGGCGCGGTTGCTGATGGGTCTGTCGGCCTTCGAAGGCCCGAATCTGTTCATCCTCGACGAACCGACCAACCACCTCGACATCGACAGCCGCGAATCGCTGATCCATGCGCTGAACGAATTCCCTGGCGCCGTCATCCTGATCTCGCATGATCGCCATCTGCTGGAGGCGACCGCCGACCGGCTGTGGCTGGTCAAGGACGGCGCGGTCAACCCGTATGATGGCGATCTGGAAGATTACAAGACGCTGGTCACCGGCGTGTCCGGCGATCGCCGCGGCAAGCGCGAGGCGGACAAGGCGTCAAAGGCCGATCGCCGCCGCGATGCAGCGGCACGCCGCGCCGCCTTCGAGCCGCTCGCCAAGGAAATCCGCGCCACCGAAGCGCTGATGGACCGCATCCGCAAGCGCATCGACGGCATCGAGGACGAACTGTCCAATCCGGCGGTGTACGAGAAGGATCCCTCGACGGCGACACGGCTGGCCAAGGAGCGCTCGCAACTGGCCCAGACGCTGGCCGGCCACGAGGAAAAGTGGCTGTCCATGTCGGCAGAGCATGAGGAAGGCACGGCGGAGTGATTTACCCTCCCCCTTGTGGGAGGGTCGATCCGCGAAGCAGGCGGGTGGGGGCAGCGCGGGAGTTCACCCCACCCCGGCGCTGCGCGCCGACCTTCCCCATCAAGGGGAGGGTGAGTCGCCGCCTCATGCCGGGCGGAAATCGTATCCACAAAGGCGGCTTATCAAGCAAAACTGGCCCTACACGCCGTGCTCGAAAGCCGTTACACAAATGCCATGAACCAGCACGCCAAGCTCCGCATCGGCCATTCGGCCTGTCCGCATGATTGCCCTTCGACCTGCGCGCTTGAGGTCGAACTGCTCGACGGCAACCGCATCGGCCGCGTCCATGGCGCCAAGTCCAACAGCTACACGGCCGGCGTCGTCTGCGCCAAGGTCGCGCGTTACGCCGACCGCGTCCATCATCCCGACCGTTTGCTGAAGCCGCTGATCCGCGCGGGTGCCAAGGGCGATGGTGCCTGGAAGGAAGCGAGTTGGGAGGCCGCGCTCGACCTCGTCGCCGAAAAGTTCATTGCGGCCGAGGAGAGATACGGCTCGGAGACGGTCTGGCCCTACTACTATGCCGGCACGATGGGGCTGGTGCAGCGCGACGGCATCGACCGGCTGCGCCACGCCAAGAAATATTCCGGCTTCTTCGGTTCGATCTGCACCAATCTGGCCTGGACCGGCTGGATGATGGGGGCCGGCGCCTTGCGCGGGCCGGACCCGCGCGAGATGGCGAAATCCGATTGCGTGGTGATCTGGGGCACCAATGCCGTGGTCACGCAGGTCAACGTCATGACCCACGCCATCAAGGCGCGCAAGGAGCGCGGCGCCAAGATCGTCGTCATCGACGTTTACGAAAACGCGACGATGAAGCAGGCCGATCTCGGCCTCGTGCTGAAGCCGGGTACCGACGGCGCACTGGCCTGCGCGGTCATGCATGTCCTGTTCAGGGAAGGCATGGCCGATCGCGCCTATCTCGAAAAATATACTGACGACCCGAAAGGGCTTGAAGCCCATCTCGTGACGCGCACGCCGGAGTGGGCGGCAGGGATCACCGGCTTGACGGTTGCCGAGATCGAGGCCTTCGCCCGCCTCGTCGGCACGACGAAAAAGACCTATTTCCGCCTCGGCTATGGTTTCGCGCGCCAGCGCAATGGCGCCGTCAACATGCATGCAGCGTCCTGCATCGCGGCTGTCACCGGCAGCTGGCAATATGAGGGCGGCGGTGCCTTCCATTCCAATTCCGGCATCTTCAAGCTCAACCAGGATGTGCTGGAAGGCACGAAGATGCGCGATCCCTCGATCCGCCATCTCGACCATTCGCGCATCGGCCCGGTGCTGACGGGAGCCAGCGACGCGCTCTATGGCGGCCCGCCGGTGACGGCGATGCTGATCCAGAACACCAATCCGGTAAATGTCGCGCCGGAGCAGCGGCTGGTGCGCCAAGGCTTCCTGCGCGACGACCTGTTTACCTGCGTGCACGAGCAGTTCATGACCGACACGGCCAAGCTTGCCGATGTCGTTCTGCCGGCGACGATGTTCCTGGAACATGACGATGTCTACAAGGGTGGCGGCAACCAGCACATCACGCTTGGCCCCAAATTGATCGAGCCGCCGGAAGGGCCACGCACCAACCATTTCGTCATCGAGGAACTGGCAAAACGCCTCGGCGTCGCCGACCGCCCGGGCTTCGGCCTGACCGAGCAGCAGCATATCGACATCATTCTCGGCAAGCGCGGGCTGGGCAGCTTCGACAGCTTGAAGGAAGACAAGTGGGTCGACCTGCAGCCGGATTTCGAGGCCGCGCACTTCATCAACGGCTTTGGCCATGCGGACGGCAAATTCCGCTTCCGCGCCGACTGGATCGGGCAGGCGGCGCCCAACCGGCCGCCGAAAAGCATGGGCCTGTTCGGCCCGGTGGCGCGGCTGCCGGAATTTCCCGACCATGTCGACCTGATCGAGGTCGCCGACGAGGTGCATCCGTTCCGGCTGACGACGTCGCCGGCGCGCAATTTTCTCAATTCGACCTTTTCGGAGACTCCGGTGTCCAAGGCCAAGGAGGGCCGGCCGGAACTCCTGCTGCACCCCGACGATGCCGTGGCACTTGGGCTGGCCGACGGCGACCGTGTCGAGGTCGGCAACACCCGCGGCGAAGTCGTGCTGCATGCGAAGCTGTTTGACGGCCTCAAGCGCGGCGTCGTCATCGCCGAAGGCATCTGGCCAAACAGCGCCCATGAGCGCGGCGAAGGCATCAACGTTCTGACCGGCGCCGATGCGCCGGCGCCCTATGGCGGTGCTGCCTTCCACGACAACAAGGTCTGGCTGCGCGCGGCAGGCTAAGATTGGCGAGAACCCAATCTCGCTAAATCACACCGGCAGTGTTTCTGCAGCTTTCTTTCGGTTTCGCCGCAGGCGGATGTCGTCAGCGATCTGCTCAGCCTCGATCGAGATCTCGCGCAGCAATCCGGTGACCGGATTGTGAAAGCCGATGAGATAAAGACCGAGGTCCGAGGCACTCGCATTGACGCCGCTGCCGCCCGGCTGGACGCCGGGCTCCAGCAATCTGGCATAGCCCGGCCGGAAGCCGGTGGCGAAGATGATCGCATCGAACTCGCCATGCTTGCCGTCGGCAAAACGGGTGCCTCGTTCGGTGATCTCGGCAATATCGGGTGCGACCTTGATCGCACCTTCGCGGATCTTGCCGACCGTACCGATATCGATCGTCGGGATGCGCGACGAGAGCGCGATCTGCTGCAGCATTCCTTGCTGCGGCCGCCTGAGCCCGTACTTCCCCAGCCTGCCCAAGGCCAGATCGAGGATGATGGGGAACAAGGCATCGTTGATGCGTTGCGGCATCAGGCGAGCCGCCATGCCGATCATCTGGATGGGCACGCCGAGCAACTCGCGCGGCACGATATGAACGCCGCCGCGCACCGAAATCGTAGGTCGCGCACCGCCTTCCACCAGATCGAGCGCAATCTCGGCCCCGGTGTTGCCCATGCCGACGATCAGCACCGACTGGCCGGCAAAAGGCACGGCGTTGCGATAGTCGGCGCTGTGCAGGCTTTTGCCCTTGAAGGCATCGGCGCCGGCAAATCCGGGCATCAGTGGCTCGGCGTTGTTGCCCGACGCAATCACGACATTTGAAGCGTGCAGGGGGCCGGTTGTCGTGTCCACGAGCCAGCTTCGGCCTCGCCGGCTGATCGCCCGCACCGTTTCTCCAAATCGGGGCCGCAGATCGAAGCGTTGCGCGTACGCATCGAGATATTCGGCAAAGAGATCGCGCGGCACATAGCGCGGATAGTCCCTGGGGAAGGGTGCGAAGGGCAGCGAGGAATAGCGTTTGGTCGTGTGCAAATGGACGCGCTCGTAGTGGCGTCGCCAGGCGGGGGCGGCCTGCTGCTCTTTTTCGAGCAGGACGAAATCCTGCCCTGCCTGCCGCAGGCACGCGGCAATGGCCAGGCCCGCCGGCCCGGCACCGATGATCGCAACTGGTGTGGTGTCGTCCAAGCGCGCCTCCGTCGACAAACTCGCTTCCGGAGAATGGCAAAAACATGGCAGCCGGAGCCTGCCATGCCTGCAGCGCTCAGCCGGGCAAGGGCACCGTCAGTCCGACCTTGACCCGGTCCATGGCAACAAACGTTCGGAACTTGCGGACATTGTTGCTGTCGAAGAACAGTTTTCGCGTCAGCGCCTCGTAGGCGCCCATGTCGGCCACGGCGATGACCAGGATGAAGTCGGCCTCGCCGGTGACATAGTAGCATTGCTGGACTTCAGGGATTGTCGAGAATTGCCGCTTGGCCGCGTCGATCAGTTCGGCACGTTCGCTCTCGAGTTCCACCTCGACGAAGATGGTGATGGGCTGGCCGACCGCTGCCGGCTCGATGATCGCGACATTGCCGGCGATGACGCCGTTCTGCTCCATGCGCTTGATGCGGCGCTGCACCGCCGGCGCCGACAGGTTCACCGCCTCGCCGATCAGCCGTTGCGGCGTCGTGTTGTCGCGCTGCAGGATGGCAAGGATGGCGAGATCGAAACTGTCGAGCGGGGGTGACGATGGAGGCAATGGAGATATCCCTGGCGAAACAAACTTGCATTTGGGAGGGCATATTACAGCGCTCCTTGCGCCAATCCTGCAATATATTCTCGCTGAACGTCAGAGCATTATGCCGAGAAGTGTGAAGCGGTTTTCGGACGACATCATGCTCTCTATTTCTTTGATTTAGAGACGGATTCAGATTTCGGGTCGATTCGACCCGAAATCATCCGGCTCTAGGGAGACCGCCAGTGTTCCTGCTCAACCGCAATGCTTTGCATCGCCTGCCACTCGATCCGGCCGATGCCGATACCCTTGGCGTTGCCGGCGCCGACACGGTCGAGCGCTTTCTTGTCCATCGCGACAATCACCGGATGACGCCGCTGCATGCGCTGCCGGCGCTCGCCGCCGAATTCGGCCTTGGCGCCATCCATATCAAGGATGAAGGCTTTCGCCTCGGCCTCGGCAGCTTCAAGGCGCTTGGCGGCGCCTATGCCGTCTTCCGCCTGGTGCTGGAAGAGGCCGGCAGCCGGCTTGGCCGGCCCGTCGATGTGGCCGATCTCGATCAACCTGATGTGCGGGCCGTCGCTGCTGCGATGACATTTGCCTGTGCGACCGACGGCAATCATGGCCGCTCCGTCGCGCAAGGCGCGCAACTCGTCGGTGCGCGGGCGGCGATCTTCGTCCATGCCGGCGTCAGCGAGGAGCGCATCGCCGCGATCGCCCGCTATGGCGCCGAGATGATCCGCGTCGACGGCAATTATGACGATTCGGTCAGGCAAGCTGCTCAGGTTTCGGCCGAGAAAGGCTGGACCGTGGTCTCCGACACCTCGTGGCCGGGCTATGAGCGCATTCCCGGCCTCGTCATGCAGGGTTATACCGCGATCGTGCGCGAAGCCTTGCGCCAACTCCCTCGGACGCCAACCCACGTCTTCGTGCAGGCCGGTGTCGGCGGCATTGCCGCCGCGCTGGCCGGACATCTTGCCATCGTGCTCGGGGATGCCAGGCCGACCTTCATCGTGGTCGAGCCGGCGCGTGCCGCCTGTGTTTTTGCAGCCGCCCAGGTCGGGCGTCCGGTCAGGGTCGCGCACGGCCGGCCGACGGTGATGGCCATGCTTGAATGCTACGAGGCCTCGCCGGTCGCCTGGCGGGTTCTGGCGCGTGCCGCCGATGCCTTCATGACAGTTGATGAGGCCGACGCCGTCGCGGTGATGCGGCGGCTGGCGCGGCCGGCCGCCGGGGATCCGGAGATCGTCGCCGGCGAAAGCGGCGGCGTCGGCGTTGCCGGGCTGATCCGGGCGGTGGCCGAAAACAAGGCCGAGCTTGGACTTGGTGGCAAATCCCGGGTGCTGGTGATCAACACCGAAGGCGCCACCGACCCGCATCGTTATGCCGAACTGGTTGGCATGAGCCCGGCCGATGTGCTGGCCGGCAAGATGACGGCCGAGGCAACGGGATGATCGCGATCGATACAAAGCGCCTGCTCGGCCGTATCCGCGAACTCGGCGCCGTCGGCCGCGACAGTGAAGGCAGGCTTATCCGGTTGGCCGCCTCCGACACCGACAGGCAGGGCCGCGATCTCTTCGTCGGCTGGCTGCGGCAGGCCGGGCTCGATGTCGCCATCGACCGGGTCGGCAACATATTCGGCATCTGGCAAAGCCCGGAAAACACCGGGCAGGCACCGCTGCTCATCGGCTCGCATATCGACACCGTCATCGATGCCGGTATCTATGACGGCTGCTACGGCGTGCTTGCCGGCCTGGAAGTGATCGAGACGCTCAAGGCATCGGGCTTTTCGCCGTCGCGCCCGATCGCGGTCGCCGCTTTCACCAATGAGGAGGGCGTGCGCTACACCCCAGACATGATGGGCTCGCTGGTCCACGCCGGCGGCATCGATGCCGAAACGGTGCTGGCGGCTGTCGGCACCGATGGCAGCATGCTCGGGCAGGAACTCGCCCGCATCGGCTATGCCGGCGACCGGGAGCCCGGCTTTCTCAGGCCGCATGCCTATCTTGAACTGCATATCGAACAGGGGCCGGTGCTGGAGCGCGAAGGTCTGCCGATCGGCGCGGTGGAGAATCTGCAAGGCATCTCCTGGCAACGCATCACCATCGACGGCGTCGCCAACCATGCCGGCACCACGCCGATGTCGATGCGCAGCGATGCCGGCCACGCCGCCGCCCGGGTCATCACCTTCCTGCTCGACCGGACCAAAGCCTCGAACGCGCCGACCGTCGCCACCGTGGGTACAATCCGCTTTGAGCCGAATGCCATCAACGTCATCCCTTCGCGCGCCGTCTTCACCATCGATCTGCGCGACCCCGACGAACAGCGCCTGCAGGCGGGGGAGGCGGCGCTTGCCGCCTATCTCGAGGAGCTTGCCGCCGCCGCGAACGTGTTCATCTCGGTCGAGCAACTGGCCCGCTTCGAACCGGTGATCTTCGACCGGCGCATCGTCGAACAAATCGAGGCCGCCGCGAAACAGCGCGGCCTTGGCGTCAGGCGCATGACATCGGGCGCCGGCCACGACGCGCAGATGCTGGCGCGTATCGCGCCTGCGGCGATGATCTTCGTGCCGAGCGTTGGCGGCATCAGCCACAATCCGCGCGAACACACCGACGAAGCCGAGCTTGTTGCCGGCGCCAACATCCTGCTTGATGTGGCCGCGCGACTGGCAAAGTAGGTCAGGAGGGGCAGCAGAATGTCTGAACTCGATCGTGATGCGCTGAAGCAGGAAATGATTTTCTGGCGGCGCGATCTGCATGCGCATCCCGAATTCGGCTTCGAGGAGAAGCGCACCGCAGCCTTCGTCGCCGCCAAACTGCGTGAGTTCGGCCTCGACGATGTCACCGAAGGCGTCGGCGGCACCGGTGTCGTCGGCACGCTGAAGCGCGGCAGCGGCAACCGGTCGATTGCGCTCAGGGCCGACATGGATGCGTTGCGCATATCAGAGCAGTCGGACGCACCCCACCGTTCCGGCAATCCCGGCATCATGCATGCCTGCGGCCATGATGGCCACACCACCATGCTGCTCGGCGCGGCAAAGCTGCTGGCGGAGCAGGGCGGTTTCGACGGCACCGTGCGCTTCGTCTTCCAGCCGGCCGAGGAATGGGGCAGGGGCGCGCTCGCCATGCTCGACGATGGGCTGATGCAGCGCTTTCCCTTCGACGAGATATTTGGCCTGCACAACATGCCCGGCCTGCCGATCGGGCATTTCGAGACCCGTGCCGGCCCCATAATGTCGGCCGAGGATATCTTCGAGATCGTGCTCAAAGGGCTCGGCGGCCATGCCGCGCGGCCGCATGCGGGCAACGAAACGCTGGTCGCCGCCTGCGCGCTGGTCACCAATTTGCAGACCATCGTCTCGCGCCGGCTGAGCCCGGCCGACATATCGGTGGTTTCGGTGACCGAGCTGATCACCGACGGCACCCGCAACGCCCTTCCCGGCCTTGCCCGCATCCTCGGCGATGCGCGCAGCTTCCGTCCCGAGGTCAGCGCCGAGATCGAGCGGCAGATGCGCATCATCACCGAGGGCACCGCCGCCGCCTACAATGTCACCGCCGAAGTCGATTACAGCAGGGAGTTCGTGCCGCTGCGCAACGATGCCGAGCTGGTCGATGCCGCATTCGCCGCCGCGCGAAGCGTCTTCGAGCCCGGCAACATCGCCGTCGCCCGCGAACCGATGACTGCCTCCGAGGATTTCGCCCGCTTCCTCGACTATGTGCCGGGCTGTTTCGTCTTCCTCGGCAATGGCGAGGGCTCGGCGCCGCTGCACAATTCCAGCTACGACTTCAACGATGACGGGCTGTTGTTCGGCACGAATTTCCATGTCGCCGTGGTCAGGCAAAGGCTGGGTGGCGAGGCGGGAAGATGATCGCGTTTTGATCGCCGGACCGCGCTCGCCGCTGGCCCAAACACCACCGCTATTGCCAGCCAGCTCCGGAGTTTATTGAATTCCTTTGACGGAGATCGGATGCCGATGACCAGGATTTCGCTGCTGGGAATTCCCCACGACGACAACTCGTCCTTCGCCAAGGGCGCAGCACTGGCGCCCGCCCATATCCGTCCCGAACTCTTCAGCGATGCCTATAGCATGTGGAGCAAAACCGGTTTCGACCTGACGGACAGGCTGGTCGACCATGGCGACATCCGTTTCGACGCCGCCGATCCATGGGACCTGATCGAACGCGAAGTCGGGCGCGTGCTGGAACTGGGCGATCCGCTGATCTGCCTCGGCGGCGACCATGCCATCTCCTGGCCGGTGCTGCGAGCGGTGCGCCGCCTGCACTCCAGCCTGACCATTCTGCACATCGACGCGCACCCAGACATGTATAATGCCTATCAGGGCAATCCGCGCTCCCACACCTCGCCCTTTGCCCGCATCATGGAAGAGCGGCTTGCCGACCGCCTCATCCAGGTCGGATTGCGCACGGTCAACGACCATCATCGTGACCAGTTCGAGCGGTTCGGTGTCGAGGTGATCGAGGCCGCGCGGTTCACTGCTGATCTGCGGCTCGACCTGACCACGCCGGTCTATATCTCGATGGATATCGACGGGCTCGACCCGGCTTTTGCGCCGGGTGTCTCGCATCGCTAACCCGGCGGCCTGACCACCCGTCAGGTGATCAACCTGATTCAGTCGGTCAACCAGCCGATCGTGGCGGCTGATATCGTTGAGTTGAATCCCGCTCGCGACATTGCCGATCTGACTGCCGGCGTGGCGGCAAAACTCCTCAAGGAGATTGCCGGGATGATGGTCAAGACAAGCTTGTGACGGACCGGCGACCGACAGGGCTGTGCGCGTCGGTACGTTTTCAACAAAGACAATCCCCCAATGACGCAGGGGAAAGACTCAGCTAACCTCACCTGTGCGGCGGACTTAATTATCCGCTTGGCCGGCGCTTCATTCCTCCTCCCAAGCGGCGCCGGCCTTCTTCCCCAAAAACCCGTCCGGGACGCCACAGCGGCATGCGGCAGGACACGAATCTCGCAAACGCCAAGTTCCGCCTCCGGTGCCCCGAGAATGCATCGGGAAGCGCTGGCGAACCATAGCCGCCCTCCATCTTCGACTGCTCGCGTGGACGATTGGCAAGGGAACCAAAGGCGGTTTCCCCGGTTGGTTCTGCTCCAAAGGAGTATTGCACCATGTTCCGTCTGCTCGTCGCTGGCGCCTTCGCCTATGTCACGTATCGTATCGCCAGGAAGATGATCGAAAACGTGCCCGATACAGTCGACCCGCTGCTGTTGCCGCCGTCACAATATGATCGCGAGACCTTGCGGCGGCAGTCGGCCGACATGGGCGTCGATCCGCAACGCTAAAGACACGGACGTCGCGCTTCGGCCTGTCGAGCATGAGGCCAGCCTCGCATCGACGTTGCGAACAAAGCAGAAACGATGCTTGATGGGCGATGAACCTCGCCACTGCTGATTCGACCTTTCGGGAACCAACCGTCCAGCCTGCCTATCTCGCCCGGCTGAACGACGCCCAACGCCAGGCCGTCGAGCATGGCGACGGCAAGATCGCCGGCCCGCTGCTGGTCATTGCTGGCGCGGGTTCGGGCAAGACCAACACGCTGGCGCATCGCGTCGCCCATCTGATCGTCAAGGGGGCTGACCCGCGCCGCATTCTGCTGATGACGTTTTCGCGCCGCGCCGCGTCCGAAATGGCAAGGCGCGTCGAGCGCATTGCCGGCGAGGTGCTCGGCCGCGATGCAGCTGTCATCACCGATGCGCTGACCTGGGCCGGCACCTTTCACGGCATCGGCGCGCGGCTGCTGCGCGACTATGCGCTGGAGATCGGCCTCGACCCGGCCTTCACCATCCATGATCGCGAGGATTCCGCCGACCTGATGAACCTGGTCCGCCACGAACTAGGCTTCTCGAAGACGGAAGCGCGCTTCCCCACCAAGGGAACCTGCCTTGCCATCTATTCGCGCGCCGTCAACGCACAGGCGCCGCTCAACGAGGTATTGGGTTCCGCCTTTCCCTGGTGCGCCGGTTGGGCGGAGCAGCTGAAAGAATTGTTCGCCGGTTATGTCGAGGCCAAGCAGGCGCAAAACGTGCTCGATTACGACGATTTGCTCCTCTATTGGGCGCAGATGGCGGCGGAGCCCGAGATAGCAGCGCATCTGGGCGGGCGTTTCGACCATGTGCTGGTCGATGAATACCAGGACACAAATCGCCTGCAGGCTTCGATCCTCATGGCACTGAAACCCGACGGCGCCGGGCTGACGGTGGTGGGCGACGATGCGCAATCGATCTATTCGTTCCGCGCCGCCGAGGTGCGCAACATCCTCGACTTCCCCAACCAGTTTGCGCAAGCAGCCGATGTGGTGATGCTGGAGCGCAATTACCGCTCGACTGAAACGATCCTGGCTGCCGCGAATGCGGTGATCGGTGAAGCCTCGGAGCGCTTCACCAAAAACCTGTGGTCGGAGCGCAAATCCAGCGACCGGCCAAAACTGGTAAGCGTGCGCGACGAAGTCGAGCAGGCCAATTTCGTCTGCGACACGATCCTGGCCGAGCGCGAGGCGGGCACAGCGCTGAAATCCCAGGCGGTGCTGTTTCGCGCCTCGCACCACAGCGGGCCGCTGGAGATCGAACTGACGCGGCGCAACATTCCCTTCGTCAAGTTCGGCGGCCTGAAATTTCTCGATGCCGCTCACGTCAAGGATGTGCTGGCGGTGCTGCGCTTTGCCGAAAATCCGCGCGACCGGGTCGCCGGCTTCCGCGTGCTGCAATTGATGCCGGGCATCGGCCCTTCGGCCGCCGCGCAGATCGTCGAGACCATGACGACGGCGCTGGATGAGGCCATGGGGCTGGCCGGCTGGCGTCCGCCGCAACGCGCGGCGGATGACTGGCCGGGCTTTGTCTCGCTCTATTCCGGTCTGCGCGCCGGCGCCAAATGGCCGGCCGATCTCGAACAGATCAGGCTGTGGTATGAGCCGCATCTGGAGCGCATCCACGAGGACGCGACGACGCGCCGGGCCGACCTGTTGCAACTGGAGCAGATCGGCTCGGGCTATGCCTCGCGCGAGCGCTTCCTCATCGAACTGACGCTCGATCCGCCGGACGCCACCAGCGACCAGGCCGGGCCGCCGCATCGCGACGAGGACTATCTGATCCTGTCGACCATCCATTCGGCCAAGGGCCAGGAATGGAAGAACGTCTTCGTGCTCAACACGGTCGACGGCTGCATCCCGGCCGATCTCGGCGTCGGCACCAAGGAAGACATCGAGGAGGAGCGCCGGCTGCTCTACGTGGCGATGACGCGGGCCAAGGACAATCTCAACCTGGTCATGCCGCAGCGCTTCTTTCCGCACGGCCAGGCGGCGCGCGGCGACCGCCATCTCTATGCCTCGCGCACCCGCTTCATCCCGGCTTCGATCCTTGCCGCATTCCAACAGGTGTCGTGGCCGAGCGCACAGGCGGCACAGGGCAGGGCGGCCCGGCCGGAGGTGCGCGTCGACATCGGCGCGCGCATGCGCGGCATGTGGAAATAGCCGCGGGATAGCGCGCCATGTCGAAACCACCGGTCAGGGTCGCCATCGCGGGTGCGCTGGGCCGCATGGGCCGCCAGATGGCGGACGCCGTGCAGGGCGACGCGCGGCTGGCGCTCGCCGCCCGCTTCCACCGGCCGGGCAGTGTCGGCGAAGGTCTGGTGAGCCGTGACGAGGCGCTCGCCGTGGCCGAAATCGTCATCGATTTCACCACGCCGGAAGCCTCGGCAGATCTGGCCAGGATTTGCGCCGAGCGCGGCAGGCCGGCCCTGGTCATCGGCTCTACGGGTTTCGATGCCGCTCAATCGGCTACGATCGCCGACGCCGCGAAAACGGTTCCCATCGTGCGCTCCGGCAGCTTTTCGCTCGGTCTCAACATGCTGGTCGGACTGGTCGAGCAGGCGGCGCGGGCACTCGATCCCGATGACTGGGACGTGGAGATCGTCGAGGCGCATCATCGCCTCAAGGTCGATGCGCCATCGGGAACGGCGCTGATGCTGGGGCAAGCCGCGGCCAGCGGACGCGGCATCGACCTGGACACGGTTGCAAGGCGCGTTCGCGCCGGCGTTACCGGCGCGCGTCCGCCCGGTGAGATCGGCTTTGCGGTGCTGCGTGGCGGCGGCATCATCGGCGAACACAGCGTGAGCTTCTGCGCCGACAGCGAGCTTGTGACCTTGTCGCATGCGGCCGGCGACCGCGTCATGTTCGCCCGCGGCGCCATCGCCGCCGCGCTCTGGCTCGAGGGACGCCTGCCAGGCGAATACGACATGCGCGACGTGCTGGGTCTGAACGGCTCATAGCAGGGCCGATTTGTCGCCCCGGAGTGGATGTCCGGACCATATCCTCGTCCATCTTCCCACCCCTAGAAAGCGTCTGATGCGGCCAGACTGCTTCAAACCGAACCGTTCAGTTCGATTTCTGTTGACGCACTGTGTCGCGGATGGTGAACGACGGCTTGGTGAATGATCGCGGCCGGTGATGGGTGTTGCTGCGTAAACATCTGATTTTAAAGGGTTAAATTATGCCCGCCGAGACCCTGTGTCAAATTTCAAGGCCTGGATTCGAGCCGCGGGGGAACATCTTCGTGATTGGAATCCGCAGCAGGGCAAACCCATCTCGGGGTGGTCCGAGCGACGCGAAATTCCTCCCAAGGGCACGCCACTAGACGGACATGACAAATACTGGAGTAATTAAAATGACCAAGATCGCACTCACCGCCGCCGCCATCCTCGTTGCCACGGGCACCGCTTTTGCCGGCAGCGACAACTATGGCTCCTACAATGCCAACCAGCCGGTTGCGAACCAGTCCGTGTCCAACATCGACACCACGCACACCGGCTCGATCCCGAAGTCCGTAAAGACGCAGGGTGATGCCAATGCCAACGTGCCGGCCCAGTCGGGCCAGGGCATCTGGGGTCGTTGATTTCTGAAGTCTGCGACCACAAAGAGCGGTGGGCTTTGCCCGCCGCTCTTGTTTTTTATGCGTGACGACGCCGATGCCGCTTCCGGGAACAAAGCCGTACGGCATCTGGTCTTATCGTTAGAGGAACCGTCCTCCCAACATGGCAACTGACTATCAAGCGGAAGGTTTGGCCTGCCGCGCCTGGATTCTAGCCCAGATCCTTCGGCCGCAGGCAGTGTGTCAGCCGGGCGGAAGACAGGCCGGACCAGTCGCCTTCGAAGACGAAGCGCGCAAGGGCTGACGTCGGGAACTTGTCATCGAGTGTCTTGCGTGCCGTAGTCTCCGATCCCGACCTCGCAAGCTGTTTGGCCAGATCTTCCAGGCCCGGATTGTGAGCGATCACCAGCAAACTGCCGCACGACGGGTCCGTTTGATGAACCTGGCCCAGAATGCCTGTCGCCGAAGCGCCATAGAGCGCCTCGATGAACGCGATCCGTGGGTGAGTGGGCAGTTCAGTTGCTACCAGCCGCCAGGTGTCGCGGGTGCGCAGCGCCGCCGACACCAGCGCCAGGTCCGGCAGCCAGTCGCGCGCCGCAAGTTCGCGCCCCATCAATCGGGCCGCCTTCAATCCGCGTTCGGCCAGGGGACGATCGAAGTCGTCGAGTGCGGGATCGTCCCAGCTCGATTTTGCGTGGCGAAGCAGGAGAAGCTGTTTCATCAATTTGTGTCCGACCAAGGAATGTCGGCATGAAAATCTTTGCCATGCCCGCCGCCGTGCCTCGTACCGGCTTCGATGTCGAAAGCCGCGGCGAGCGCACCAAAGACAAACAGCCCGACGCGCCGTTCGCCCTTATCCCATCGGATAGTAATATCCTGCCCACCGATAGCCCAGGCACCCGATCGAATATGGATTGCGTCAACGACCGAGCCGGGCTCGTCACCTTTGGCTCGGTAGAGATAGAAATACGCCGTGGCGTTTTGCGCATCTCCCGCCTCGTCGTACTCGAAAACGCCAGCCAGATCGCCTTTCGTCCGGATCGCGCTGTCGAAACGTCCATTGGCCTTGGCCCTCAGGGCGTGATGCGCGCCAGATGTTCGAGGTCGGCTTCCTCGCGCAGCGGGTCGGGGGCCATCACCACCGAAGTGCCGTTGTCGGCATCGTCGGCAAAGTGGGCGAGCACGGTGCGGCCGGCCTCCATGCGCGCCTTGCCTTCGGCAACCAGCCCCAGCGCCAGCGGATAAAGCCGGTGTTCGGTCTTCAGCACCCGGGCAGCCAGCGTATCCGCAGTGTCGCCGACCATCACCGGCACGGCCGCCTGTGCGATGATCGGGCCGTCGTCCATCTCGGAGGTGACGAAATGCACGGTGCAGCCGTGGATGCGGATACCTGCGGCCAGTGCGCGCGCATGGGTGTCGAGCCCCTTGAACGCCGGCAGCAGGGCAGGGTGGATGTTGATCATGCGGCCCTGCCATCTCTGGACGAAGCCGGGGGTGAGGATGCGCATGTAGCCGGCCAGCGCCACGATCTCGGCATTGGAGGCTGCGAGCGCCGCGTCGATGGCGGCATCGTGCGCCTGCTTGCTGCCATGGTCGGCACGCGAGACGACCTGCGTGGCGATGCCGCGCGCCCTGGCGATGCCGAGCCCGGCGGCATCCGCCTTGTCGGAAATAACACCGACGATCTCTGCCGGGAACGCCGGGTCGCTGGCCGCGGCAATCAGCGCGGTCATGTTGGAGCCACGTCCCGAGATCAGAACAACGGTGCGTTTCCTCTGCGCGCTCATAGGCCGATCGAGCCCCGATAAATGACGCCGGCGTCGCGGCGCGGCACGATGCGGCCGATCGGCGTCACCGTCTCGCCGGCCTCCTGCAGCACGGCGGCGACCTGCGCCGCCTGGCCGGACGCGACCGCCAGGATCATGCCGATGCCGCAATTGAAGGTGCGCATCATTTCTTCCGGCGCGACGCCGCCGGTCTTGGCCAGCCACGAAAACACGGGAGGGACGTCGATCGCCTCGAGGTCGAGCTCGGCCGAAAAATCCTTGGGCAGCACGCGCGGAATGTTTTCCGGGAAGCCGCCGCCGGTGATATGGGCGAGCGCCTTGATGCCATGCGTGTTGCGGATCGCCTTGAGAATCGACTTGACGTAGATCCGGGTCGGCTCGAGCAGCGCCTCGGCCAGAGTGGCCTCGTCGTTGAACGGTGCCGGATCGCTCCACGCCAGACCGCTGACGGCGACGATGCGGCGCACCAGCGAATAGCCGTTCGAATGCAGGCCGGAGGAAGCCAGGCCCAGCAGGACGTCGCCTTCGACAATGTCATCGGTGGGCAGCAATTGGCCGCGTTCGGCAGCACCCACCGCAAAGCCGGCGAGGTCGTAGTCATTGCCGTGATACATGCCGGGCATCTCGGCCGTCTCGCCGCCTATCAGCGCGCAGCCGGCCTGGCGGCAGCCCTCGGCAATGCCGCCGACGATTGCGGCACCCTGGTCGGGATCGAGCTTGCCGGTCGCGAAATAGTCGAGGAAGAACAGCGGTTCGGCACCTTGCACGACGATGTCGTTGACGCACATGGCGACGAGGTCGATGCCGATCGTGTCGTGCTTGCCGGCATCGATGGCGATCTTGAGCTTGGTGCCGACGCCGTCATTGGCCGCCACCAGCACCGGATCGGTAAACCCTGCCGCCTTGAGGTCGAACAGGCCGCCAAACCCACCGATCTCGCCGTCGGCGCCCGGCCGGCGCGTCGCGCGCACCAGCGGCTTGATCTTCTCGACCATGAGATTGCCGGCATCGATATCGACACCGGCCTCGGCATAGGTGAGCCCGTTCTTGCGCTTGTTCACGTCGCGCTTGCTCATTTCGGGTGCCCGTTCAACAATTTTCCTTGTCGCGGGCTCTTCGCATGAACGGTTTCTGTCCGCAAGGATAACGGCCATCTCGGCCTACAAAACCGTGGACAGCGCGCGCGTACAGGCGCTCGTGATTGGCGAAAGCCAAGCTGAAGGGCCGCTCTCCCGTGCGTGCGGGGAGATCGGCAGCTTCTCCCTTGTTGCCACCCACCACCTTCATCATCTATCTCCGGCCAAGAGGAGGTGCCGAGCATTTGACCATCCCCAACCTGATCACCATCCTGCGCCTTGTCCTGGTGCCGGCGGTGGTGCTGGCGATGCTGCAGGCGCGCTGGGACTGGGCTTTTGCCGGGTTCCTCGTCGCCGGCATTTCCGACGGCGTCGACGGGTTCATCGCCCGCCGTTTCAACCAGCAGTCCGCGCTCGGCGCGTATCTCGACCCGGCGGCCGACAAGCTGCTGCTGGTTTCGGTGTTCGTTGTCATGAGCTTCATCGGGCAATTGCCGCTGTGGCTTGTCGTCATCATGGTGTCGCGCGACGCGTTGATCGTCGGCGCGGTGGTGTTGTCCGCCATCATGACCCACCCGGTCGAGATGAAACCGTTGTTCGTGTCGAAGGCCAACACCGCGATCCAGATCGTGCTGGCCGCGCTTGTGCTGGGAGAACTTGCCCTTGCCGTTCACCTCGACCCGCTGAGGTCAGCCCTCATATTGCTGTCCGGGGTCTTGACCGTGGCTTCGGCCGCGGCCTATCTCGTGACTTGGCTGAGGCACATGAGCTGACATGACGAAGGCTCCACTCCGGACATCCGAGACAGAAGCGGCAGCGGTCGAGGCCGCGGCCGCCGACATAGCCGCGTCCGCGACCTTTCGCCGCCAGATCTTCTTCTGGCTGGCCGGCGCCGCGCTGCTTGCGCTTTTCCTCTATGTTTTCAGCGCCATCCTGCTGCCCTTCGTCGCCGGCATGGTGCTTGCCTATTTCCTCGATCCCGTCGCCGACCGGCTGCAGCGGCTCGGCCTGTCGCGTTTCATGGCGACGGTGGTCATCCTCATCACCTTCCTCATCGTGCTGGTCCT
This sequence comes from Mesorhizobium sp. CO1-1-8, assembly GCF_020164875.1. Taxonomy (NCBI): domain Bacteria; kingdom Pseudomonadati; phylum Pseudomonadota; class Alphaproteobacteria; order Hyphomicrobiales; family Phyllobacteriaceae; genus Mesorhizobium; species Mesorhizobium sp. CO1-1-8. Next base: position 568,180 of record NZ_JAIUGZ010000001.1, on the reverse strand, counting down.
GGCCTTCGTCATCCTCATTCCGGTTCTGGCCACGCAGATGGCCGATTTCGCCGGCAAATTGCCGGAATATCTGACCCGGCTGCAAAGCCTGATCACCTCGTTCGATCCGAAATGGCTGGAACAGAAGTTCGGCGTCAACGCCAATAGCTTGCGCGACGGGCTGAATTCGCTGCTGACCTCCGGCTTCGGCCTGGTCACCACTGTCTTCACCTCGCTGTGGAGTTCCGGCATGGCGCTGGTCTCGGTGGTCAGCCTGTTCGTGGTGACGCCGGTGGTCGCCTTCTACATGCTGCTCGACTGGGACCGCATGGTGGCGGTCATCGATGGCTGGGTGCCGCGCGACAACGTCGCGACCGTGCGCGCCATCGCCCGCGACATCAACAGCGCGACAGCCGGCTTCGTGCGCGGTCAGGGCACGCTGTGCCTGGTGCTGGGCGCCATGTATGCCACCGGGCTGACGCTGACCGGATTGAATTTCGGCATCCTCATCGGCCTGTTCGCCGGGCTGATTTCCTTCATCCCTTATGTCGGCTCGCTGACCGGGCTGGTGCTGGCCGTCGGTGTCGCCTTCGTCCAGTTCTGGCCGGACTGGACGATGATCGCCGCGGTCGCGGTCGTGTTCTTCATCGGCCAGTTCATCGAGGGCAACATCCTGCAGCCGCGGCTGGTCGGCAAAAGCGTCGGCCTGCACCCGGTATGGCTGATGTTTTCGCTGTTTGCCTTCGGCGCGCTGTTCGGCTTCGTCGGCCTGCTGATAGCCGTGCCGGCTTCTGCCGCCGTCGCCGTGCTGGTGCGGTTCGCTATAGCCCGCTATCTCGAATCGCCGCTCTACAAGGGCCGCGGCGCGGCACCTGTGCCGCAGCTTGCGGCCGATCGCGGCGGCGGCCACCGCACGCAACCGCGTCGCTGAAGTGACTGCCCAGCCAACCGACCCGCCGCGCCAGCTGCCGCTCGATCTCGGCCATGGCACCGGCTATTCCCGTGACGACCTCGTCGTCTCCGGCACCAACAACCAGGCGGTGGCGCTGGTCGACCGCTGGCCGGACTGGCCATCGCCGGTGGTGGTGCTGGCCGGTCCCGCCGGTTCGGGCAAGACCCATCTGGCCTCGATCTGGCGCGCTCGTGCCAATGCGGTGACGGTCGACGCCAGGCGCATCGGCGACAGCATTGCCAATCTCGGCGCACGGCCGGCGCTGATCGACGATGTCGATACCGGGACGGTTGACGAACAAGGCCTGTTCCATCTGATCAATGCGGTGCGTGGTGCCGGCTCGCAACTGCTTCTGACGGCGCGCCGCTTTCCGTCGGCCTGGGGTGTCGGCCTGCCTGATCTCGTCTCGCGGCTGAAGGCAGCGGCGACCGTGGAAATCCATGAACCCGACGATCTCCTGCTGGCAGGCGTCATCACAAAACTGTTCGCCGACCGCCAGATCGAGGTCGAGCCGCATGTCGTGCAGTATCTGGTCCGCCGCATCGAGCGCTCGCTGGCGACTGCGATGCGCGTGGTGGAGCGGCTCGACCGGACCGCGCTCGAACGCAAGACGCCGATCACCAGGGCGCTGGCAGCCGAAACCGTCAACGCCATGGATGAAGGGCAGGGCGAATTCGAGATTTAGCCTGAGAAGCCAGTCTCAGAGCCACATTCTGGCGAAGTGACGGACCGCGAGGTAGACGGCGGAGTGGGCGGCGATATAGCCGGCGGCGACCCGCACAAACATTCCGATACTGGCACGCCAGGAGCGGGAGACGACGGCGCCTGGGACCTGCCTCGCCTGTCTGCGGCTTTCACGGTTGTTCCACATCGCCAGTGCGGCGCAGGCAATTGCCCACGTCACCATGAACGGAACGGTGATGCCGGCATAGGCAAAGTAGGCCGGTCCGAAAAGCGACACCCAGGCATCGATTCCAAGCATCTGAACCCCTGTTTGCCGAATCGGCCCGCGGCCGCCGGATGCACGACCGGAGCCGGAGCAAGTGACCATATGGCTGCGCCGGGCATTGGGCTGTGAGGGGATGGTCGGAGTGGAGAGATTCGAAATCTCAATAGGTGTAATAAAATCTAGTGGTTAGATGATATTTTGTAACGTTGAAACAGGCATCAAAATGGACGTTGCGCGACCTTTGTAAAACCCAATTCCCGATTCCGGCGGTGAGTCCGGCCGAACATGACAACCGGATCAAAAGAGCTTTACCGGCAAGTCCTTTTGTTCTTTGCAGTTGAGTATCTGCGACCAATCGATCGTGGCGGTGCTGCCGAGCAGCGTCGGCGGGTTCCCCGCGATAAAATAGTTATTGTGTTCCTTAAAGTTCTTTGTGAGGACTTCCACGTCAGAGAAAATACAGCCTGAAAAATCGCACACCTCAAACGCATAACGATAATTTTGATGATGGCTTAGTGATGCTATTGAAGACACGGATGCTATAGAACAGGCCCGGAATGTGCATCTATCAAATCTGTTATCGATAGACACATTGTTCCAGAGTGAGATTGTCGTTCCTATGAATTTTACACGGCGTAAGTCATTTATACTGTAATTTACGTCAACAGAAAATTCACCACCGTAGTATGTGATGACGTCGAATCCGGGAATGAAATGCCAATACGTTGTATAATCATCGTATTGGTAGTCATTATCTCGCTCTGGAGGTGAGAACGCAATATCTCTACCGGTATTTGCTCCGTTCTCATCACCCGATCGCATCACCCCCGAAATTTCCGACCGATGGCGATTCCCGTGGTCGAGCCTCATGTGATCTTCGACGAAATCAGCCAAGAGGTTCATCGCCCGGAACGCATAATTTTCCTCTCCACTATCGATAAGGACACCAAGTGTCGCAACGCCAGCCGACACATGAGATGCCTTGGTGGGCTCGCTCAGCAACTTCGCGCCCTCTTGAAGAAGTCGCGCCCGTCCCTCGCTTTCGGATTGGTTGGCTTGTCGGGCGCTAATTGAACCACGCCAACTAATTGTGCAAAATGTCACCAGAGCAAAAAGTGCGACGCCGAACGGAGCTAGCGCCTGTGCTAATTTGGTGTCGCTCTCGCCGTCGAAACCATCCGCAAAAATGTAGAGGAACGCACCGACGACCGCGACGATCGTCAGAACGGCACTCGTAATCGACAAAGCATACCAATGATTTTCTGTAATCGTTGGCCAATCGCCGACCGGTTGCTCGTTGCCGCGCTTAACCGCCATGATTGTCTCCCTTGTGGCGAAGGTAGTCACGCGCGGGGCAAACCAAAAGCCCGTCGCGTGGAGTAGCGGGCTTCTGCTGATCGGCGAGGATTACGACGTCATCAGGCGATAGGCGGCGAGCGCCGATGCCAGGATGCAAAGCGCCGATAGCATGCCCGCCACGATTCCGGTCCAGCGGGCCAACTGATCCAACGGTTTGTGCCGTCATCGAACTTCGGCCAGTGCTCGTCATCATAGATCATGCCGGGGTTCACGGCCCTCGCGTGGCATAGCGGTTACTTTCCGTCCGGCGGGCAATTTACAGTTCGTAGCGCTCAATAGCTTTTGAAGCACCTTTCAATTCCTGCCGTGACAGGTTGATCAGTTCTTCCCATCGCTCCGCGAGGTTTGACGCCTTGCGGTTTAAGATCGCAATCTCATGCTGTATCTCTTTATAGACTTTGTCGCTGACGTATCGATCGCCCGATGGGCGCCATGTCGATCTTCCATGCCCATCGTATGTATACAATCCGTAAAAGCTCATATAGAAATCAAGCGCCTCTTTTGAAAAAATTTCATAGATCGATTGAATCTTAGAGTTGTGGAAGTGGAATATGTCATTCTCTCGATAGTATATTAAGCTCTGCAGTCCCCTATAATCGTCTTCATCCATATATGTTTCCACAGCTTTTTGCTTCAAGGTGTAAAATTGATTCCTATCAATGAATTTTAAAATCGAATTTAATTTATCTACATCGTCCGACATGACATTGTCGTCAAATCTTTCGCCCTCTTGGTATTCCGCGATTTCGGTGCTCACCCATGTCACGAGAGCCGCAAGAAGCAGGATAACTCCAGCAATGTTGAAGCTCGCCAAGTTGATTGGCCATTGAACCCAGATCAGTGAGCCAACCAATGCAAGGATAGAGCCTATCCGGGCGATTCTGTTGGGGTGTTCTGGGACTATCTTAAGGTTCATAGCTATCGCGCTCAGAGGCTATCGGGAAGATCGACGCAAGGTCTTCCTCAACGTCGATTTCGAATTCGGCCGCGAGAGCCGAAAGCTGCAATCCGAAGGTCGCCCGCAATTCGCCTAGGGCCACGAAATATCCGGGCGTCAGTGCTCGCTCTCCACGATCATGCCAACGGGCGGGCGGTCCACGGTCAAAGTCGTCGCCAAGACGATAAGCGATGTTCCGATAGTCGGGCGGCGCGTCTTCAAGGAAGTGCCGGCAGGCGGTGCGCAGATGCCGGACGCGGCGCGCGGCCCGCGAGTCCTCCGGGAGGTCATTCAAGACCTGCGTAAGCTCATTACGGATTTCTATGATGGAGCGTTCGACGTCGCCAGGGATTTCGAAGTTCGATGGCACGTAGAGCACGCGCCGGTTCTCCAAGAAATTGAACAGCCGCAAGATCACTGTCCGTTGTGCGACTGGCGGGTTCCAGCTTGCGCTAACGCTAAGGAACCCTATGCCGGTGAGCCTGCTTCGAATGGCGTCAAAGCCGCGTCGAACGATTGCCATCTGTTGTTCCCCCGTGCCCGCTCGCATCATTGGCTTGGTAGGTCGCAAAAGGGAAGCCCGGCGCTAGGCTAGGGTGTAAATCGCAACAACCATCGCATGAGATTGGTTACTTCATCGGCGAGGTCGCGGTGTCGCAAGACAGGTGATGAAGAGCCATGGCCTTCCGGTTGGCGCTATACCCGCAAGAGAACGGGCGGGCAGGTCTGATCCTGCCCGCCCGTGATCTTTGGTGCGCGAAGGGATGCGCGCGCCTAGGGCGCGGTTTTCTCGTAAATCTCCCCCCAGCTTTCCGGCGCTTACACCACCGACATCAAGCAAGGCCTCCGTGATTGCCCTGTCGCGGGCCTCATCTTCCGTCTCGGTGATATCCTTCAGCCGCTCGATGAGCGCGTGAAACCGGTCCTCAGCGATGAAAGTGTTCGGCCTGGCTAGCGGCTCGACAGCCCGATACTTCGCGGAAGCAGCGGGAACGATTTTTGCAAGTGCGGGATTGAGCGCCATTACGCGGCCTCTTGAAGCGAAACGTCTTCGCGGCAGGTGTCCGGCACGATGAAGCCCACTTCAGCCAGGGCGATGATGATGGCGTTCCGGGGATCGAAGTCGGTGTGAGCGTCAACCAGCGCGTCCACAAGGGCGGTCCACTGGTCATGCGGAAGGTAGATGTCGGCCGGACGTGAGGCATGCGAGGTCATGATATTCCTGTGTAAGGGTTGCCTCGACAAGCTCGGTATCGCTCAACCGGCCGGCGATGCCTTCGCGAAGCTTCGCCGCGAATACATCATCCACTCCCACGCTGGCATAGCGCCAGTCATTCCGGGCCGCGTCATCGAAGGCTAGTCTGGCCTGATAATTCCGGAGTGCGATCTGGTCGGCGGCGAGGGATAGCGTCCGACCGTTACAGGCTTGGTGCCGGCCTCGACCGCGCGGCGCTCGCCGAGCGCAATCTTGTGCTGAAGGTCGGCAACCGCTCCAGGCAAGAGTTTGAGGGCGGTTCGATAGTCCGGGCCTAACGCTGTTCGCAGTTCCGTCTTCCCGTTCATGAAGGGCCGAAGCTCTTTCGGGATCACCAACCGGGCGAAGAATCGACCATCCCGGTCGAGTAAGTTTCGCATCTTGCCAGCCATCAAGTTCCGTCCATTTTGTTACGCGATTTGTAACATCAATACGGACAGAAATCGTTGTAGGTCAGGGGCTTCAGCAATTTCAAGGGGTTAGGATGGTCGGAGTGGAGAGATTCGAACTCCCGACCCTCTGGTCCCAAACCAGATGCGCTACCAGGCTGCGCTACACTCCGAACGGTCTGTTGCCTATTCATTTCGGTGGTGCATGGCAAGTGCAAAAACCTTGCCGCCATGCGCATTGCGCAGTAATGACGGGCGAAGGGTGGCGATGCTGCCTTGCACAAGAACGAGGTGGCCATGTCCGCGCGCATTTTCAGCCCAGCCAAAACCGCAATGCAGTCCGGCAAGGCCAAGACCGGCCACTGGGTGCTGGAATTCGATCCCGAGTCGCGCAAGAAGATCGACCCGCTGATGGGCTATACGACGTCGGCAGACATGCGAAGCCAGATCAGGCTTAGCTTCGACACGCGCGAAGAGGCGGTGGCCTACGCCGAAAAGCAAGGGCTCGCTTTCCGCGTCGAAGAGCCGAAAGAGACCAAGCGCCGCCAGATTTCCTATGCGGAGAATTTCCGCTATGACCGCAAGACGCCCTGGACGCATTGAACCGCGGCCAGCGCCGAAATATCCAGCCGGCCCAAAAGCCGGCCAGCGGTCCCGTAGCTCAGCTGGATAGAGCACCGGCCTTCTAAGCCGATGGTCACAGGTTCGAATCCTGTCGGGATCGCCAAGGCCTTTCGGGTCCGTTCCGGACATTTAGGTCACGGTTTATACCGGAGACATGGGCTTTCAGAGAGCGGCATCAGGCCTCGTGCGCTCAAATCGCCGCCGCCAGAAGCAGCGTTACCCCCACGATCGTCGACGCATAGATCGTCACCAGAAGCACGATCGGTCTAGGATATTCAGCGGGTGTCGCGAGGCCGGCAAAGTCGGGATTTCGAAATGTTTCGGTGCCGGGCCAAGGGACGTCGGCGGCAGCGGGAGCGTTGTCATTGCAAGCGCGCACAAAAACACGCTGGGCTATATCGGCGGCGATCAGAGGATCGTCCGCCACCAATTTCGACCAGTCCGAAACAATGCCGATTTCACGTTTGAACATCGCGCGCCTCCCGTTTGGGATCTAACAGCGATATCTAAATTATGTTCCACTAATAGTTTCGCGAGGCGGCCCGCTCCTGGTCACGGCGGCCTTCTGATCGATGAAAACCACGCCCGCTGCCTCAAACCCCCGACGGATGGCAGCCAGCTTGGCCGGACTCGGAATCCTTCGTCCGCTCTCAAAACTGCCAATCGTTCCTTCGCTAAGGCCGCACTTCGCGGCGAGTCGCACCTGCGACCACTTCAGGATCGCTCGTGCAGATCTGCACTGCTGGGACGTAAGGGGCTGGATCCCTGAGACGGTGGAGCTTCGCTTGTTCACATCCTGAGACTCCTTCGCTTCGGCCGGACATGGCTTTGCACCAGGCGCACCTTGTCCAGATCGACCGTGACCATTGTCCCGAGCGACACCGTGACCTTGTCGCCGTCGATCCGCGTAACGTCGCCGGATAATTCCATCGGCTGGCCCCTGGTCAGCTTGGTCGCCGGATCAATGACCGAATGCGGAAAATTGTAACCGGGGATCGACACACTGACGCGGTCTTCCGTGACCCGCTTCAGCACCGTCGCCATGACCGCCACCTCGTCGCCGATCTTTATTGCCATGCTGTGATTCTGGGGCGGCATCCGTCGGCGTCAAGGATTAGCCGCGCCTGATATAGCAAGTCGGCGCAATCGGCTTTCTCGTGCAGGGACGCCCCGACAGCGGCAGATACCGCAAGCTGTTCAACTCTGCATGATGATGAGGGATTTGGCGTGGCCCGGACAGCCGCCCGTCGCCAGCGTATTATTTCGTTACTCAGCCGTTTCGGAACCTTCCCGCGCACGGTGCGTTCGGCCCGCTGTATTCGCGGACCCTCATATAAAATTGGACAGGCGGGAGGCAAACAAGGGTGGGGAGGAGTGTTGCCATGTCGAAGCGAGAAATAGGGATATCTTCGGCCCTCGATCGGCGCATCGCCGATCTCAAGGCCAGGATGCAGGACGCCCAGATCACGGAATACGAAATGAAGACCTTTCAAAAAGTGGCTTCAGCCATGGGAGGCGACGGAGGCTCCTTGCGTCTCGATGCCGACGACCTGATCGCGGCGTCCTTTGTCGTCGATACGCTGGGTGAACCGACGCTCAACTGACGACGGGCGGTCTGGCTTCGCGCGCGTTTTGCCCTCGCTCGGCCAGCAATTGGCCCACGCCTTCAAGCTCTGAAACAGGATGGCTGCTTTCCAGCGGCCGTCCTGTGGCGTCTGCGCAAGGGTCTGTCGCAAATCGTCGACAGGGGCTGGCCCCGGTGGTTTTGATTCCGCCGCCCGATATCGAATTGGAGGGAAAGTCTTATCAATTTGTTTGGGTTGGTGCGTCATAGTAGCGACGGCTAACGGAGTTGAACGCGATGAAGCTCGATCTGTCGCCGACGAGCTGGGGCAGGGTGATCGCTGTCACGGCAGTCGGTACGGCATTCTTCATTGCCGTGGCGTTCTTCGTCGATTCCTTCAATTTTCCCTATCTTTCGCCCGAGGCCGTGTGGCGGGCGCAGATGACCGACCTGATGCTGCCTTTGGTGCTGGGCGGCTCGTTTCTGTTTTTCCTGATGTGGAAGATTCGCCAGCTGGCCATCGCGCAGCGCGATCTCAGCGTCATCGCCGCGACCGACAGCCTGACGGCGGTGCTGAACCGTGGCGCCTTCTCGATGCTGGTCGAAGCCTATCTCGAGCAGACCCGAAAGCAGGAGCAGACCCGTTCGGGGGCGCTGCTGATCATCGACGCCGACCACTTCAAGTTGATCAATGACCGGCTCGGCCATGACTGCGGCGATCAGGCGCTCAAACTGATAGCGCAGGCGATCAAGGGGCAACTGCGTGGCGGCGATATCGTCGGCCGCATCGGCGGGGAAGAATTCGGCGTGTTTTTGCCCGGCGTGGATCCCTCGCAATCCTGGGTGGTTGCCGAAAGCATCCGCCGGCGTATCAGGGAGATGGAATTCTCACCCGGCGGCAGGCCTTGTCCGCTTTCCGTCAGCATCGGCGGCACAAGCTTTACCGGCCCGATCACCTATGAGGAAATCTTCTCCGCTGCCGACAAAAGGCTTTACACGGCCAAGTCGAACGGACGCGATCAGGTCAGCTTCGATCCGGTCGGAACGTCTCCGGCGCCTGCGCCCGGGGTCGCCACCGTGCATTGACGGCGGGAGCTCTCGAAACCGACGCAGGCCGCTTCTCTACGCTTCAATGCTTACAGTCATATGCCGGGATTCCGATCTTTACGGATAGCGTGCCGGCTCGATAGGCCATGGACTGCAACCGCTTACCGGTATACTCCCCCGCGTTGCCGATGTTTCGTTGTCGGCGGAAACGGTTCTCACTCCTGAGTTTCCAAGTTACGGCCGACGAGCGATCATGATTTTTGACGCCGGCCAACAATGGCGGAAACGGTCAGGTAAGCACAGCTATTATGATCCATTTGTTCAACGGCTTTCAGGATCCCTTCGGTGGCAGTGACCTCAAGACCTTGGAACTCTATCGGCTGTTGAGCGCCGATTCGGAGGTGCGCCTTTGGGCTGCGTCATCGCGGGCTTCAGATGAATTAATGCGGCAGTTCCCGATACGTCGGATTTCCCCGCTTACGCGAAAAGTTCCGGATGGCGGCACTTACGTTTTTCTCGGAGCGCATTGGCGCAACAAGGTGTGGCCTTACCTGATCCCGCGGCCGCGCCGGCTGATCTACGACTTCAACACCCTTCATCCGAAGGTTCTCAACCTCACCACGCGCATGCCTCGGAGCCTGGGATGGCCCGCCGCCGAGATAGTGCTTGTTTCCGACTTTCAGAAGCGATTGCTCCAAATCGACGGCACCGTGCACCCCTCTCCGATCGAGATCGAACGTTTTTCACCACGGCGTCTGGATTCGGATCGTCCGTTCACCGTCGGACGCTTGAGCCGCGATGGGCCGGGCAAACATCATCCCGATGACATACCTCTCTACGAGACATTGCTGGCCGAAGGTACAGCCTTGCGGATTCAGGGAGGGACAGGGCTCAAGGGCAGTCTCACGCCGCATCCGCAACTCGAGCTGTTGCCACCCGGCCAATTTACCGCCGAGGAGTTTCTGCAGACGCTCGACGTGTTTTATTATCGCACCGGTTGGCATGTGGAGACCTTCGGTCGCGTCGTGTTCGAGGCGATGGCCTGCGGGTTGCCCGTGGTCTGCCATTCATATGGCGGTTATTCCGACCATATCAGGCATGGCGAAAACGGCTTCCTGTTCGAAACGACGCAGCAGGCGGCGCGGATCCTGGCCGATCTCAAAGCCGATCCGGCGCTGCGGACCGCAGTAGGCCTCAAGGCACGGCAGACCGTCGAGCAGCTGTTTTCACCGCAGGCACTGCGACAGAGGCTGGATTTCTATCTGCGTTAGCGGCACGTCATCCCTTGGGCTGTGCTTGGCGCAACAACATGCCCGCTGTCATCGATCTTGACATCGCGCTAAAGCAGGCACGCACATCGGACCATTGGGCTGACAGGCAGCGGCGCGCCACAGGCTGGGCAGGACTTCTTATCGATGACATTGATGGGCGCGGCGGCACTGCTGATCCTGATCCTGACTTACGCCGGTGTCGCCATCGGCCGCATCCCCGGCCTGCGCCTCGACCGGGCAGGGATCGCGCTGCTCGGCGGGGCCGCGATGATCGCCATCGGCGCGCTCAGCATGGAGGATGCCTACCGGGCGATCAATTTCGACACCATCACGCTTCTGCTCGGCATGATGATCGTGGTGGCGCATCTGAAAGTGTCGGGCGCCTTTCGCGGCCTTGGCGCCGTCGCCATCGAGCACGCGCACGCGCCCTTCATGCTCTTGGTGATGGTGACGCTGCTGACCGGCGTGTTGTCCGCCTTCCTGGTCAACGACGCCATCTGCCTTGTCATGGCGCCGATCGTCGTCCACGTCACCCGCATCATCAAGCGCAACCCGATCCCGTATCTGATCGCCACCGCCACCGCGTCGAATTGCGGCAGCGTCGCCACCATCACCGGCAATCCGCAAAACATGGTCATCGGTGCGCTGTCGGGCATTTCCTATCCGGCCTTTTCGGCAGCGCTCGCTCCGGTCGCCCTGTTCGGCCTCGTCGCGGTCGTCGTCATCATCCGTATCGTCTTCCGGGCCGAATTCGCCCGCACAGTCCAACTGACGCCCGAGGTCTCGCGCGGCCGTATGCACAGGGGGCAGGTGCTGAAGGCGGTGGTGGTCTGCATCGGGCTGGCGATCGCCTTCTTCGCCGGCGTGCCCGTGGCCAAGGCAGCACTCATCGGCGGCGCCATCCTCTTGCTCACCCGCGCCATCAAGCCCGAACGCATCTACCGCGAGATCGACGGGCCGCTGCTGTTCATGTTCGCCGGTCTGTTCGTTGTCGTCGCCGGCGCCGAAAAGACGCTTCTTTCGCCCGACATGATCGCCTCGGCCAAGAACCTGGCGCTGGACGATGTCTGGCGGCTGTCCGGTTTCACCGCGGTGCTCTCCAACATCATGAGCAATGTCCCGGCCGTGCTGGCGCTTCGGCCCTTCATACCCGGCCTCGAAAACCCCGAGCGCGCCTGGCTGGTCGTCGCCATGAGCTCGACGCTGGCCGGCAATTTCACATTGCTGGGTTCGGTCGCCAACCTGATCGTCGCCGAGCAGGCACGGGCCGCCGGTACGACGCTGTCGTTTGGCGCTTTTTTCAAGGTCGGCTTGCCGTTGACGCTGATAACGCTGGCCGCCGGCACGGCGTGGCTGGCTTTCGGGTTCTAGACCTGGCTGCCTGAAATTCGCGCCCGCACCAGCGTCGCCGCGGCGCGTCCGGCGGACTCGATATAATCGGGGTTGCGGTGGATCAGCATGATCGAAAAGGAGCCGTCGATCAAAAGCACGATCTCGCGTGCCAGGGTCTGCGGCTCCGCGACGCCATGGTCAGACAAGGCGCCGGCCAGCCATGTTTCGAAATTAAGCTTGTGCCGCGCACCGACCTTGACCGCCGGATGTCCGGGCATCGAGGCGAGTTCGGCGGCCGTGCGCAGGAAGCCGCATCCTTTCCATTTCGGGTGGCGAGCGGACCTCGCCAGATTGGTGAAGATCGCCTCGACCTTGCGGTCCGCGCCGCCTTCGGCAGCATCGAACCAGCCGGCCATCCGCTTCAGATTGGGTTGGTCGCGGCCATCGAGATAGGCGGCGATCAGGTCGTCCTTGCTCTTGAAATGGTAGTAGAGCGTGCGCTTGGTGAGACCCGCTTCCTCGGCGACGGCATCGACGCTGACACGACCGATTCCTTCTGCATAGAAGAGCCTAGTCGCGGCATCGACAATGCGTTTGCGGGTGGGACTTTGCGTGTCAGGCATGAGCCTAGGTATACCGACTAGTGAATATACACAAGCGAAAAAGGGGATAGTCTTCCGGTTCGTATGCATGATGAAGGAGAAAGAGCCGATGACCGATCTTGTCCTTAGCGAGACCAGGGATGGGATTGCCATCCTCACCCTCAACCGGCCGGATAAACTCAACGCGCTGAACTATGCCCTGATCGATCGCCTGCTTGCGATCCTCGACGACATTGAAGTCGATGACAGCGTCCGTGCGGTCATTTTGACCGGAGCAGGGGAGCGGGCGTTTTCGGCGGGCGGCGACATTCACGAGTTCTCGGCCAGCGTGGCGCTTGGCGTCGATGTCGCGATGCGGGACTTCGTCATGCGCGGGCAGCGGCTGACGGCAAGGCTGGAAGCCTACCGCAAGCCCGTCATCGCTGCCGTCAACGGCATTGCCTTTGGTGGCGGTTGCGAAATCACCGAGGCGGTGCCGCTCGCCATCGCCAGTGACCGCGCTTTGTTCGCCAAGCCGGAAATCAACCTCGCAATGCCGCCGACCTTTGGTGGAACCCAACGCCTGCCCAGGCTTGCCGGGCGAAAGCGGGCGCTCGAACTGCTGTTGACTGGCGACTGGTTTGCGCCGCCGCGGGCGCTTGAGCTAGGTCTCGTCAACGAGGTTGTGCCGCATGCCGAGTTGATGCCGGCCGCGATCGGCCTGGCCAGGCGTATCCTGCGGCACTCCGATCTGGCGATTGCCGGCATCCTCACGGCGGTGGCGCGCGGCCTCAACCAGAGCATCGCCGAAGGCTTGCTGATCGAGGCCGAGCAGTTCGCCCGCATGGCCCCGACCGCTGATCTGCGCGAAGGGCTGAATGCCTGGATGGCACGCCGCGAGCCGGGCTATGACGGCTCGTGGACGCATATCGCGCGTCCCGACGAGGCCAGGCGAGCCTCGTTGGCGCTGGATCAGGGCGCCACCACCAAACGGCCCTTCATGTTGGGGTGAAAGCGGCAGAAATAGTCGACCGGTCCTGCGGCATTCAATGTCAGGCTTGCGGATTTCTTCGGCGGGATCATCACCTCCCAGCCGCCTTTCACGGTGGCCGTGTGGGCGAACACATCCTTGTTCACCCACTCGATCGTATCGCCGACCTTGGCCTCGACGGTGGCCGGAGAGAACACCAGCCTGTCGATGGTAACCTGGATGGTTTCAGCCTGCGCCGGTGCGATACCTGCGGCCAGCGTCAAGGCAATCCACAGATGGCGTGTCGGCATGCTCCCGATCCTTACTTCAGCATGCCGGCGACATGCTCGGCATGCTGCTCATGGCCCTGGAAAATCTTCAGGCCGGTTTCCAGCAGGCTCTTCAGTTCGGCATTCTGCGCCGACGGGATCAAAAGGGTTTCGAGCGCGGCGTTGACCTGCTTGTGGTAGGCGACTTCATTGTCGACATAGGCCTTGTCGAAGGCAGAGCCCTTGAGTTTGGCGAGTTTGGCCCGCTCCTCCGTCGCAGCTTTGGTCAGCGCCTTGCTGGTGGCGTTGTCTTCCGGCGTGACCTTCAGCTTCTTCACCAGGTCGAGGGCCTGCACGTTCACAGCTTCATGGTCGCGCACCATGTCGTTGGCGAAATCCACGACCTCCTTGTTCTTCGATTTCTCGATCGCCAGCTTGGCCGCTTCGACGTCGATGACCCCGGCCGTATAGGCGATGTGGGCGATCTGCGGGTCGGTTGGCTTGTCGGCGGCCTGTGCGAACGGGGACGCGCCAAGCAGCAGCATGGCGGCGAGCGCGGCAGTGTGTCGGATGGACATGGCATCTCCTTCGTCGGAACGCTGAAATCGCGCCGGACTGTGTTTTTCGGTTGACGGTCATTGGATGCTGGTCAGCGGCAAACGTTCCCGCCAAAATCAACTGAATCCGGTGAGGCCTCAGCTTTCCAGCCCGAGCCGCCGCATCACCGCGCTGGTCAGTCGTTCGCAACGCCGGCCGGCGAAGGGGAAGGCATCGAGCAGCACCGGTCCGATCTGGTCGTCCAGCGCCTTGCGCACCAGGGCGCGCGCGCGGTGCAGCCTCGTCTTGACGGTTTGCGGCCGCACGCCGAGGAGATCGGCGGTCTCCTCGATGCTCAGCCCCTCGATCACTCGCGCCACGAACACCGTCCGGTAGACGTCGGGTAGGCTGTCGGTGGCCTGCTCGACCAGTTGGAGGATCTGCCTTTGCGCCATCGTCCGTTCCGGATCGTCGCTGAGATTGAGGGGGAACCGGATGATCTCGGCTTGCGGATTTTCCGGCAGTGCGATCGTTCTGCGCCTTTTGCGCAGGCGGCCGAGCGCCTCGTTGATGACGATGCGCGACAGCCATGTGGCGAGCGAGGAGTCGCCGCGAAACGCATCGAGATGGGCGAAAGCCTTGACGTAGGCCTCCTGCACGATGTCCTCGGCCTCGCTGTCATTGCGTACGACACCGCGCGCGATCCGGTAGAGCCGCTGATTGTGTGTCTTGATGATGGTGCGGAAGGCTTCGCTGTCGCGCGCCAGCGCGCGGCTCACAAGCTGCATCTCGCCTGGCACGGCGGAAGGCACGGCCGTCAAGACAGCAGGCATGGCCAGTTTCCTCAACCCAATCTCCGGACCGGAACCTCGATTGAGAGATTGGACGCTGTTGCCGGCAAAAAGTTCCCGAAGACTTTTCGCGAGGCCCGGCGGCGGTACCTTACCGCGCGAGTGAAGGCTTGTCAGGCAGCCTGCAGGCGCGCCGTGGCCGCCAACAGATCGGTCTGGGTGATCAGCCCGAGAATCCGCTTGTCGTCGTCGACGATGATGACCGCATGGCTGCGGCCGTCGGTGAGCACCGGCAGCAAACCCATGGCGGCGAAGCCGGCAGCGGCTGTTGCCGCGGGCGATATAACGGATCCGACCGTCCCGGAGGCCTGGGTGAGTTCGCGCAACCCCACGGTGCCTGCCAGCCTGGCTTCCGCATTGACGACCGGCAGGGTCCGGATGTTGTGGTCAAGCAGCAATTGGCGCGCCACCTCGGTGGAGGTGTGAGCATCGACCGAGATCACATCGCGCGACATGATGTCCTCGCACAGGAGGGTCTTGTGCGTGCGCACCATCGCCTGCAATTCGACCTGCCGCAGCAGCCGGTCGAGATCGTTGCGATCGATATCGAACGTCTCGTCGAGTGCCCCAAGCGCGGCATCGATGTCTTCGGACCGGAAGCCCACGCGCAGCTGCGCCGGCGGATCGCCGGTACCGTGGCTGTTCACCGGCGCTGCAACCGGTACATGCGGATAACTGCGGCGGGCCAGCCTGTGGAAGCCGTAGCCGAGCGCCACCAGCAGGATCGAGTTCAGCGCCACCGGCACGAATGGAAACAGGAAGCCGGCGCTGATGACGGCAGGCCCTCCCAGCACCGCGGTCAGCGCGGCCGCTCCGCCCGGCGGATGCAGGCAGCGCGTGAACGACATGGCAGCGATGGCCAGTGCCACCGCGATGCCGCTGGCAAGGGCGGTTTCGTGGATGAAATGCGCCACGATCACGCCGACCAGTGCCGATATCGTGTTGCCGCCGATGATCGACCATGGCTGTGCCAGCGGACTGGCGGGCACGGCGAACAGCAGCACCGCCGACGCCCCCATCGGCGCCACCAGCAGCGGCACGTGCGGGCCGTTGCCGAGCACAAGGCTGGCGATCACACCGGTGAGTGCAATGCCGATCGTCGCGCCGATACAGGCGACGAGACGCTCGCGCAGCGTCGCGCCGGCAAGAATGGGAACAAAAAGGCGGAAAGCCATGGGGTCGAAAACTCTGCCGGTATTCCAGGGGAAGTCGAAAATGTGCCGATCGCACCGCAATGACGCGGCATCGTTGAATTTGAAAGCCAAACCGATCCGGGAAACCGCAATTTTAGGGAATAGAATTCCGCTAGTGCATGTCGCCCAAAAGTGACCTCGGTTTTGGGAAAACGACATGCACCAAAACAAAGACCTGATGCGGGTCGCCTGAACCCCTTCAGGCGCGACACGCTTTAGGCCGCCGCAGCGGCGGTCAGGCCGCGCGAGATGTCGGCCTTCAGGTCGTCGACGTCCTCGAGACCGATCTGCAGGCGGATCAACGGCCCCTCATAGGAGGCTTTCGCGACAACGCGGTCACCGAGCCAGACAGGCACGGCAAGGCTCTCGTAGCCGCCCCAGGAATAACCGAGGCCGAAGATCCGCAGCGCGTCGAGGAAAGCGTGCTGCTGCTTCTGGCCGCCACCGGCAAGAACGATGGAAAAGATGCCGCTCGAGCCGCGGAAGTCGCGCTTCCATAGATCGTGGTCCGGATGGCTGGGAAGGGCAGGGTGGAGCACGCGCGCCACGCCCTTCTGGCCCTCGAGCCAGGAAGCGATGGCAAGCGTGCTGCGCTGATGGTGCTCGAGGCGTACGCCCATGCTGCGCAGGCCGCGCAGCACCTGGTAGACGTCATCGGGTCCGGCGCAGCAGCCAAGCGTGCAGAAGCTTTCGTAAAGATGCTTCCAGCAGCTCTCATTGGCCGACACCGTGCCAAGCAGCACGTCGGAATGGCCGGCCGGGTATTTGGTCGCCGCATGAATCGAGATGTCTACGCCATGGTCGATCGGGCGGAAATAGAGTGGCGTCGCCCAGGTGTTGTCCATCATGACGATGGCGCCTGCGGCGTGCGCCGCCTTGGCGATGGCCGGGATGTCCTGCACCTCGAACGTGTTGGAGGCCGGCGATTCCGTGAACACCACCTTGGTGTTGGGCTTGATCAACGCCGCGATGCCGGCGCCGACATCGGGGGCGTAATACTCGACCTCGACGCCCAGCCGCTTCAGCATCGTGTCGGCGAAATTGCGGGTCGGATGATAGACGGTATCGACGATCAGCAGATGGTCGCCGGCCGACACGAAGGCGAGCAGCGGCACCGTCACCGCCGCAAGGCCCGACGGCACCAGGATCGTCCCTGCCGAGCCTTCCAGCGCGTCTATGGCATGGGCAAGCGCATCGGTCGTGGGCGTGCCGCGCGTGCCGTAAGTGTATTTCTGGGTTCGCGCCGCCATAGAAGCCGCGTCGCGAAAAAGCACGGTCGAAGCATGCACCACCGGCGGATTGACGAAGCCGAAATAGTCATGCGGATTGTTGCCCGAATGGGCCAGCCGCGTGTTGATGCCCATCCCGCCGCTAAGGTGCTCGCCGTCTTTCGCCATTCTGCGCCGCCTTGTTTGACAAGCCGCTAGCCATAGTGCGGCGGCATGGACCGTGCAACAGCCACCGTCCGCCAGGAGATGGACTTCGAATATGCCAATTCGTCGCGGCAAAACAGTGATGCGGGGACAGGGTGTTAAACGAAAAAACCCGCCTGTGCGGCGGGTCATTGGCGCAAATCAGCACCATGGATGAATATGTACCATAGCTGAGAGCATGGAGTCAAGAAAAAATTCCTATTATGAAAAGCGACGGCACGAAAGCTGCCGGCAAAAAAGCTGCCGACATCCCCCGAGCTGGTCGTCGTCAGGTCTTTTGTTGACCTGAGTTCGGAGCCCTTTTCCCCACCCATCGGCCTATTGTGGGCGGCTGTGAATGGTATATGATCGCTGCCTAATATTAATCGCCGGATTGCTTCGATCAGATGCTGCCGGATGGTTGCTGCCGGTTGACTTCTGGTCCTCCAGGATCCGGATCGCGCTCACGAAGCGTGAGCGCGGCAAGGGAGGAATGCCATGCCGGACGTGAAATGGGCCATGAAGGCGAGCGAATTCATCAACTGCAACTGCGCCTATGGCTGCCCGTGCCAGTTCAACGCCATGCCGACATACGGATTCTGCCAGGCGGTCGCCGGCATGGAAATCGAGAGCGGCCATCACGGCGACACCAAGCTCGACGGGTTGCGGTTCGTCGGGATTTTCAGCTGGCCCGGCGCCATACACCAGGGCGGGGGCGAAGCCGCGGTGGTTATCGACGAGAGGGCGACGGAAGCCCAACGTAGCGCGCTGCTTCGCATATTGGGCGGTCTGGACACCGAGCCGGGTGCAACGATCTTCCAGGTCTTTTCGACCACGCTGGAGAAATTCCACGACCCGATCTTTGCACCGATCGAATTCAAGATCGATGTCGACGCCCGAACCAGTCAGCTGCATGTCGAGGGTATAACCGACGGTCGCGGCGAGCCGATCCGGAATCCGGTCACCGGGGCCGCGCACCAGGCGCGCATCGACCTGCCACACGGCTTCGAGTACGCGATCGCCGAGGTCGGGCGCGGCTGGACCAAGGCGACGGGCCCGATCAAGTTCGAGCTGGCAGATACGCACAGCCATTTCGCCAATCTGCATCTTACGCAGAGCGGCATCGTGCATTGACCTGATCCAATGGGCGATACGGCCCTCGAGGCGGTGCTGCGGCGCGATCGCGCGGTCGTGATGGCCGCGCTCGTGGTGATTGCCGTGCTCGCCTGGGCCTATGTGCTGTGGCTCGCCGCCGACACGGTCATGCCCGGTTCTCCCTTGCCGGACAGCGGAGGCGGTGACATGGCCGGAATGGACATGTCGAACATGGACGGGTCGAACGCGGGTATGGCCAGCATGGATATGGGCGCCGCAGTGGCGCCCGGCTTCCGCGCCTGGGCATTGGCCGATTTCGCTTTCACTTTCACGATGTGGGCGGTGATGATGGTCGGCATGATGACGCCTTCGGTCGCACCGATGTTGCTGCTCTATGCCGGGGTCGGCCGCAAGGCGCGGGCGGATGGCAGGCCTATCGCTTCGACGGGATGGTTTTTTGCGGGCTATCTCGCTGTCTGGGTCGTCTTCAGCCTCCTGGCGACCGGTGCGCAATGGCTGCTCGCCCGTCTTGCCTTGCTCGATCCCTCGATGGCGACCGGCAGCGCGGTCCTCGGCGGCCTTGTTCTGATCGCCGCCGGTCTCTATCAATGGACGCCGATGAAGGGCGTCTGCCTGCGCCAATGTCAGGCGCCGATCGCGTTCCTGGCCGGCCATGGCGGATTCCGCTCCGCCCCGCTCGGCGCGCTTCGGCTCGGTATGGATCACGGCGTCTATTGCCTGGGGTGCTGCTGGGCGCTGATGGCCCTGCTGTTCGTCGGTGGTGTGATGAACGTGCTGTGGATCGCCGGCATCGCCATCCTTGTTCTGCTGGAGAAGACGGTGCCGACCGGGCAGCTGATTCCGCGCGTTTCAGGCGCGTTGATGGCTGCCATCGGGACCTGGATCGTCTTTCAAGCCTTTTGAGAACAGTCTTTGTCTGCGACATATATTGTTCCGCAGGCGACAGTATATCGTCAGATGACAATCTTGGGACATGGTAATTCCTCGCCGCGGAGGTCAACAACGACGAGGTATTGCCTGGGATGGATCTCGCTGTCGCGGCCCGTATTGGCGCCGCTTTGGCGTTGCATGAGCTTTGCCGCCTTTATTAGCCCTGCCGGCTAAATCGCGGGCGTGTTTGTCTGTAAATCGGGCATTTACGGCAATCGGTTTTCAAACTCTTCGGGTTTGGGTCATTTCCCTTGACCTCACAGGAATTATCGCCTTCGATGACATTTGTGAATGGGAGGCGGCGCGTCGGTTACGATGCGGGGTTTCGGGATGGGCCGGGATGAAGCCGCGTTCACACGGGAGAAAAAAATCAGGATTTACTCCTGAAAAACAGAGAAAAGGGTCTGTGGGTCATGAAACATATTGCTATCGGCATTCTTGGCGCCGCCACGCTTGGATTGATGGCGTCCGCCGCGTCGGCGGCCACTCTCGACACGGTCAAGGCGAAGGGCTTCATCCAGTGCGGCGTCTCCACCGGCCTGGCCGGCTTTTCGGCGCCGGACGACAAGGGTGACTGGCAAGGCATCGATGCGGATTTCTGCCGCGCTGTCGCGGCCGCCGTCTTTGGTGACGGCTCCAAGGTCAAGTTCACGCCGCTCAGCGCCAAGGAGCGGTTCACCGCGCTGCAGTCGGGCGAGATCGACATTCTGTCGCGCAACACCACTTGGACCATCAACCGCGATACGGCACTCGGCCTGAATTTCATCGGCGTCACCTACTATGACGGCCAGGGTTTCATGATCAACGCCAAGAAGCTGCCGGGCGTCAATTCGGCATTGCAGCTTTCGGGCGCCGCCGTCTGCGTGCAGAGCGGCACCACCACCGAGCTGAACCTCGCCGACTACTTCAAGGCCAACAAGATGGAGTACAATCCCGTCGTCTTCGAAAAGCTG
Organism: Mesorhizobium sp. CO1-1-8; assembly: GCF_020164875.1. Classification (NCBI taxonomy): domain Bacteria; kingdom Pseudomonadati; phylum Pseudomonadota; class Alphaproteobacteria; order Hyphomicrobiales; family Phyllobacteriaceae; genus Mesorhizobium; species Mesorhizobium sp. CO1-1-8. The sequence continues at coordinate 547,710 of NZ_JAIUGZ010000001.1, read as the reverse complement.
GAAGAGGTCAACGCCGCCTATGATGCCGGACGCTGCGACGTCTACACCACCGATCAGTCGGGCCTCTATGGCATCCGCCTGACGCTGGGAGCGCCGGCCGACCATGTCGTGCTGCCCGAGATCATCTCCAAGGAGCCGCTCGGACCAGCCGTTCGCCAGGGCGACGACCAGTGGTACCACATCGTCAAGTGGACCTATTTCGCGCTGCTGCAGGCTGAAGAGCTCGGCATCACCAAGGCCAATGTCGATGAGATGAAGAACTCGGCCAGCCCCGAGATCAAGCGCGTGCTCGGCCAGGAAGCCGATACCAAGATCGGTACCGATCTCGGCGTTTCCAATGACTGGGTGGTCAACATCGTCAAGGCGGTCGGCAATTATGGCGAAATGTTCGAGCGCAATGTCGGCTCGGGCAGCCCGCTGAAGATCGCGCGCGGCATCAACGCGCTGTGGACCAAGGGCGGCCTGCAATACGCGCCGCCGATCCGCTGATCGAAATGTGATCCGGGGGGCAGATCATCTGCCTCCCGGTTTCTCTTTCCAGGGGACGGTCGAATGGCATCGCAGGACGTACTTCGCGAGGAGCCCAGCCGCGGCTCCTTCATCAACGATCCGAAAATCCGGGGCATATTCTTCCAGGTGCTGGTCGTCGTGCTGCTGGTGGCGGGCGTCTGGTGGATTGCCCACAACGTCATCGACAACCTGACGCGGCTGCGCATCGCTTCAGGCTTCGGCTTCCTGAAGGGCCGCGCCGGCTTCGACATCAGCGAGAGCGCCATCGCCTATTCGTCGGATTCGACCTATGGCCGCGCCATTCTGGTCGGCCTCATCAACACGGTCATCGTCGCCATCGTCGGCATCATCACCGCGACAATCATCGGCTTCGTCATCGGCATCGGCCGGCTCTCGCAGAACTGGCTGATCAGGAAGATCTGCACCGTCTATGTCGAGGTCTTCCGCAACATCCCGCCGCTGCTGGTCATCTTCTTCTGGTATTCCGGCGTGCTGGCCGTGCTGCCGGCACCACGCGACAGCATCGGTTTGCCGTTCGGCTCCTTCCTCAACCAGCGCGGTTTCTATTTCCCACGCGCCGTGTGGGGCGACGGCTCATGGCTGATCTTCGTCGCCCTGCTCGTCGGCATCGCCATGGCGTGGTTCGTCGCGCGCAAGGCGCGGCAACGGCAGATGGCGACCGGCCAGCAATTTCCGGTGTTTTGGACATCCGCGGCGCTGATCGTCGGGCTGCCGCTGCTCGCCTATGCGCTGAGCGGCTTTCCCCTGAGTTTCGACTACCCGAAGCAGTCGACTTTCAACCTGACCGGCGGCTTCCAGGTCCGGCCGGAGTTCCTGTCGCTTTATCTGGCGCTGTCCTGCTATACCGCCGCCTTCATCGCCGAGATCGTGCGCGCCGGCATCAGGGGTGTCAGCGCGGGCCAGACGGAAGCTGCCGGTGCGTTGGGGTTACGGTCCGGATCGATCCTGCGGCTGGTCGTCGTGCCGCAGGCCATGCGCATCGTCATTCCGCCGCTGACCAGCCAGTATCTCAACCTGACCAAAAACTCGTCGCTGGCCATCGCCATCGGCTATCCGGACCTGACGGCGACCGCCGGTACGGTGCTGAACCAGACCGGCCAGGCCGTCGAGGGCGTGGTGATCATGATGGTGATCTATCTCGCCATCAGCCTCCTGACCTCGCTTGTGATGAACTGGTTCAACGCCAAGATGGCGCTGGTGGAGAGGTGAGGTAAGGACATGCAAGAACATGATATGTCCTGGGTGCGCACCGAAATGGTGCTGGCGCAGCCGGCGCCCGCCAGCGTCACCGGCCTCGGTGCGTGGGTGCGCAAGAACCTGATCGCTTCTACCGGCGACACCATTTTGACAATCGTCGGCATCGCCCTGGTGGCGATGATCCTGCCGCAGATCATCAACTGGGCGTTCATCAACGCCGTGTGGACGGGACCGGACCGGACCGTATGCGCCACGGTGGCGCAAGGCGGCATCCAGCCGGATGGCTGGACCGGCGCCTGCTGGGCTTTCGTCAACGCCAAATTCGGCCAGTTCATGGTCGGGCGCTATCCCATCGAGGAGCGCTGGCGGCCGATCCTGGTCGCCATCCTGTTCGTGGCGCTGCTGGTGCCGATGCTCATCCCGAAGGTGCCGCGCAAAGGGCTGAATGCGGTTTTGCTGTTCTTCGTGCTGCCGGTCGTCGCCTTCGTCCTGCTGGTCGGCGGCATGTTCGGCCTGCCGCATGTCGAGACCTCGCTGTGGGGCGGGCTGCTGGTAACGCTCAGCCTGTCCTTCGTCGGCATTGCCGTGTCGCTGCCGCTCGGCATCGTGCTGGCGCTCGGCCGCCGTTCCAAGATGCCGATCATCAAGACGCTGTGCGTCGTCTTCATCGAGACGGTGCGCGGCATCCCGCTGATCACCGTGCTGTTCTTTGCCAGCGTCATGCTGCCGCTGTTCCTGCCGGCCGGCGTCTCCTTCGACAAGTTCCTGCGGGCGCTGATCGGCGTGTCGCTGTTTGCCGCCGCCTATATGGCCGAAGTGGTGCGCGGCGGCCTGCAGGCGATCCCCAAGGGCCAGTATGAAGGTGCCGATTCGCTCGGCCTCGGATATTGGCAGAAGATGTATTTCATCGTCATGCCGCAGGCGCTGAAACTGGTCATTCCGGGCATCGTCAACACCTTCATCGGCATGTTCAAGGACACCAGCCTGGTCATCATCATCTCGATGTTCGACCTGCTCGGCATCGTCAAACAGAATTTTTCCGATGCAAACTGGGCAACCGCGCAGACGGCCAGGTCCGGCCTGATCTTCGCCGCCTTCGTCTTCTGGCTGTTCTGCTTCGGCATGTCGCGCTATTCAATGTACACCGAACGCCGGCTCGACACCGGCCACAAACGCTGATGCATGTCGCCCAAAAGTGTATAGCGGTTTGGGGATAACGACATGCATCATAACCAACGATAAAGAAAAAGGGGATCCTGTCATGGCCACCGAAAATGCCGTCAGCGCCGAAGAGATCAAGGTCAACGCCGCCAAGATGCAGATTTCCACCACCGATGTCGCCATCGACATCATCGCCATGCACAAATGGTATGGCGAGTTCCATGTGCTGAAGGACATCAACCTGAAAGTGATGCGCGGCGAGCGTATCGTCATCTGCGGCCCCTCCGGCTCCGGGAAATCGACGATGATCCGCTGCATCAACCGCCTGGAGGAGCACCAGAAGGGCAAGATCATCGTCGACGGCAAGGAACTGACCAACGATCTCAAGAAGATCGACGAGGTGCGCCGCGAGGTCGGCATGGTGTTCCAGCACTTCAACCTGTTCCCGCATCTGACCATCCTGGAGAACTGCACGCTGGCGCCGATCTGGGTGCGCAAGACGCCGAAGAAGCAGGCCGAGGAAATCGCCATGCATTTCCTCAAACGCGTCAAGATTCCGGAACAGGCCAACAAATATCCCGGCCAGCTTTCCGGCGGCCAGCAGCAGCGCGTGGCGATTGCCCGGTCGCTGTGCATGAACCCGCGCATCATGCTGTTCGACGAGCCGACCTCGGCGCTCGATCCGGAGATGATCAAGGAAGTGCTGGAGACCATGGTTGGCCTTGCCGAGGAAGGCATGACCATGCTGTGCGTCACCCACGAGATGGGCTTCGCCCGCAAGGTCGCCAACCGGGTGATCTTCATGGACCAGGGCCAGATCGTCGAGCAGAACACGCCGGCCGAGTTCTTCGACCACCCCCGTCACGAGCGCACGAAGCTGTTCCTGTCGCAGATACTGCACTAAGGCCTCGACAGTCACGAAGAGCCCGGCTGAAACACTGCCGGGCTCTTTTGCGTATGGGGTAACAGGCGGGCGTTCGTGTCGCGCCGGAGCGCGTTTGCAGGGCCGCCTTTCAATGAAAAGACTGGGACGTTTTCTAGGTCTTCTGTTGATTGTCGTCGCACTCGCCGTGACGACGGGCACCCTCGTGCCGCGGCCGCTGTGGCCGGCGGCGGCCGCCATGCCCGCTACGACGCGTCACATCCTGGTGCTGAACAATCCGATCCACACGGACATCGCCATCCCGGTCGACGACGCCGTGCGCCGACGTTTCGACTTCCTGGTCGACGCCGGCATACCGGCCGACAGGCCGGAGGTCCGCTACATCGTCTTCGGCTGGGGCGGCCGCGCTTTCTACCTGGAGACGCCGACATGGTCTGAGCTGAAGGCGGCGCCGGTGATGAAGGCACTGACCCTCGACGCGTCGGTCATGCATGTCGATGTCGCAGGTGACATCCTCGAACCGCGCCCTGATATCGTGGGATTCGACATCGGTGAGGACCGGTTCGCGGCGTTGCTCGATTTCGTCGATGCGAGTTTCCAGCGGGGACCGAAAGGCCCGATCCTCGTTCCGGACGCAGGCTACTCCAGGTTCGACGGCTTCTACGAAGCCAATGGCCATTTCAACGCAGTGGTCGGCTGCAACACCTGGACGGCGGCCGCCTTGCGCACCGCCGGCCTGCGCACCGGCTGGTGGAACCCGCTGCCTGTATCGCTCGGGCTGTCGATGCGGCTGTATAATTGAAGGCCATTCCGGTGATCAGCCGGCCTTGCGATCCTGTTTGGACACATACTCTCGAAGTGCTCTGTTGATTGCACTCTGGTAGCCGCGACCATCCGGTGCGCGCCTTTTGAACCAGGCGACGAGGTCAGAATCGAGACGCAGGGTCAGTTGTTGCTTGACCGGCTTGAAATAAGGATTTCGGACGGCGTTCTGCCAGAATTCCTCGGTCAATTCGGGAAGGTCGCTCGTGTCGACATCACCCTCTGGTCGCGCCTTCAAAGCCGCGATCTCCGCTCTCTGCGCTTCTGTCAGAGGAGGCGGATTGGTTGGGTCAAATTCATATCGAACGATTTTGCGCATAATGCCTTTTCTCTCTGGACGTGGCTCGCCGCGCTGAAATGATGCGGATCACCTCGATCCCGTCTTCCTCTCGATCTGCGTGTGCAACCAGCAATACCAATGCGGTGTCAACCAAGCCGGTTGTCTGCCAACGATATTCGCCCCTTCAATTCGATCATGCTCCAATAGCGCGAAGGGATCGGCGAAAACGCGAACGGCGGTGTCGAAGCTTACGCCATGCTTCCGAAAATTGGACTTCGCCTTTTCGGCGTCCCATTCAAATCGCAATTTGCGCCTCGTTGACTACAAAAATGTAACTACAAATTGCCATTACGTCAAGGTCGATAGATGTAGACATTCTAAGGAGCCCGCCAGCCATAGAGCCAGTCCAGATCCGCCGCGAGTTTTTCCGACGAGCGCACCTTCAGGAACACATTGCGCGCAATCGCCACTGGACCCGAGGCATGCCAGGCCAGCCGGTTGACAGCGCCGCGTCGGGCGACCTGCGCGACACGCGGTCGCCGTGACTGTTCCCAGGTCGCAAGTGCGGCCAGGGGGTCGGCAGGGGAGGCGTAGACGGCGTCGGCAAGCGTCGCCGCATCCTCGATCGCCATGGCCGCGCCTTGCGCCGCGAATGGGGTCATCGCATGCGCGGCGTCGCCGATCAGCGCGATGCCGTTCGATGTTGTCCAGGGCTGTTGTGGGTCGACTGTGTGGATCGGCCATGCGGTCCACGGGCCGGCCTGCTCGACTAGACGGGCAAGTTCTGCCGAGGTGCCGCGCAGGGCTCGGGTCAGGATCCCGGCGTCGGCGTTGCCGGACCAGCCCTCGGCAATGCGGTCGCCCCTGGTGAAGGCTGCGAGATTGAAGGCCGCACCCTTGCTGACGGGATAGGCGACCATATGGAAGCCGGGATGCAGGAAGGTGGTGACGCAGTCCCTGGCGCCGATGGCGGCAAAGCTCCGACCGGCGGCACTGTCGGCCGCGACGGTGGCGCGCCAGGCTAGTTCGCCGGAGAAATGGTTTCTTGGCGAAGCCGACCCCTTGGCCGAATCGGCGAGTGTGCGCACCGACGACCAGACGCCATCGGCGCCGACCAGCAGGAAGCCTTCAGCCTTGATGGTCTTGCCGTCGATCTCGACTGTCGCCGCGATGCCATGGCTGTCAGTGGCAACACCGCTGACGCGCCCGCCGGTGATGAGATGGATATCCGGCATCTCGGCAACGCGCGCGGTCAGTGCGCTCTGCAGATCGGCCCTGTGCGCGACGAGATAGGGTGCCCGCCAGCGCGTTTCGGCGGCTTGCCCCAGCGGCACGCGCGCCAGTTCGCGCAAGGTCGCGGCCTTCAACACCACGGCTTCGGGCCGCACCGCCGCCTGCAGCAGCCGGTCGAGCACGCCAAGCTGGCGAAGGATACGGGTCGCGTTTGGAGAGAGCTGGATGCCGGCGCCGGCAGCTTCCAGGCGCTGCGCCTGTTCGAACACCCGAACAAGGTAGCCGCGCTCGGCGAACGCAAGGGCTGCGGTCAATCCGGCGACACCCGCCCCGGCGATGACAATTTGCCGGGATCGCGTGTCGTTCATCGGGCTAGTCGCGAAAGACTCAGGCGGCCTGGTCGATGTAGATGCAGCCGGCCGGCAGCGTTTCGGTCGCCTTCAGCTTCGGCGAATAGCGGTAGAGCGTCGAGCAATAGGGACAGACTTTTTCATTGTCGTCGCCCATGTCCAGAAACACATGCGGGTGGTCGAAAGGCGGATTGGCGCCCGTGCACATGAATTCCTTGACGCCGATGTCGATTGCCTGAAAGCCCGCATCGTTCTGAAAATGGGGAATGGAACCGCCTGCCATCGTCGTCTCCTTAACGCAGTCTCGTCTGCATCTGGATCATATCAGGTCTCTTTGCAAGTTCGATGAAATCAAACTGTCGCAAAAGCCTGTCAGAGGATAAGTTAAGCCGGTTAACGCATGGCCCCGAAGACCTCCCCCGGTTTTCGGCAAGGACCATGCGTCGCCTTGGAGTGGCAGAGCGTCCTTTGCGCGTCCTGAATGACGCGCGGCGCTTTAACTGGCTGACGGTGTGGAAGAGCGGGAATCATGAACGAACTGAAGCCGGTGCAGAACGAATTCGTGGATGTCGAGGTGGCTCGTCCGGAGGGCGGCAATCCGGATCGCTTCGTCAATCGCGAGTTTTCCTGGCTGCAGTTCAACCGGCGCGTTCTCGAGGAATCGCTGAACCTCAATCATCCGCTGCTGGAGCGCGTCCGCTTCCTGTCGATCTCGGCCGCCAATCTCGACGAGTTCTTCATGGTCCGCGTCGCCGGTCTTGCCGGCCAGGTGCGCGAGGGCATCACGCTGAAGAGCCCCGACGGACGCACCCCCGAACAGCAGCTCGAACAGTTGCTGCGTGAGGTCGAGCGGCTGCAGGAAGACCAGCAGAAGAGCCTTTCGGCGCTTACCGTGCTGCTCAACAAGGAAGGCATCGAGAGCATCACCCGCGATGCGCTGACCAAGGACGAGAAAATCTGGCTGGAAGACCATTTTCAGGGGCAGGTGTTCCCGGTGCTGACCCCGCTGTCGATAGACCCGGCGCATCCGTTCCCGTTCATCCCCAATCTCGGCTTCTCGATGGCGCTGCAATTGCGCCATCGCAAGAACGGCGAAGAGATGAGCGCGCTGCTGCGCCTGCCGGTGGCGCTGAAGCGCTTCATCCGTCTGCCGGACCGCAAGCACCATGTCCGCTTCATCCCGCTGGAAGAGGCGGTCGGCCTCTATATCGGCAAGCTCTTCCCCGGCTACGAGGTCAAGGGCTCCGGCACGTTCCGCATCATCCGCGACAGCGATATCGAGGTCGAGGAGGAGTCCGAGGACCTGGTGCGCCTGTTCGAAACGGCGCTGAAGCGGCGGCGGCGCGGTTCGGTGATCCGCATCGAATTCGACAGGCTGATGCCTGGCGAATTGCGCGACTTCGTGGCAGGCGAGCTTGGCGTGTCGTCGAGCCGCATCAGCGTGCTCACCGGGCCGCTGGCGCTCAGCCAGATTTCCGAGATCGTCGCCGTCCCTCGCGACGACCTGAAATTCATGCCCTACAATCCGCGTTTTCCCGAGCGCATCCGCGAGCATGGCGGCGATTGTTTCGCCGCCATCCGCGAGAAGGACATCGTCGTCCATCACCCCTACGAATCGTTTGACGTCGTGGTGCAGTTCCTGCGCCAGGCGATGGCCGATCCGGAAGTGGTGGCGATCAAGCAGACGCTTTACCGCACCTCCAATGACAGCCCGATCGTGCGCGCGCTGGTCGACGCGGCCGAGGCCGGCAAGTCGGTCACCGCGCTGGTCGAGCTCAAGGCGCGCTTCGACGAAGAAGCCAACATCCGCTGGGCGCGCGATCTGGAGCGTGCCGGCGTGCAGGTCGTGTTCGGCTTTCTCGAGCTGAAAACCCATTCGAAAATGTCGCTGGTGGTGCGGCGCGAGGACGGCAAGCTGCGCAACTACGTGCACCTCGGCACCGGCAACTACCATCCGGTAACGGCGCGCATCTACACCGACCTGTCCTTCTTCACCACTGATCCGACGATTGCCCGCGATGTCGCCCAGTTGTTCAATTTCATCACCGGCTATGCCGAGCCGACGGACGAAATGCGGCTTGCGATCTCGCCGTTCACGCTGAGAAGCCGAATCCTGAAGCACATTGCCGACGAGATTGCCTACGCGGTGCAGGGGAAACCGGCGCGCATCTGGATGAAGATGAACGCACTCGTCGATCCGATCATCATCGACGCGCTCTACGATGCCAGCCGGGCCGGCGTCGAGGTCGACCTTGTCGTGCGCGGCATCTGCTGCCTGCGGCCGCAGGTTCCGGGCCTGTCGGAAAACATCCGCGTAAAATCGATCGTCGGCCGTTTTCTCGAGCACAGCCGCATCTATTGTTTCGGCAATGGTTACGGCCTGCCGTCGGACGAGGCGATCGTCTACATCTCTTCGGCCGACCTGATGCCGCGCAATCTCGACCGCCGCGTCGAAACCATGGTGCCGATCACCAATCCAACTGTGCATGAACAGATCCTTGGCCAGATCATGCTGGGCAACATCATGGACAATCAGCAAAGTTTCGACGTATTGGCTGATGGAACCTCCCGGCGCGTCGTGCTGGAGGAGGGCGAGGAGCCGTTCAACGCGCAGGAATATTTCATGACCAATCCGAGCCTGTCGGGACGGGGTGACGCGCTGAAGTCGCATGCGCCCAAGCGCATTGCGCAGTTCAAGCGCCGCAAGAAGAACGCTGCAGCGTCCGGCTGATGCTGTCTGATTCCCAGGGCCGGCTGCAGGACCGCCGACCGCTGTCCATCATCGACATCGGATCGAACTCGATCCGTCTCGTCGTCTATGAAGGGCTGGCGCGCTCGCCGACCATGCTGTTCAACGAAAAGATGCTGGCCGGTCTCGGCCGGGGCATCGTTTCGACCGGCAAGCTCGACCCCGAGGCCGTGACGCGCTCGATGGAAGAGTTCCGCCGCTTTCGCGCGCTTTCCGACCAGGCCGGCGCCGAAAATATGTATGTGCTGGCGACCGCCGCGGCCCGCGAGGCGGTCAACGGCCCCGATTTCATCCACCGCGCCGAGGATGTGCTGAAGACCGAGATCCGTGTCATCAGCGGCCGTCAGGAAGCCTATTATTCCGCGCTCGGCGTCATTTCCGGCTTCCATCCGGCCAATGGCATCGCCGGCGATCTGGGCGGCGGCAGCCTCGAACTGGTCGACGTCGCCGGCGAAGCGATCGGTGACGGCATCACTCTGCCGCTGGGCGGCCTGCGCCTGCAGGACATGGCGAAGAACTCGCTGGCCCAGGCGGCGAAGATCGCGCGTGACGAACTGGCGAAGGCCAAGCTGTTGAAAAGCGGGCAGGGCAGGCCCTTCTACGCCGTCGGCGGCACCTGGCGAAATCTCGCCCGGCTGCACATGGAAATGACCAACTATCCGCTCGGCGTCATGCACCATTACGAGATCAGCGCCGAGAGCGCGTCGAACTTCCTCAAGCAGGTGGCCAAGGCCGAGATCGAGAAGGTCAAGGGCATCGAAGGCGTTTCCAAGAACCGCCGTTCGCTGCTGCCCTATGGCGCCATCGTGCTGCAGGAGATCATGGCGGCGATGCAGCCGTCGAAGATCATCGTTTCGGCTCTGGGTGTACGCGAAGGCTTTCTCTATTCGCTGCTCGACGAGGCGGAGCAGAAGGCCGATCCGCTGATTTCGGCCTCGGAGGAGCTTGCCCGCCTGCGCTCGCGCTCCGTCACCCATGCGCATGAACTTGTCGACTGGACCGCCAAAACCTTTGCCGCTTTCGGCATCGAGGAGACCGAAGACGAGGCGCGCTACCGCCACGCGGCCGCATTGCTGGCCGACATCGGCTGGCGCGCGCATCCCGAATATCGCGGCAAGCAATCGCTCAACATCATTGCGCATGCGTCCTTCTTCGGCGTCGACCATCCCGGCCGTGCCTTCCTGGCGATGGCCAACGCCTATCGTCACGACGGCATCTTCAACGAAGCCATCGCCCCCGAGATCAAGGCGCTGGCGCCGCCGCGTTATCTGGAGCGCGCCCGCGTGCTCGCCGCGATGATGCGCGTCGTCTACCTGCTGACGGCGTCGATGCCCGGCATCATGCCCAGACTGAAATGGGAACAGCGCGCCAACGGCGTGCTGGCGCTGGTCTTGCCGGCATCGCTGGCCGATCTCTATGGCGAACGGCCGGCCGGGCGCCTGGCGCAACTGGCCAGGATCACCAACCGCCGGCTGGTGCTGGCCGTCGAGGGTGGGCCGAGCGTGTCGGTGAAGTAGTGTCGGAGCAGAGTGGAACCTGTTCGGTCGACGTCTCCAACCAACCTGTCAGGCGCCACGCCCGTCGACCGACCATGCGCCGGCGCCGGCCATGGCAAGCGCCAGGAAACCGCCGGATATCGCAATGTCCTTCATCAGCATCTGCTGGTGCAGGAAGGCGAGCATCGCGTCGCCGCCGCCCTGGCCGTAATGGCCGATGACACCGGCGGCAATGCAGAAGGCGGCGAGCAGCAGCGCCGCGATCAGGGTTTGGAAACCGACCAGGATGAGCAGCCCGGCGATCAGTTCGAACAGTCCCGTGCCCCAGGCGGCAAGTGTCGGCAGCGGCAGGCCGAGGCCGGCGAAATAGCCTGTCGTCCCGGCTATGTCGCTCAATGCATAGAAACCGGAAGGCACCAACAGGGCGGCAAGCAGCAGCCGGGAGAGCAGGAGCAGCGCGTTGCGGGGCATGTTCACCTCCGTTATCGGCCGCCGGTCGGCGTCGTCCCGATAGCCCCGATCCTATCAGAAAACTCAGGCTGGCGGATCGGCTGGCATGTCCCAACAACGAAAAAGCGGCGCGGAAAATTCCGCGCCGCTTTTTCGTTCGGCTATTGCCAGGCTTGGCTCAGCCGCGCTTGGCGTCGATCGAATAGGCGCCGGCGCCCGAGGAGGCCAGCACGAGGAAGCCGCCCGCGATGGCGAGGTTCTTGAGAAACTGGATCATCTGCATCTGGTCGGCCCAACCGGTATGGGCGACCAAACCGGTAGCGACCGTGAAGATCGCCAGCACCCAGGCAACAATCCGGGTCTTAAAGCCGACGAGGATGGCGAGGCCGCCGAGAAGCTCGATCAAGCCGACGACAATGGCCGTTACGGTCGGCAAGGGCAGGCCGAGGCTGCCGAAATAGCCCGCCGTGCCGGTGATGGCGGTCAGCTTGCCGAAGCCTGAAAGCAGGAAGATGACGGCAAGCAGGACGCGGCCGAGGAGAATGGTGGTCGAGGCATTGGATGCGCCGGAACCGGCGACTGAAGTGTTGATGGACATTGGTGGCTCTCCGGGATGGGTTGATACCGGGGAGATAGAGCAAGCCGACTGTTCACCAAAGCCACCAGACCGGCGACACATTGTTCACAGTACTTACGTTTCCGTGATCGGGCGGCCCGCGCAAAATTCGCTTCGGGTCAGGTCGTGAGGGGAGTAAATTCTCCCATCACGAAATACCGGGCTTTTGGTTGACGCGATTCCGGACGGAAAACCGCAAGACACTTTTCCTGGAATTGTCTACCCCGGATGCGTCATATCCTCCGGCCGCACCAGCCGGTCGTAGTCGGCCTCGCTGACCAGCCCGGTGGCAAGCGCTTCCTCGCGTAGCGTGGTGCCCTTCTTGTGCGCGGTCTTGGCGATCTTGGCGGCATTGTCGTAGCCGATGGTCGGCGCCAGCGCCGTCACCAGCATCAGCGAGCGGTCGAGTGCCGCCTTGATGTTGTCTTCGCGGGCTTCGATGCCGACGACACAATTGTCGGTGAAGGAGACCGAGGCGTCGGAGAGCAACTGCACCGACTGCAGGAAGTTGTAGGCCATCAGCGGGTTGTAGACGTTGAGCTCGAAATGACCCTGGCTGCCGGCGAAGGTGAGCGCCGCATTGTTGCCGAACACCTGCACGCAGACCTGCGTCATCGCCTCGCACTGGGTCGGATTGACCTTGCCCGGCATGATCGAGGAGCCCGGTTCGTTTTCCGGCAGCGACAGTTCGCCGAGGCCCGAACGCGGGCCGGAACCGAGGAAACGGATGTCGTTGGCGATCTTGAACAGCGCCGCGGCCGCCGCGTTGATGGCGCCGTGCGAAAACACCATGGAATCATGGGCCGCCAGCGCCTCGAACTTGTTGGGCGCGGTGACGAAGGCAATGCCGGTGATGGCGGCGATGCGATCCGCCACCCTTTCGGCGAAGCCGACCGGCGCGTTGAGGCCGGTGCCGACGGCGGTGCCGCCCTGCGCCAGTTCCTGCAGGCCGGGCAGCGTCAGCTCGATGCGCTTGATGGAGGACGCGACCTGCGCGGCATAGCCTGAAAATTCCTGGCCGAGGGTAAGGGGGGTGGCGTCCTGCGTATGCGTGCGGCCGATCTTGATGATGTGGTTGAAGTCCCGGCTCTTGGCGGCGAGCGCCTTGTGCAGGTGTTTTAGCGCCGGCAAGAGGTCGTACACGATGCGCTCGGCGCAGGCGATGTGCATGGCCGTCGGATAGGTGTCGTTCGACGACTGGCTCATATTGACGTGGTCGTTGGGGTGCACCGGTTTCTTGGAGCCCATGACGCCGCCCAGCATCTCGATCGCCCGGTTGGAGATCACCTCATTGGCGTTCATGTTGGACTGCGTGCCCGAACCGGTCTGCCAGACCACCAGCGGGAAATGCTCATCGAGCTTGCCATCGATGACCTCTTGCGCCGCCTCGACAATCGTCTTGCCGATCGAAGGATCGAGCCGCTTGAGCTCCATGTTGGCCTCGGCCGCCGCGCGCTTGACGATGCCCAGCGCACGCACGATCGACGCCGGCTGCTTTTCCCAGCCGATCTTGAAATTGCCAAGGGAACGCTGCGCCTGCGCGCCCCAATAGCGGTCGGCGGCGACTTCGATCGGGCCGAACGTGTCGGTTTCGGTTCTGGTCTTTGCAGCGGTCACGGGTCTCTCCTTGTCGAAGTCGGCAACGGCGTATCGCGTTGCACAAACGGCTTCAAGCGGAGATTGCGGGCGGCAAGGATGCAAATCGGTTGAAGGCGCGACGCTTCTCTCCTTCTCTCACAAGGGAGAAGAAGAGGGCTGCGCAGATCCGACCTCTCACCCCAGCGGCGGACCGACAATGTCGATGCCATTCTTTGCGCAGATTTGCGTCAGCGCTTCGATCATCTCGGGTGTCGGCCGCGATAGCGGCGGCAACTCCGGCTGTTCGGCGGAACGGCTCGCCTGACGCAGCATCGTCTCGAAATCCGAACCGCGCGTAATGGTGAGCGTACGCGCGCCTTCGCGCGATTCGACCCGGTAGGTGTGCGGCAGGCCTTTCGGCGCAATGACGGTCTCGCCCGCTTCCGCAATGCGTTCGGAGCCGTCGATCTGAAAGCGAAGCCTGCCGTCGAGGATGTGGAACACTTCGTCTTCCCTGCGATGCACATGCAGCGGCGGAGAGTCGCCATAGGGCATGCGATGTTCGACGACGCAGGTACCGTCCTCTCCTGCCGCCGACGAGACGTGGATCGCGACGAGCGTGTTGTTGAACCAGAAGAGTTCCTTGCCTGTGATCGTGCCGGGGGTCATTGTCATGGCTGTCTGATCCTTCTTTTGCCTGTGCCTGCTGTGCCGATGACGACCTAACCAAGGACATGCCGACAACGGAAATCGAATGATCGTATGGGGCGAATTGATGCGATGAATTTGAATGCGCTCGACCTCAATCTCGTTAGGGTGTTCGACGCCCTTCTGCGGGAGAGAAGCGTTACGCGTGCCGGCGAGCAGATCGGCCTCAGCCAGCCTGCCGTCAGTGCCGCGCTCAATCGCTTGCGTCATCTCCTCAACGACCAGTTGTTCGTGCGGCGCGGCAACGACATGGTGCCGACCCCGCGCGCCGAGAGCATGGCCGAGCCGTTGCGCGTGGCGCTGCGCGAGATCGAACGCGTTTTCCAGTCGGGGAAGGATTTCGATCCTGCCGGCCTGGAGCGAACCTTCACCTTCATGGGCGCGGACTTCTTTTCCATGCTGCTGATGCCGCCCTTTGCGGCGCGCGTCGCGGCCGTGGCGCCCGGCGTGTCGTTCCGCTTTCTCGACAGCGCGCGCGGCGACGTTTCGCGGCTGCTCCAGGACGATGAAATCGACGCCGCACTCGAACGCCCGCTGGAGGTTTCCGACTGGATCTCCAGCGCGCCTCTGTTCCATTCGCCATTCTCAATCATTGCCGCGAGGGACAACACCACGATCAGGCAGGCCGGGATCGCGGACGGCGAGCGTCTGCCGATAGAGCTTTTCTGCGAACTGCCTCATGTGCTTCGCTCCATCGACGGTTCGATGTCGGGTTCCACCGACGAGGCGCTGGACAAGATCGGGCGAAAGCGCCGTGTGAGCCTCGCGCTGCCGCATTTTCAAGCTGTCGCATTGGCAGTGGCAAATGGAAACTACCTCTCGGCGGTTCCCAGGCAGTTCGCAGTTTGGGCGGCGAAGACCCTGCCGCTCGTCATCTTTGAACCGCCGCTTCCCATTGCTGTTCCTGAAATCAGGATGTACTGGCACGCGCGTCACGACGACGAGCCACCCCATCGCTGGGTTCGCACGCAGATCCTGGAGGCGGTAGCCGCACTCGGATTTGTGGAAAGCGGCGCCCCTGAAATTGCCGGCGCCTAGCTCTTCGTTTTGACGCAATTCCGTACGGAAAAGCGTGTCACACTTTTCCTGGAATTGCTCTGGCGCCCGGAGGGATCACCCCGCCGTATATCCACCGTCGATCGAGAAAATGCCGCCGCTGGTCCAGGCCGCCTCGTTGCTCGCCAGATAGACCGCGATGCCGGCCAGATCGTCGGGGCGGCCGATTCTGCCGAGCGGATAGCTGCGCTCGACATAGGCTTTCAGCTCCGCCTTTGCCTCGGCCGGCAAATTGTCGACGGTCTTGCGTCGCATGGCGGTGTCGACGGTGCCCGGCGCAATGGCGTTGACGCGGATGCCGCGCGGGCCGAGTTCGAAGGCGAGCGATTTGGTCAGCGAGTTCAACGCGCCCTTCGACAGGGAATAGAGGCTCGACGGCCGCTTCGGGATCATCTTGTTGGCGAAATAGGACGAGATGTTGATCACCGATGCGCCGGTTGCCAGATGCGGCAGCAGGCCCTGGGTGAGGAAGAACACCGCCGTCACATTGAGCGCGAAGGATTCTTGGAACTGCGCCACGCTGACGGTCTCGAACGGCACCAAAAAGGCCACCCCGGCATTGTTGACGAGGATATCGAGAGGCTTGCCCGATTTTTTCACCTCCTCGACGACGGCCGCGATGCCGGCCGATGTGGCAAGATCGGCCGACAGCGTCTCGATAGTGCCGCCGAGCTGCTCGCTGGCGGCATCGAGCTTCTTGGTGTCGCGGCCGACGATCAGGACGTCCGCACCCTCGTGCGAAAAGGCTTGGGCGATCGCCAGGCCGATACCGTCCGATCCACCGGTGACCAGCGCGCGCTTGTTGTGAAGTCTCATGGGATGCTCCGAGATTTCAGCGTCGTCGAGAGCGCCGGACATTGGCGGCCAAGGTCAAGCCGTCAGCCTAACCCACGGTATGAACTTCGACCGCTGCCATCCGGCAGGCCAGCCGAGTCTGGTTTAAGCGCCGGCGGTTGCAAACTCCCCCAAAGCCAGCCGGCCCGCGACATAATTCTTGACCTGGCGGACCGCCTGTTCGCGCGACACGCTGCCCGGCTGCAGGCCGAGCCGCAGCCAAAGCCCGTCGATCAGCGCGGTGACGCCAAGCGCGATGTCGTCGGCATCTCCAGGCGAGGCGAGGCCGTGCAGGCCCGACAACAGGTTCGAGCGCATGCGCGCGTGGATCACCCTCTGGATACGGGCCATCTTCTCGTCGCGCGGCACCTCGGCGCAGAGCGACAGCCAGGCATGGCACAGGGGCGGCTGGAACAGATGCTCCTCGAAATTGCCCTCGATCACGGCATCCATGCGTTCCATCGGCGTACGCGCCCGGCGAAGCCGCGCGATCACCGCCTGACACAGGACGGCGTTTGCCTCGCGCATCGCGTGCTCGAACAATTCCTGCTTGTTGCGGAAATAGTGCAGCACGATGCCCTTGGAGGCGCCGGCCTGCGCCGCCACCTTTTCCAGCGTCGCGCCGGCAATGCCTTCGCGCTCCAGCACGGCGAAGGCCGCCTGGCGCAGCTCCTTGCGGCGTATCTCACTGAGACGCTTGAGTTTCACGGGATCGGTCCATGCATTTCGAATCCACGTTGACATTTTCGTCCGCTCAGATCAAGAATTGACCCATGGGACAATAAAAAGACCAATTGGTCAATTTTACGAACGAGGAGAATCGAAATGTTCCGCATCCTTGCAAGTGGCGTCTGCCTTGCCGCCCTCATGTCGGCCTCTCATGCGGCCCAGGCGGCCGAGGCCGAGCAGTGCAAGACGGTCCGCATGGCCGAACCCGGCTGGAACGACCTTGCCTTCACCACAGGAGTCGCCAATGTCTTGTTGGAGGCGCTCGGCTATCAGCCGCAAAGCCAGGTTCTTGGCATCAACGTCATCTACGAGGGCATGAAAAACAGGGACCTCGACCTGTTCCTTGGCTACTGGGACCCGGCCATGGTCACCTATTACGAGCCCTACAAGAAGGACGGCTCGGTCGAGAATGTGCGCGTCAATCTCGTAGGCGCCAAATACACTTTCGCCGTCCCGACTTACGCCTGGGATGCCGGCGTCAAGGACATTTCCGACCTGCACAAGTTCGCCGACAAGTTCGGCAAGAAAATGTACGGCATCGAGCCCGGTTCAAACCAGTTGATGATGGACGCCATCGCCGATCCGGCCTTTGGGCTGGACGGCTGGCAAGTGGTCGAGTCGAGCGAAGCCGGCATGCTTTCCGAGGTCGGCTACGAGATCAAGGAAAAGCAGTTCATCGTTTTCCAGGGCTGGGCGCCGCATCCGATGAACACGATGTACGACTTCAAGTACCTGACCGGCGGCGACAAGTTCTTCGGCCCGAACTTCGGCGCCGCGACGGTGACGACGCAGGTGCGCAAGGGCTATCTCGATCAATGCCCGAACGTCGCGCAATTCCTCAGGAATCTCGCCTTCGACATCGATTTCGAAAATGTCGGCATGGGTTATCTGATCAATGACGGCATGAAGCCGGAGGACGGCGCGCTGAAGGCTATCACGGCCAACAAGAACCGTCTCGATGCCTGGCTCGGCGGCGTCACCACTTTTGACGGCCAACCGGGCCTCGCCGCGGTCAAGGAAAAGCTCGGCCTGTGAGAGCGGCGGTGCTGGATGCTATGCCGGAACAGGACGCCTGGGCCGGCCGCAAGCAGTTCGTCGCTGTCGGCGATCTCGACATCGCCTATGTCGAGATATCGGGCGCCGAGCCGGCACTGCTGTTGGTGCACGGCTTCACCGACACCAGCCGCAGTTTTTCGCTTCTTGCGCCATATCTGGCCGGCCGCCGGCTGGTCATGCCGGATCTGCGCGGCCACGGCGCCTCGCAAGCGGGCAAGGGCTGCGGCATCATCGATTTCGCCGGCGATATTGCCGGGCTGATCCAGATCTTGCGGCTCGACCGGCCGGTCGTCATCGGCCATTCGCTGGGCGCCATGGTGGCTGTCGCCTTGGCTGGGCGACACAAGGACCTCATCGGTGGACTGGTGGTGCTGGCCGGCACGTTGAAGCCTGATTTCGCGCCGGATCATCCGCTGATCGCGGGCGTCGAGGCGCTGCGCGACCCGATATCACCGGCCGATCCGTTCTATGCCTGGTGGCATGCCTGTAGTCCTGACGTGCCAGCAGCCCTTCTCGCCGGCTTGGCGCATGAGGCCTCGGCGATGCCGACGCCGCGCTGGCGCGCGATTCTCGAGGAAATCCGCCGCGCCGATCTGACCGATGCTGCGCGGGCCGTGCAGGCCCGGACGCTGATCATCGCCGGCGCGTGCGACCCGCTGTTCGGCGAGGCGCACCAGCAGGCGTTGCAATCCGCTCTTGCCGGAGCCGTCTTCGTCCGCGCCGAGAGCTGCGGCCACAACCCGCATTGGGAAGATCCAGGCCTCGTCGCGGAGGCCATCATCGAGGCATATGAAGTCTAACGCCCGACCAGTGATTGCGATGTCGGCGACAGCCGCAAAGTCTCCGTTGGTTCGGTCAGACCAGCTTGCGCGGCCTGCCAAAAATCCTGCCATGCCGGCGAGGCGGCGAGGGCGGCCTTGTGGCGGGCATGCGCTTCAGTGCTGGCAAAACCCATGACGCTGGTGAAGACGTTTTCTTCAGCCCGTACAGGGAGGCGCGGAAAACTGTTTTCGGCATGCTCGGTAACGAAAGCGGCGAGCAGGCGTGCGTCGGCCGTCATCAGGCACGCCGCTTTAATCTCGAAGCGAGTGGCGAAATCTGCCTCCGTGCCGGGCTGCAAATGATGAATCTCGATGACAACGATGCCGGTCAGCGGCTTGTTTTGAATGGGCTTTTCGTCGGCGGCCGGGCTTGGCCGCTGCGCGCCCGCCAGGTCGAAGCCGGCGCCCGGCCACGCCGGTTTGAGAAGCAGCACATCGTCGGAATCGATCATTGTCTCGTTGGCCGCATGGCTGTTCGCCGCCCAGACCGGCCCGCCGTAAAACGCGGCGAGAGCATTTTTCCGCGCATCCATGCCGTCGAAGCCGCGCATCCAGACGAACATGTCCGGGCGGTCGAGGTCTCGGAACTGGCCGATGATGGTCATGCCGGCGTCCTCCTGGCCCTCGATCAGTCTGCCGTCGAAGATGTCGATGAGCGTGTCGCGCCGGCCGGGCTTCAACGTGTATTGCCGCAACTCCACGACAGGCGAGGCGAGCGCCGTGGGTTTCGGCGCCACGTTCTGGGGCAGGTTCATCCGGCACTCTCCTTAAAACAGGGTGATCGTCCTGTTTTCAAAACAGACCGGTTGTCCTGTTTTGTCAACATGCTAAAGTTCGGCAATGTCAGCAGAGATGACCGTCCAGCCAAAACCGCTCCCGGGAAAACGCACCAACGACCCCGAAGGCATGCGCAAGAAAGTGCTCGATGTCGCCGAGGATGCGTTCCAGTCGCGCGGCCATCACGCTTCCAGCATCGGCGACCTTATGGCGGCGGCTGATGTCAGCGGCGGCGCGCTGCATCACCATTTCCCGACCAAGAAGGCGCTGGCGCTGGCTGTGATCGACGAGCGTGTGGCGGCAGCGGTCGAAGAGACATGGATCGCGCCGGTGCTGGCGGCGGCATCAGCGCGCGAGGGCGTGCGCGCGGTGTTCGAGGCCGTGGCGGCGGAACTGGAGCAGCAGGGGTTCGTGCGCGGCTGCCCGCTCAACAATCTGGCGCACGAATTGTCGCTTGCCGATCCCGATTTCCGCATTGCCCTTGCCGGTATTTTTGCCGGGTGGCGGCGCGCGATTGCCGACAAGGTGCGTGCCGACCAGCAGGCGGGCAGGGACGAGGGCACGGACCCCGAACGCTTCGCCGTGCTGACGGTCGCCGCCTATTCCGGGGCGATGTCGATGGCCAAGGCCGCGCAGGATGCGAGCGTGCTGCGCGATTGTCTGGCGGGGCTGGAGCGCAGCGCGCCGTCGCAGGGCGGATTGGCAGCCAGGCGACGCAACAGGATACTGCCACGGCCGAGAACCCCTTGACTTTGCGGCGCTGCGTTCTTCATCCGATGCCCGACGAGGTGGGGAACGCCGGGCTCTGGTTCAGCTACTCGGCCAGCGGCTTGATCGTCTCGTAGCCGTTGACGGATTCCGAACCAGTGCCTTCATCGTAGCGCCGTGCGAGCGCGGCTTGCAGATCGGGCGCATAGAGCGCGGTGAACGTGTCCAGCGTTTCGCCGGCGCCGTTCTTGAACGTCTCCTTGACCGCCAGGACATTGTATTTGCAGTCGCCCAGACTGAATGTCTCCTTGCCCTCGACGACAAGGCTCAGCGTCTTGGTGCCCTTCGGCGGCTTGTTCGGCGACAACTCGACGAACTCTATCGCGACCTTTGCCCCCGCCTTCAGCGGGAACAGTTTTCGCAGATCGGAAAATGGGATCATCGCCTGGCGACCGGTGTCGCTGTCGCGAAGCACCTCGATCAGGCCGGCGAACAAATATTGGGTTTGGGGCGATTGCGATTCGTAGGTGTTGATAACCGACATCATCCCGCCAGCCACGGGCCGAAATTCGCTCTGGATGTCGGGTCTCGCCAGAACGAAACCCTTCCTGGCGGACTTGGCATCGACGCAACCGGCGGCATGCGCGGTGCTCGCGCACAACATCGCGGCCAGAACCATGCAGATAGGTGCGGCTTTCATTTTTCGTCCTCCTCCGCTTGCGCAAGGAGAGACATGCCAGACCCGTGGCGTCATGTCGATGATGGCGGCGCACAGAGGCGCTGGACGACCGGCCGCTGCCATGCTGAATCAGCGTATGATGAATCGCCGTTCGAGTGGATCGCTTTCTCGACGCAGCTTCCTGGCGCAGGCTGCTGGATTTGCCGCCGCCGGCGCCTTGTCGCGCCCGGCCTTCGGCCAGACCGGACAACGCGTCCAGTCGATCGACGCCACCTTCCTGTTCATCGCCGATGTCCATGCCTGCCGCATGGCGAGCGGGTTGAGCCCCAACTGCCTGCAGGAAGGCAAGACCGATGCCGCGCTGCTGCGCAACGTGGCGGTGCTGAATGCGCTTGGCGACAAGGACTGGCCGGCGGAGATCAATGGCGTCGCCACCGGCCTGCGTTCAGCCGGCAGGATAGGCACGCCGCTCGGCCTTGTCGTCGGCGGCGACATCACCGACGATGGCGGCGGCCAGATCACCCAGCCGAGCGAGGGCACCCAACTGCTCCAGTTCAGCCAGCGTTACAGCCAAGGCGTCGGCCCGGATCGCGTGCACATGCCGGTTTATATCGGGCTCGGCAACCATGATCTCGACCAGAACGGCCCGCCGCACCATGTCGACTGGTACCGGCGCGAACTGCGCGACTATGTCGAGGTCAACCACCGCGCCGGCGTGTTCTTCAAGCCGCCAGTGCCGGCCACCGACTATGATGTCGAGACCGACTGCTACTCTTGGGATTGGGGCGGCCTGCATCTGATCCAGACGCATCGTTTCGCTGGCGATACCGGCCACGGCGCCGAGAGCAGCCTGCCATGGCTGAAGCAGGATCTGGCGACCTATGCGGCGGACGGCCGTCCGGTCGTCCTGTTCCAGCATTATGGCTGGGACACTTTCTCGGTGGAACGCTGGGACGCCGCGAAGAGGCACTTCGATGATGATGGTACCGGTGCGCCGCACTGGTGGAGCGAGGCCGACCGGCAAGCGTTGCTGGCGGCGCTGAAGGGCTACAATGTCGTCGGCATTTTCCATGGCCACCAGCACGAAACGCCGCTGATCTATCGCAGGGATGGGATCGACCTGTTCAAGCCGAAGGCTGCCTATATGGGCGGTTTCGCGCTGGCCAGGGTGACCAGCGACGGCATGGACGTGGTGCTGGGCGAAGCGACCGGTGACCACGGCGAGGTCGCCTTCACCAATGCTTTCAGCAAGGGTTGGAGCACCTGAAAAGGCGGCCGTCGCGACCGCCTTTACCTCGAGAAAGCGCATCTCTCGATGTGGATCAGAGCGCCTTCTTGGCCTTGTCCTTCACGTCGCCATAGGCCTTCTGCACCTTGCCGGCGCTCTTGTCGGCCGTGCCTTCGGCCTGGGTCTGCCTGTTGCCGGTTGCCTTGCCCGCGGCTTTCTTGACCGAGCCCTTGACCTGCTTGGCCACGCCCGCAACCTGATCCTTGTTCACCTTTTTGCGCATCTCCTGGGATTCTGAATTCGGGGGAATTCATTGCGGGTAGCTAACGAGCCGATGTCGGTTAGGTTCCAGGCGTCGCCCGGACGGCAGATCAGGTCGCGCGGCCGCCGCCTGGGGCAAGGTCGGTGGGCTAGGCTGTGAACACGCGCCGACAATGGGAATTGGGTGGCCAGGCGTGCGGGGAGAAAAGAAAAATGGCAGAATTTACGCTCTTTATCGGCAACAAGTGTTTCTCCTCATGGTCGCTGCGGCCATGGGTGGCGATGAGGCATCTGGGGATCCCGTTCGAGGAAGGTTTCGTGCGGCTGCGCACGCCTGAAACCTTTGCCAATCTGGCAAAAGTGTCGCCGACCGGTCAGGTGCCGGTGCTGAATCACAACGGCAAGATCGTCTGGGAAACCCTTGCCATCCTTGAATATCTTGCCGACCTGTTTCCCGAGAAAAAGCTCTGGCCCGCCGATATCGACGCTCGTGCGCTGGCGCGTTCGGCCGCGACCGAGATGCATTCCGGCTTTCGCGAGGTCCGCTATGGCTGGCCGATGAATTTGCGCCGGTCCAAGGGGCACAAGCCGCTCGATGCCGAGGGCGAGGCGCAACGCGCCCGCATCGAGGCGCTGTGGCGCGAGTGCCGGGAAAAATACGGCAAGGGTGGCCCGTTCCTGTTTGGCCATTTCACCGCGGCCGACGCCATGTATGCGCCTGTCGTCACCCGTTTCGACACATATGGCGGCACGCTGGCGCCGGATACGCGCGCCTATGTCGATGCCGTGCTGGCAACGCCGGCAATGCGGCACTGGTATGCCGAGGCGGCCAGGGAAACGTGGCCGGAACCCGGCCCGGACGAATAGGGGACAAACGAAAACGCCCCTCGCACCTTTTATCGTGCGGGGGGCGTCTTTGCCATCAACTGTTCTTTCGATTGCTCTCATGAACTGCTGGTGACACGGAATAAATGCGCGGCTGCGCCGATGGTTCCTGGATACCGCAAAAATTTTTTCAGGTTGGCGCAAGCGCGCTGTTTGGCGCCCGTTTTGCTCCATGCCAGGTGTTTTGGCCAGGTGTTTCGGGAGAATTCCGCAGCTGTGGCTTTATGCAAATTTGACAGCGCGCCAAAAGAAGCCTATAAGCAAATTGTCGATATTTGTTTGACTGACTTTTGTTATCCGCGCTTTCGAGCGCGCCTTTGACGAACTTCCACATCAAAAATCGGGACAAACGACGTTGTGCATCCGCATGGCGTCGAACGAATATTTGCCATGGAAAGGGTTCGTCATGAGCACCGGCACAGTTAAATGGTTCAACGCCACCAAAGGTTTTGGTTTTATTCAGCCTGACGACGGCTCTGCCGACGTTTTTGTCCACATCTCGGCCGTAGAGCGCGCCGGCATGCGTGACATCGTCGAGGGCCAGAAGCTCGGCTACGAGATGGTCCGCGACAACAAGTCGGGCAAGATGTCCGCCGACCAGTTGAAGGCGGCCTGAAAAACGAATTCAGCTCTCCCGGTGACCACGGATGTACTGGCACCGGTGAGTGGCGAATTCGGGCACATGGCCGCGGAGACCTGAGTTTCCACGGCATATCATGTGCGTAAGCAGGGCGTTCCCGTGCATCCCGGTACATCCTTTTGGATGTCATCTGGTTGCGCGACGCTCTCATGAAGGTCAGGCGGTGCCTGGCCTTTTTCATTTTGCCGCCTTGCCGCCGAAAGTGCGCTGCGCGCCGGCCTGGACGTGCTAAGGGACGCTCCAGCAATTTGAATTCGCCGCGCGTATTGCTTTGTGCGTGATCCTGACCGAAGACCCGGTCTCGCTCCATCGGCACAGGCTCCTGACAGGAGAAAGATTTGACCACCAGTTCAAAGACAACCGTCGATCAGGCCGTGTCCCTGTTCAGCAAGACGCAAACCCAGTCGATGTCGCTCAACCGCATCAATTCCGAGCGCGACGCCGTCAGCGAGGCACGCGAAGCCAAGACCGCGCGTCTGCGCGAATTGCGCCTGGAGAAGGAGGCCGACGAGATGGCCGCTGCCGCCGCGCTAGCCGCTTTGCCGAAGCGGGCCGGAAGACGCTGATGGCCACCAAACGCGTACCGCCAACACCGATCGCCGCCGACGCAACCATTGCCGATATGGTTGAAGGCCTCGACAAGCCGGTCGAATTCGTCCGGCGCGTGCTGGAAAAGCTCGAACGCTGCAAGCGTGCCCACGGCGATGCCCAGGTGCGCGTCGGCGTGCGCGGCCGCGCCGAATGCCCGAACTACCTGATCGAATATGTCCGCGAAGACGCCAAGACCCATGAGCGGGTGACTTATCAGGACGCCGCCTACAGCGGCAGCACGCATCGCGAGTTGGCGGCCCATCACATCGAGGCGGTGAAAAACTGGTCGCCCGAGGAAATGAACATCACGGCCGTTTCGGCGCTGATCGGCCGCCTGCGCAATCCGCGCGCCCCATCATCGCGCTTCGCCGACGAGGACTGACATGGCCATAAAATTCTCCTCCAAGCATCAGCCGGCAGCCTCGGGTGCTGCGGCAAAACCGGCCAAGCCGGTTGCCGCGCCGAAAGCCGGCGACGCCACCGAGGCTGCGACCGATCTGTTCAAGTCGCCGGCGGATTCGCCGAAGGGCAAGACGGCTAAGAAGAAATAGCGCCTTGCCGCAAGACGCCGATCGCAACCCCGCCGCGCCAGGGCTGTCCGCTCTGGTAGCCGCCGCAAGCGTTTTGTCGTCGCAACAGGGCACCTTCGATTGCCAAAGCTGCGGTGCCTGCTGCTCCTATTCGGCCGAGTGGCCGCGCTTTTCCACCGAGGATGACGCACAGCTCGACCGTATCCCGGAAAAATATGTCGCATCTGACCTGTCAGGCATGCGCTGCGAGGGCGTGCGCTGCTCGGCGCTGTCCGGCGAGATCGGCAAGTCGACCGCTTGCGGCATTTACGAAGTCCGCCCGGACGTCTGTCGCGCCTGCATGCCCGGCGACGAGGAGTGTCTGATGGCACGCCAGGCGCTCGGATTGCCGGTGTAACCAATCTCTCCACAAGTGGGAGATTAAGCCAGTCGCCGCCGCTTGTGCGTAGACCCTCGTCTCGATACCTTCCGCGCCGGGCAGGGCAGCGGAGGATTTTCATGAGCATCGAATTTCTGTTGACGTCCCTGATTGTCGTGGCTTCGCCCGGCACCGGCGTTCTCTACACGCTGAGCGCCGGGCTCTCGCGCGGTGCGCGGGCCAGCGTCATCGCCGCCTTCGGCTGCACGCTCGGCATCATCCCGCATATGGCCGCCGCCATCACCGGCCTTGCGGCTCTGCTGCACACCAGCGCGGTCGCCTTCGAGACGCTGAAATATCTCGGCGTCGCCTATCTGCTTTACATGGCCTGGAACACGCTGAAGGAAAAGGGTGGCCTCAGCGTCGAGCAGGATGTGACGCCACGCTCGGCCGGCAAGGTCATCGCCACCGGCATCCTCGTCAACGTGCTCAACCCGAAACTGTCGATATTCTTCTTCGCCTTCCTGCCGCAATTCGTCAGCACCACGGAGCCCAATGCGCTGTCGAAGATGCTGGAACTCAGCTCCGTCTTCATGCTTTTGACCTTCGTGGTTTTCGTCGGCTACGGCATCTTCGCCGCCTCGATCCGCAGCCACGTCGTCTCGCGGCCAATGGTGCTGACCTGGATGCGCCGGACCTTCGCCGGCGCCTTCGTCATGCTCGGCGCAAAACTGGCGCTGGCGGATCGGTAGCGCCACGGGGAGCGGTTCAGTCTCGCTGATCCGCTCCTCTTTGTTGGGCTGCCGGGCGAAAAGCCGTTATGCCTTTCGGGGAATTGCTCGGGCACGCTACCCCTTCACATAGCCCATCGCTTCGATGATCCGCCCGTCGGCCACGCGCATGAGGTTGACGCCGCGCAGCGAATTGCCGTCGGTCATGAAATAGCGCCAGCGGATCGTTGCCCGGTCGCCGGCAACGAAGGTTTCCTCGATATCGAAGCGCGTGCCGGCCTGGGTTGCTATCGCCGTCCAAAGCCCGACGCACGCCGCTTGACCGGCATAACGGGCGCCGTCCGGCGCTGGAACGGTGTTCTCGATCACGCAATCCTCAGCCACCAGTTCGGCGAGTGCCGAAGGATCATGGCGTTGGAATACGTCGTTGTAGCGCCGCATGATCTCGGCCGTCTGCTGGGACAGGGAGTACGCGGTTGCGTCCATGACCAGTTCTTGTGTCATCTTCTTTCTCCTGGCTTCATTGGCCTTTGGTGGCTTCGACGAGTGTTGCCTTGAGGGTGATCTGAGACACGCCGGCAAGGGCCCGCGAGACGAGGCAGCCCGCCTTGGCGGACTGTGCAAGGCGCTCGAATTCATCTTCGGCAAGTCCCGCGACCTCTGCCTCGGTTTCGAGCTCGATGCGGGTGATCGTCGGACCGGCAGCGGTTGCGCCAAGATGCACCTTGGCGACGGTGCTGATGCTTGTCGGGACATGATTGGCGTTGCCCAGTATGGCGCTCAGCGCCATCGAGAAGCAGCCTGCATGCGCTGCGGCGATCAGCTCCTCCGGGTTGGTGCCCGGACCGTTCTCGAAACGCGACGGGAAGGAATAGGCGCCTTCGAAAACGCCGCTGCCGAGCCGCAACCGGCCCGCCCCTTCCTTCAGCGTCCCTTGCCATTTGGCCGAGGCTTCACGAATTGTCATTGTCGTTCTCCTTGGTTTGAGGACTGATGGGTCAGGCGCCGTCGATGATGACCTTCCCGAAGACGTCGCCCTGCTGGAAATAGCGGTAGGCATCGCCGGCCTCGGTGAAGGCGAAGACCTTGTCGATGACGGGCCGCAGGCGGTGCTGCGAGACGGCGCGCAGCATGGCTTCGAGATTGATCCGGTTGCCGACGAACAGGCGGCTGATGGTGGCGAGGCTGCGCTGGTAGAGTGCCGCCGGCAGCTGGATCGATCCGCCTTTGGCATCCTGCAGCGTCAGCAGTACGATGTGCCCGTAAAGCGTGCTGGCGATCAGCGACTGCGCGAAGGTCGCCGGGCCACCGGTCTCGACGACGAGATCGATGCCGCCGGTCTGGTCGCGGACGGCCGCGCCCCATTGCGGCATATCCGATGTCGAGATCACCAGGTCGGCGCCCAACGCCCGCAGCCTGTCGGCTTTCTCGCCGCGCGAGGTGACGGCGGCGACACGGCAGCCGAGCAGCTTGGCGAACTCCAATGCAAAGAGCGAGACGCCGCCCGAGCCGATGACCAGAACCCATTGGCCGGGCTTCGGAATTCCGGCGCCCGTCACCGCGTTCCAGGCAGTCAGGCCAGCGCAGGTCAGCGTCGCCGTCTCATGCCAGTCGAGATGATCGGGCAGCCGCACCGCGCATTGTTCGTCGAGAACGGCGTATTCGGTCAGCATGCCGTCCAGCGTGCAGCCGAGCTGATCGATGAGCCCCGCATTGATGCGACCATCGATCCAGCGCGCGAAATAGCTGCCGGTGACACGGTCGCCGACGGCAAAGCGGGTGACTGCATCGCCGATGGCGACAATATCACCGGCCCCGTCGCTCAGCGGAACGACGCCTTGGCGCGGCGGCAGCGGATAGGTGCCGTTGAGAATCATTGCATCGCGCCGGTTGAGCGAGGTGGCGCGAACGCGCACCACGATCTCATGCGGTTTCGGCTCCGGCTGCGCCGCGTCGCGCATTATCAGGGATTCGGCCCCAGATCCTTCGAGACGGTAGCTTCGCATGTCGATCCTCTCAAGGAATATATAGACTGATCTACATATTATGTAGACCGATTGTCATATTCTGCGCAAGGCCTATAATGATTCCTCCTGACAGAGGTTGACATGGCCAACGACACCCGCACCCGCATACTCGAGACGACTGGGCTGCTGCTCAGGCAGCGCGGCTATTACGGCACCTCGCTCAACGACATATTGAGCGCCAGCGGCGCCCCGCGGGGCTCGCTCTATTTTCATTTTCCCGGTGGCAAGGACCAACTGGTCATCGAGGTGACGCGCGCCAGCGTTGCCGACGTGACGAAGAGGCTGGGCGAAGCGCTGGCTACCGAAGAGGACCCGGCGGTGGCCGTCCATCACATCTACCAATCGGTGGGACGTATGCTGGAGGACAACGAGTTTTCGCTGGGCTGTCCGATCGCGCCCGTCGTGCTGGACTCGCCGACCGACGTGCCGGAACTGGTGGAATTGTGCCGCTCGGCTTTCGAGCAATGGATCGGCCTGCTGCGGGACGCCTTCGTCAGGGCAGGGATGCCCGAGCGCCGCGCGCAGGCATTGGCACTGCTGGTCGAATCGTCACTGGAAGGGCTGATGGTGATCGCCCGCGCCACCCGCGACCGCGCCCCGGTGCTCGCAGTGGCTGACGAGGTCGCGGCGCTGATCGAAGCAGCGGTGCTTGCCGGCGAGGTAAAGCAACCCGCGAATGCTGCCGTCTGAGAGGACCGATAGAGGCGCGGCGATAGAAGCTCGCGCCAAACAAAAAGGGCGGCATCTCTGCCGCCCTTTCCGTATCTGAAGGCTGATAGGGCTGGATTAGAAATCCATACCGCCCATACCGCCCATGCCGCCGCCCATGCCGCCAGGCATGCCGCCGCCGCCAGCCGACTCCTTCTTCGGAGCCTCCGCGATCATGGCTTCGGTGGTGACCAGCAGGCCGGCGACCGAGGCCGCGTCCTGGAGAGCCGTACGGACAACCTTGACCGGATCGACGATACCCATGGCGATCATGTCGCCATATTCGCCGGTCTGGGCGTTGTAGCCGAAGGTCAAGCCCTTGTTCTCAAGGATCTTGCCGGCAACGATCGATGCTTCCGCACCGGCGTTGGCCGCGATCTGGCGGGCCGGAGCCTGCAGCGCACGACGAACGATGTTGATGCCGGCGGCCTGGTCGGCGTTGATGCCGGTGGCCTTGATGTTGGCCGAAGCGCGCAGCAGGGCTACGCCACCACCAGCAACGATGCCTTCTTCGACGGCCGCGCGGGTCGCGTTGAGGGCGTCATCGACGCGGTCCTTCTTTTCCTTGACTTCGACTTCCGTCGCACCGCCGACGCGGATCACCGCAACGCCGCCGGCGAGCTTCGCCAGACGTTCCTGCAGCTTCTCCTTGTCGTAGTCCGAAGTGGTCTCTTCGATCTGCTGCTTGATCTGGGCGACGCGGCCCTGGATCTCGGCCTTCTTGCCGGCGCCGTCGACGATGGTGGTGTTCTCCTTGGAGATCGACACCTTCTTGGCGCGGCCGAGCATGTTGAGGCCGACGTTCTCGAGCTTGATGCCGAGGTCTTCGGAGATGACCTGGCCACCGGTGAGGATGGCGATGTCTTCCAGCATGGCCTTGCGGCGATCACCGAAGCCCGGCGCCTTGACGGCGGCGATCTTCAGGCCGCCACGCAGCTTGTTGACGACCAGCGTGGCCAGAGCCTCGCCTTCGACGTCTTCCGAGATGATCAGCAGCGGCTTCGAGGTCTGCACGACCGCTTCGAGGACCGGCAGCATGGCCTGGAGGTTGGACAGCTTCTTCTCGTGCAGGAGGATGTAGACGTCCTCGAGCTCGGCAACCATCTTGTCGGCGTTGGTGACGAAGTAGGGCGAGAGATAGCCGCGGTCGAACTGCATGCCTTCGACGACTTCGAGTTCGGTCTCGGCGGTCTTGGCTTCTTCAACCGTGATGACGCCTTCGTTGCCGACCTTCTGCATCGCTTCCGCGATCATCTTGCCGACCGACTCGTCGCCATTGGCCGAGATCGTGCCGACCTGGGCAACTTCCTCGGAGGTCTTGATCTTCTTGGCAGCCTTGCCAAGTGCTGCGACGACTTCGGTCACGGCCAGATCGATGCCGCGCTTCAGGTCCATCGGGTTCATGCCGGCGGCAACGGCCTTGTGGCCTTCCTGGACGATCGACTGTGCCAGAACGGTCGCGGTCGTGGTGCCGTCGCCGGCGATGTCGTTGGTCTTCGAAGCAACTTCGCGGACCATCTGCGCGCCCATGTTCTCGAACTTGTCCTCAAGCTCGATTTCCTTGGCGACGGTGACGCCGTCCTTGGTGATGCGCGGGGCGCCGAACGACTTGTCGATGACGACGTTGCGGCCCTTGGGGCCGAGCGTGACCTTCACCGCGTCGGCGAGGATGTTGACGCCGCGCAGCATGCGCTCGCGGGCATCACGGGAGAATTTTACGTCTTTGGCAGCCATTTTTAGCTCCTGGCAGGGGCTTTGATCGAGCCCGGGAATTCAGTTGACGGAAAGGCCTGATATCAGCCGATGA
Source organism: Mesorhizobium sp. CO1-1-8 (assembly GCF_020164875.1). Classification (NCBI taxonomy): domain Bacteria; kingdom Pseudomonadati; phylum Pseudomonadota; class Alphaproteobacteria; order Hyphomicrobiales; family Phyllobacteriaceae; genus Mesorhizobium; species Mesorhizobium sp. CO1-1-8. The sequence goes on along the minus strand of NZ_JAIUGZ010000001.1, from coordinate 517,230 downwards.
TGCCCATGATGTCGGATTCCTTCATGATCAGAAGGTCTTCGCCATTGAGCTTGACTTCGGTGCCCGACCACTTGCCGAACAGGATGCGGTCGCCGGCCTTGACGTCCAGCGGGACCAGCTTGCCAGCTTCGTCACGAGCGCCGGAGCCGACGGCGATGATCTCGCCTTCCTGCGGCTTTTCCTTTGCCGTGTCGGGGATGATGATCCCGCCAGCGGTCTTGGATTCGGATTCGACCCGGCGAACGACCACGCGGTCATGAAGCGGGCGGAACTTCGACTTTGCCATTTTTTCTTCCTCGATGAGAACGGTGAGAAACAGTTCCTCCATCCGGCGGCGCCGGACATGTGGTTAGCACTCACCAAAGGCGAGTGCTAACGTGGCGCTGAAATAGGCTGGCGGCTCGCCGGAGTCAAGGCACTCGGAGCACCTCTTGGCGTGATGATGATGAACTTACCGGTGCCTGGCCGAACCGAGCACCAGCAACGGGCACCGTTCCGCCAGCGGATAGCTGCCGCTCGGCACGACGCGCACCTCGCCGAACCAGTTGGCGGCCTCTTCGATCAGCGTGGCCAGCGTCGCGAAGCTGTAGCTTATGTCCGAACCTGCATAGACGTCGATCGTGTTGATCGACGTCATGCTCCATCCTGTTTGCGCGGCAAGAGCTTCGCGGTCTGGGAACAGGCTGCCGAACGTATCGCGGATCGTTGCCACCTTGATGGCGAAATCGCGGTCGTCGGTCGTGGACGCCATCGCTATCCGCCATTTGAGCGCGTGGAAATTCTCGATCCCGCCGGCCAGAACCAGAGCTTCGATGCCGCGCAGATTATCCGCCGTTTCCGGTCGTGCGAAGACGCGGATCGCTGCGCGCCTGCCAGGCTTCAGCACCCTGGCGATCTCGCTAAACAACGAACTGCGCGCGGCCTGGGAATCGACCGCCGACAGGCATCCGTCGCCGATGACGGCGTCGATGCTTGCGTGATCCACCGGCAGGTTAAGCCAGTTGCCGGCGATTGCCCTTCGCGAGCCGTCGTCGCCGGCCCATACGCCGGAAATCATGGCCGCCGACTGGTCGACCGCCAACATAGACCTGCCCAGAATTGCCAATTCCGGGGTAACCCCCAAGAGAAGGACATCGGCATTTCCGAGATCAAGTTCGCGATCGAATATAGCGACGGTTTCCGCTGTTGGCCGGAGTGGCGCTTCCAGAAGTTTCCAATGGCGGTGGTAATCGTCCCAATGATTTGTCATGCAATGCTATTCGCCCCTGGACGCCTGGATTTTAGATACCACCGGGGCTTAATAGAGGTCGTTGGACAAGCCAAGACATTTCAAGACAACTACAGACAGTCCAGGGGGTAGATAGTGGCGCGCATCGCTGTGATAACGCATGAGCATGACAGGTTCCTGGGCAGGCGCGACATTCTGCTGCGCAGGAGCAGCCCATACATGCTGTTCGACATTCTTGCGGAATTGAAAAGGCGCGGCCATTCGGTTCGGGTTCAGCAAGGCCTGTCGAAGCCGGTCAGCGCGGATATGGCGGTATTGCATGTCGATGCCACGGTGACGCCCACGGACTATGTCGACTACGCCCGGAGTTTTGCATTCTGCCTCAACAGCGGCGCCGCCGACATATCCAAGCGGCGGATCAGCGGTGCATTGATCGACAAAACGGACAGCTGGCAAGGTCAGGTGATCGTCAAAAGCAATCTCAACAATCGGGGTATTCCGGAGACACTCCTCAACCGGCGATCCGAGCGCGCGCGCAAACAGCCGCCGTTTCCGCATTTGCCAATCTTGCATCCCTATGAGATCCATGGATCTCTCGGCGACGTTCCAGATGGCGTCTTTGATTGCGACGATCTCGTCGTGGAAAAGTTCATTCCGGAGAGAGAACCCGACGGTTTTGCTGTTCGTTTCTGGGTGTTTTGCGGAGAGCGCGAGCGCTGCACCCGCTATATCTCCCCGAACGGCCTGGTCAAGGCATCGGAAACGCTCCGGCGCGAGCCCGTCCCGGTGCCCGACGAATTGCGTGAGCGTCGGCGTGAACTCGGCTTCGACTATGGAAAATTCGATTTTGTCATGCACGAGGGCAGGGCCGTCCTCCTCGATGCAAACAAGACTCCCGGTCGTCCGCAAAATCTCGTCAAGATGTTCGCGGCCGGCGCCTCCGATCTGACACACGGCTTCGAAGGCCTGATCCATCGGGCGAAATAGGCGCGGCTGAGATCGTCATCGGACGTTCTAGAGAAACAGCCGCAGCTGCGTGTGAATGATCGACCGGTAATCCTCGATCGTCCGGCGGCTTTCCGCTTCGCCCTCGGCGAGCGCCAGGCGCACCACGCCGCCGGCGAGCTGGAAGATCAGGACAACCATGCGTTCGAACTGCTCGCGCTTCTCGGGTTCGATCAGGGCGATGACGTGGTCGCAGAACATCTTTGCTTGATGCCGGGTTTCCGCGATGTCGAGGTTCTTGAGCGCCTTGTCGGCCTGGATGGCGTTCTGCAGATCCTGGATGGCCGGATCGCCGGCGACACGGCCGAGATAATCGTCAAGCAGCCGGTCAGCGGCCACGATGACATCTTTCGCCTCGTGGATTTCGGCGATGATCGTCGTCAGCCGTGCCCGGCTGACCTCTGAAAACCGATCATAGAGCATCGCCAGGATCGCCGACTTGTTGGGAAAATAATGGTAGACGGTGGCGATCGGCCCGCCCGCCAGCATGCCGACCTCCTTCATGGTGACGGCGTCGATACCCTTTTCTCCGATCAGCCGCATGGTCGTCGACAGGATCGCGTCGATGCGCTCGCGGCTGCGTTCCTGCTTGGGCCTGCGCCTCGGCTCGGTCGCCATTCTCTTCAATTCCGTCATGCACCGATCTTTCGCACGGCTTTTAGATTCCGGTTGACAAGAAATATGATCAAGTATCAGTTTCTGAAATACTGACAGATTGTCAGCTTTTTTGCCGCGCGGCAAGGACGTTGGGAGGCGCCTTTGGCTTCGACAGATACCGGCCATGCAGGCAGTGGCGATTGGCTGGTCGGCAATCCGACCGGCTGGCAGCTCGCCTCGGCCCTGTGGATCGGCTCGGTCGGCTTGCTCATCCTCGGCCTGCAGCCGGTGCTGCTTGGCGCCCTCTACACGGAGGGCCATGTCAGCGGCGACGAACTGGCGCTGGTCGCCACCGCCGAGATGATCGCAATTGCCATCGGTTCGGCCGTCGTGGCGATGCTGCTTTCGGCCCACAATATGCGCTGGAAAAGTGCCGTCCTTCTGCTCCTGCTGGCGCTGGCCAATGTGTGGACGGCCTATGCCGCGAGCACCAACATGCTGATTGGGGCCCGCGCCCTTGCCGGGCTCGCCGAGGGCGGTCTGGTCGCCATCGCCACCGAACTGATCGCCCGCTCGCGGCGCGCCGAGCGCATCGGCGGCTATTTCGTCACCATGCAGACGCTGGCGCAATGCGCGCTCGCCCTGTTGCTGGCGCTCTATGTCATCCCGGCCGCCGGGTCGGCGGGTGGCTTCATCATTCTTGCCCTCGTCTGCGTCGTGTCGCTGGCAGTCGCTTTCACAGTACCCGGTGACTATGCCGACCTGCCCAAGGAAGAGAATTTGGCCAATGTGCTGACTGTTCCCTCGATGACCGCGCTGTTGTCGGTCTTCTGCTACTTCATGTTCTTCGGCGCGGTCTGGGCTTTTCTGGAGCCGCTAGGCGCGCAATACGGCATCGATGGCCGCACCGTTGGCCTGATCGTCTCGGCCAGCCTCGCGGTGCAGGTCCTGGGGGCAATGACCGCGACCGCGTTCGAGGCGCGCATCGATTATCGCCTTGCCATCGCGGCGATCGGCGTCGTCGCGCTTGTCAGTTCCTTGGTTCTTGCCAGTAGCCCTGGCCTGACGACGTTCTGGATCGCTGCCCTGGCCATGGGCTTTATCCTGCTGTTCATCGTGCCCTACCAGATCCGTCTGGCGATCACCGCCGACGAGACGCGCACCGCCGTGCTGCTGGTGCCGGCAGCCCAACTTTTCGGCCTGGCGATCGGACCGATCGCGGCGTCGCTGCTCATCGATGGCAAGGATTTCCGGCCGGTGCCGGAATTCGCCGCCGCCAGCGCGGTGGCAAGCGTGGCGCTGCTCGGTCTCTTCGTCCTCGTGTCACGTCGCCGTCGTGTGGTTGCCTGAGCGGGGATGTGGCATGTCAAACATTTGGAGCAACTGGTCGGGCTTTGTAAGTGCCGAGCCCAGGCTGATCGCCAGCCCCGGCGATGCCGGTGAACTCGGTGATCTCGTCCGGACCGCGCCTGGCCCGGTGCGCGTCGCCGGTGCCGGTCATTCCTTCACGCCGCTGGTGAAATCGCAGGGCACGATCCTGTCCCTGGAGAGACTGGAAGGGCTGGTCTGGCACGACGCGCAAAAACATCAGGCGCGGGTGCGGGCAGGGACCCGGCTCGGCGCACTGATGCGCATCCTGCAAGACATTGGCCAAGGCCTTCCCAACATGGGCGATATCGACCGCCAGGCGATCGGCGGCGCGCTGGGCACAGCCACGCACGGCTCGGGACCGACGCTCGGCGCCTATCACACGCAGCTGGAGACGGTGCAGATCGTCGACGGGCTTGGCAAGGTCCGCGACTTCAAGCGGGCAGGGGATCAGGACATGATCCATGCCATCGGTGTCGCGCTCGGCGCTTTCGGCGTGCTCACCGAAGTGACGCTGAACAACATCGCGACCTACCGGTTGCGCCGCCGCAAATGGGTGCTGCCGATCACCGAGATGCTGCGCGATTTCGAGGCGATGATGGCCGCGCATCGGTCGGCCGAATTCTACTACATCCCGTTTTCCGGCTATGCGCAGTTCATCGCCAGTGATCTCAGCGACGCAGCACCGACCCCGCGACCGCCGGAAGGGGATGAGGCCGGGTTGAGGACACTGCGCCGCCTGCGCACCGGGCTTGCCTGGCTGCCATCGCTGCGCGGCCGGCTGATCCTGGGCGCCATCGCCAAATTGCCGGCCGAGGACTACGTGCAGGACTGGCTCAACGTCTATGCCAGCGACCGGCAGACCAAGTTCAACGAGATGGAATATCACCTGCCGTTCGAGGAGGGGCCGAAGGCGCTGGCCGAGATCATCGAGCTGACCGAGAAGCGTTTTCCCGAGGTCTATTTCCCGATGGAGGTGCGCTCGGTCGCGCCGGACCAGTTCTGGCTTTCGCCATTCTACAACAGGCTGACCTGCTCCATCGCCATCCACCATGATGCCGCAAACGATCCTTTGCCGTTCATGCGGGCGGCAGAGCCGATCTTCCGCAGATATGGCGGCCGGCCGCATTGGGGCAAGATGCACAGCCTGAAAGCGGCGGAGCTGAAAAAGCTCTACCCGCGCTGGGACGAGGCCATGGCGGTGCGTCGCGACATCGATCCGCAAAACCGCTTCGTCTCGCCCTACATGGCCAGCCTGTTCGGCATCGAGAAATGAGCACCTATTTTTCCACCCTCTCGGATGCGCTGAAGACCGCCGGTATCTTCCAGCCCTGCCTGCTGCTCGATCGCGACCGGCTGGACGGAAACATTGCCTTGGTAAAAGGCAGACTGGATCCTGGCCTGGCCGTGCGGCTGGTCGACAAATCGCTCGCCTGCCTGCCGCTGCTTGCGCATATAGGCAAGGCGCTCGGCACCAATCACGTCATGACCTTCCATCCGCCGATCAGCGAGGCGGTGCTGAAGGCGTTTCCGGATGCCGATCTGCTCTACGGCAAGCCGATGCCGATCGGCGCGGCGAGAGCGGCGCTGGTGAAAGCTGACGCCGGCTGGTCGCGTGTCTGCTGGCTGATCGACAGCGAGGAGAGACTGGCGGAATATGGCGCCCTCGCTGACGAACTCGGCATCGGCCTGCGCATCGCTTTCGAGATCGATGTAGGGCTGCACCGCGGCGGCTTTGCCGATCCCGAAGCCTTGTCGAAGGCAGTGAGCGCTTTGCCATCCCACAAACGGCTGCATTGCGAAGGCGTCATGGCCTACGAGGCGCATGCGCCGCTCATTCCCGGCCTTTTCGGCGGACCGACGAGAGCCTTGGCAAAGGCGTCGGCGCAGGCTGCGGCGTTCGTCGCCTGTCTCGGCGCCGACCAGCGCCGTATCCTCAACATCGGCGGCAGCAAGACCGCGCTGCTTCATCATGGCGGCGCGGCCAACGAGGTGTCGATGGGCTCGGCCTTCGTGCTGCCCAGCGATTTCGATACGCCAGGCCTGGAAGGCTTCCAGCCGGCGGCCTTTATCGCCACGCCGATGCTGAAAATGGTCGAGCCGATGCTGCCCGGTCCGCCGGCCGTCACCCGCCTGCTGCAGGCGCTCGGCCGGTTTCCGCGCAAGGGCTGCTATCTCTATGGCGGCAAGTGGATGGCCGAGCCGGTGTTCCCCGAAGGTATGAAGGCGAACGGCCTGCTCGGCCTGTCCTCCAACCAGCAATTCATGGGCTTGCCCGCCGACGCGACCGCAAAGCCCGGCGACTACGCGTTTCTAAGGCCGACGCAGAGCGAAGCCGTGCTGCAGCAGTTCGGGTCGATCGTCGTGTTTTCCGGCGGCAGGATCAGCGAGCGCTGGCCGGCGCTGCCGATGGCGTGATCGCCTACGCCTTCACCGGTATCCAGATCTCCAGCCCGCCATTGCCGCTGTGGGCATCGAACTCCGGTCCATAGCGCTCGAATTCCGGCGCGTCCGCGATCTCATGCCCGGAGGCCGGCAGCCATTTGTTCCAGATCGTATTGACCGTACGGCGGATGGTCGAGATGTGTTCGCGGTGGGCAAAGATCGCATATTTCTGCGCCGGCACCCGGGCCCGGCTGAATTCCTTGGGCAGGTCGGAAAAGTCCGACACTTCGACGCCGGCGATGTAGTCGAAATTGCCGGCATCGTCGCCGTTGACACAGACACCATAGGCGACGTCGCCTGTCTCGCCCGGAATGTTGCCGATATAGGGGCCGAAGCGCTGCCATTGCATCGGAATGGCAGCGCTGCTTTCGCAGCTGTAGCGTTCGCCGAGGCCGGCAATCAGGAACGGCCGGCTGGTCTCGAAACGCGGTGGTTCGAGATTGGTGAGGAAGGACTGGTCCATCAGGATCGGCTCCACGAGATCGAGCTTGTCGAGTGTGCCTTGCGCGCGCACCAGTTCCGGCGTGGTGCCGAACTGATCGCGGAAGGCGCGGGTGAACGCCTCATGCGAGTTGTAGCCGGCGTCGAGCGCGACGGCGAGGATGTCGGGCGCCCCGCCGGCCAGCTTGCGCGCCGCCTCGGTCAGCCGGCGTGAGCGCATGTAGCCCATCACCGAGCGGCCCGTGGCAGCGCCGAAAGCCCGCGTCACATGAAAACGCGACACGCCGCTGCTTTGCGCGACATCCTCGAGTGTAACAGCCTCCGGCAGATGACTTTCGACGAACCACAGCGCTCTCTCGGTCGGGTTCATTTTGCTCCTCGCATTGGCCAGATCATCCTGCCGTTTCCTGGCGCGGCCAATTTGATCGAAATTGCGCATCCCGCGCAATCGCACCGATCCCGTCACAGTCGCACACCGATCTGGCCAGCGTTCGAGCGCCCCTTGCCGCCGACGAGCCAAATTCGGCAGGCTTCGCTTGACAGCGCCAGGCGGGGTCTTCTACGTAAGTAATGTTATTACATATCGAGACTGTGAAATGCCTGTTCCCATAGCTGGTCCGCCACTTCGTCCGAGAAACCCATTGCGAAGCGATGGGTGGAAATCTAGGCTAAGGCCGTGATGGTCCCCGAGTCGAAAGGCGAGGGGTGAAAAGGGAACACGGTGAGATCCCCAGGGGTCGAGGCCGTGGCTGCCCCCGCAACTGTAAGCGGCGAGCAAAATCCGTGAATGCCACTGGCCGGCAAGGCTGGGAAGGCAGGATGGCGCAACGACCCGCGAGCCAGGAGACCTGCCATCACGGAGTTGACCGGACGGGGTGTGCCGGGAGGAAACGCGATCCCGGTCTTGTCGGCCGCTTCGCCAGCTTCCTTCCGTCGCCAGTTTTGGAAAGTGACGGAAAGTTGGACGGCTCCATCCATCGCATCATCGCATGCACGCTTTGCCATCCCGGCAATCCGGCGGGCAGCAGCCAATGACCGCAGCGCTTCTCGAAGCACATAATCTCTACGCCATGGCGAATGGGCGGGATCTGGTTCAGGCGGTCAGCCTGTCGGTGGCATCAGGCGACCGCCTCGCCATCATTGGTCCCAATGGCGCCGGCAAGACGACGCTGCTGCGCATGCTGTCGGGCATGCTGCGGCCAAGTTCCGGCGAGGTGAGGCTCGGCGGGCGCCGGCTGGACAGGATTTCGGCCGCCGAGCGGGCGTTGCATATCGCCGTTGTCGGCCAGACCGACCAGCCCGATCCGCGGCTGGCGGTGATCGACTATGTCGAGCTCGGCCGGGTCCCGCACACCGGGTTGAAGCGCAGGAGCGAGGAACGCGACATTGTCGTCGATGCGCTGTGCCGGACCGGCCTGCTGCCGCTGCTTGGCCGCACCATCGGCTCCCTGTCGGGCGGCGAGCGCCAGCGCGCCCAACTGGCGCGTGCCATCGCCCAGCAGCCAAAAATCCTGTTCCTCGACGAGCCGACCAACCATCTCGACCCGCGCGCCCGCGGCGAACTGCTTGACCTCGTGGCCGGCTTCGAGACGACGGTGATCGCGGTGCTGCACGATCTGGCGCTGGTTGCGCCTTTCGCCACCAGGGTGGCGGTGATGAACCATGCCCGTCTGCAAGCGCTCGCCGCACCGCGCGAAGCGCTGGCCCAAAAGCTGATCCGCGAGATTTTCGGCATCGATGTGCTGCGTCTGCGCCATCCGACCGAAGACCGCGAACTGACGGTGTTCGATGTGCCGAACCGTGCCGCGCCGCCATCCTGATTGAAGCCGTTCCGCAGTCGACCCGATCCCATCCACAAGGAGCAACACCCGTGACACGCCTGGCCTTTTCGCTTGCCTTCTCGCTGCTGGCCTCGACAGCCCTGGCCTTCCCGGTGACCGTCGATAGCTGCGGCAAGCCGCTGACCTTCGACGCGCCGCCGAAGCGCGCCGTCATCCACGATCTCAACATGGCCGAGATGGCTTTCGCACTGAACCTGCAGCCGTCGATCGTCGGCCTGACCGGCATCACCGGCTGGTACAAGGTCGGTCCCGAATTCACGACCGAGCAGGGTTCGATCCCGGAGCTGGCGCCGAAATACCCGACGCTCGAAAACCTCGTCGCCGTCGAGCCCGATTTCTTCTTCGCCGGCTGGTATTACGGCATGAAGCCCGGCGGCGAGGTGACGCCGGACACGCTGGCCCCGCATGGCGTCAAGACGCTGGTGCTGACGGAAAGCTGCGTCCATCTCGACAAGAGCCGCCCCGCCGCCTCGATGGACCTGCTCTATGGCGACGTCGAAAAGCTGGGCAAGATTTTCGGCAAGGAAGCAGAGGCTGAAAAGCTTCTCTCCGGCTGGAAGACGCAGCTCGCCGAGATTACCGCCAAGGTCGGCGACCGTAAGGGAACGCGGGTGTTCCTCTACGATTCCGGCGAGGACAAGCCGTTCACCGCAGGCAAGTTCGCCATCCCCAGCGCCATGATCACTGCCGCCGGCGGCGATAACATCATGGCCGACATGGACACCAGCTGGGGCAACACGGACTGGGAAACGGTGGCGTCGCGCAATCCGCAATTCCTCATCCTGCTCGATTACCAGGACGGCGGCGGCTACAAGAAGCTGCTCGATTTCCTGAAGGCGCATCCGGCGATGAAAGAGACGGACGCGGTCAAGAACGGACGCTTCGTCGCATTGCGCTACGCCGAACTGACGCCCGGACCAGCCAACATCGAAGCGATCGACAAGATCGCCAAGGCGATGCATCCGGAAGCGTTTTGATGCCTGTCGCCCAAAAGTGCGCAGCGGTTTTGGGGCAACGACATGCATGAACAAAAGACTCTGGAAGGGCGTCGCGCGCATCCTGACAGATGTGACGCATTTCCAGGCTTGCGCCATCCGTCATTTGCGCTGGCCATGCTGGCGGGGGCGGCGGCGATCGCCGCTCTCGCTCTGCTGTCGATCGCCTATGGCTCGACGCTGATCCCGTTGACCGACGTTGTTGCAGCACTTGGCCGTGCAATCGGCTTTGGTGGGCACGACGTATCCGGGCCGGTCGGCAAGATCGTCGTCGATCTGCGGCTGCCGCGCACGATCCTGGCCGTCTGCGTCGGCGCGGGCCTCGGCGTCGTCGGCGCGTTGCTGCAGACGGTAACCCGCAACGATCTCGCCGATCCGTTCCTGTTCGGCCTGTCGTCGGGCGCCGCCGCCGGTGCCGTGTCCGTCATCACCGTCTTCGGCGACAGTTTCGGCATCTGGACGCTGCCGGTCGCGGCCTTCACCGGCGGCATCCTGGCTGCCGGTGTCGTCCTGCTGCTGGTCGCGCGGGTGAGGGGGCAAGGCCCTGAGCGGTTGATCCTTGCCGGCCTTGCCGTCTCGTTCATGTTTACCGCCTTGACCAACTATCTGGTCTTTGCCGGCGACCAGCGCGCCGCCCACTCCGTGCTGTTCTGGACGATGGGCGGCCTTGGCCTGGCGCGCTGGGACAATATCTGGTTGGGCGCGCTGGGTGCGGGCACCATTCTGGCATACGCGCTGTGGAACCACCGACGGCTTGATGCTTTCCTGGCCGGCGAAAACGCTGCCGAAAGCCTGGGCGTGCCAGTGGCGCGCATGCGCCGGATGACCTTTCTCGTCGCCGCCTTCTCGACGGCCATCCTGGTTTCGGTGGCCGGCGTCATCGGATTCGTGGGGCTGATGATCCCGCATCTGTCGCGGCCGCTGGCGGGTCCCTTGCATTTGCGCCTGGTTGCCAGCTGTGCCGTGTTCGGGGCGGTGTTGTTGCTGGCCAGCGATCTTTTGGCCCGAACGCTGCTGCCGCCGCAGGAACTGCCGATCGGCATCATCACCAGTTCGGTCGGCGCGTTCTTCGTCGTCACCATGCTGATCCGCAACCGGCTGTGATTGCGGCAGGCAGGTCGCCGGCTCAGGCTCTCAGACCGTCCAGAAATAGCGTACAATGTGGAAGAACACCGGCGCGGCGAAGACCAGGCTGTCGGTGCGGTCCATCATGCCGCCATGGCCTTCGATGAGATGGCCCCAGTCCTTGACGCCCTGGTCGCGCTTGATGGCCGAGGCGACCAGCCCGCCGAGGAATCCCATCGAGCAGGCGACGAAGGCCACGGCTGCCGCCTGCAGCGGCGAGAAGGGCGTCACGAACGACAACAGCGCGCCAAGCAGGCTCGCCGACACCAGTCCGCCGATCAGGCCTTCCCAGGTTTTGGACGGCGAGACGTTCGGCGAAAACCGGTGTTTTCCAAAGAGCTTGCCGAAGATGTACTGCAGCACGTCGCTGCCTTGCACGACGATGATCAGGAAAGCGATCAGCAGCAGGGTGCGGCCTTCGAAGCCCGGCACGTCGAGTGTCAGCAGGGCAGGGACGTGGCTGACGCAATAGACCGAGATCATCACCGCCCATTGCTGCGCGGCGATGCGCTCGAGGAAGCGTTCGGTGTCGCCATGCAGCGCCGTGATGGCCGGCATCAACAGGAAGCAGTAGACCGGAATGAAGATGACGAAGAGCCCGTACCAGGCGGTCCACACCAACCAGTACTGAAACGGGATGATGATGCCGAACATGCCAAGCAGCACCCAATGGTCGCTGCGGCGCGTATGCGTCAGCGTCACGAATTCGCGCAGCGCCGCGAAGGAAATCAGCGCAAACAGGATGGTCATGCCGTAGCGGCCGAAGAAGAAGGCGACCGTCATCAGCGCCACCATCACCCACCAGGCGTTGATGCGCTGGGTCAGATTGACCAGCGTCGAGCTGAGCGGTTTTGGCGCCCGCGCCGAAAGGATGGCGGCGACGATGCTGGCGGTGGTCAAAACCGCCAGCAGGCCGATGATCAGGATGGAGATCTCGTGGCGCATCAATCGTCTCGCTCGGGACGCGGGTTGAGCGCCAGAAGCGTGGCGTGGGCGCGTTCGAGGAAGGCGCGGCGTTCCTCGCCCGGGCCAACCGCGACCGGCGCGCCGAAGACGACGCGGCACAGCAGCGGCACCGGCAGGAACTGGCCCTTGGGCAGCACGCGCGACATGTTCTCGATCCAGCACGGGATTAGCTCGACCTCAGGCCGCGCCGTCGACAGATTGTAGAGCCCGGAGCGGAAAGCCAGCAGCGGCTCTTCGGTCATGTTGCGGGTGCCCTCGGGAAACAGGATCAGCGAGTGGCCCTGGTCGAGAACCGACAGCATGATCTCGATCGGGTTTTCCTCAGGTTTCGTCCATTGCCGGTTGATGAGCACGGACGACAGCATGTCCTGCGCGATGAAGCGGCGCAGCCGCGACTTCCCCCAATATTCGCCTGCGGCAACCGCGTGCGTGATCGCGCGCTCCCTTTCGCTGAGACAGGCCGACAGCAGGATGAAGTCGCCATGGCTGGTGTGATTGGCGAAATAGATGCGCTGCCGGTCGGACGGCAGGCTGCCGCTCCAGATCGGACGCACGCCGGTCACCATCCAGGCCAGCGCCGAGAGGCCGACGGACGTCACGGTCTGCAGCAAGGTGAAGGTTCTCAGCGAAAGCTTGTTCATCGCGGCGCCCAAAACCCCGCCGCCAGAAGCGCTGCGGCAAACAGCGCCAGGGCCGCGCGCTGCTTGAACAGCAGGCGGTTTGTGCCGGCCATGCGGTCATCGAGCGAGCGTGTCGCGGACGGGGCCGGTTTCAGGCGCATGCGCGTCAGCATGTCATCCACCGCGGCACCGCCGGCAGCTTCGTCGTCAAGGCTCGCCATCACCCGGAACAGCAGCGCGTCGAATGCCAACAGCGCCGACAGCGCCAGCACGGCGACAGCGCTCGCGGCGGTGATCGACAAGGCGATGGCCGCCGGCAAGTTTTCGAAAGCGCCGCGCGTCGAGGCAGCCAGCGGCGCAAGAATATTCGCGGCCACCACGAGTGCGGCCGGCCAAGCGGCCTGCCTTATCAGCATGCCGGCGAAGCGGTCGGTACGGTCCTGATAGGCATTGCCGGTCATCACGCCACCCGCTCCGTGGCCTCCGCAAGATGCACCGGCCGGCCGGCGGCCGCGAGCAACTCACGGGCAAGCGTTGGCGTCGTGGCTCTGCCGGTCGCCACCAGCCATTCGGCGACGACGCCGGCGCTGCGCTGGAAGCCGAGCGCGCAGCACACCAGCACGGTGCCGTCGCGGCGCGCACTCTCCAGCGCGCCGGCTGCCTGCTGCCGTATCGCCGCCGGCGGCGGCAACAGGTCGATCATCGGAAAGCTGATCCAGCGGCAATCGGCTGCCGCCGGTTTTTCAAGTTCGGCGGCGAGGTCGATGACCGTGCCGAAGCTGTTGGCCTCGCGTGCCGTGGGAAAGCATCCGAGAAAGACGCCGTCGGCAATCGCCACCTGGGGAGCAAGCTTGCGCGTCCACGCCCATAGGTTTGCCCGGGCGCCGAGGCGGTAAGGCAGGAGCAGGATACGGCTTGCCAGCGTGATGCCGCCATCGGCGGATTTCTGGAACACTTTTTCGCCTGCTCCTGCATAGGCGAGGGCGACGATGGCCAGCGCCAGCGCCGGCCAAAGCAGGAAGAGCGCGACAGCGCAAACGAATGCACCGAGCGCAGCACCCGCCAACGCGAGCACGGCGCCCAGCGCGTAGAACCGCGCCAGCCGCCGCGCTTTCGCATCATTGGTCAGCCGGAAGCCTGAAAACGGCAACGCGCCGCTGCGCGGAAACAGCCACAGCGCAAAGAACCCGAGCAGCGCGCCGGTCGGGATGTCGATGAAATGATGCTGCCAGGTCGTCAGCACCGAGGCGCCGATGAGGAAGCACCAGCCATGCCAGAGCGGCAGGAGCAACCCGCCGAGGCGGTGGCGCCAATGATCCCAGATGATCACCAAAAGGGCGATGTGCAGCGAGGGCGCCTGGTTGAACGGCTTGTCGAAACCGCCGAGCACGGCAAACAGGAAGCCTGGCAGGCCGGTCGTTGCCGGTCGTACGAATGTCGCGGTCAGCGGGAACAGGATGAAGCAGATAACGGCGACGATCTGCGCGGTGAGATAGCGTGCGGCCAGACGGTCGACCCCTTGCCTGTCGTTGTTGAGCAGCAGCGACAGGCCGTAGAACAGGTTGATCGACCAATAGGGCACGATGGTCCAGGCGACGAACGGAATGCTGTGTTCGAAGGAGAACACGATGCTGCCGACATCGTCGCGCTGCGACGCCAGCCAGTTGGCGAAGCCGTAGCTGAGATAGAAGAACGGCGCCAGGAATGCCAGCCAGAGGGCTGCCCTGACGACCACCCGTCCATAAGGCTCAGTGCGTGGGGTCGATGCAGGCGGTGAGACCATGCTGTTCAGCGGCGCCGCGCGACCGAGACGGTGAAGATGCCCCATTGGTCTATGCACTGGTCGAGCTTGTCGAAACCGGCGGCTTCGACGAGCTGGTCCATCTCGCCCTGCGTGCGCCGGCGCATCACCCAGGCTTCGCCGCCGCGATGCGAGGTCAGGCTGCGGGCGATCATTTCGAGCTGCGGGTGCCAGGGCTGGTTGGTGTAAAGCAGCAGGCTGCCCGGCTGCATGGCGCTGGCCAGTCCACCGAGCGAGCGGGCGATCATCGCATTGTCCGAGAACAGCTCGTAGAGGCCGGAAACGATGGCAAGGTCTGGTGCCGGATCGATCGAAGCGAGCATGTCGGCATCGAAGGCGTCTGCACGCTGGAACGAGACATCAGCCGGCAATTGCCGCTCAGCGATCAGCTTGCGGCCAAGCTGCACGTTGAGGTCGGAATAATCCTGCAGGCGCACGCTCGCCGGCTGGTCGGAGCTCTTCACGATGGCATCGAGAACATAGCGGCCGTGCCCGGCGGCGATGTCGAGAATGTGCGCCGGCCGCCCAGCGGCCTTGAGCGTCGCCAGGCAGGAGCCGATAAATTCTTCGAGATGCAGCTTGCGCTGGCGGATGCCGCGCCAGCCGATGGCCTCCAGGAAGACGCGGTCGACGACGCGGCCAACAGGTGTCAGACCCCGCGCGTCATTCTCGTAGACGTAATCCAGCGTCGAGCCGGAATCGAAGCCGGTGGCGATGCCGGTCTTCATCCCTCGCGAGACCCAGGCGCCCATGCGAATGGAGGCGCGGCTGAATGCCCAATAGAGGCCTTTGGGCGACAACAGAGCGAGCGGCGAGGCAAGCCTGTCGGCCTCGTCGCGGGTGTAGCCGGCAATGTCCGCCTGCTTCAGGTCGACAGGTACGTCTGGTGCTGCAAACTGCTTCGCCAGGAACCGCCGGATCAGGTCGAGGGCCTGCGCCCGATCGCGCTCGCCCAGCGTGTCGTGGAAGAAACCCGGTAACACATGGCGTTCCTTGGCGCGGCTGCCGAGATTGACGAAGAACGCATGCTGCGGGCCGTGGCGCACCACCCAGTCGCTGCCCGAGAGCAGAAGCTGCGTCGGCACGGTGATGGCGCGGGCATCAGTGACGATGCGGGCGGCATGCTGGTAGAGTTCGACCAGGATGTTGGAGGCGATCGGCCGCGTGATCAGCGGATCGCTCTCGAAGGAGGCGATGCGCACGGGGTCATGGGTCAGGAATTTCGCCTTGACGTAGGAGTTGACGAAGAAGCGGCCCTTGAGCTTCTGCCAGAGTGCGATGCCTTCCCTAGCGAAGGGCACGTAGAGTTTTACCGAGAAGGCCGGTGAGGCCAGCACCATGGCGCGCAACTTCGGCGCATAGTCATGCACCCAGGCGGCGGCCAGCACGGCGCCGAAGGACTGTGCGATCAGCGCGATATCCTGCGTGGCGAAGCCATCCCTGGCGGCAATCTCGCGCATGAAGCAGTCGATGTCGCGCACCAGCGCCGAGAAGGAAGGGGCATAGCCGCGCTCGCCGGACGAGCGGCCATTGCCACGCGCATCCCAGGCATAGAAGGCGTGGTCCGGCATCTGCAATTCATCGACGAGATGGGCCATGCGGCCGCCATGCTCGTGACCGCGATGGAAGAGCACCACCGCGCCCTTGGCACCGGTGGAAGCCGCCGGCCAGAAGCGATAGAAGATTTCCGTCCCGTCATGGCTGCGGAAGACCCGCTCCTGCGCTTGCCGCGCAAGGCTTTCCGTGGCCGCGGCGGCGGTCGGTTCGTGCATCATGGTCTTTCCCTCTGGCGGCCCCACTGGCGGCATGGCGAGCCTCGATGCTCAGCTGGCGCTGCCAATAACGCCGGCGCGTATCCGGTTTATGGCGGTCAGCAGCGAAAGCGTTGCCATGGCCGGAAACACACATGGCGCTATCGATGCCGGCCACAGCCCGGCGGCGCACAGCACGGCGACGACGCCGAGCGCCAGCGCCCTGTCGCTCTTGCCGAACGGCCCGGCATAGTTGCGTCCGACCTTGGCGGCGATGCCGAGCACGCCGGCAAACTCGGTCAGCACAGCCGATATCGCGAAGGCGACGACGCCCCATGCGCCAAATTCCGGAAAGACGGCAAAAGGGAGAATTAGCGCGAGGTCCGAAACGACGTCGCACAACTCGTTCAGATACATGCCGAGCGTCGAGGCCTGCCCGTGTTCGTGTGCCAGCATGCCGTCCACGGCATTCAACGCCATGCGCACGAACATCACCGCGGGGATGAGCAACAGCAGCCAGCGCCATTCGTGCCAGATCGCAATGGCCGCGCCGGCGGTTATCGACATCACGGCCGCCAGGATGGTCATGCTGTTTGCGGTGACCCCGATTGCCGCCAGCCGATTGACCAGCGGCCGCAGTCGACCCTGGAAGGCCGGCTTGAGAGCGTAAAGCGTCGGCATTTGCGTTGATCCCCCGATCCTGTTCAGCGGCTGTACATCAATATGCCGGACGCGGCCAGCGTAGAGGGCGCGCGGTCATCATGCGTTCGCAAATCGCTAACCATGATTGGTCCGGCAAAGCCGTCATGCAAATTTGCTGGCTTCTTGTGCAACGCGGCATCTTGAATAGTAAGCACGCTTATTATATATCCCGCTCATGGTTTCCGATGGCATCGACAGATTGGGCTTCTTGATCCACGACGTGCAGCGCCTGATGCGCAAGCGCTTCGAGGCGAGGGCCAGTGGCTTGGGACTTTCTTCGGCGCAATGGCGGCTTCTGGTCCGCGTTGCCAAGGAAGACGGTGTCGCGCAGGCGCGGCTGGCCGAACTTCTCGAAATCGAGCCGATCAGCGTTTCGCGCCTGGTCGACCGCATGGAGGAGGGAGGCTGGATCGAGCGTCGTTCCGACGCCGCCGATCGTCGCGTGCGCATGATCTTCCTGACGCCCAAGGCAAGCGATGCCTACGCCGTGATCAAGAGCATTGCCGGGGAAGTCTATGAGGAATCGCTGGTCGGCGTGAAGCCGGAAGCCCGTCGCGTCCTCGTCGAAGGGCTCGAGGCGATGGTCCGCAACCTGACCGACGACGAGACGCCGTCCGTTGAAAAAGTGAAGAATGCAGAGGGCGCAGCAGCATGAACGCGGTAGCCAAGATAGACGAGAAAGTGACCGAACTGGACATGGAAGCGCCGGCGCAGCCGGCCCCGGCGGTGGTTGCTCCCCCGGTGCAGCCGGCCCCGGCGCCCGTGAAGAAAAAGCGCCGGCTGGGCCGCTTCCTTCTGATGGTCGCTCTGCCTGCGGCATTGGCTGTCGGCGGCGGCTATGTCTGGGTCACCGGCGGCCGCTATCAGGAGACCGAGAATGCCAATCTGCAGCAGGCCAAGGTGTCGATCGCTTCCGACACGGCCGGCCGCATCGTTAGGGTCGACATCTTCGATAACCAGCTGGTCAAGCAGGGTGACGAGCTGTTTGCCATCGACCCCGAGCCATACCGGATCGCGCTGGCGCAGGCCGACGCCGCGGTGGCGGGAGCGCGTCTCAATGTCGAGCAGTTGCGCGCCGCCTATGGCCAGTCGATGGCTCAGCAAAAATCCGATGCCAGCCAGGTCGCCTTCGCCCAGTCGCAGTTCGACCGCGCCGCCGACCTTGCCCAGAAGGGCATCAACGCCAAATCGTCGCTCGACGAAGCCAAGAACGATCTCGACAAGGCCAAGCAGCAACTCGCCGTTGCCGAGCAAGGCATCATCAGCGCCAAGGCGGCCCTTGGCGGCAATCCCGATATCGAGACCGACAAGCACCCGACCGTGATGGCCGCGCTCGCCGCGCGCGACAAGGCGGCCTACGACTTGGCGCAGACCACGGTCAAGGCGCCGGCGGACGGCATCGTCAGCCAGGCCTCGTCGTTTAAGGTCGGTCAGTATGTCGGTTCCGGCACGCCGCTGTTTTCGCTGGTCGAGACCGGCGACACCTGGATCGATGCCAATTTCAAGGAAACGCAGCTCACCCACATGAAGCCCGGCCAGAAGGCCGAGATCGTGGTCGACACCTATCCAGGGCGTACCTTCGAGGCGACGGTCAAGGCGATCGGCGCCGGCACGGGAGCCGAGTTCTCGCTGCTGCCGGCCCAGAATGCCACCGGCAACTGGGTCAAGGTCACACAGCGCATTCCGGTTCGTCTCGAACTGACCGATGCGGACGCCAAGATGGCGTTGCGCACCGGCATGAGCGCCACCGTTACCGTCGACACCGGCGTGGCGCGTGGCCTGCCTTCGATCTTCGGTCACGCCACGGCTGGCGAGGCCGCGCAGTAACGTCAACAGAATGCCGCAGGACCAGCGGCGGAGGTGAATAGCAGGATTGGTCTGATGGGAGGAGCTGGAGGATCAGCGTTTGGGCGCGCCGCGTAGCGGCCTGGCCATAATCTGAAATCTCCGAGGCAGACCCGTCGGTCCTCATGTTTCCGGGCGGCAGGCATCCGCTCATCAGAGACTTTCAGTCGATGTAACCCCCACATCGACAATCGCGTCCCACCGCGACGAGGGTCTCTCAACGGAAGGCGTTGCCGCCCGGAAACCCCTTGTACACGTTTTTGTTACCTGCTGGAAGTTCCACGCCATGAGCACGCCCGAACCCTTCAAAGAAGTGCCGCATCGCGGCCTAATCACGGTCGCGCTCATGCTGGCGACGATCATGCAGGCGCTCGACACGACGATCGCCAATGTCGCGCTGCCGACCATGACCGGCGATCTCGGCGCCTCACCCGACAACATCAACTGGGTGCTGACCTCCTACATCGTCGCCGCCGCCATCATGACGCCCGTCACCGGCTGGCTGGCCGACCGCTTCGGCCGCAAGGAACTGTTCCTTGGGGCGGTTGTCGGTTTCACCGTGTTCTCGATGCTGTGCGGTATCGCCTGGAGCCTGGAGAGCATAGTGTTCTTCCGGCTGATGCAAGGCGTGTTCGGCGCCGCCATCGTGCCACTGTCGCAAACCTTCCTGCTCGACATCAACCCCAGGGAACGCCACGGCCAGGCAATGGCCATCTGGGGTGCCGGCATCATGCTGGGGCCCATCCTGGGTCCGACGCTCGGCGGCTGGCTGACCGAGAATTTCAACTGGCGCTGGGTGTTCTTCATCAACCTGCCGGTCGGCATCATCGCCTTCCTCGGCATGGCCGCCTATCTGCCGGCGGTTGCCCGGCGGGTGCGCAGCTTCGATTTCTTCGGCTTCGCCATGTTATCGCTCGGTGTCGGCGCGCTGCAGTTGCTGCTCGACCGCGGCGGCGAAGTCGACTGGTTTTCTTCGGTCGAAATCTGGATCGAGCTTGCTCTTTCGATCACCGGATTCTGGGTGTTCATCATCCACACACTGACGGCGGAACGTCCTTTCATCGACCCCAAGATCTTCCTCGACCGCAATTTCGTGACCGGGCTGGCATTCA
This sequence comes from Mesorhizobium sp. CO1-1-8, assembly GCF_020164875.1. Lineage (NCBI taxonomy): Bacteria > Pseudomonadati > Pseudomonadota > Alphaproteobacteria > Hyphomicrobiales > Phyllobacteriaceae > Mesorhizobium > Mesorhizobium sp. CO1-1-8. The sequence goes on along the minus strand of NZ_JAIUGZ010000001.1, from coordinate 497,388 downwards.
TCTTCGTCATGGGCGTGCTGATCCTGGCCTCGATGTCGCTGCTGCCGCCGATGCTGTCGACCATCTTCGGCTATCCGACCGTCACCATCGGTGTCGTGTTGGGGCCGCGCGGTGTCGGCACCATGATTTCGATGCTTGTCGTGGGGCGGCTCATGAGCAGGATCGACGCCAGGATTCTTGTCGTCATCGGCTTTCTGCTCACGGCGCAATCGCTCTACACCATGTCCAGCTTCACGCCGCAGATGGACAATTGGCTGATCCTCAGCTCCGGCGTCATCCAGGGCCTGGGGATGGGAATGGTGTTCGTGCCGCTGTCGACCGTCGCCTTCGCCACGCTTGACGTGCGCTTCCGCACCGATGCCACGGCCCTGTTCAGCCTGGTGCGCAATCTTGGCTCGTCCATCGGCGTGTCGGTCGTGACGGTTCTGATGGTGCGCAACACGCAGGTCAACCACGCCGAGCTTTCGGCCTTCATCAACCCGTTCAATCCGAATCTGTGGGCGGTCTCTCCAGCCGCCGCGAGCGGCGATCCGACGGCGCTTTCGCAGGTCGATCGCATGGTCAATCTCCAGGCGATGATGATCTCCTACGTCAATGACTTCAAATTACTCATGGTGATGACGCTGCTTGCCATTCCGTTTGTTTTCCTGCTGCGCAAGCCGAAGCAGGCGCCTGCCGGCGGCGCGCCAGCCGCGCATATGGACTAGCTTTTATTGTCTTCGCGATGGCGCACGCAACCGCGAAGACGCCTATTTCCCGAGCACGAGGCTCCAGTAACGGAGCTTGCTGTCGCCGCCGTCGCGCACATAGGCAAGGCCGAAGCGTGTGAAGCGCGGGTCGAGCATATTGCGGCGATGGCCTGGTGAATGCACCCAGATGTCGAACAGCTTCTGCTGGTCGAAGCGGCCTTCGGCGATGTTCTCCGCGGCGGCGCCGGCAATGCGGTTGTCCTTGACGCGCGAGGCGAAATCCTTGCCCCAGCCGGTGGTGTGGCTCATGCGGCGGCGCTGCGCCATGTAGCCTGCCTGCTGCAGGGCGGCCTGTTCGAGCTGCCGGTCGGGGACCAGCGGCGCCAGCCCGGCCGAGGCGCGGATGCTGGCTAGCGTGCCGGTGGCGGAGGAGGAGACCCCGGCGCCTTCGCCGGTCGGCAGAGAAACGGTGCTGCAGGCGGCGAGGCCCGCCAGGGCCGCGAGGCCGGTCAGCACCATGCGCCTGTTCAGGTTCGGGATCGGGTGGTTTTGGATTTTCGCAATGGTCATGCCCCCTGAGATAACGGCGATCATGGCTTTTGCCGGGCAGGGCGACGAAAATTCTGGTCTAACCGACGTTCTAGGCGGCTGTATCGAGATTTACGTCCGAAGCCGGCGAGCGGCCGGTCCGGTCGTCTTCGGTCCGTTCCCACCACGAGCCCAGCGCATCGATCAGCGGTACAAGCTTGCGACCAGGCGCGGTAAGGTCGTAGTCAACCCGCAGCGGATAACCCGGACGCACCGTGCGCCGCACGATGCCGGCTTCCTCCAGCTTGCGCAGTTCCAGCGTCAGGATGCGATGCGACACCGTCGGGTTGTCGCGTCTCAGGTCGCTGAACCGTTTGGTACCGTCCTTCAGATAATAGAGCAGCAGTGTGGGCCAGCGACCGCTGAGCACGCGCATGGTCTCTTCGATCGGGCAGCGTGAGACGAGGTCTTTCATGGGCGGGTCCTGGTTACAGAATTGTGCGTAATTTACATGGGGCGACCAGCGTTTAGGGTCAAGTTTCGCTGCGCGGCGTGATCCCCTCAATCACGGAAGAAAACAAATGGAACCTATCCTGCTTTATGGCTTCCCGGCGGGAAGCTCGATGGGGCTCGTCGCTGCCTTCGAACGCGTCGGGCAACCCTATCGCCTGTGCCGCGTCGACATGCTCACCGAGATGAAAAATGATGCCTATGCCAGCATCAACGACCGTCAGGAAACGCCGGTGCTGATCACCGACGAAGGCCGGGTGCTCACCGAGACAATGGCCATCGCCGCATGGCTCGAAGCCCGTGACACGCAGCGCCGCATCAGCTTCGAACCGCGCACGCCGCAAGCCGACCGCATGCACCAGCTGATGGCCTTCGTGAACACCGGTTTCACCGCGGCCTTCAGCCCGCTCTGGGTGGCATTGGAAATGGCGGCGGATGAACCGGCGCTGAAGGCGACCTTGCGGAAGTTCGGCCGCAAGGCCGTTGCGGAACGTCATGATCGGCTCGAGGCGATGATCGCCGATACGGATTTCCTGGTCGGCGACGGGCTGACTCTGGCCGATACCACGCTGATCGGCGTGGCACGCTGGGCGGAATTTCACCAGGCGATCGACGGCGCTGCCTATCCCAAACTGGCCGGATTGCGCCTTCGCATCGAAGCCGATCCGGCCGTGCGATATGCCCTGGCTGTCGAGGATGGCGAACAGCCCGCCGGTTCTGGCGCCTGCCTTGGCCACGTCCCCCTGACCGAGGTGATCGATCGCTTCGCGGCACCGGCGCAATCGTAGCGATACTTCTATTTCAACCAGGATGTGCCTTTGTGAGAGGCACTGATCTGCCGGAGTGCGGTCGCCGCACTCCGGCATTGTTAAACGCGACCGCCATTTTTTTCTCAACGCTACCGCTTGCGCCGCTTGACGTCAGTCGTTTCTCATTTCACCAGAGTGATCATCCGATCGGCATACATTGTGCGATTACCAAGCGCCGCCGCGCAGTCCGACTTGACGGACGAGTTTCCGGTCATCTGTATCGTATTGCCGACAAGCCTGAGACAGTCGCCTTGGGCGCTCATATCAGAGTTGCCGGCATAGGAAATGGGCGCGTCCGGCGCGTAGATGAAACCGCTGAGCACGGAATTTGCGCCGCCATTCAATGTCAGGGCAGACGTGTTGCCGTGACCCTGGAAAATGGTGATGCCAGCATAAGGGCCGCTGGTGGGCGGGGACAGGTTCACCTTCTCATTGGCATTTATGTACATCTGAGCGCTTTCCATGAGGAATATGGTCACGCCCTGGCCAGCCAGGCTGCCGTTCCCCCCTGGCTTTATGGTGGTGCCGCGCATGATGTAGACGCCCGGATTAAGCGTGATGTCCCCCGACAATGTCTTGTCGCAATAAGTGCCGGGCGACAGCGTGTAGGTTTTGCCGTTCGGGACAGGCAAACACAATGTGTAAGGCGGAGGAATGACGTCGGCCAATGGATCAAAGGACGCGTACCTATGTTCGTGCGGCGTTCCGCAGGCGAGACTAGCGCTGGGTGGCAACAGCCCGCTGGTGCCGCCGACGGTTGAGACACAGCCGGCTGAAACCAGTGCGGAGCCACCCCTGTTGACGGAATCGGACGCGTCCGAGTTCGCTGCGATCACGCAATTGTCCATCGAGACGTTGGTCGAGCCCTGCAGGTTCACGGCGGCGGACGCATGCGGATCGAGCGCCAGCACGCAGGCCTGCGCGCCAGGTTTTATCTTGACCGAGGCCGAGCGATAGGCCTGCCAGGGGGCCGAGGCGCTGATGAAGCTTGGGCGGCTTATGCTGGACGACAGCGAGATAAAGTAGGCGCTTGGGCTGCCGCTTGCCGTTGCCGCGAAAGCGGAGACGCTGCCCAGATATTCCTGCTGGTCGGCCACGCTCATATTGGCGGCGAAGAATTGCAGCCCTAGCTGCTGGACATCGCCGGCCGCCATACCGGAAGAGAACTTCGTGCCGATGGCTAGCCCCGCCGCGTCCAGCGAGTTCTGTAGTTGCGATGCGTCATGACTCGTGCCGATCAGATCAACGGCGCCGGCCAAACCAATCATTATCGGCAGCATCGCGATGGCGGTGGTTATGGCAAAGTTGCCGCGCTCCGAAGACCAGAAGCCTTTCAATGCGAACATAGTCCCCCGCCGAACTTCGTAAAGCTCAGGTGATACGCCAAGGATCACTACGAGTAATTTAAGTAAATGCTAAAATACGTAAATGCTAAAATGCGGCACAATGTTTGGCCAAAACGAAGACTGCCAAGGCACGGCTATATGAGAGGCCATACGGAGAGTTGAGCGCAGCGAGGAGCTGGTCCCCAGGCCATTGACGCAGCGACAATCCCCGCCAACTCTGCTATCATGCCTTTCGTTCTTGAAGTGGCAGCTCTGGCGGCCATCCTGGCGGTGACCGCCCCGACACACGGGAGGAAGGTTATGGCCGGCTTTCATGTCATGGCGGACGCACGTGGGATGCATGTGCAGCCAACGGTGCGCCGCATCACCACGTCGGACCTTTGGGATGCGCTGCGCCTCGGCTTCGAGGATTTCTGGGCAAAACCATCGCACTATGTGTTCCTGTGCCTGATCTATCCCATCGTCGGCCTGATCCTGACGCAGTGGACGTCCGGCGCCAATGCCATCCAGCTCATCTATCCCCTGATGTCGGGTTTCGCGCTGGTCGGGCCATTTGCAGCGCTCGGCCTTTACGAGATCAGCCGCAGGCGCGAGCTCGGCATGAACACCTCCTGGCGGCACGCGTTTGACGTGCGGCACTCGTCCGCGGTTCCGTCGATCGCCGTCATCGGCATCATGCTGGTGGCGCTGTTCCTGTTGTGGCTCTACACCGCGCAATCGATCTACACTGGCCTGTTCGGCGACCAGCCGCCGGCCTCGATCGGTGGCTTCATCCGCGACGTGCTGACCACCAGCAAGGGCTGGACGCTGATCCTTGCCGGCAATGCCGCGGGCTTTGTCTTCGCCGTAATCGTGCTGGCCACCACCGTGGTTGCCTTCCCACTGCTGCTCGACCGTGATGTCGGCGCCGTTTCGGCCATCGAGACCTCGGCACGGGCGGTGATGGCCAACCCGCTGCAGATGGCGCTGTGGGGCTTGCTGGTCGCCGTGCTTCTGGTGATCGGCTCGATCCCGCTGTTTGCCGGGCTCGCCGTGGTCATGCCGGTGCTCGGCCATGCCACCTGGCATCTCTACCGCAAGGTGGTCGAGCCGGAGCGGGCGCAGCAGATCCGGCGGCCGATGTAAGGTCTGCGCTCTCAGCGCTGCGCGTCGGTCGCCATCTTCAGCGCCAGTGCCGCCAGCACCGTGCCCATCATCCAGCGCTGGATAACCAGCCACAGTGGCCGCCCGGCCAGAAAGGTGGCGATCGAACCGGCGGTCACCGCGATGACGGCATTGACGCTGAGGCTGATCGTGATCTGTGTGGCGCCCAGCACCAGAAGCTGCGACAGGACATGGCCCTTGCCGGGGCTGATGAACTGCGGCAACAGCGACAGGTAGAGCACGGCCACCTTCGGATTGAGCAGATTGGTCATCAGGCCCATGGCGAAAAGCTTGCGCGGCCGGTCCCTCGGCAATTCGCGCACTTCGAACGGCGAGCGTCCGCCCGGCTTCACCGCCTGCCAGGCCAGCCACAGGAGATAGAGCACGCCGGCAAAGCGCAGCGCGTCATAGGCGTAGGGCACGGCGAGCAGCAGCGCGGTGATGCCGAATGCCGCCGCCAGCACATAGAAGACAAAGCCGAGTGCCACGCCGCCAAGCGAGATGAGCCCCGCCTTCGGCCCCTGCGACAGGGAACGCGAGATCAAATAGATCATGTTGGGGCCAGGCGTCAGCACCATGCCGAGGCAGACCAGCGCGAAGGCGAGATGATTGGCTGTTTCGGGCATCTGTTCTTCCCCAGCGCGCCGCGAATGGATGCACGATCCGGCAGGCGGCCAACATGTGCCTGTCCCTGCAGGCGCGCACAAGTGCATGGCGGCGCCAGCCGTTGTTCCAGCTAGCCGCCGATGTCTACGGATCAGCCGACGATGCGCAGGTTCGACAATTCGTTGCCGATTTCCTTGAAATCGTTCGACAAGCTGGCGCCGGTGGCGTTCCAGAACAGTTTTGCCGGCTTGCTCGCGTCCGTCGGATCCTTGCGGAAGCGCGAGTTCGACGAGCAGGATTTCAGCGCCTCGATCGCCTGCTGATCGGCGGTTTTGGTCGTGGACAGGTCGAGCGCCACCGTCATCACCATGATGTTGGCTGCCTTGGCGTTGTTGCAAAGCGTCGCCATCTGCTCGTTGAGCGCGTTGGTGTAATTGCCGTTCGAATAATCGAATTGGCCAATGGTGCTCGATGTGCCCATGAACAGGCGGCCCACCGACGTGCCGTTGTAGCCGGGTTTGAGATAGCCGTAGGACGCATAGGTCGACTTCGAATCGGCGGGGTCGGAATAGCCGAGCGAGGAAGGCGTGTAGTAGGTGTTGGCGCCGTCGGTCAGCACGATGACGACCTTGTCGTTGCCTCTCTCGGTTTCCGGGCGGCCTTGCGTGAACGGCTCGCCGCTCGAAACCACCCGCCAGCCCCAGGCCATGCCTTCTGGAACATTGGTGCCGCCATCGGGCTTCATCAGGTCGATCGCGGCCTTGATCGCGGTAAGCCCAGTCGCAACGCTGACATCGGTCAGCGGCGTGATCGGGTTGGTGGAGCAGCTGTAGTTCGGCCCGTTGCCGGCGGCCAGCGCCGGCGCATTGATCGGTCGCGGCTGGAAATATTTGGCCATGTTGCGCAGCCGGGATTGGCCGGTGCTGCTCGTCGGGTCGTCATTCCACCAGCTGTTGATAGCGCCATAGGCCGTCGGCGCGGCCTCATCCGGATCCTGAGTGATCTTCCAATGGTTGCCGGGTTCGTCGGGGGCGAACATCGGCACGAACATCGTCGCCGGATCGCCAACCCCTATGCCGGTGTTCGCAGAGCCGCCGGAAGGCGCCGCGTCGTTGATATTGTAGGGATAGGGCCTGGCCTCGACGCAACCCTGCCAACTGGCGAACGGGCCATACGAATCGATGTAGTCGTATTCGTCGTGGTCGCGTTTGCAGGTGTTGTTCGAGTTGTATTCGTCGCACACCACGCGCTTGCTGTTGACGACACGCTCATGGTTGGTGACGACCTTCATGTCGCGGTAGAGCGAAAACCGGGTCAGCATCTGGCCTTCATCGGTACCCCATCCGGTGCCGCGCTTGTACCAGATGCCGTTGGTCTGCTGGGCGTATTTGTCGGCTGCGCTCAGCGTCGACCAGTCGAAATTCTCGTTCGATACCGGCGACAGTCCTTCGGTGTCCATCCAGGACGCGTTACCGTTGCCGGGTCCGACATTGACCGAGGCGGCAAACGGCACGAGGCCGAACTGCACCGGCCTGTCGACCTGCTTGATCATCGCCGCCTGCTGGGCCAGCGTGTCGACCAGCTGTTTGGCCGCGGTCTTGAGAAGGTCGATGCGCGTTTGCCCCGAGCCCGTTCCGGTCTTGGTCATCGACCCGGAATTGTCGAGCACCAGGGCGACTTCAAGAGTATTCTTCAGCCGCACTTCCGAGGTGACGTTGAAGCTGATCCTCTGGTTGGCGTCGGTTTCGGATTTGCCGACGAGCTGGCCGAAGACCGGATAGAAATAGGGCTTGTAGTCAAGCCGCGCGCTCATCTTGAGCAAGCCGCCCCCTGTGGTATTGCTTGGCAGGGTGACGGTGAGCGTCGTGCTGGCGGGGTTGATCTTGTTGAGGTTGGCATTGAAGAAGTCGAGCGCATAGGCCCTCAACTGGTCGTCGGTAGCACCCTCCGTCAGCCGGCGCGCCGTGGCGAAGTTCGCGGCATCGAGCGCATTCGAAACCGCCTGTTTTTCGCGGCTCATCTCGGTGAAGTCGACGGCCATCGCCAGGGCGCCCATGAGCGGAACCATCGCGACGACAGTCATAAGTGCATAGTTGCCGCGTTGGTCGCGGCAGAACTGACGCCAAAGTCCATGCATGTCTTGCAGCGGCCCCCGCCGGCGGATTCTCGATCGATGCCAGCTTTCCACAAAACGCTGAAGGCCGCGTTTGGGAAATCGCTCCATTGCCGGGGCAGCGCTTCACCAACTGCTAACCAATCGTGCCTGGCGAAAGCTGATGACAGGCCGGGGCGGTTCGGCTAATCCGAACCGGCTGCGGCGAACCGTCGGTCGCAGCGATCGCAACGATCATGATTGAAGGAAACGGCATGGCGGATTCGCCTGAAATCATCGGCTCGCTCGAGGACGTGTCGAAGGCCTATTTGGCAATCCTGTGCGACGTCTGGGGCGTGGTGCACAATGGCGAAACGCACTTCCCGGCGGCGGCCTCGGCATTGGCAAGGGCTCGAGAGGCGAAAATCCCCGTCGTCCTGATCACCAATTCGCCGCGCAGAAGTGCCGATGTCGTGGCGCAGATGAACGCAATCGGTGTTCCACCGTCAGCCTATGACCGGGTGGTTACCTCAGGCGACGTGACCCGGGATCTGATCGCCGAAGGGCCGCGCCAGATTTTCCATATCGGCGCCGACCGCGACTTCACCCTCTATGAAGGTCTCGACGTCGAGCTTGTCGAGGAGTTCGAGGCGTCCGGCGTCGTCTGCACCGGCCTGTTCGACGACGAGGTCGAGAAGCCCGAGGATTACACGGAGCTCCTGCGGCGGCTGCGCGCCCGGAACCTGCCTTTCATCTGCGCAAATCCCGACGTCGTGGTCGAGCGTGGCGAACGCATCATCTGGTGTGCCGGCGCGCTGGCGCGTGACTATGCCCAGCTCGGCGGCCGCACATTGATCGCTGGAAAACCTTACGCGCCGATCTACGATCTCGCGATGAAGGAGGTTGCCGAGATTCTTGGCCGGCCGGTCGAGCGCGGCCAGGTGCTGGCCATCGGCGACGGCATGATGACCGATGTGAAGGGCGCCGCCGACAATGGCTTCGATGTTCTCTATGTCTCCGGCGGTATCCATGCCCGCGACTATGGCGATGCCCTGCAACCGGATCCGGCAAGATTGGCGGCGTTCCTGGAAAAGCATGGCTATGGTCCGGTGGCCGTCATTCCCAGGCTTCGGTAGGTGACGATGGCAGCCTTCCAGCGCATCCTGGCAACCGCGCCGCTTCCCGCCGACCTGCGCGGCGGCGTGGTGGCGATCGGCAATTTCGATGGCGTCCATCGCGGCCATCAGGCCGTGCTTGAGCGCGCCTCGGCCGAGGCCGGACGGCGCGGCGCACCCGCCCTTGTGCTGACATTCGAACCGCATCCGCGCAAGATCTTCAGGCCTGATATCCCGTTGTTCGTGCTGACGCCGCCGCCGATGAAGGCGCGGCTCCTGTCGCTGCTGGGCTTTGCCGCGCTGGTCGAGCAGCCGTTCACGCGCGATTTCGCCTCGCTGTCGGCGGAAGCGTTCGTGACGGATGTGCTGGAGAGGAATCTTGGCATTACCCATGCCGTGACCGGGTTCGATTTCCATTTCGGCAAGGATCGTCAAGGCGGTCCGGCCTACCTGATGGCGGCGGGCGAGCGTCACGGCTTCGGCGTCACGCTCGTCGACGCCTTCCGGGACGAGGGCGCCGAGGTGGTGTCGTCCAGCCGCATCCGCGGATTGCTGGGCGAGGGCGAAGTGGCTGAAGCCGCCGGTCTGCTCGGCTACCGCTTCACCGTCGAAAGCGAGGTGGTCGGTGGACAGAAGCTCGGCCGCACCCTTGGCTTTCCAACCGCGAATATGAGGCTTTCAGCTGAAGCCGCACTCAAGGAGGGCATCTATGCCGTCCGCTTCCGCCGCGCCGACGGCACGCTTCACGACGGCGTCGCCAGCTTCGGCCGTCGCCCGACCGTCGATGACAATGGCGCGCCGCTGCTGGAAACCTTTGTTTTCGACTTCTCCGGTGACCTCTATGGCGAGGTCTGTCAGGTTTCCTTCTTCGGTTTCCTGCGCCCGGAGGTGAAGTTCGATGGGCTGGACGCGCTGGTCGCGCAGATGAAGCGCGATGAGGCCGAGGCACGCGCGCTGCTTGCCGGCGTCAAGCCGCTCTCAGACCTCGACGCGGCCATGGCTTTCTGAGCCCAGGCGTGATCCCGGCTACTTTTTCAGCGCCAGGCCGACGGCGACGAAGGTCCAGCCCTGGAAGATCAGATCGATCGCAAGGAACAGACCGAGCACCCACAGGCTGTTGACCGGCCAGCCCATGGCGATGATCAGGCCGGCAAGCGCGCTGATGACACCGGCAGCGACGATCCAGCCCCAGCCCCGTTCCGGCCGATGGCTGTAGCCGACCCAGGCCCTGAGCACCCCTGACGCGACCAGCGCGATCGCCAGCAGGAACGTCAGCACCGCCGAGGCAAGCAACGGATTGCCGAAGGCGAAGAAGCCGGCAACGGCGTACAGCAGTCCGCTGAGCAGCCAGTAGAAGAAGCGGCTCCAAGTCTTGACGCCGAACGCATGCACGATCTCGATGATGCCCGCCATCAGCATCAGCCATCCCACGACGTAGACGGAAGCCACTGTGGCGACGAACAGATTGGCAAAGGCAATGCCGCCGAAGATGAGCAGCAGCACACCGAGCGCGACAAACCATCCCCATTTTGTCCGTGTCTGTTCGATCGCGATTTTCAAGGCGTCGCCATGCAGGGTCATTGTCGCGGTCTCCATCGAGGGCTGCGGAATACTGCGGATGGAAGGTAATCCGGGCGCGGGCCAACGTCCAGTCGATGACCGGCAGCCGGATTGCGGCAAAGCGCGAGCGTATGTCTCGGGTTTAAATCAAATTTTACCAAACGACCGTCAAAGCTGTCATCGGTAATCATATGCGTTGTGTTAGTGGAGTGGCCATGAGTCCGGTCGGTAGAATCTCTCTGGTGTTGGCCGCCGCGATGCTGGGTGGGGCGGGTGCCGCCAATGCGGGCGAGGGCAATTGGCTGTCCGGCGACTGGTATCTGACCGTTGGCGCCACCGGCATGGTGGCGCCGAATTTCGAGGGCGGCAAGAAGTACCTGCTCAGCGCCTCGCCGATCATTTCGTTGGGCAAGGCTGGACCGGCGGCCCGCTTTGTCTCGCGCAACGACAACATTTCGCTGGCGCTGGTCGATGATGGCGGTGTCCGCGCCGGCCTGACCGGCAAGTTCCTGTTTTCCCGTGACGATGACAACGCCGATGAGCTGAAGGGCCTCGATCCGGTGCGCTGGGGCGGCGAAGTCGGCGGCTTCTTCGAATTTTATCCAACGGACTGGCTGCGCGCCCGCGCCGAGCTGCGCCACGGCATTCGCGCTCACAACGGCTTTGTCGCCGACATTGCCGCCGACGCCTTCTACGATGTGACGCCAACCGTCAGGATTTCGGGAGGACCGCGTGTTTCCTTCGCCTCGGGCAACTATTTCGACGCCTATTATGGCGTCAACGCGCAGGAAGCCGTGGCCTCGGGCTTGAGCGAATACCATCCCGGTGGCGGGCTGAAATCGACCGGCATCGGCGGCGCCATAACCTGGAAGGTGACCGAGCCGATGACCGCCAGCCTGTTTGGCGAATATTCGCGCCTGATGGGACCGGCGGCCGATTCCAGCCTGGTCAAGGAGCGTGGCGACCGCAACCAGTTCACGGTCGGCGTCTCGACCACCTACCGCTTCGATTTCACGATGTAGGTGAATCGAACGAGAGACGCTTTATTCCTGCGTCTATCTCCGCTAAAAGCCCACCAATGATGAGCTTTTCGCGCCTTCGCGTGCTGACGATACGAATTACCGGCCCGGTGTTCCGGGCGGCCTGAGGGTCGCCGGAGCCGCCGGGAATTCTGCGCGCGGCCTCTCGCGCTTTTTCCAGATCATCAGGCATGTCGCCCAAAAGTGGCCCCGGTTTTGGGAAAACGACATGCGCAAAAGTATAGTTCAACGCCCGAGCTCTTTGCCGCCGGGCAATGCACATGGCAGACCAATGACCGATACAACTGAAACGATCGACTATTCCAAGACGCTTTACCTGCCGCAGACGGATTTCCCGATGCGCGCCGGTTTGCCCGAGAAAGAGCCGCTGCTGGTCAAGCGCTGGCAGGACATGGATCTCTACCGAAAGCTGCGCGAGAGTGCTGCCGGCCGCACGAAATATGTGCTGCATGACGGCCCGCCCTACGCCAACGGCAACATCCATATCGGCCATGCACTGAACAAGATCCTCAAGGACGTCATCACCCGCTCCTTCCAGATGCGCGGTTACGACTCGAACTATGTGCCCGGCTGGGACTGTCACGGCCTGCCGATCGAATGGAAGATCGAGGAGCAGTACCGCGCCAAGGGCAAGAACAAGGACGAGGTGCCGGTCAACGAATTCCGCAAGGAATGCCGTGAGTTCGCCGCGGGTTGGATCACGGTGCAGGGCGCCGAGTTCCAGCGCCTCGGCGTCATCGGCGACTTCAAGAATCCCTATACGACGATGGCTTTCCATGCCGAGTCGCGCATCGCCGGCGAGTTGTTGAAGTTCGCCATGTCGGGTCAGCTCTATCGCGGCTCCAAGCCGGTGATGTGGAGCGTGGTCGAGCGCACGGCGCTGGCCGAGGCCGAGATCGAGTACCACGACTATGAGAGCGACACGATCTGGGTGAAGTTTCCGGTCGCCAGCCTGGTGCGTCCCATCGACGATGGCGAGACCAAGCTGACGGAGGGCGCGCTCGATCTGCTCCAGGCTCACGTCGTCATCTGGACGACGACGCCGTGGACGATCCCCGGCAACCGCGCTGTCAACTATTCGCCGCGTATCAACTATGGGCTCTATGAGGTCACGGCAGCCGAGAACGCATTCGGCCCCCAGCCGGGTGAAAAACTGATCTTTGCCGACGCACTGGCCGAAGATGCCTCGGCCAAGGCCAAGGTCACCTTGAATCGTCTTCGCAGCGTTTCGGCGCAAGAGCTTGGAAGCCTTACGCTTTCACATCCGTTCAAGGGCCTGGGCGGCGGCTACGAATTTGCCGTTCCGATGCTCGCCGGCGACCATGTCACCGACGATGCCGGCACCGGCTTCGTCCACACCGCGCCCGGTCACGGCCGCGAGGACTTTGACGCCTGGATGGACGCGGCGGTGGATCTGCGCGCACGCGGCATCGATCCCGCCATCCCGTTCACCGTCGACGATGGCGGCTTCTTCACCAAGGATGCGCCGGGTTTCGGCCCCGACCGCGAGGGTAGGCCGGCGCGCGTCATCGACGACAACGGCAAGAAGGGCAACGCCAACCAGGCCGTCATCGACGAGCTGATCAAGCGCGACGCACTGTTCGCGCGTGGCCGGCTGAAGCACAGCTATCCTCACTCCTGGCGCTCCAAAAAACCGATCATCTTCCGCAACACGCCGCAATGGTTCGTCTATATGGACAAGGATCTCGGCGATGGCTCGACGTTGCGCAGCCGGGCGCTCAAGGCCATCGACGAAACCCGTTTCGTGCCCGCCGCCGGCCAGAACCGCATCCGCGCCATGATCGAGGAGCGCCCGGACTGGGTGCTGTCGCGTCAGCGCGCCTGGGGCGTGCCGATCGCCGTCTTCGCCGATGCCGACGGTAATGTGCTGAAGGACGAAGCGGTCAACCAGCGGATCATGGACGCCTTCGAGCAGGAGGGCGCCGACGCCTGGTTCGCCGCTGGCGCCAAGGAGCGTTTCCTCGGCAATCACGATGGCTCGAAATGGAAGCAGGTGATGGACATCCTCGACGTCTGGTTCGATTCGGGCTCGACGCATGTCTTCACGCTGGAGGATCGCCCTGACCTGAAATGGCCGGCCGACGTCTATCTCGAAGGCTCCGACCAGCATCGCGGCTGGTTCCATTCCTCGCTGCTGGAAAGCTGCGGCACCAGGGGCAGGGCACCCTACGATACTGTCGTCACCCATGGTTTCACCATGGATGAGGATGGCCGCAAGATGTCGAAGTCGCTCGGCAACACCGTGGTGCCGCAGGACGTCATCAAGCAGTCGGGCGCCGACATCCTGCGTCTGTGGGTGGTAACGACGGACTACTGGGAGGACCAGCGGCTCGGCAAGAACGTGCTGCAGACCAACATCGACGCCTACCGCAAGCTGCGCAACACCATCCGCTGGATGCTGGGCACGCTCGCCCATGACGATGGCGAAGAGGTGCCGCTGGAGAAGATGCCGGAGCTGGAGCGGCTGATGCTGCACCGGCTCTCCGAACTCGATGAGGTCGTGCGCTCGGGCTACGACGCCTTTGAATTCAAGCGCATCACCCGCATGCTGCTCGATTTCATGGTGGTCGAGCTGTCGGCGTTCTATTTCGACATCCGCAAGGACGCGCTCTATTGCGACGCGCCGTCGAGCCTGAAGCGCAAGGCTTCGGTGCAAGTGGTGCGCCATCTCTTCGATTGCCTGGTGAAATGGCTGGCGCCGATGCTGCCCTTCACCATGGAGGAAGCCTGGCTCGATCGTCATTCCGAGGCCGTCTCGGTGCATCTCGACCAGTTCCCGCAAATCCCGGCGGACTGGAAGAACGAGGCGCTGGCGGAAAAGTGGCGCCAGGTGCGGCAGGTGCGGCGCGTCGTCACCGGCGCGCTGGAGATCGCGCGTGCCCAGAAGGTGATCGGGTCGTCGCTGGAAGCGGTGCCGGTCGTCACAATCAACGACGCAGCGCTGGAAGCGGCGATTTCAGATGTCGATATGGCCGAGATGGCGATCACCAGCGATCTGGTCATCGCTCATGGGCAACCACCTGCGGGTGCTTTCACACTTGACGACGTCAGGGGTGTCGCCGTGGTGGTCGAGAAGGCTTGGGATCGCGGCCTGGTGAAATGCGCACGCTCCTGGCGTTACACCGCCGATGTCGGTCAGGATCCGGAATTCCCGGACGTTTCGGCTAGGGATGCGGCGGTGCTGCATGAATTGAAGGCGCTTGGCCGGCTTTGACGGCCGGATCGGTGCACAAATGCCGCGCCGGGCGGGCGAAACCGCCCGCGCGTTGCCCTTAACGAGTGGTTGAGGTAAACACGCGAAACTCCGGAAGACAAATTGTCGCCGGATTTCCGTCGCAAGTGCTTGGACGATGGGGACCGGCCATAAGGCCGGCGGCAATCGAGAGGCTGTCTAGAGTGGGACTTTTTGGCATGACCGAGAGATATAATGCGCGCCTGGCGCTGCTGGCGCCGCTTGTCGCGTCGGGCCTCGCTTTGTCCGGCTGCATGGGCTCTCCGACCTACGGCACCGACAAGACCGCCGGCGAACAGCTGGCCGGCGACATTTCGGGCGCCTTTTCATTCGCGCCGAAGCGCAAGGAACAGATCGACTACAAGCCGCGTCCGACGCTTGTGAAGCCTGCGCCAGGCCAGAAGGAAGCGCTGCCGGCCCCGCAGGACAGCATCGAGACGGCGAGCGCCGAATGGCCCGAATCGCCCGAGCAGCGCCGCGCCCGCTTGCGGGCCGACGCCACTGCCCATCAGAACGACCCGGCCTATCAGTCTGAGATCGTCGACGACGTGCAGACGGACCCGGCTTCGGTGAAGAAGGCGATGGCGGAGTCAGGCTCGAGCCACCCGCCGGCATGGACACCGGCCGATTCCGACAAGGGCCGTGCCGCCGAGATCCAGCGCCGCCTCGCCGACAGCAAGCAGGGCGATCCGAACACCCGCAAATATCTGAGCGAGCCTCCAGTGCAGTATCGTGCCGCAGCCGGCACCGCACCGCAGAACGAGCTTGGCGAGGACGAATACAAGAAGGAACGCCGCCTCAAGAAAGAGGCGGAAGGCAAGAAGGGCAGCGGCTGGTTCGATTGGCTGTGAAAACGCCGAATTGCGTCGCCGGGCGTTGCGCCCGGTTCAGCCGCGCCGCTCCCGAAAAAAATCTTTGAGCAGCAGGGCTGCTTCGGTCTCGCCCATGCCCGGATAGATGTCGGGTACGTGGTGGCAGGTAGGCGAGGCGAAAAAACGTACGCCATTGACCACAGCGCCACCCTTGTCGTCGGCGGCGCCGAAATAAAGCCGGCGCAGCCGGGCGAAGGAAATCGCGCCGGCGCACATGGCGCACGGCTCCAGCGTCACATAGAGATCATGCCCGGTCAGCCGCTCGGCCGACAGTTTGCGGCAAGCTTCGCGGATGACCAGCATCTCGGCATGCGCCGTCGGGTCGGCAAGTTCGCGTGTGCGGTTGCCGGCGCTGGCGACAACACCAGCGCCATTGGCGATGACGGCGCCGACCGGCACTTCGCCTCGCAAAGCGGCAGCTTCGGCCTCCTTCAGCGCCAGCGCCATGAAATCGGGCCGCTTCACGCGATTTCCACTCCGATTATCTCCTCGCCACCTGACGGCGATCCTGTTATTGAGCGCAGGACCTCGAAAATCGGGACTCGGTTTTCGAAAATGATCATGCGCCACATCAAAAGTGCTACAGCGTTCGTTGCGCGCCCGAAAGGATGCGCCACGCTGTAGCAGCGCAAACGGATAAAGGCCACATGGACGACAACGACAAGAAATTCCGACCCAGGAACGGTCCGGCCAAGAGTGGGCCGAAAGCCGCGGGACCGCGCAGCCGTGATGGCGCCGCGGGCAAGGGCGGCAAGCCGTCCTTTGGCGCCAAGAAGCCTTACGCACCGCGTGGCGATCGGCCGATGGCTGCCGATGGCGAGCGGCCGAAGCGCGATTTCAAGGGCGGCGACAAGCCTTTCAGCAAAGGCCCGCGACCCGAAGGCAAGCCTTTTGAGAAGCGCGAGGGGCCGCGCAAGCCCTACGCACCGCGCGGCGACCGCCCGGTGGCCGCTGAGGGCGAGCGCAAGCCCTATGAGAAGCGTGAAGGCCCACGCAAGCCCTATGCGCCACGTGGCGACCGGCCAATGGCGGCCGAAGGCGAGCGCAAGCCCTATGAGAAGCGCGAAGGCCCACGCAAGCCCTACGCACCGCGCGGCGACCGCCCGGTGGCCGCTGAAGGCGAACGCAAACCGTATGAGAAGCGCGAAGGGCCGCGCAAACCCTATGCACCGCGGGGCGATCGGCCGGC
Organism: Mesorhizobium sp. CO1-1-8; assembly: GCF_020164875.1. Lineage (NCBI taxonomy): Bacteria > Pseudomonadati > Pseudomonadota > Alphaproteobacteria > Hyphomicrobiales > Phyllobacteriaceae > Mesorhizobium > Mesorhizobium sp. CO1-1-8. The sequence goes on along the minus strand of NZ_JAIUGZ010000001.1, from coordinate 480,636 downwards.
TGCGGCGGCAGCGGGCGGCGAAAAGCGTTTCGACCGTCCTAAGCGTGATTTCAGTGACCGCGCGCCGCGCGACGCCGGCGATCGACCGAAGCGTGACTTCGCCGACCGCCCCAAGCGTGACTTCAGCGATCGCCCGAAGCGGGATTTCAATGATCGGCCGCAAGGCGCGTCAGGCGGCAGCATCAAGCCACGCCCGCGTCCCGCCGAGGCTGCGGAAGAGGCAGGCGAGCGCATCGCCAAGCGGCTGGCCCGCGCCGGCCTGGCCTCGCGCCGCGATGCCGAGGAGCTGATCGCTGCCGGCCGCGTCAAGGTCAATGGCCGCGCCCTGACTTCACCCGCCTTCAACGTGATGCCTGATGACATCATCCATCTCGACGGCATGGAAATCCCGCCGATCGAGCGCACCCGGCTGTTCCTGTTCCACAAGCCGGCCGGCGTCGTCACCACCAACCGCGATCCCGAGGGCCGCAAGACCGTCTTCGACGTGCTGCCGGCTGAATTGCCACGGCTGATGACCATCGGCCGGCTCGACATCAACACCGAAGGCCTGCTGCTGCTCACCAATGATGGCGGCCTGTCGCGCGTGCTCGAACTGCCGGCCACCGGCTGGCTGCGCCGCTACCGCGTGCGCGTCCACGGCAAGGTCGAGGAAAGCGCGCTTGCGGGCCTGCGTGAGGGCATTGCCGTCGACGGCGTGTTTTACGGTGCCATCGAAGCGACGCTCGACCGCGAGCAAGGCACCAATGCCTGGCTGACGATCGGCCTGCGCGAGGGCAAGAACCGCGAAGTCAGGAACATCCTGGGTTCGCTCGGCCTCGACGTGACGCGGCTGATCCGTATCTCTTATGGGCCGTTCCAGCTCGATGACCTCGCCGAGGGCCATGTGCTGGAGATCAAGGGCAGGGTGTTGCGGGATCAGCTTGGCGAGCGCCTGGTCGAGGAATCCGGCGCCAATTTCGACGCCGAGGTCACCAAACCGTTTTCCAACAAGCCGGTGCGGCGTACCGAAGTTCGCGAGCCCGAGCCCGAACGACCAAAGTTCACCCGTGACGGCGAGCGCCGTCCGATCGGCGAGGGCGGGTTGATCAAAAACCGCAAGCGCCGCGAAGGCAGCCGCGACGAGGCTCTGGGCAAGCTGTCGACAAGTCCCGACAGAAGCGCGGAGAAGAGCTTTGGCGAACGCGGCCCGCGTCCCGAACGCAGCTTTGGCGACAAGCCCCGTGGCAATTTTGGCGACAAACCGCGCGGTGGCTTCGGTGACAAGCCGCGCGGCAGTTTCGGCGGCAAGCCCGGCGGCAAGAAGTCCGAGCGCGAGCAGCGGCCGATCGAGCCGCCCGGCCAGCGCAAGGCCAATGTCTGGATGGCGCCGGGCGCACGGCCGATCGGCAAGGGCAGGGCGGAAGCCGACGCAGCCAAGGCGGCTGACGCCAAGGCGCGCAAGGCATCGTTCAAGCCGACCTATGGCAAACCTGCCGGTGCAAAACCATTCGGCAAGCCGCGCGGCGAGCGTCCGGGTGGGGCGGGCGGCGGTGAGCGTCCGCGCAGTGGTCCCCGAGGCCCCAAAGCGAGATGAGAATCGTCGGCGGTGAGTTTCGTGGGCGTCCGTTGGCGACGCCGCGCTCGAGCGCCATTCGTCCGACGACCGATCGCACCCGCGAGGCGGTCTTCAATGTGCTGGCGCATCGCTTCGCCGAGCAGTTGGACGGCGCACGCGTGCTCGACCTGTTCGCCGGCACCGGTGCGCTGGGGCTCGAAGCGCTATCGCGCGGTGCCTCCTACGGCGTCTTCATCGAGGAATCGGCCGAAGGCCGTGGCCTGATCCGCGACAATGTCGAGGCTTTCGGGCTGACCGGCCGCACCAAGATATTCCGCCGCGACGCCACGGGCCTCGGCGAGGCTGGCACGCTGGCGCCGTTCGGCCTCGTCTTTGCCGACCCTCCCTATGGCAAGGGCCTTGGCGAGCGCGCCCTGCAGTCGGCGAAAGCAGGCGGCTGGCTTCGCCCCGGCGCGCTGTGCGTGGTCGAGGAGGCGGCGGTGGCACCCTTCGAGCCTGGTCCCGGATTTTCGGTGCTGGACGAGCGCAACTATGGCGAGACCGTTATCCGCTTTGTCGAGGCGGTCTGATAACCTGCATCCTTGGCCGGGCATCCATGGGCCGGCCTCTTTGCCGCCGCCTTTGCCGGCAACATGACCAACAATTCACTTTGCTTGTCGCCAGCACCTTGCCTATCGTCCGCCAAGAAAACCGGAGCCATCGATGACATTTCAGGCCGAATGGCTGCGGGGGACGCTGTTGGCGACCTCTTTGGCTTTTGCGATAACCGGTCCGGTGCTGGCCGAGAGCCCGGTCTTGCCCAACACGGTTCCGGCCGAGTTCAAGGTCACGGATTTCCTGCTCGACAACGGCATGGAGGTGGTCGTCATTCCCGACCACCGTGCGCCGATCGTCACCCACATGGTTTGGTACAAGATCGGCAGCGCCGACGAGCCGCCCGGCAAATCGGGCATCGCGCATTTCTTCGAGCATCTGATGTTCAAGGCGACGACCCACCATGCGGCGGGCGAGTTCGACCGCGCCATCTCCGACATCGGCGGCTCCAACAACGCCTTCACCTCCTACGACTACACCGCCTTCCACGAGACGGTGGCGCCGTCGGCACTCGAACTGATGATGAGCTTCGAGGCCGACCGCATGCGCAACCTCATCCTCACCGACGATGTCATCAAGACCGAGCGCGATGTCATCCTCGAGGAGCGCCGCTCGCGCATCGACAACAATCCGCAAGCCGTGCTGGACGAGGAAGTCGACGCCACGCTGTGGCAGAACCAGCCCTATCGCATTCCGGTCATCGGCTGGATGCAGGAGATGCAGCAACTCAACCGCACCGACGCCACCGCCTTCTACGACAAATACTACCGGCCCAACAATGCGGTGCTGATCGTCGCCGGCGATGTCGAGCCGGATACGGTACGGGCATTGGCCGAAAAGACCTATGGCAAGGTGGCGCGCGGCCCCGATCTGCCGCCCCGCATCCGCCCGGTCGAGCCGGAGCAGAACACCAAGCGCACGGTCACGCTCTCCGACGCCCGCGTCAGCGTGCCGAGCTTTTCCACACAATGGGTGGTGCCGTCCTATCATTCGGGCAAGCCGGGCGAGGCGGAAGCGCTCGACCTCTTGGCGGAGATCCTCGGTGGCGGCAATCGCAGCCGGCTCTACCAGGCGCTCGTCGTCCAGCAAGGTATCGCATCCAGCGCCGGTGCCTTTTTCCAGGGCACCATGCTCGACGACACCAACTTCACCGTCTACGGCGCGCCGCGCGGCGATGCCAAGATTTCCGACGTCGAAGCGGCGGTCGATGCCGAGGTGGTGCGCATCGTCAAGGATGGTGTCACGCCATCGGAACTGGAAAAGGCCAAGGATCGCTATGTCAGGTCGATGATCTTTGCCCGCGACAAGCAGGATTCCATGGCCAACATCTACGGCTCGACGCTGACCACCGGCGGCAATGTGCAGGACGTCCAGCAATGGACGGACCGCATCCGCAAGGTCACGGCAGACGAGGTCAAGGCCGTCGCCGCGCGCTATCTGGTGCTCGCCCGGTCGACCACCGGCTATCTCTTGCCGCAGCAACAGGCGGGGAATTGATGATGAAGAGCACGAACGCGGTACGCGCACCCCTTGCCACCCTTGTCCTCTCCGTCCTCTTCCTCATCCTGCCGGCACTCACCGCGCGGGCCATGGACATCCAGTCCGTCACTTCGCCAAAGGGCATCACCGCCTGGCTCGTCGAAGACTATTCCGTGCCGGTCGTCGCCATCCGTTTTGTCTTCGGCGGCGGCTCGACGCAGGATCCGCCGGGCAAGGAGGGCCTGGCCAACCTGATGACCGGCCTGTTCGATGAAGGCGCCGGCCCGCTCGACAGTGAAGACTTCCAGATCAAGCTCGACGATGCCGGCGCCGAGATGAGCTTCGATGAGAGCCGCGACGGCATCTACGGCTCCATGCGCATGCTGGCCGAGCAGCGTGACCAGGCATTCGACCTGTTGCGGCTGGCGGTCAACGAGCCGCGCTTCGACCAGCTGCCGATCGACCGCATCCGCTCCCAGATCCTGTCCGGCATCATCGCCGGCGAGAACGATCCCGACACGGTGGCGCAGAACAAATGGGCGCGCGCCCTCTATGGCGATCATCCCTATTCCCGCTCCGACCAGGGCACCAAGGAAAGCATCGCCGCCATCACGCCCGATGATCTCAAAGCATTGCACAAAGCGGTGTTCGCCCGCGGCGGCCTGCGTGTCGCCGTCGTCGGCGCCATCGACGCGGAGACGCTGAAGAAGAAGCTCGACATGGTGTTCGGCGACCTGCCGCAAAACCAGGCGCTGAGGCCGGTGGCCGATATCGACCCGAAGCTGGCGCAGCACATCGAGGTCGACTACGACCTGCCGCAGACCTCGCTGCAGCTCGCTTTTCCCGGCGTGAAGCGCAAGGCGGCGGATTTCTTTCCCGCCGTGCTGATGAACGAGATCCTCGGCGGCGGCACCTTCACCTCGCGCCTGTTCCAGGAGGTGCGCGAGAAGCGCGGGCTGGCCTACAGCGTCAACTCCTCGCTGATCAACCAGGACCACGCCAGCGCGCTGATCGTCAGCACCGGAACCCGCTCGGACCGTGCGGCCGAGACGCTGGGCATCGTGCGCGACGTGGTCAAGCGACTGGCCGAGGAAGGCCCGACCGAAGCGGAACTGGCGGCGACCAAGAAATACATGATCGGCGCCTACGCCATCAACAATCTGGACTCGTCCAGCGCCATCGCCGCGACATTGGTCGAACTGCAGCTCGACGATCTCGGCATCGACTACATGCAGCGCCGCGCCGGCTACATCAGCGCGGTGACGCTCGACCAGGTCAAGGCGGCGGCGAAAAAGCTGCTGACCGCCGAGCCGACCATCATGGTGATCGGGCCGAAACTGGCCGGAGCCGGCAAGGGATGAGCCCCACCTTCGGCATCGCCTTCGGCGGCGGCGGCGCGCGCGGGCTGGCGCATATCCATGTCATCGAGGCGCTGGACGAGCTGGGCATCAAGCCCGTGGCCATAGCCGGCTCGTCGATCGGCGCCATCATGGGCGCCGGCATGGCATCGGGCATGACCGGCAAGGACATAAACGACTATGCCCGCTCGATCCTCGGCCGCCGCGCCGAGGTGGCGAGCCGCATGTGGCGGGCGCGGCCGGGCACCATCGCCGAAGCCATGCAGAACGGCATCCGCGTCAGCCAGTTCAACGTCGAGCGGATCCTGAAGGCCTTTTTGCCCGAGGCCATTCCCGAAACCTTCGCCGAGCTGAAAATCCCGCTCAAGGTGACGGCGACCGACTATTTCGGCCACGCGCTCGCCGTCTTCGAGGATGGTGACCTGCATTCCGCGCTGGCAGCGTCAGCGGCTATTCCAGCCGTGTTCCGGCCGGTGATGCGCGACGGCAGGCTGCTGATCGACGGCGGCATCTACAACCCCGTGCCGTTTGACCTGATCGAAAACGATGCCGACATCATCATCGGCGTCGACGTGGTCGGCGCGCCTGAAGAGGCTGACCGCAAGCAGCCGACCTCCGTCGACCTGATGTTCGGCGCCACGCAATTGATGATGCAGTCGATCATCGCCAACAAGCTGAAGCAATGCCGCCCCGACATCCTGGTCCGCCCGGCAGTGTCGAGATACCGCGTCCTCGATTTCCTGAAGATCGAGGCGCTGATGAACGAGACGGTGGATATCAAGGACGAGCTGAAGCGGCAGGTGGCGAAGGTGGTGGAGGCGCGGAATAGCGCCGCCATCAGGGGGAGGCGGGGCAAGCAGGTCGGGTGAGGATGCATCTTCCCCATTCGATCTGAAAGGCTCCAACCGATTTACGACTTTGCCACCACCGGCGCATACTCCAGCGCCACAACGCCGTTGCTGAACGGCGTGGCCGAAATCAATTCGAGCGGCAGCGGCTCGCCGGCTGGGAACAGCGGCTTGCCCCGGCCGACGGTGCCTGGATAGCTGAGCAGCCTGACGCGGTCGACCAGGCCATTGCGCAGCAATTCCTGCGCGACGCTCAGGCTGCCATGCACATAGATGTTGCCCCCGCTCCCTTGCTTCAGCGTCTTGACCGCTTCCGGCAGGGATCCCTTCAGCAATTCAGCCGGCTTCCAGTCGAGCGCCTTCAGGCTGCTCGAAGCGACATATTTCGGCAGCGCGTTGAACCGCTGGGCAAAATCTCCGGTTTCCTTGGGCCATGAGCCGGCAAAGATCTCATAGGTCGTGCGCCCCAAAAGCATGGCGCCGCTGTCGGCAAGCTCATCCTCCTTGAATCTGTTCATCTCGTCGTTCCAGGTCACGCTAGGCAGCTTCTCGACCTCGGCGATGCCGTCGACGCTGATGAATTCGGTGACGATAAGTTTTCTCATGGCGCTCTCCTTCTTCGCTCAAAGGACGAACTGCGCAGGCCCATTGCGACACGCTTCATGAAATATATCGCTGCGCTTCGTTGCAGGGTGGAGCTTTCAGCGCGAGCCTGCGAAAGATCGATACCATGGGGAAGTGACACCGGCCTGGACTAAACCCCAAAGTTCGGATTTTGATGCCACATCTGAAGAAGTTATTCCCAACAACGCATTGCAGGAAGATCCATGGGATTCGGGGTTTTCATTCATCGCTCGGATTCGCGATACAACGACCGCCCCGCAGAGCAATACCAGTTTCCTCGCCCGTATCTGCGCCGCGTTGAAGCGTGTGTCGGCAAGTGGATCATTTACTACGAGCCAAGCAAGGTAAACGATACGCGGGGCTATTACGCTGTAGCGAAAGTCCAGCAGATCATTCCCGATCCTGTGACATCAGACATGTACCTCGCTCTGATTGAGCCCGGAACCTACCTCGATTTCGTCAATCCTGTGCCATTTAGCGGATCTGATGGTCTCGTCGAGCGAGGCCTGCTCAACGATGAGGGACGGATTTCCGGCCGTGCCCAATCTGCCGTCCGCGCCCTTAGCTCAAGTGACTTCAACCGCATCATCGATCTGGGCCTGGACACGAATGAGTTGTTGCTGCCGCGCGTTGATCAGGTCGGCATATCTGCCGGCTTTCAGGATGAACAGGCGCCATTCGAATTCGAGCAGAGTCGTGATCGCGTAAGCTATATCGGATCGCGAATCGTGCGGGACCGCATTTTCCGTCGCGTCGTCTTACGCGCCTATGACGAACGCTGCGCGATCACAGGTCTCAAGCTGATAAATGGCGGCGGCCGGGCAGAGGTTTCTGCCGCACATATTCGACCGGTTGAAGCGAACGGGCCGGATGTCATCAACAATGGGATCGCACTGTCCGGTACCGCGCATTGGATGTTCGATCGCGGGTTGATCAGCCTATCGGACGATTTGGAAATCCTGATCTCGAGACAGGTCAATGACTTCGACAGCGTGCATGGCTTCATAAACAAGACGCGCCGCGCGCTTCCGCCCCGCCGACAGCTCGAACACCCGCATCCTCATTTCTTGCAATGGCACCGCGAGCACTGTTTCAAGCAATAAAGCGGTGTCTCGAAGCTGCCCCTGTTTATGGAAAGGCTTTGCTTGCAGGCCTTTGGTGGGGAAGCCCCCTCAGTCCTTAGCCCGCTCCACATATGCCCCATCGGCGGTCATCACCACCACGCGGGTGCCCGGCGCAATGTGCGGCGGCACCAGGGTGCGCACGCCGTTGGACAGCACGGCCGGCTTGTAGGACGACGAGGCCGTTTGTCCCTTGGTCGTGGGCTCGGTTTCCACCACTTCGAAGGTGGCGCGCTGCGGCAGCACAAGGGAAATAGCGATGCCGTTGAACTGCGACACCTGCACGGCCATGCCTTCCAGCAGGTAAGGCGCCATGTCGCCGACCACGGCTTCCGACACCGCGACCTGGTCGTAGCTTTCCGGGTTCATGAAATGAAAGCCTTCGCCGTCGCGATAGAGGAACGTGTGCTCGCGCTCTTCCACATAGGCGCGCTCCACCTGCTCGGTGGTGCGGTAGCGCTCCGAAACCTTCACCCCGTCGCCGATGCGGCGCATGTCGAGCTGCGTTACCGGCGTGCCCTTGCCTGGGTGGATGTTTTCGGCAAAGAGGATCACATAAAGCTTGCCGTCCTTGTCGACGACATTGCCTTTGCGGAGCGAACTGGCGATGACTTTCACCACGGTTTTAAATCCTGCAAGAAGAGTTGACTGGCGTTTGCCGGCTTGTTCGGCGCTGGATGGGGGCCTACCGCATCTTGGCCGCCGCCGCCAGCCCCCTGTGCGAACTGACTTGTCCGCAATCTGGTCCGCAATCCGGTCATGACCGAAGCTTCGCCCTGGTGGACGCCGCATGTCCATGCCGACCGCCGCCCCCGGCTGATGCTGCGCAACGGCATCGCCGCCAGCCTGCGCGACTGGTTCGCCAGCCATGATTTCGTCGAGGTGGAAACGGCGGCCCTGCAGGTCTCGCCCGGCAACGAGGCGCATCTGGCGGCTTTCGCCACCGAAGCGGTCGGGCCGGACGGCGCGCGATCGCCGCTCTATCTCCACACCTCGCCGGAATTCGCCTGCAAGAAGCTGCTTGCCGCCGGTGAAGTCAGGATTTTCAGCTTCGGTCCGGTCTATCGCAACCGCGAGCGCGGCCCCTTGCACCATCCCGAATTCACCATGCTCGAATGGTATCGGGTGGGCGAGGCCTATGAGAGCCTGATGCTGGATTGCGCCGCCTTTCTGGCGCTGACCGCGAGAAGGGCAGGGGCGACGCGCTTTTCCTTTCGGGGCCGCGACTGCGATCCGTTCGCCGAGCCCGAACGGCTGACGGTGGCGGACGCTTTCACCCACTATTCCGGCATCGATCTGCTGGCCACGGTCGCCGCCGACGGCAGCACCGACCGCGATGCGCTGCACGCCGCCTTGACCCATGCTGGCCTGCGCACCGCGCCCGACGACAGCTGGGCCGATCTGTTCAGCCGGGTGATGGTGGAAAAGATCGAGCCATTCCTCGGGCAGGGCCGCGCGACCATCCTGTGCGAATATCCTGTGGCCGAGGCGGCACTGGCCCGGCCGAGTCCGAATGACCCACGCGTGGCGGACCGCTTCGAGCTCTATTGCTGCGGGGTCGAACTCGCCAACGGCTTTGGCGAACTGACCGATGCCGACGAGCAGCGCCGGCGCTTCACCATCGAGATGGACGAGAAACAGCGCATCTATGGCGAGCGCTATCCGCTGGACGAGGATTTTCTTGCCGCCCTCGCCATCATGCCGCCGGCCAGCGGCATCGCACTCGGCTTCGACCGGCTGGTCATGCTGGCCACCGGAGCGCAGAAGATCGAGGACGTGATCTGGACGCCGGTCGCCTGACGCGCGGGAAGATCTGGCCCATTCGATTTCAGCGATGAAGGCTGGACCCTGACCCCGAACCAAGAGACCACATGATCGGTACGGGATTTCAAGGTCAATCGGGAAGATCCAGCAGTGGCAGCACAGGAAACCGTTGAAATCGCCATTATCGGGGCCGGAGTTGTCGGGCTGGCGACGGCACTTCGCCTTGTCGCGGACGGCCGCGAAGTTCTGCTCATCGATCCGAACGAGCCGGGCTCCGGCGCGTCATCAGGCAATGCCGGAACGATCGCCGAATATGCCTGCATGCCGGTCGGCACTCCTGCCGTGATGCGGGCGTTGCCAAAGCTGCTGCTTGATCCCGACAGCCCGTTTTCGCTGCGCTGGCCGGCACTGCTGCAGCTGGCGCCATGGCTGGTCCGGTTCATGCGGCAATCGCTGCCGGCGGCGACCCGGGCCAATGCGCTGGCGCTCGCAGGACTGCTGGCCGACGCCCTCCCGGCCTGGGAAGACATGGTCGGGGAGGCCGGGCTGGAGGACCTGCTGCGCCGCAATGGCTGTCTTTACCTCTATCGCCGCGAGAGCGATTTTGCCGCTGGCGCCGGCGGCCGGGCGATGCGCGCTGGATTTGGCATCCACCAAGAGGTGCTGACTCCAGAAGAGGTGGCGGCACTTGAGCCGGGCCTGCCGGCGACAGCAGCGCATGGCGTTTATTTTCCCGACTCGATCAATGTCACCGATCCGGCAATGGTGATGCGGCGGTTGCTGGACGCGGTGAGCGCCCGTGGCGCATCGGTGAAGCAGGCTGAGATCACCGGGCTGCAGGTCGAGGCTGGCGGTGTCCAGCTCAGCGGTCCCGGCGTTCGCATTAAGGCTGGCACGGTGGTGATCGCCGCCGGTGCACGGTCACGCGCACTGGCCGCGCAGGCCGGCGACAGGATTCCGCTCGAGACCGAGCGAGGCTACCATCTGGAATTCCGGACCGACGCGCCGCTGCTCAACCGGCCTGTCTGTCCCGTCGATCTTGGTTTCTACCTGACGCCGATGACTGGCCGCTTGCGGGTCGCCGGTACCGTCGAACTCGGCGGACTGGTCGCGCCGCCAAATCCGCGCCGGCTGGCGCTGCTTGACCGCGGCGCCAGGCAAATTTTTCCCAGGCTCGGCTCGCCTGCCTCGCAATGGCTCGGCTTCCGGCCGTCCCTGCCGGATTCCAGGCCTGTCATCGGCGCTTCGCGCGGCAGCTCCCGCGTAATCCATGCTTTCGGGCACGGCCATCTCGGCCTGACGCTGGCTCCGATCACCGCGCGGTTGGTCGCCGACTTGATCGGCGGACGCGACGATCCAGCGCGGCTCGCACCTTTCGCGGCGGGCCGTTTCGGCCGTTGATCGACCGATGCCCTCGATCTGGGCTAATGGGCGAAAACCTGCTCCAGCGAGCGAAAGCCCTTGAATTCCAGGGCATTGCCCGAGGGGTCGCGGATGAACAGCGTTGCCTGTTCGCCGGGCTCGCCCTTGAAACGGACCATCGGCCGTTCCAGCCAGTCGATGTCGTCGCGCGCCTCCAGCCGTGTCGCCAGGCGCTGCCAGTCGTCCATCAGTAGCACGGCGCCGAAATGCGGGATCGGCACGACCATGCCGTCGACCTGGCCGTCGCTGGGTGCCTGTGCGGCCTGCGGCCGCAGATGCGCCGACATCTGGTGGCCGTAGAGGTCGAAGTCGACCCAGGTCGCTGACGAGCGGCCGATCGCACAGCCCAGCACCTCGCCATAGAAAACGCGGGTTTCATCGAGATCACGGACCGGGAAGGCGAGATGGAAGGGCGTCATTGAAAATGCTCCGTGCAGGCTGCGAACCGATTTTGCATGCCAGGGTTCGCGATTTGAACCGTCCACCCCGCATCTTGATTGAACCCTATGCCATTGCACAAGCCGGACCGGAACAATAGATGGGGTGGGCGACGGTCGCACACCGGCCGCACCAGCAGGATTTCAGGCATGACCGATATATCAGACGCAGCAAAATTGACCGACCGCGTCGCGGCCCTGGTCGAGGCTGCCAAAAAGGCCGGCGCCGATGCCGCCGACGCGGTGGCCGTGCGCGGCCGCTCGACCGGGGTGTCGGTGCGTCTCGGCAAGGTCGAGGCTACCGAAGCCTCCGAGAGCGAGGATGTGGCGCTTCGCGTTTTCGTCGGCGGCCGCGTGGCAAGTGTCTCCGCGACGGCAGCGTCCGACCCCAAAACACTGGCCGAGCGCGCCGTGGCGATGGCGAAAGTGTCGCCGCAGGATCCTTATCAGGGGCTCGCCGACCCGGCATTGCTCGCCAAACAGACGCGCGATCTCGACTTGTTCGACGCCACAGAAGTGTCGGCCGACCAGTTGAAAGAGGCGGCACTCGCGGCGGAATCGGCCGCCCTTGCCGTCAAGGGCGTCACCAATTCGGCCGGCGCCAGCGCCGGTGCCGGTCTTGGCGGCCTGGTGTTGGCCACCTCGCATGGCTTCCTCGGCCACTATGTCGGCTCACGTTTTTCGCGCTCGGCCAGCGTCATCGCCGGCGAGGGCACCGGCATGGAGCGCGACTATGAATTCTCCTCGCGCCAGCATTTCGCCGATCTCGATGCGCCCGAGGACATCGGCCGCAAGGCCGGCGAACGCGCCGTGCGCCGCATTGGCGCGCGCAAGGCGGCGACCGGGCCGGTCGACGTGGTGTTCGACCCGCGTGTCGCGCGCGGCATCGCCGGCCATCTGGCCGGTGCCATCAACGGTGCCTCGGTGGCGCGCAAGACGTCCTTCCTGCGTGACATGATGGGCAAGCAGGTGGCCGCATCCGCCATCACCGTCACCGACGAGCCGCTCCGGTTGCGTGGCCAGGCCTCGCGGCCGTTCGACGGTGAAGGCGTCGAGGGCGAAAAGCTGTTGATGGTCGAGAAGGGCGTGCTCAACCACTGGTTCCTGTCGACCTCGGCCGCGCGCGAGCTCGGCCTCGTCACCAACGGACGCGGCGCCCGCGGCGGCTCTTCCGTGACGCCGTCCTCCACCAATCTCGCCATCGAGCCTGGCGAGCGGTCGCCGGAAGAGCTGATCAAATCGCTCAAGACCGGCTTCTACGTCACCGAGGTGTTCGGCCAGGGTGTCGACATGGTCACCGGCGAATACAGCCGTGGCGCCTCGGGCTTCTGGATCGAGAATGGCGACCTGGCCTATCCGGTCGCCGAGGTCACCATCGCCTCGAACCTGAAGACCATGTTCCTCAACATGGTGCCGGCCAGCGACCTCGACCGCAATTTCGGCACTGCGGCCCCGACGCTCCTGATCGAAGGCATGACCCTTGCCGGAGCATGACCTGACCATAGCCGGGGCCACCGAAGACTTGCCGCTGCTGCGCGATGCCGCCCGCGAGGCGGGGGTCATCGCCATGCGCTACTTCGGCAACAGCCCGCAAGTCTGGATGAAGGGCGGCACATCGCCGGTGAGCGAGGCCGATCATGCCGCCGACGCCTATCTGCGCGAAACGCTGCTGGCGGCGCGGCCCGACTATGGCTGGCTGTCGGAAGAGACGGTCGACGATCCAATCCGGCTTTCGGCACGCCGCACCTTCGTCGTCGACCCGATCGACGGCACGCGCGGTTTCCTGGAAGGCCAGCGCACCTGGTGCGTCAGCGTCGCCGTCGTCGAGCATGGCCGCACGCTTGCCGGCGTGCTGGAATGCCCGGCGATGGAGGAGACCTACTGGGCGCTGCCCGGCCAGGGCGCCTTCCGCAACGGCAAGCGCATTGCGGTGCGCAAGCTGGCGGACACGGCCGAGATTTCCGGACTGAAGCAGTTGACCGACCTGATGCCGGCCGAATGGCAGGCGCGGCTGAAGCGGGCGCCCTACAGCCCTTCGCTCGCCTATCGGCTGGCCATGATTGCCAATGGCGCGCTGGACGCCACTTTCGTCAAGCCGAACGCGCATGACTGGGACATCGCGGCGGCCGACCTCATCTTGCGCGAGGCCGGCGGCCAGTTGCTCGACCAGCATGGTCGCGCTCCGCTCTATGCCGGCGAGGTGACCCGTCACGGCGCCCTTGCTGCCGGCAGCGGTGAATTGCTGGCCGTGCTCGCCGGTGTCATCGCCGGTCTGGACGCGTGAAAGCGTTTTCCCGGGCGAGATGAATTCATCTCGCCCTAAAGGTTCCAAAGTCGGCGGCTTTGGTCTAGACCTGTCACAAACTCACGATATGTGAAGGACCGACATGGCCGCGGAAGACGGAAAGAAACAGCTTTTGCATCTGGTGTTCGGTGGCGAACTGAAGAAGCTTGGCGGCACCGAATTCCGTGATCTCGAGGGGCTCGACATCGTCGGCATCTATCCCGACTATCAATCCGCGCACACGGCGTGGAAAGCCAAGGCGCAAGCCAGCGTGGACAACGCCCACATGCGTTACTTCGTCGTTCATCTGCATCGGCTGCTGGACCCTGACAACAAGGCTGCCGGTTGACTTCGATGGAGCATGACCTGGCGAAAGGGCCAGCAAGCGATGCCGCGCCCACGGGCAGGGGACGCAGCCGCACGACCAAGGCCTTCTGGCGCAAGATTCGCCAACCGCTGGCGCAGTCGCGATTCGTCAAGAACGCCATCGCCAGCCTGTTCGCCCAGTTCGTCCGCTTCGTGCGCCTCACCAATCGTGTCGTCGAGGGATCGGCACGGTTTTCGGGTGGGGCCTATACCGAGTTCGAGCCTGGCATCATCGCCTTGTGGCACGGCCAGCATCTGCTGACGCCGGCGTACTACCCCAAGCGCAAGCCGCTGGTCGCCATGGTCTCACGCAGCGCCGATGCCGAGCTCAACGCGCTGATGCTGGAGAAATTCGGCATCGAGGCGGTGCGCGGCTCGGGCGGGCGGGAAAATGCCAGGCACCTCGACAAGGGCGGGGCAAAAGCGCTTATCGCCCTGAAAAAGTCGCTCAGTGCCGGCAAGAACGTCGCCATGATCGCAGACATTCCGCACGGTACGCCGCGAGACGCAGGGCTTGGCATCGTTCTCCTGGCGCGACTCTCGGGCCGTCCGCTTGTGCCCGTCGCCATCACCACCAGCCGCCGCAAGGTGCTGGAGAAGAGCTGGGACAAGACCACCATCAACCTGCCGTTCGGCCGCTCGTCGATCGTCATCGGCCAGCCGATCTTCGTGGCTGCCGGCGCCGATGACGCCGAAATGGAGCGCAAGCGCCAGGAAGTGACGACCGCGCTCAATGCCGCGACCGCCGAGGCCTACCGTCTCGTGGATGCTCCTCGATGAGCGGCCGCTGGGCACGGACCATGCTGTCGGCATACCGGTTCGCGGGTGCGGCAGCCTATCCGCTGGTCGGACCCTACGTTGCCTGGCGCACCTCGCGCGGCAAGGAGGACCGCTACCGCCGCCGCGAGCGCTATGGCGTCGCCGGCCGCGCGCGTCCCGACGGGCCGGTGATCTGGATCCATGCCGCGAGCGTCGGTGAGACCATAGCCGTCGTGCCGCTGGTCGAAAGCATTCTCGACTATGGCGTCAACATCGTGCTGACGACCGGCACGGTCACCTCGGCGCAGGTCGCCGACGAGCGGCTCGGTGATCGGATCATCCATCAATACGTGCCGCTCGATCTCAAGCCGGCGGTCAGCCGGTTCCTCGATCACTGGCGGCCGGATCTGGCGATCATCGCCGAATCCGAGATCTGGCCGATGACCATCCTCGAGCTTGGCGCGCGCCGCGTGCCGCAGGTGCTGGTCAATGGCAGGCTGTCCGACCGCTCGTTCAAGTCGTGGAAGAAACGGGCCAACATCGCCGAGGCGTTGTTCGAGAACCTGGCTCACGTCGTGGCGCAGTCGGATGTCGATGGCGAGAGGTTTCTTGCGCTCGGCGCCCGGCCGGTCACCGTGTCGGGCAATCTCAAGGTCGATACCTCGCCGCCGCCCGTCGACGAACGGACGCTGGCGACGCTGCGGCGGCAGATAGGCACGCGCCCGACCTGGGCGGCGATCTCGACCCATGACGGCGAGGAAGTGGTCGCGGCGGAAGTTCACGCGACACTGCACAGGCGCCACCATGGTCTTCTGACCATCGTCGTTCCGCGTCATCCCGATCGCGGCGAGGCGCTTGCGGCGCAGATTTCCGGCATGGGCCTGAAGGTCGCGCGGCGCAGCAAGGGCGACAGGATCGCTGCCGACACGGACATATTGCTCGGCGACACGATCGGCGAGATGGGGCTCTATCTCAGGCTGACAGAAATCGCCTTCGTCGGCCGCTCGCTGACCTCCGAGGGTGGCCAGAACCCGCTGGAGCCGGCCATGCTCGACACGGCGGTTCTCGCTGGGCGCAATGTGCAGAATTTTCGCGAGGCCTACCAGCGTCTCCTGGACAGCGGCGGCGCCAAGCTGGTGCGCGATCGCGACATGCTGGCCGGCGCGGTCAATTTCCTCCTGACCAATGAAGTGGCGCGCCACGAGATGATGGCGGCGGGCGTAGCTACCGTCGACGAGATGCGCGGCGCGCTGGCGCGCACGCTGAAATCACTTGAGCCCTACATCCAGCCGCTGGTCGTCAAGTCGCGCCTGAAGGGCGCGAACGGACGCTAGCGTGGCCTCCGAAGCACCACCATTCTGGTGGGAAGAGCCGGACTGGCGGGTCCTGGCGCTATCACCGCTGTCGGCCATCTATGCCGCCGCCGCCGGCCGCGGCATGCGGCGGGCCAGGCGTGAGAAGATCGAGGCACCCGTTCTGTGCATCGGCAATTTCACGGTTGGCGGTACCGGCAAGACACCGGTGGCCATCGCGCTCGCCGAACAGGCCAAGCGCATGCACCTGAAACCTGGCTTCCTGTCGCGAGGCCATGGCGGCTCTTTCGCCGAGCCGCATGTCGTCGATATCGATCACGACAGCGCCCGGCATGTCGGTGACGAACCGCTGCTGCTGGCCGAACACGCGCCGGTGGCGGTGACGCCGAACCGCGCCGCCGGCGCCCGGCTGCTGCTGGAACGGCATGGCTGCGATTTCCTGATCATGGACGATGGCTTCCAGAGCGCCCGCATCCACATCGACTATGCGCTGGTCGTCGTCGATGCGCGCTATGGTATCGGCAACGGCCGCGTCATTCCGGGGGGGCCGCTCAGGGCCAAAATCGTCGACCAGCTGGTCTTCACCAGCGGGCTGTTGAAAATGGGCGAGGGCACCGCCGCCGACAGCGTGGTCCGCCAGGCGGCACGCGCCGGCCGGCCGATCTTCGAGGCCCATACAGAGCCGAGCGGCAAGGCAGGGCTTGCCGGCAAGCGGTTCCTCGCCTTCGCCGGTATCGGCCATCCCGAGAAATTCTTCGACACGGTGCGCGAAGCCGGCGGCGAGCTGGCATTGACGAGGCCGTTTCCGGACCATCATTTCTATGCCGAGGACGAGCTTGCCGAGCTGGCGGTGACCGCGCACGCCGAAGGGCTGGTGCTCATCACCACCGCCAAGGACGCCGCCCGGCTGCGCCACGGCGCCTCACAGGACTTCCTCGACCGGCTCGAGGTGCTGGAGATCGACACGGTCTTCGGACTCGACCACGTTCCCGAGCGCATCATCAACGAGACGCTCGATGCCTGGCGCCAGCGCAAGCTGAAGGGTTAACCGCGCTTACGCAGCTCCGGATGCATCTCGATTTCGCGGCGCAGCGAGGCGGTGGCGCTGATGTAGGGCTCTTGCCTGGCGACGCTCCAGTATTTCAACTCGTCGAGCGGAATGCTTTCGCCTGTCACCGCGCAGCGCACGAACGCGCCGGGACTGGTAACCTGGAAGTCGCCATCCAAATAGCGGATGCGGGCTTCCTTGCCGCCGGGGCCTTCGAAACGGTTCATCATGCGGGGACGCCAGGGTTCATGAGGATTTCATCGCCATAAATTCCCGGCGAGGTCAAGCATGCGACAAGCCTGAGACAATGCTGAACGCTTATTGTGGAGCGGAAAAATGGTGTTGGTGGGCCGCAATGGACATTTCGTCCACTCGTCTTCCCGTCTTGCTCAGGGAAGTGATGACGCCGCAGGCCGTGCCTTCGGGGCAGGCTGATCCAGTCATGACGGCACTGGTCAAGGCGCTGGTCCAACCGGCGGCGCCGTCTCGGCTTGCGCAACAGACAGCGCCAGCGCTGTTGACTTTGCCGGCGGCCCCGATGGCCGTGAAATCGCGCAGATCGCATCGGCTGGCATCGTCGATGCCTATCTTGCCCAGCTTGAGACGGGTGAAGAGGCGGCGTTGGCAACGGGCTTGGCGAGAAAGGCAAAACTCGAAGCCGAAACGCTGCGAGCCTTCTTGCCGCTTTCGGCAACGGCCAATGACAATGCCCCCGCCAGGGTTGCGGGGCTGTCATTGCTGTCGCTTATCCCGCCGCAGGCTCCAATCCCGCGCAACGCTGCCGCCCCGGGTACATTGGCGGGCAGGCACAGGCCGGCCAATCAATCCCATGCTGCGGCGCCGAGCCCTGAGCAGTTGCTGGTGAAAATTGGCTTCGTTCGATAATGGCCGGTTTGCTGGGAACCGTGATCCTTGGGTTCGTTCTGTTGTTGCTTCGCTGAGCGTCGAATCTGCTGGTTCTCGATATATGTCCGGAAGACTTATCGCTCGGCCTCGATAAACGCCTCGATCTTTTCCGGCGCCAGCCCGGCCTCTGCCGCGATGCGGCGGGCGAGGTCGGCCGCGGCGGCACGCGGCCGCCCCATCGGCCGGTCGAGCCAGTAGGACACCGGGTTGAGAGCCGTGCGCTCATCAACGGGCGTGATGCGGCCCGACTTTAATTGATGCCCGGTCAGGGGTGGGCGTGCCAGCGCGATGCCGAGCCCATAGGCGGCGGCGTCGAGCACCAGATTGTAGTCCTCGAAGCGGCGGTCCTGCGGGCGCGGGCGGTAGTCCATGCCTTGCGCGGCAAACCAGGCGCGCCAGGCAGACGCGTCGGAATCGTTGATCAGCGGATATTTGAGCAGCCGGGCAGGGTCGCCGCGGCCGATCTCGCGGGCAAGCTCGGGCGAGGCAACGGGAAAGACATGTTCCTCGAAAAGCTGCACCGAGACCCGGCCCGGAATGCCGCCTCGGCCACAGCGGATGGAGAGATCTATGCCCTCATCGGCAAGATCGGCCTGGCGGATGTCGACATCGAGCACGATGCGCAGCTTGGAGGGATTGTTCTCCAGCGCCGCCATGCGCGGCATCAGCCACAGCCCACTGACCGAGGGGATCGAGGTCAGCCGCACCACGGCCGTGCCACGCGGCTCGACCCAGCGGTCGGAATGGGTCGATATCAGCGCAAAGGCTTCTGCCGTGCGCAGATGCAGCCGGTTCCCCTCGATCGTCAGCGAGACGCCGCGCGCACCACGGTCGAAGACTTTCAATCCCAGCCAGTCCTCGAGCTTGGCGATCTGCCGGCTGACGGCGCCATGGGTGATGTTGAGCTTTTCGGCGGCCGCCGAAAAGCTGCCTGTCCGCGCCGCCGCATCGAAGGCGCGCAGCGTTTCGAGCGGCACCATTGTGTCCGAGCTGTGATCCATAGTCACAGGTGATCCTCGATTTGGTCGTTTGTCAACCAGGATGAAAAGGCGTTTTCTGCCTCTCAGGACCGAAGAATACGAGGGCAGTGAGATGAGCGCGATGACGGGCACGTTGAATTCGACACAGCGGATGGACACCACGGCAGCCATCGCGGTGGCGCTGACGGTGGTTGGTTGGGCCTCCGCCTTTCCGGCCATCCGCGCCGGTCTCGCCGCCTTCGGACCGCTGGAACTCGGCGCGTTGCGCTTTGCCATCGCCGCGGTGCCGGCGGCGATCTTCCTGGCCGTCAAGCGCCCCGCGCTGCCCAGGCTGGACGAAGTGTGGCGCCTGGTCTTTGGCGGCGCCATCTTCGTCGCGCTCTACACCGTCATGCTCAATTTCGGCGAACTGACCGTCTCTGCCGGTGCCGCCGGCTTCATCATCAACGTCAGCCCGATTTTCACCGCCATCATGGCGATGGCGCTGCTCGGAGAACGTTTTTCGGGCATGGCCTGGGCCGGCACGGTGATTTCCTTCGCCGGCATTGGCGTCATCGCCATGGCCGACGGGCATGGCCTCTCATTCAACACCGGTGCTCTTCTGGTGCTTGGTTCGGCCTTGTGCTCGGCCGTCAACACAATCGTCCAGAAGCCGCTGTTTGCCCGCCATCATCCGTTGACCATTTCGGCTTCGAACATGGTGCTCGGCGCACTATGCTTGGCGCCCTTCCTGCCGTCGGCCTTTTCGCGGGCGGCGGTCGCCGATACGGCAGGCCTTGGCGCCGTCATCTTTCTCGGTATCGTGCCCAGCCTCATCGCCTATGCCGCCTGGGCGACCGCGCTGTCGCGTCTGCCGGCGGCACGCGCCTCCAACTTCCTCTATCTGGTCTCGCCGATGTCCGCGCTGATCGGCTTCTTCTGGCTGGGCGAAGTCCCCACGCTGCTCGGCATAATCGGCGGCGCGCTGGCGCTGGGCGGTGTCATCGTGGTGAATTTGAAGAGATGAATTGTTAAGTCGGAGCCCATTCCCCAGTGGGAGTTGCGCCTTGGCCCGCCTTGCTGGTCATCCGGAGACCGGGCTGATCCATATCGCCGGCCGTCCGCTTCCCTCATTCGGAACGATCCCTCGGTCAAAGGCGTTTAGCCGGTGTTTATTCGACGGAGGTCCGAATGCCGGGTGCAACGACGCACCGACGCATGCAACTGGATGATCTATCCATTTTTTATCGCGAGGCAGGGCCGCCAGAAGCACCTGTCTTGCTCTTGCCGCACAGCTATCCCTGTTCTTCGTTCCAATTCCGCCGACTGATGCCGGCGCTCGCCGACCGTTGGCGAACGATTGCATTCGACTGGCCCGGCTTCGGATACAGTGGCACACCCGATCCGGCCGCCTTTGGCTATGATTTCGACGCCTATTGCGACGTGCTTTCCAAGCTTGCCGATGAATTCGGTCTCGAACGCTACGCCTTGTGGCTGCATGATTATGGCTCGCAGATAGGACTCCGGCATGCGATCTCGCACCCGGAGCGGATCAGCGCCCTGATCATCCAGAACGGCGACATCTACGAGGACGTGCTTGGTCCCAAATACGCCGCGATCAAAGCTTGGTGGATCGACAAGACGTCCGACAAGCACCGTCCGCTCGAGGCTGCGGTGAGTGAGGACGGGTTCCGGGCCGAGTTCATCGGGGAAGTGGCTGACGACGTCGCCACGCGCGTGCCGCCCGATCTCTGGAATCTTCACTGGCCACTGATGAACACGCCGGTTCGCCGGCAGATCGCCGTCGGCCTGATGGAGAAGCTGGAAGCCAATCTCACCTGGTTTCCGCGCTACCAGGCTTATTTGCGTGAACACCACCCGCCCACGCTGATCCTTTGGGGGCCAGAGGATGGCTATATGCCCGCGGCGTCGGCACGGGCCTATCATCGCGATCTGCCCGATGCGGAACTGCATCTGATCGAGAGTGCGGGTCATTGGCTGCTCGAGACACATTTCGACGACGCGCTGCCGCTGGTCCGCGATTTCCTGGCTCGTGTTCACGCCTGATCCCAACCGGCGTCCGCTATGTTCAGTTGCTGGCCGCTTGACTGAAGGAGAACCTCATGCCGACCAAACCGACCATCGCGCGCATCTGGCGCGGTCGCACCCGCCGCGACATCGCCGACGCCTATGAGCCATACCTGCGTGCCGAGGGTATTCCGCCCCTCGAGAAGACGGCGCTTGGCGTCCAATTGCTGCGCGAAGACCGAGGTGACGAGACGTGGTTCACAACCATCTCGTATTGGGCCGACATGCAAGCGATGACCGCCTTTACCAAAGGCGAACCGACCAAAGTCCATCATCTGGACCGCGATGCCGAGTTCCTGATCGAACTGCCGGAGCGGATCGACATCCACCGGATACTTGTCGATCGTCAGGGACTGCGCTGAGCGGCGAATCTGGTGGTTCGCAACCTCGCCTTCTTCGCGGTGATGTCGCTGATCTGGGGGCTGACCTGGGCGGCGATCAAGCTCGGTCTTAATGACGTGCCTCCGCTCCTGCTGGCCGCGGCGCGCTATTTGCTGACCACCGCGCTTCTGGCAACAGCGGTGCGTGGAGCCGGCGCGGCATTCGCCCACGGGCGAACGGGGCGGACGGTGGTCTCGGCATTGCTGGTCAACACCGGCACCTACGGACTGCTTTTCTGGGGAATGCAGCACGTGCCCTCGGGATTGTCGGGGCTGGTCAACCTGGCGCTGATCCCGATCCTGCTGTTCGCGATTGCCGCACTCACCGGCGAGGAGCGACCGACCTGGCGCCACGCTTGCGCGCTCGCTATCGGCAGCATCGGGCTGGTTGGGCTATTCTGGACGCGGCTTGGCGCGGGAAGCGGTTCGAGCGGCATCGGACTCGCCGCGATCGTCGTTGCGACCGCCTGTTACTGCGTCGGCAGCGTGGTTTCGCGCCCGCTGGTGGGCGCGGTCAAACCGCTGGCGCTGACAATGGTCCAGGCTGCGATCGGCGGTGTGGCACTGCTTGCGCTGTCGCTTGTGCTGGAGCCGATCTCGGATGAGACACTCGAGGCGCTGCTCACGCCGGCCGCCATCGGCAGTCTGCTGTTCCTGTCGCTGTTTGGCACGATCGTCGCCTATACGCTCTATCTCGTGTTGATGCGTGACTGGGGTACGGTGCGTGCCGGGCTCTACGCCTTCGTTTCGCCGATTGTCGCTTTAGCGGCAGGAGCCTGGCTCTTCGGCGAGGCGGTCGGCTGGGCTGAAATCGCCGGGGCGATCCTCCTGCTGGCGGCGGCTGCGATCGCGCTGCTCAGGCCGCGAGGCGAAAATCGCGGGTGACCACATTGTCGGCCGGCCTGGGACCTGCTGGCCTCGAGCGGGAAGCGATAGGCGAGCAATCCGTGCGCAGCTATCGCCGCCCGAAAAGCCGCTCGATATCCGCCAGCTTGAGTTCGATGTAGGTCGGACGACCGTGGTTGCAGGTGCCCGAACCGGGCGTCGCCTCCATCTGTCGCAGCAGCGCGTTCATCTCCTCGGCCTTGAGCAGGCGGCCGGAGCGCACAGAGCCGTGGCACGCCATGGTCGCGGCTATTCTGTCCAGCCGCTCCTTCAGCGTGTCGACCGTATCGTTGTCGGCGATCTCGTCGGTGAGGTCGCGCACCAATTGCTGGACATTGGTTTCGCCGAGCATCGACGGCGTCTCGCGCACCGCGACGGCGCCGGGGCCGAAGCGCTCGATGCCGAGACCGAAGCGGGCCAGAGTTTCCGAATGCAGCGCAAGCCGCTCGGCATCCTCCTCCGGCAGGTCGATGATCTCGGGCAGAAGCAGCATCTGCGAGGGCACCGGGCGCGAGTGCAGCGCATTCTTCAGCGCCTCGTAGACCAGCCGTTCATGCGCCGCATGCTGGTCGACGATGATGAGCGAATCCCTGGTCTGGGCGACGATGTAGTTCTCATGCACCTGGGCGCGCGCTGCCCCCAGAACCGCGCCGAGCAGGGTCTCGGCCGCTTCATCCTGCCCTGGGCGTGCATCGGCGCTGGCAAGCGGACCGGCATCGAAAGCCGCTTGCTGGTTTTCACGCAAGCCGCGCTGCTCGAAGCCCGCACCCTCGAAACCCGTATCGAGCGGCCGCTGCGACGACCGGGCGGGATCGAAGCCGGACGGACCCGACGCGCGGTAGGCCGCGTCGTAGCTGCGGTGGCCGTTTGCCGGTCCGCCGTGGCCGTAGGATGCGGCCCCTGGCCGGAACGCCGCCATCATGCCGGCGGCCCCCGTGGTGGCGGCGCGGACGCCGGCATCGGTCAGTGCCTGTCGGATCCCCCCGACGATCAGTCCGCGCACAAGGCCGGGATCGCGGAAGCGCACATCGGCCTTGGCTGGATGGACATTGACGTCGACGATGGCCGGGTCGAGCGTCAGGAACAGCACCGTCACCGCATGCCGGTCGCGCGGCAGGACGTCGGCATAGGCACCGCGTATGGCGCCGGCGATCAGTTTGTCGCGCACCGGACGGCCGTTCACATAGGCATATTGCTGCAGCGCGTTGGCGCGGGTGAAGGACGGGATCGACACGTGGCCGGTCAGATGCACGCCTTCGCGCATCGCGTCGAGGGCAATCGAATTGTCGGGAAAGTCGGTGCCCATCACCTGGGCGACACGGCGCAGGCTGCCTTCCGCGCTGCCACCCGCTGCCGGCAATTCCAGCGTCGAGCGGTCCGAGCCGGCCAGCGTGAAGCGCACGGCGGGGAAGGCGATGGCGATGCGCTTGACCACATCGCTGGTGGCCGAGCTTTCGGCGCGCTCGCCCTTCATGAACTTTAATCGGGCCGGCGTTGCGAAGAACAGGTCGCGCACCTCGACCGTGGTGCCGCGATTGGCCGCCGCCGGCCTGACAGGCAGGACGCGGCCACCCTCGATGCCGATCTCGGCCGCGCTGTCACTTGCTGCCGTGCGCGAGCGGATCGAAAGTCGCGACACCGAGCCGATCGACGGCAACGCTTCGCCGCGGAAGCCGAGTGAGCGGATGTCGTTGATATCCTCGGTGAGCTTGGAGGTGCAATGACGTGCGATCGCCAGCGCCATCTCCCGTTCGGGAATGCCGGAGCCGTCATCGGTGACGCGGATCAGGTTCAGCCCGCCGCCGGCTGTGACGATCTCGACGCGCGAAGCACCGGCATCGAGCGCATTCTCGACCAGTTCCTTGACCACGCTCGCCGGACGCTCGATGACTTCGCCGGCGGCGATCTGGTTGATCATCGTTTCGGAAAGCTGGCGGATGGGCATGGGAGCACTATAGGCGGATTCGGGTCGTGCGGGAGGGGCAGAAATTGTGGATCAGTGGAAAACGAACTATGCTTGCGCGGCCAACCAGTCGCGCACCTTGCGGGCGTTGTCGCTGAGTTCCCGGTTCTTCGGCCAGACGACATAGAACGCCTTGCCGGTCTTCAGCACATGATCCGTCACCGGCACCAGCAGGCCAGATGCCAGCAGCCGCTCGGCGAGATGCCGCCAGCCGAGAGCGATGCCTTGGCCTTCCATGACGCCCTGGATCACCAGGCCATAGTCGTTGATGCGCAGGCCGCGCGCGGTATCGCTGAAATTGGCGCCGGCCGACTGGAACCATTCGTCCCAACTGGCCGCCTCGCGATACGGCTCTTCCAGATGGATGAGGCGGTGCGTGGCCAGTTCGGCAGCGGATTTGGGCAGGCCGAACTTTGCCGCGTAGCTGGTGCCGGCGACGGGAAATATCTCCTCGTCCGCCAGCGGCAATGAGTGATAGTCCGGCCAGTCCCGCGGCGCGCCGCCGCGCACGCCGAGCGGAATGCCTTCCGCGATGATGTCGAGGTCGCGGTCGGCGGTCTGGATACGCAGGTCGATGCCCGGCAGTTCGTCGCGGAACTGCTGCAGGCGCGGCATCATCCAGAACGAACCGAAGGCCGTCGACGCGGCCAGCGTCACATGGCCGCCGCTTGCCTGCAGGCGCAGATCCTCAGCCGACTTGCGGATATGCGAAAGGCCGAGCGAAACGTCGGCGTGGAAGCGCTCGCCGGCCTCGGTCAGGATGACCTGGCGGTGGCGGCGCTGGAACAGCTTGGCGCCAAGCTGTTCTTCCAGCCCTCGCACTGCATAGGAGACGGCGGCCTGCGTCATACCGAGCTCTCGCCCGGCGGCGGTGAAGCTCGACAGGCGCCCGGCCGCCTCGAAGACGATCAGGCTGCCGGCCGAGGGCAAGAGGTGGCGCAGGCTTCGCATAAGCTGAGCTTATACAAGAGATCAGGATTTTCCAGCGTCACATCACCATTTTGTCGCGCTAGGCTCCCTCTAGAGTGGAGTGGAGTTGCCATGAAC
Organism: Mesorhizobium sp. CO1-1-8; assembly: GCF_020164875.1. NCBI lineage: Bacteria > Pseudomonadati > Pseudomonadota > Alphaproteobacteria > Hyphomicrobiales > Phyllobacteriaceae > Mesorhizobium > Mesorhizobium sp. CO1-1-8. The sequence goes on along the minus strand of NZ_JAIUGZ010000001.1, from coordinate 455,436 downwards.
GCACCGGCCCCTGAAGTGACCGAACATGCCAACCGCCGCAGTGGCGGCCGCCTGGGGCGCAAGGCCCTGCGCGGAGCTCCCGTAACCTCGTTCCCGACCCTGGTCCGCCAGATCCCCGTCTACCAGATGGTTCCCGATGAGGCGGTCGAGCTGATCCACGAGGAGTCGCTCTTGATCCTCGAAGAGGTGGGATGCGAGTTCCGCGACGACGAGGCTATCGCACTGTGGAAGGCGGCGGGTGCGGATGTCTCGGAAACTCGTGTGCGGATCGACCGGGCCCTCCTGATGGAACTGGTATCGAAGGTCCCGTCGGAGTTCACGCTCAATGCGAGGAATCCGCAGCGTACGGTGCGGGTGGGCGGCAACAATACCATCTTCGTGCCGATGTATGGCGCGCCTTATGTTCGCGATCTCGACAACAACAGGCGCTACGGCACGCTGGCCGACCTCAACAATTTCCATAAGCTCGCCTACATGGCGCCGGCGCTGCATTCATCGAGTTCGGTCATTTGCGAGCCGATGGAAATCGCGGTGCCGAAGCGTCACCTCCACATCATCCATTCCGCGCTTAAGCATTCCGACAAGCCGTTCATGGGCATCGTCACGTCCAAGGAGCGGGCGGAAGACACGATGGCGATGGCAGGCATCGTGTTCGGCGAGGATTATGTCCGCGACAATCCGGTCCTGGTATCGATCACCAACTGCAATTCGCCGCTGGTGTGGGACGCCACCATGCTGGACGCGATGAAGGTCTATGCGCGAAGCAACCAGCCGCTGATCCTCGCACCCTTCGCACTGTGCGGCGCCTCGACTTCGGCGTCGGCCGTCGGGGCAGTCGCGCAGGTCAATGCGGAAGCGCTGGCGGGCGTCGCCTTCACGCAGCTGCTGCGCCCGGGTTCGCCGCAGATCTACGGACAGTTCATGGTCACCGTGGACATGAAGACCGGCGCTCCGATGGGCGGCACGCCCGAGGCGGCGCAGATGATGTATCTGATGGGAGCGCTGGCGCGCAAATACCGGCTGCCGTGGCGCACGTCCGGCTTCCATGTCGGATCGAAGCTCAACGACGCCCAGGCGGGTTACGAGGCGAACATGCTGATGCATGCCGCCATCCTCGCCGGCGCCAACTACATCTGGCACTCCGCCGGATGGCTCGAGGCCGGCCTGACCTGCGGCTATTCGAAATTCGCCACCGACTGCGAACAGCTCATCGGCTGGTACAAATATGCCGGCGGTCTGCCGTTCGACGATTTCAAGGAAGCCATGGCGGCCATCCGCGAGGTCGGGCCGCAGGGCCATTTCCTCGGCACCCAGCATACGCTGGAACATTTCGAGTCCGCCTTCTTCATGCCCTCGATCATGGACTTCAATTCGTTCGAACAGTGGAAGGCAGAAGGGGCGAAGGACCACGACACGCGCGGCCGCGAGAAGGCGCGCAACATGCTGGCGGATTACGAGGAGCCGAAGCTCGACGAAGGCATCGCCGATGGCCTGATGGATTTCATCGCGCGGCGCGAGGAGAAGCTGCCGGACAGCGTCAGTTGAGACGAAGACCCAAGATCAAAGGGAACCAGACGGGAGGAAAAAATGGCATTCTTCAGAAGCAGTGGCGATCGCGTGCCGAGCGCTATCGAGGCAATGGCGGTCGAAGCACGCGCGGGTCGTGTCGACCGGCGCGAGTTCCTGGCGCTGGCAAGCGCCTTCGGCGCATCGACGGCGCTTGCCTATGGCATGATCGGCCTTGCCGTGCCGGATCGGGCCTTGGCCGAAGAGCCGAAGAAAGGCGGAACGCTGCGCGTCTCGATGTCGGTGAAGGGACAGAAGGATCCGCGCACCTACGACTGGGTGGAACTGGCGAACATTTCGCGCTGCTGGCTGGAGCCGCTTGTCCGCTACACCAGGCAGTTCACCTTCGAGCCGGTCCTTCTCGAAAGCTGGGATATCAATGACGACGCCACCGAATACGTGCTGCATGTGCGCAAGGGCATCACATGGAACAATGGAGATGCCTTCAACGCCGATGACGTCGCTCACAATCTGACGCGCTGGTGCGAGAAGAATGTCGCCGGCAATTCCATGGCCGCCCGGGTCGGCGCGCTGATCGACGCAAAGACCGGCAAGGCCAGGGATGGCGCGATCACCAAGGTCGACGACAACACTGTCAAGCTGAAGCTAAGCGAACCCGACATTTCACTGATCCCGAATTTCACCGACTATCCGGCGCTCGTCGTCCATCGCAGCTTCGATGCCGACGGTGCCGATCCGATCAAGAAACCGATCGGCACGGGCCCGTTCGAACTTGTCTCCTACGATGTCGGCCAGAAGGCGGTCGTCAAGCGTCGTGAGAATGGCAAATGGTGGGGTGGTGAGGCGCCGCTCGACAGCGTCGAGTTCATCGACTACGGCACCGATTTCAACGCCACCGTGAACGCGTTCGAATCCGGTGAGATCGACCTCAATTTCGAGTCGCCCGCCGATTTCATCGACATTCTCGACAAGATGGATCTGGTGAAATCGGAGGTGGCGACGGCGACGACGCTGGTTGCCCGCACCAACATCACCCACAAGCCCTACGACGACAAGCGGGTGCGCAACGCCCTGCAAATGGCCGTCGACAACAATGCGGTTCTCCAACTTGGGTATGCCGGGCGAGGCACCCCTGGCGAGAACCACCACGTTGCCCCCATCCATCCGGAATACTACCCGCTGCCCAAGAAGACACGCGACGCCGCCGGCGCCAAGAAGCTGATGGCGGAAGCCGGACAGGCTGACTTCGAGCATGAGTTGATCACCATCGAGGACGATTGGCAGAAGAATACCGGCGACGCCATTGCCGGCCAGTTGCGCGATGCCGGGATCAAGGTGAAGCGCACGGTGCTGCCGGGTTCGACCTTCTGGAACGACTGGACGAAATATCCCTATTCGATGACGATCTGGTACATGCGCCCGCTTGGCGTCCAGGTGCTGGCGCTCGGCTATCGCACCGGCGAGGCCTGGAACGAATCGGCATATTCCAACCCCGATTTCGACGCCAAGCTCAAGCAGGCTCTATCGCTGATCGACGTGGCCAAGCGCAAGGAGGTCATGGAGGATGTCGAGCAGATCCTGCAGGATTCGGGCGTCATTATTCAGCCGTTCTGGCAGAAGCTCTACAGCCACCAGAACAAGCGGGTGAAGAACTATGGTGTCCATCAGACATTCGAGATGGACCTTCAGAACGTCTGGCTGGACGGCTGAAACAAGGCGCCGCAGGACTTCATGAGCCGCAAAAAAGCCGAGATGCAGGATACGTGGTATTGATAGGCTCAAGCCATCAAAAGCCGGAGATTCTGCATGAGACTGACAGTGCTCGCTGCCGCCCTTTCGATAGCCTTGCCGGCGGCCGCCGTCGCCGGACCGGCGTCCAACGCCGTGAAGTTCTTCTATGTGCCGGCAGTCAAGTTCGAGGCCGACGAACAATATCGGGATCGGTTCACCGAGCCGGTGACGAAACTGTTCGACCTGAACGACCAGGCAACGAAAAGGAACCCGGACCAGGTTGCCTGCATCGATTTCGATCCTGGTCTGGACGCCCAGGATTTCGATCAGAAGACCGTCTCGAAAACGCTGAAACTGTCTGAGAAGCTGGATGGCGACAACGCAGAGGTTACCGCGACGTTCAGCCTTTTTTCGGAAGGTGATGATTCCAAACGTGAAATGCTCTGGTCGCTCAAGAAGCTCGACGGCAAGTGGAAGATATCGGACATCGCCTCCAAGACCAGCGACTGGACGCTCAGCGCGCTGGAATGCATGGCCGGCCAGACGCCGGAGTGAAGCGATGGCCCATCGCCGGAGTGAAGCGATGGCCCATCGCCGGTTCCTGGCACTGTCGACCATGTGCCTGCTGGCGGTGGGTCTGAGCGGTGCCGACGCCCAAGGTTTGTTGGGTCCGGCGCCGGCAAGCGCCCCGGCTGACGCCGCGCCGGGCGACAGCGGGGCGCCGCCCGCAAATGCGCCCGGAACCGGGGTGGAACCAAAAACGCCGCCGGTCGGATGGGCGCCAGCCGAGGCAGCGCCGGCAGCACCCGTCCAGCCGGGATCCCCGACAGCGGTGGTGCGGCCGTTTTACGATCAGGTCGGACTGGAGATCGATCCGGCCGAGCGCAGCCATTTCATCGATCCGGCCAAAACCGTGCTCGACAAGAGCGACGCCTTGCGCAAATCCGGGCAGGGCGAGTGCCTCGACCCCAACATGGCGCTCGACAATGCCGATTATGACAAGGCCGAGATCGACAAGAGCCTGAAGACGCTCGAGGCGATCAACGGCGACCAGGCCAAGGTCATCGTCGCCTTCGTGACATCGGGCAACCCGCACAGGCTGGAATGGAAATTCAAGAAGGTCGAGGGCGACTGGAAGATATCGGACCTGCTGTCGGTGACCGGCGAATGGGCACTCAGTCAATATCAGTGCGAATGAGCGGGAGACTAACCCCGCCCGCGATAGGGCGCCACCCCGGTGTCGGGCAGCCAGGCGCCTTCGGGCGGAGCGCCGGTTTGCCAGAACACATCGATCGGAATGCCGCCGCGTGGATACCAATAGCCGCCTATGCGCAACCACAGCGGCTTGGTTGCCGCCACGATGCGGCGGCCGATCATGACGGTGCAGTCTTCATGGAAGGCGCCATGGTTGCGAAACGAGGTCATGAACAGCTTGAGCGACTTCGATTCCACCAGAGCCGCATCGGGTGCGTAGTCGATGACGATATGGGCGAAGTCCGGCTGGCCGGTGACGGGGCACAGCGAGGTGAATTCCGGGCAGGTGAAGCGCACGATCGCCGGCGGTCCGTCACCGCGCGAAAACGGTACAGTCTCCAGGACCGCTGCTTCGGGGCTTCGTGGCGTCTCGACGTGCGCGCCGAGCTGGGTGAGGGTTTTGGTGTCGATCATGGGCCCAATCCTTGTCGCATGCACCCGGAGTGCCTGCGGGACGACATGCTTGAAAACGAATTTTGCCGCTCATAGCACAATTTGAAACCGCAGGAAGACGATGACCAGCAACGATCCGCTTCTCCAGCCCTACCAGCTCAAACACCTGACGCTGAAGAACCGGGTCATGTCGACCAGCCATGAGCCGGCCTATTCCGAGGACGGCATGCCCAAACAGCGCTACCGGCTCTACCATGCAGAGAAGGCCAAGGGCGGCATGGCGCTGACAATGACCGCCGGCTCGGCGATCGTCTCGCGCGACAGCCCGGCCGCTTTCGGCAATCTGCATGTCTATGACGACAGGATCGTGCCGTGGCTGGCCGAGCTCGCTGACGCCTGCCACGAGCATGACTGCAAGGTGATGATCCAGATCACCCATCTCGGCCGCCGTACCGGCTGGAACAAGGCCGACTGGCTGCCGGTGCTCTCGGCCTCGCCGGTGCGTGAGCCGGCGCATCGCGCATTCCCGAAGACGATCGAGGACTGGGACATCGAGCGCATCGTGGCCGACTATGCTTCAGCCGCCCAGCGTTGCGAAGCCGCCGGCCTCGACGGCATCGAGTTCGAATCCTACGGCCATCTGATGGACGGCTTCTGGTCGCCGGCCACCAACCATCGCGACGACGAGTTCGGCGGCTCGCTGGACAACCGCCTGCGCTTCACCAACATGGTGCTTGATGCTGTGCGGGCAGCCGTCGGGGACAAATTTGTCGTCGGCATCCGCATGGTCGCCGACGAAGATTTCGAGAAAGGCCTGTCGAAGGCGGAGGGGATCGAGATCGCCAGGCGGCTGGCCGGCTCCGGCAAGGTCGATTTCCTCAACATCATTCGGGGCTCGATCGAGAGCGATGCGGCGCTGACCAAGGTCATCCCGGTCGCCGGCATGCGCTCTTCGCCGCATCTCGATTTCGCCGGAGAGGTGAGGGCGGCGACGAAATTCCCGACCTTCCATGCGGCGCGCATATCCGACGTCGCCACAGCACGCCACGCCATCGCCACCGGCAAGCTCGACATGGTCGGCATGACCCGCGCCCATATCGCCGATCCACACATCATCAAAAAGGTTATGGAGGGGCGCGAGCATGAGATCCGCCCGTGCGTGGGCGCCACCTATTGTCTCGACCGCATCTATGAGGGCGGCGAAGCGCTCTGCGTCCACAATGCCGCGACCGGCCGCGAGGCCGAAATCCCGCATATCATCGTCAAGGCCGAAGGACCGAAGCAGAAAATCGTGGTCGTCGGAGCCGGCGCTGGCGGGCTGGAGGTTGCGCGGGTCGCGGCTGAGCGCGGCCACAAGGTGATGGTGCTTGAAGCATCGAGCCAGGCCGGCGGCCAGGTGCGATTGGCGACGCAGAACCCGCGCCGCAAGGAACTGATCGGTATCATCGACTGGCGGCTGGCTGAACTCGACCGGCTCGGCGTCGAGATCCGCTACGACACCTGGGCGGAAAAAGATGATGTCCTGGCGCTGTCGCCCGATGTGGTGGTGGTCGCGACCGGCGGCCTGCCGCAGAATCCGCCGCTGACGGCCGGCGACAATCTTGTCACCTCCAGCTGGGACATCATGGCCGGCAGCGTCAAGCCGGCCGAAAATGTGCTGCTCTATGACGACAATGGCGGCCATCAGGGCATGGGCGCCGCCGAACTGATCGCCAATGCCGGCTCGAAACTCGAGCTCGTATCGCCGGAGCGTTTCTTTGCCCCGGAAATGGGCGGCATGAACCATGTGCCCTACATGCGCGCCTTTCAGGAAAAGGGCGTCACCATCACCATCAACACGCGGCTGCGTTCGGTGCGGCGCGAGGGCAATCAACTGATCGCAGAGCTGGCTTCGGATTTCGCCGATGGCTGGCGCGGCGAGCGCAGGGTCGACCAGGTGGTGGTCGAGCACGGCACGCTGCCGCTCGATGATCTTTACCTCTCGCTGAAGCCCCTGTCGAAGAATGGCGGCGCGGTGGACTACGAGCGTCTGGTGAGTGGTGGCGACATCTTTCCGGCCCGTAATCCGCAAGGCGGTTTCGTGCTGTTCCGCATCGGCGACGCGGTCGCATCGCGCAACATCCATGCCGCCATCTATGACGGCATCAGGTTCGGCTTGCGGATCTGATGCGCGGCTCACTCAGACCGGCATGTTGAACGGCGTGATGATCTGGACATTGGACGCACCCGGTGCGACCGATTTCGGCAAAGCCCCCTGTGCCCGCATGATGTAGATACAGGCCGTCCGCATATCCTGCCGGAGATCGTGATACAAGACGGCCGAGATGCGTCGGTTTCGCAGCAATTCGAGATTGTCGACGTCGAGATCATGGCCGATGAAGACACGGCAAGGCCGCTTCAATTCGGCGAATGCCTGCACGATGGACGCGTTTCCACCGCCGATTGAATACACGGCCGCAATGTCGGGATGATTGGTCAGTGCGGTGCGGACCAATTCGCCCGTCGCGCGATCGATGCCGTGCCCTTCGCTGATGTCGACGATCCCAAGGTCGGGAAAGTGTTCGCGCAGGGCCCGGCGAAAGCCGATCTCGCGCTCCTCCTCGCCCCGGAACCGGTTGCTGCTCAAGGTGACAAGGACATTGGCGCGTCGTTCACCAAGCCATACGCCGATCAGATAGGCGGCCGTCTCGCCGGCGGCACGGTTGTCGACGCCGACATAGGCCAGCCGGCGGCTGTTCGGCAGATCGGTAACCAGCGTCACCACCGGTACTCCTGACTGAACGAGCCGGTCCACCGCAGCCGCTATCTCGGGCACATCAGGAGCCTTGAGGAATATACCGTTGCTGCCGCGACGGGCGATCGCCTCAAGCAATGAGACGGTGTTGGCCGCCGCGCGCATTTCGGCAAGGTGATAGCGCGAACGGAATACGGCGGGGTGGAGCCCAGGCATCTCGGCTTCCAGCGCCATGCGCACCACTTCGGTAAAGCGCAGCGGAGCCTCCATGACGAGATCGAGAATGAACTTGCGCCCTGACAAGCCAAGTTGGGAGCGTTGCGTTTCCAGTTCGCGGATCGCTTGCTCGATCCGGCGGATTGTGTGCTGACGCACGCCGTCGCGCCGATGCAGAACGCGGTCGACCGTGGCGATGCTGACGCCGGCTTGCAGGGCGATGTCCTTCACCAGAAATGGATGCGACATCAGTCGACCCGATCAACTATGAGGTGTTTTTGAGGTGTTTCAGCCGTATGTCTCATGTCAGGCAAAGCTATACTTCCGGCATTCAGTCGAAGCCAGAGGGAGGATGCCATGAAGGCCGATAATTCCGCCGAGCTCAGATCCGATCGCGTTTGGCTCACAGCTGATACGTGCAGCATCGACGACTTCGCGGCGTCCACGCAGCGAACGACAAATCCGGCAGATTATCCATTTGCGTCCGAGGTCCAGAAAAACGTGTTGATCTACGACGGTGCTTTGGTGCGCGCCGCAGCACGTGATCCGGACAGGCGCAAAGCTCTTCTCGCCGAGTGGGTCGAGGCGATGACCGACGGCCCAGGTGTGGTCGTCTTCCGTGGCGCCTTCGAGAATGTTGCGCCGATCGATGCCGCGACGGAAGCGTTCAACGCCATCATTGCCGAAGAGCGCGCGGCCGGAGCAGGCGGTGGCGACCATTTTGCCAAGCCCGGCGCCAACGACCGGATCTGGAATGCGCTGGAGAAGCTTTGCCTGCGTGATCCCGGGACTTTTGCCGCCTATTACCGCAACGAGATTGTCGCCCTGATATCGGAAGCATGGCTCGGGCCGGCCTACCAGCTGACGTCTCAGGTGAACAATGTCAGGCCGGGCGGCGCGTCGCAGTCGGCGCACCGGGATTATCATCTCGGCTTCCAGACCGCGTCGATCATCGAACGTTATCCGGTGCACGTCCATCGGATTTCGCCGGTGTTGACGCTGCAAGGCGCGGTCGCCCATTGCGACATGCCGGTGGAAAGCGGGCCTACGCTCTATTTGCCCTATTCGCAGACCTATCTTCCCGGATACCTTGCGATGAACCGCCCCGAGTTTCAGGCCTATTTCGCCGAGCATCACGTTCAACTGCCTCTGAGGAAAGGCGATGCGGCTTTCTTCAATCCGGCTCTGTTCCATGCCGCCGGTACCAACCGATCCGCCGATATCCAGCGTATGGCGAATCTGTTGCAGGTGTCGTCGGCCTATGGTCGCGCCATGGAGAGTGTGGATCGGACCCGCATCAGCGCGGTTCTCTATCCCGTTCTGCTACGCATGCTGGGCGATGCCAGCCTGACCAGGGCGGCGGCTGACAATGCCATAGCGTCTTCGGCGGAAGGATACTCCTTCCCCACCAATTTGGATCGTGACCCGCCGCTCGGCGGCCTCGCACCCGAAACACAGCAGGCGCTTTTCCACCGCGCTCTCGATGCGAGATGGGAACCTGCCGCCTTCCTGAAGGCACTCGAAGACCAGGCGCGCAAGAAGCTGACCTGAGAAAGTCTGCTGTCGCAATAGGCGGCGCTGATGGCGCGCGGTCGGACCTGCGTACGAGAGCCCGTGTACCTCGGTCTGGCCGCGCGCCCGCACGTCATAGGCTCGTCGCCAGACAACGTACGATTCTGTGGATGTGCTGCGTGGCGGCGCTCAAAACATTCTGGCGGTGGCCATGCACAGCACGGTCAGCACCAGCAGCCCCCCGGCGATGCGCTCGCCTCTTGTCATCTTCGCGCGCAACTGGCTTTCCGTTGCCGCATCAGCACCGGCAAGTTGCCTGCTGGCTGAGCCCACCAGCGCGCCTTGCACGCCCGCGGCGATCAGGGCGGTCACGATGCCCAGCGCCAGCACCTTCTCCATCGAGCCGAAAACGCCCTCGTGAAAGAAATACCAGAGCAGTATGCCGGTCAGGAAAACCAGACCGGCAGCGCCCATTTGCGGCCGGAAGAACCGTTCCGCCCGGATGTCCGGGTCACGGCCGACCGCGATGGTCGTGCCCGCCCAGAATACGCCTGCCATGACATGAAGACCGATAACGACGATGTAGACATATTGCATGACCGGATTTCCTCTTTAGCCCGCATTCCTGGATAATTAGATGTCGAACGGTTAGATGTCAATATATGAGTCGGGCCAGTTCCATCCGTGCATGACACCGTCTAGTGTTCTGGCAATGACACCCTTCGAACGTCCGCCAGTCGGCATGAATCTCGGACGAACCGCCAAGCTGGTTGCCCAAGCCTTCGACGCTGCCCTGGTCGAGGCTGGCGGCACGCTGCCGGTCTGGCTCACTCTGCTGTCGGTCAAGTCGAGCAAGCTTGCCAATCAGCGTGAACTCGCCGGCATGATCGGCATCCAGGGCGCGACGTTGACCCACCATCTCAACGCGATGGAGGCGCAGGGCCTGCTGACGCGCCGCCGTGATCCCGTCAACCGCCGCGTTCATCTGGTCGAATTGACCGAGGCCGGAGAAGCGATGTTCGAGACACTACGCAAGGCCGCGCTTTCCTTCGACAAGCGGCTGCGGGTGGGATTGTCCGACGATAGGCTGGCGGAGTTCGCGCAGGTGCTGGCCGTGTTGCGGGCCAATGTGGGAGGGTAGGCGCGCGCCGATCATCGGCTCAGTCGTCGTAGCCTTGGATTGCCCCGAACGTGTAATTGCGCAATTTCAGCGCGGTGATCAAATCGGTCAGCTTCGTCTTGCCGTCGAAACCGTCCTGGAACATCTCGTCATGCATCAGCAGGATCAGCTTGCCGGGCTTGACGAAGCGGCCGTAGCCGAACAGGTGATCGATCTCGCTGACCAGATGGTCGACGCTCTGCACCGGCTCGCCGTTGTCCTTGTGCACCCATTCATGATCCCAGCCGTAGAGATAGAAGCCTGAGGCCGCGACAAATTCGTAGTCGGGCTCTTCATGCCCCTCCTGGGCGAGGCCAAGCGAAGTGTCGTTTTTCGACATGGAGGGCAGCCTGAACACGTCGCGCCCCGGCAGCCTCGCATGCACCACGGGCTTCAACCCGAGCACCGCGTTTGCCCGCACCATGTCGGCGACGACACCCTCGGTGTCGCCGTAGAAATGCCGGTAGTGATTGTAGGCATGGCTGTAGCTGTGGTTGCCGAGCGTCACCAGGGGAAGCTGCTTGGCGCGCTTGACGAGCGCTCTGTTGGCGGCGCTAGCCTGTGCGTGCATGCCGACCATGAACAGGGTTGCGGGAACCTGCTCGGCTTCCAGCACATCGAGGATGTTGCTTGTGCCGTTCAGCGGCCCATCGTCGAAGGTAAGATAGATTGTGCGATCGGCCCCTAGGGCGGGGACCGTAAAAATCAAAACTGCCGCCAGGACAAACCGAAACGGTGTCATCAGCCCCGATATCCGGTTGCGATCACGAGGCCGCCATCTTCACACGCGGTTGTCAAGGCAGCCCGGCCGTACCTATGCCAGGCTTCCTTGCAGCACCGTCAGCTTGGCCTTCTTGGGCATGCGGGCGGTCAGCCATTCCAGCGCCTTGTCGTGCGGCATCGGGAAGGCGATGGAGTAGCCCTGCACCTGGTCGCAGCCGATCGCCATCAGAGAATCGAGCTCGGCCTCGGTTTCGGCGCCCTCTGCGACGATCGAGATGCCAAGGCCACGCGCCAGCTCGGCGATGGCGCGCACGATCTTCGAGTTGTCGCCATTCTCATGGATGTTCTGGACGAAGCGGCGATCGATCTTCAGCCGGTCGATCTCGTTCGGGTTGACATGGCTGAGCGAAGCATAGCCGGTGCCGAAATCATCGAGTTCGAGATGCACACCGGCTGCCCTGATGTGGCGCAGCTTGGCCGCGATGCCCGTCTTCTCGTCGTCGAGGATGACGGATTCGACGATTTCCAGCGACAGTTTCTGCGGCGGCAGCCCGGCCTTTTCAAGCGTCTCGAACAAGAACGCATCGAAATCGTGCTCGCGCAGCTCGGTGCCGGAAACATTGACGGCAAGCCGGCCGAAGGCAATGCCGGCGCGATTCCATTCGGCCGCCTCGTTGATCGCCTTGGTGATAACGATGCGGCCGATCTCGGGCATGAAGCCGCATTTCTCGGCGACCGGAATGAACTCGCCGGGTGGGATCATGCCGCGCTCGGCATGGTTCCAGCGCACCAGCGCCTCGATGCCGCTGATCGTGCCGTGGGTCAGAGAAACCTGTGGCTGGAAATAGACCTGGAAGGCCCGTTCCGCGATGGCGACCTTGATGTCGTGCTCGAGCTGCTTGCGATAGTCGAGCTCACGGCGCAGCTCCTCGGAGAAGAAGGAGAAGTTGCCGCCGCCCAGCTTCTTGGCGGAGTAAAGCGCCAGATCGGCGTGGACCAGCAGATCCTGCGCATTGTCGGCGTCGATCGGATAGACTGCGATGCCGGCGCTGGCACCTGGGAGAATGGTCGTGCCCTGGAAGACGATCGGCTCGTTGATGTGTGCCAGGATGCGCCGCGCCAGCATATTGATGTCTTCGGTGCCGCCGGCGCCGCCGAGGATCATGACGAACTCGTCGCCGCCCAGGCGCACGCACAGATCCGACGCCCGGCAGGAATCGCGCATGCGCTGTGCCGTGACGACCAGCACATAGTCGCCGGCGGCGTGGCCGAGCGTATCGTTGATCTGCTTGAATCGGTCGAGGTCGAGCTGGACGACCGCAAGGCGTTCGCGACGCCGGTGCGTGCCCTTGATCAGCGTGTCGAAATGATCGGTCAGGAACGTGCGGTTGTGCAGGCCGGTGAGGCCGTCATGCACCGCGATGAAGGCCATGGAATTACGGGCATCGATCAGCTCATGCGTCTTGCGCAGGATGGCGTTCGACATCGGCCTGAAGATGAACAGCGCCACCAGTATGATGACGCCGATTGTGGCGTAGAACAGCGTGCGATGGAGAGCGAGCAGCTTCTCGGAACGTTCGTCGGCGTCGGCAGTGATGCGCTGGCCAAGCGCGGCATAGCCCGACAAGGTCGCATTGGCGACAGAAGCGTCGAGATTGACGCGCTCGTCGCCGCCTTTGTAGCCGCCATTGCCTGTGAATTGCGATTCATAGGCCGAGATCAGGCGGTCGCCATTGGCGATCAGCCCGACCGAGAAATAGTCGAGGTGGAAAGGCTTGGCGAAAAGGACGCTTTCGATCGACTTCGGGTCAAGCTTGGCCGGCGATTGCGGATCGGCTCCCGTCTGATCGAGCAGCAGGTCGTAGTTCGTCTCGAACTCCGCCGTTGCCTGCTTTAGCGCGCTGACCAGCGCCGGTTGCTTGTCGCGTGAACCGGCACCCGTTGCACTGGCAAGGAAGACGATGCGCTGCGACAGCGTCTTTTGTGTACTGACGATGTCGAGCAAGGTGTGATTATGCTGTTGGGTGGCCATCATCTGCTGCAGCAGGATGAAGGAGGCAATCACCATGGCCGCAATGATCAGCAGGGCCAGCCAATAGCCAGCTTTGATCAGCAGTATGAGCTTGCCTGAAACGGTTTGCACCGGCTGCTGCGACATTTTCGGGGGCGGCCCTCTCGCCTACGGATTCTTGTATGAGCACCATTGAACTGCAAACGTTAACAGGACTGGAAATCGACGGCTGCCCGGCGAGGGGCAGCCGTGGAAAGATCGCGAAATGGTTATCGGCTCGTTTAGCGCCGTACCGGCATTTGAGCGGTCATCGACCAGAACCTTTGTCGTGGCGTCGTTTCTGCGGCCGCATGATGATCGACATCGGGGCCGCATCGTGCTGCTTGCCACCGGTCCGGTCGTTTTTGCGATGGATTTTTCGCGCGGACGAGACGACAGTCAGCCCACATCAAACGAGGCCGACCATGACCGCAGCATTCCTCTGCCACATCGACAGCGAGCTCGCGGGGCTCAAATCGGCAGGCCTCTACAAGTCGGAGCGGGTGATCACTTCGACACAGTCGGCCGAGATCGAGGTCGGCGGCGACAAGGTGTTGAATTTCTGCGCCAACAACTATCTCGGCCTCGCCGATAGCGCCGGTTTGCGCGATGCTGCCAAGCAGGCGCTCGACCGCTATGGCTACGGCATGGCATCGGTGCGCTTTATCTGCGGCACGCAGGAAGAGCACAAGCAGCTCGAATCCACGATTTCCTCTTTCCTCGGCATGGAAGACACCATCCTCTACGGCTCCTGCTTCGATGCCAATGGCGGCCTGTTCGAAACGCTGCTGGGCGAGGAAGACGCCATTATCTCGGATGCCTTGAATCATGCCTCGATCATCGATGGCGTGCGGCTATCGAAGGCCAAACGTTTCCGCTACGCCAACAACGACATGGCCGATCTCGAGGCGCGCCTGAAGGAGGCACGGGACTGCCGCTTCCGGTTGATCGCCACCGACGGCGTGTTTTCGATGGATGGCATCATCGCCAATCTCAGGGGTGTCTGCGACCTCGCAGAGAAATACGACGCCATGGTGATGGTTGACGACAGCCATGCCGTCGGCTTCGTCGGCGAGAACGGCCGCGGCTCGGCCGAGTATTGCGGCGTCGAGGGCAGGGTCGACATCATCACCGGCACGCTCGGCAAGGCGCTCGGCGGCGCGTCCGGCGGTTACACTTCGGGCAAGACGCAGGTGGTCGACTGGCTGCGCCAGCGCTCGCGGCCCTATCTCTTCTCCAACACGCTGATGCCGGCGATCGCCGGCGCTTCGATCAAGGTGTTCGAACTGATCAAGGACGGCGATAGGCTGCGCAGCAAACTCTACGACAATGCGGCGCGCTTTCGGTCGCAGATGGGCAAACTCGGCTTCACGCTGGCCGGAGCCGATCATCCGATCATCCCGGTGATGCTGGGCGATGCCAGCCTGGCGCAGGAGATGGCGGCACGCATGCTGAAACGCGGCATCTATGTCATCGGCTTCTCCTTCCCGGTGGTGCCGAAGGGCCAGGCGCGTATCCGCACGCAGATGTCGGCTGCGCATTCCAGCGCCGACATCGACCGCGCGGTGGAAGCGTTTGCCGCCGTCGGGCGCGAACTCGGGGTCATTTCCTGAAAGGCCGGAATCGAAAAGCGATTCCGGATCAAGAGATTCAAGGGACAAAAGCATGTCGAACATGATGAAGGCGCTGGTGAAGGCCAAGGCCGAACCGGGCATCTGGATGGAAGAGGTGCCCGTGCCGGAAATCGGCCCCAACGACGTCTTGATCAAGATCAAGAAGACGGCGATCTGCGGCACCGACGTGCATATCTACAATTGGGACCAGTGGGCGCAAAAGACGGTGCCGGTGCCGATGGTCACCGGCCATGAATTTGTCGGCACGGTCGCCGATTTCGGCGCCGCGGTGACGGAATACAAGGTCGGCCAGCGCGTGTCGGGCGAGGGCCACATCGTCTGCGGTCATTGCCGCAACTGTCGCGCCGGGCGAGGGCATCTGTGCCGCAACACGCTCGGCGTCGGCGTCAACCGTCCCGGCGCTTTCGGTGAATATCTGGCGATCCCGCAGCACAATGTCGTGCCGATCCCCGATGACGTGCCGGACGAGATTGCCGCGATCTTCGATCCGCTCGGTAATGCCGTGCACACGGCACTCTCCTTTGATCTGGTCGGCGAAGATGTGCTGGTCACCGGCGCCGGGCCGATCGGCATCATGGGCGCGCTCGTCGCGCAATGCGTCGGCGCGCGAAAAGTCGTCATCACCGACATCAACCCGGTGCGGCTGGCGCTGGCGAAAAAGCTCGGCGTCCAGCATGTCGTCGACGCCTCGAAGGAAAAGCTGCGCGACGTCATGCCGGTGCTCGGCATGACCGAGGGTTTCGACGTCGGGCTCGAAATGTCGGGCGCGGCCCCCGCCTTCCGCGACATGATCGACACGATGAACAATGGCGGCAAGATCGCCATTCTGGGCATCGCGCCGACCGGCTTCGAGATCGACTGGAACAAGGTCATCTTCAAGATGCTGCATCTCAAAGGCATCTATGGCCGCGAGATGTTCGAAACCTGGTACAAGATGATCGCGCTTGTGCAAGGCCCGCTGGATGTCTCTGGCCTGATCACGCACCGCATCGGCATCGACGACTTCCAGGCCGGCTTCGATGCAATGCGCAGCGGCAGTTCCGGCAAGGTGGTGATGGACTGGTAGATGCCGCCCTACCGCAGAATTCTGTTTTTCATCAGCCATTTCACGGAGCGGGGCCACGCGTAGTTCGCACCCATGCGAAGATCCGTAAACCCCTCCGAAACATGTCTCCCGGTTTCGGCGTCAAGGATGCGAATGAACATAGTATGTTCTGTTCGGTTGACGCGGGTTACGACGCCAAGCAAGGCAAGCGACGCGCCGTGCTCCTTGGCAATCGGGCCTTCACAAGCAGCGCAGTTGCGCAATCCGTGCGGCGCAGCAGCCTTTGTATCGCTCGCCGGCACATCAATTACTGTAAAACGCCCGGACTGGGAGAGCATGTCCCTCGCAACTTGTGCCGATTCGGACAGATAGCGCCTGTCATATTCATCCGGGGGAATTATTCCCGCCCCGGCGCTCTTGTCCTCCAATTCGAAAGGGAACACTTCGATCGACATCGGCTTTGCCTGCTGCGCCTGCGCAAATGTGCAGGTGCCTACAAGCAGCGTCATCAGGACACTTAATGTGCGAATGCTCATCGTAGTCCTCCCGTCGGTGTGATGGGCATTATACGCGGCCTGACAACGCAAATCACGATCAAATCGAAACCAATGCTATGCTTTGCTGTGGTGGGAACTCCCACGCAATCTCGCTCGAACTCCGTCGTTCAGAGTGATTGGCTTGATCTTGGGCTAACCCTTGCTCGGGACCAGACTGGTCTCCAATGCAGCCAGTCCGCTGGTGATCGCCGTGCGCTCTTCAGCGCTGAGCCTTGCCAGCAAATCCCGTTCGAACGCCTTCGCCAGCGGCACCATCTCGCGATAGGCGGCAAGCCCCGTTCCGGTCAGCGTCAGATGTTCGATACGGCGGTCTTTTTCGTCCGGTTTTCGCGTCAGCCAGCGACGCCGTTCGAGCTCGGCGACAGCGCGCGAAACCTTTGTCTTGTGCATGGCCGATTGTTCGCCCAGCGCCGTCGCCGTCATCGTGCCGTGCTGTCCGAGCCCGGCCAGCGTGCGCCATTCGGGACGCGTGAGGCCGTGACGATCCTTGTATATCCTCGAGAATTCCCGGCTGACCGCATCGGCAAGACGATAGAGCCGGTAGGGCAGGAAGGTTTCCAGTTCAAGGATTTCCATGGTTCCGTACCGGCTAGGCGTCAGAGAATTGATAGTTACATTTTAGATGGTTACAAATGAAACCAGTTTGGTCAATATCAGAGCGCGCTAGGACGCGCTGATTGGATCAGGGAGGAAGCGATGGCCTTTTCCTACATGCCGGGTTTCGGCAACGACTTTGAAACCGAGACGCTGCTCGGCTCGCTTCCGCAAGGACGGAACTCGCCGCAACGACCGGCCTACGGTCTCTACGCCGAACAGCTTTCGGGCTCGCCCTTCACCGCCCCGCGCGGTACCAATGAACGCTCCTGGCTCTACCGCATCCGGCCGAGCGTCAAGCACACCGGCCGCTTCAAGCCAGCGAATTATCCCTTGTGGAAGAGCGCGCCCAATGTCGGCGATCATGAATTGGCGCTTGGCCAGTATCGCTGGAATCCAGTGCCGATGCCGAAGGAGCCGACCGATTTCATCGCCGGCATGCGCAGCATCACCACCTCAGGCGACGTGCTCGGGCAGACGGGCATGGCCGCCCATGTCTATGTCGCCAACGCCTCGATGGTCGACGATCATTTCTTCAACGCCGACGGTGAGTTGCTCATCGTGCCGCAGGTCGGCGCTCTGCGCTTCGTCACCGAGATGGGCGTCATCGAGCTTCGGCCCGGCGAGATCGCCGTGCTGCCGCGCGGTCTGGTCTTCAAGGTCGAGTTGGTCGACAAGGAAGTCCGCGGCTATGTCTGCGAGAACTACGGCGCCAAGCTGACGCTGCCCGACCGTGGCCCGATCGGCGCCAATTGCCTGGCCAATCCGCGCGATTTCAAGACGCCTTGCGCCTGGTTCGAGGAGAAGGAAACGCCGTGCCGGCTGACGGTGAAATGGTGCGGCAATTTCCATGTCACCGAGATCGGCCATTCGCCGCTCGATGTCGTTGCCTGGCACGGCAACTACGCGCCCTACAAATATGATCTGGCGACGTTTTCGCCGGTCGGCGCGCTGCTGTTCGACCATCCCGACCCGTCGATCTTCACGGTGCTGACCGCGCCGAGCGGCGAGGAGGGCACGGCCAACATCGACTTCGTCATCTTCCCGCCGCGTTGGCTGGTGGCCGAAAATACGTTCCGGCCGCCCTGGTATCACCGCAACATCATGAGCGAGTTCATGGGCCTGATCCACGGGCAGTATGACGCCAAGGAAGAAGGCTTTGTGCCCGGCGGCATCAGCCTGCACAATTTGATGCTGGCCCATGGACCGGATGCGCCCGGCTTCGAAAAGGCCTCGCGCGCGGACCTGAAACCGGTCAAGCTCGACAACACCATGGCGTTCATGTTCGAGACCCGATTTCCGCAGATGCTGACCCGCTACGGAGCTGAATTGGAAACCCGGCAGGACAACTACATCGACTGCTGGGCCGACCTCAAGAAGCGTTTCAATGGCACGCCCGAGGGCGACTGGTCTTGAGCACCGAGCCAATGCCGGATCGGCTGGTGCTTCTTGGCTCGAAGGGTGGCCCTGCGCTGCGGCCGGGTGGCCCGTGGCCGAGCTCGTCGCTGCTGCAGATCGGCGGCCGCAGCATCGTCGTCGACTGCGGACTTGGCGTGACGCGCGGCCTGGTCGATGCCGGCATCAGCCTGAAGACGCTCGATCTGATCTTCATCACGCATCTGCATTCCGACCACGTGCTGGAACTGGGGCCGCTGATCCACACCGCCTGGACGGCGGGCCTGGCGACGCCGGTCCACGTGTTCGGTCCGCCCGGCACGGATCATTATTGGCAGCGCTTTTGCCAGGCGATGGACTTCGACATCGCAATCCGCATCGTCGACGAGGGCCGGCCGGATGTTCGCGAGCTGGTTTCGATCGTCGAATTCGGCGAAGGCCAGGTGGTCGAGCAGGGTGGCTTGACGGTTTCGGCGTTGCGCGTCGAGCATCCGCCGGTGACAGACTGCTTTGCCCTGCGCTTCGAACACGCTGGCAAAAGCGTGGTGTTCTCCGCCGATACGGCCTTTTATCCGCCGCTCGCCGATTTTGCCCGGAGCGCGGATATCCTGGTTCACGAGGCCATGCTGGAAGAAGGCATCGAGCGGCTGGTGGCCAGGACCGGCAATGGCGCACGGCTGAAAGAGCATCTGCTCGCCAGCCACAGCTTTGCCGAAGAAGCCGGACGCATCGCCAGCGATGCCGGCGTCGGGCGACTGGTGCTCAATCATCTCATTCCGGCCGACGATCCCGGGATCGCCGATGCCGACTGGATAGCCGCTGTCAGGAAAACATGGGCCGGCGACTTGACGATCGCTCGCGACGGCCTTGTTGTGGGGTTAAGCAGCGCCAAAGCTGCAGCAGGAGAGGAAACCGCATGAAGCTTGCCACATTGAAGGACGGGACGCGCGACGGAAGACTCGTCGTCGTCTCGCGCGACCTGACACGCTTCACCGACGCCTCGTTCCTGGTACGCACGCTGCAGGCGGCGCTCGACGACTGGCGGCGCATCGCCCCGCATCTCGCGACAATAGCGGAATCGCTTGAGAACAATGCGGTGCCGGCGGAGCGCTTCCACGAGCATGACGCTCATTCGCCGCTGCCGCGCGCCTACCAATGGGCTGACGGATCGGCCTATGTGAATCATGTCGAGCTGGTGCGCAAAGCGCGCGGCGCCGAGATGCCGGCGAGCTTCTGGACCGACCCGCTGATCTACCAGGGCGGTGGGGACTCCTTCATTCCGCCCCGTGATCCGATCCGTATGGCTGACGAAGCTTTCGGCATCGACATGGAAGGGGAAGTTGCTGTCATTGTCGACGACGTGCCGATGGGCGCCAAACTCGAAGAAGCAAAGGCAGCGATTCGAATGGTCATGCTGGTCAACGACGTCACGTTGCGCGCGCTGACCGGGCCGGAGCTGGCGAAGGGATTTGGGTTTTTCCAGTCGAAGCCCTCCTCGGCGTTTTCGCCGGTCGCGGTGACGCCGGACGAACTGGGTGACGCATGGGACGGCGGCAAGGTCAGCCTGCCGCTGCTCGCCGATCTCAACGGCAAGCCGTTCGGCCGGGCCAATGCCGGCATCGACATGACCTTCGACTTTCCGGCGCTGATAGTTCACGCCGCGAAAACGCGGCCGCTGGCCGCCGGCACGATCATCGGTTCCGGCACCGTCTCCAACAAGCTCGACGGCGGGCCGGGCAAGCCTGTTTCGGCCGGTGGCGCCGGCTATTCCTGCATCGCCGAACTGCGCATGATCGAGACCATTGTGTCAGGCGAATCCAAAACGCCGTTCCTGCGTTTCGGCGACACGGTGCGCATCGAGATGAAGGACAAAGCTGGGCATTCGATCTTCGGCGCCATCGAGCAGAAGGTCGAGAAATACGAGAGGTGAGGGCATGACGGGGGTCTATCTGCTGGCTGGTGTCTGGGCGCTCGCCATACTGGCGGTCTTCATCCAGGCGATCCGGCTGAGTTACCATCGAGGAGCGTTCGCCTGGCCTGACCAACCGCAGCGGCTTTCCGCGCAAGGCAATGATGTTCCACACCGTCACCAACATGAAAGTCGCGCGGGACGCGGAAACGCAGGGCATGCGGCGACGCATGAACGGGCTGCTGTTGATCGTTCTTGCCGGATTCGCGATCGTGGGGGCAGGCTTGCATCTGGTGCGGGCAGGGTGATGATCTCGTGAACCTGCTTGACCATCTGCGGCGCATGGCGCGCAACAATCTCTGGTCGAACGACCGGCTCTATCGGGCGGTGCTGGCGCTCCAACCGGGGGAGTTCGAGGCCGAACGCACCAGCTTCTTTCCGTCGATCAAGGCGACGCTTAACCACATATTGGCGGTCGACTATCTCTATCTCGATTTTCTCGAGGAGGGTGGTCTCGGCGCGGCCGCCCATGACGACTACGTGCCGTTCGACGAGCTGCAGGCGCTCTTTGCCGCGCAGGCCGCAGCCGACCGGCGACTGATCGCCTTTTGCGAAAGGCTGTCGGCCGACGACCTCGACCGCCGCGTCATCACCGACCGGCGCGAGGACGGCATGATCCCCGAGCGCATCGGCGACATCCTCGCCCATGTCTTCCTGCACGACATCCACCATCGCGGCCAGGTGCACGCGATGCTGTCGGGCACCTCGGTCAAGCCGCCGCAGTTGGACGAGTTCCTGCTCGATTATGATGTGAAATTGAGGGAGGCAGAGCTGGAGCGGCTGGGGTTATAACCGCCGGGAAGTTCGTCTTCTGTTCCCGACGCGGGAAAAGGCCGAGCGGCTGCGATTGGATCGTCAGACCAACGCAACGTCATAGGTCGAAAATTGCCGATCCGCGGTGACCAACGTCAGCCCTTCAATTTGCGCCTGTGCAATGAGCAGGCGGTCGAATGGATCACGATGATAAAGCGGCAAATGCTCAAGCCTCGCTGCGTGTACTTCATTCACGCTGAGGATCGGAATCCCGTTCGATCGCAGGATGTCTACGATGTCCAGTAAGCGTGACTTTGCCGAGCGATTTCTTGATAGCGATTTCGGCTACGGAGATGGCGCTGACGATCACGTCCTCGCCAGCGAGAAAGATGTCGCGATGATGATCCGAAAGACGTGAATCGGCGTTGAGTACCCAAAGCAGAATAGGGGTGTCGACCAGATATTTGCGGCTCATTTAATATACTCGTCCCATTCGGGACCGAGTTCATCAAAATCATCCGACATTCAAATTTGGCCTTTCAGGGCCCCCAACAGGCGCTTGCTGCCGCCGGGTCGGGCCGGCGCATTCAAGGTCGCGACAATTTCCCCATGCCGGGTCAGATTGATTTCTTCGCCAGCCTGGGCACGCTTCACCAACTCAGAGAGCTGGGCCTTCGCTTTCGCCATCGGAACGTTCATCGTCAAACCTCTTATGACCAGAATTTAGGTCATAATCAGCCGAGCCCCAAGAACTCCGGTGTTATGTCGGCCTACTCCGCAGCCTGCACCTTGATCACACCGCGCTTGATCTGGTCCTGCTCGATCGATTCGAACAGCGCGCGGAAATTGCCCTCGCCAAAGCCTTCGTCGCCCTTGCGCTGGATGAACTCGAAGAAGATCGGCCCGATCACGGTTTTCGAAAAGATCTGCAAAAGGATCTTGGTCATGCCGCCATCGACGACGCCTTCGCCATCGATCAGGATGCCGTGCTTCTTCATCCGCTCGATCGGTTCGTCATGGCCGTTCACGCGGTCATACGACATGTCGTAGTAGGTCTCCGGCGGGCCCGGCATGAACTTCAGCCCGTTTTCGGCCAGCCTGTCGGTGGCGGCGTAGATCTCGTCGGTGCCGACAGCGATATGCTGAATGCCCTCGCCGTTGTACTTCTTCAGATACTCGGCGATCTGGCTGGTCTCGTCCTTGGACTCGTTCAGCGGAATGCGGATCTTGCCGCAGGGCGAGGTGATGGCGCGGCTCACCAGGCCGGTGATCTTGCCGTCGATGTCGAAGAAATGGATCTGCTTGAAGCCGAACAGGTTGCGGTAGAAATCCCACCATTTGTCCATCTGGCCGCGATAGACATTGTGGGTGAGATGATCGAGGTAATAGAAGCCGACTCCCTTTGGCCGCGGGTCGCGCACACCCAGCCACTCGAACTCGGCATCATAGGCCGAACCCTTCTTGCCGTAGGTCTCGACGAAATAGAGCAGCGAACCGCCAATGCCGACGATTGCCGGCACGTCGAGCGCCTTGTCGGCGCCTTCGTAAGGCGTTGCACCCTTGGCAACGGCATGATCGAAAGCATGCTTGGCATCGACCACCCGCCAGGCCATCGACGCGGCGCAGGGGCCATGCTTGTCGACGAACTTCATCGCATGTGAGCCGGGCTCGGCATTGACGACATAGTTGATGTCGCCCTGCCGCCAGACAGCGATGTCTTTCGTGCGGTGCCTTGCCACCGCGACATAACCCATGCGGGTGAACAGTTCAGCCAGTTTTTCCGGCTCCGGATGCGCGAATTCGACGAACTCGAAACCATCGGTGCCGGCCGGGTTGTCCTTGCTGATCGTGGCGGGCGGTGCGTCGTGCGGGAAGGGACCCATGATATTCCTCCGAAGCTGGCCTAGCCTGAAAAGGCCATCTGACGTCCATCATAGCGCGGACGAGGTGCATGGTGCTTGCATTCAAACGCTTGAAATGATCATCTCATGCGTGAAGCGTGCATGATGAGAGATAAAACCATGGATGATACGCGCGTTGATAAGTTCGACCGCAAGATTATGGCGCTGTTGCAGGGAGATGCGCGGCTGACCAACAACGATCTTTCGGAGCGGGTGAACCTGTCGGCGTCGCAATGCTCGCGCCGCCGCCAGCGGCTCGAGGAGGACGGCTTCATCAGGGGTTATCGGGCCGTTCTCGACCGCGACAAGCTCGGTTTTCCCCTGGTCAACGTCATCTCGGTGACTTTAGCCACGCACAACCGCGACAATGCACGGCGCTTCGGCGAACTGGTGGCGCGGCTGCCTGAGGTGCAGGAAGCGCACGCGCTGACCGGCGAGATGGATTACATCCTGAAAGTGGTGACGCCGGATCTCAAATCATTGTCGGAATTCGTCAACGGCGTGCTCTTGCCGCACGAATCCGTGCAGCATGTGAAGACGGCGATCGTGCTTGAGACACTCAAGGAAACCGGCGCGCTGCCGATCTAAATCTTGGGCGAATCAACCCTTTGACTGTTGGATCAGCCCATAGAGATTGGTGCAGCGGGCGCCGGAGCGGCAATAGGCGAAGACCGGGCCATCGAGTTCGTCGAGCGCTTCGGCCTGATCCTCGACATTCCCGGCGGTGATCTGGCCGCTGATCACCGGAATGTAGCGGAAAGCGAGCCCTGCGGCTTCGACCGCTGCCTTGACGGTATCGGCAGACGGCTGGCCGGGCTGTTCGTCATCGGGCCGGTTGCAGATGACGCTCTTGAAGCCGGCTTCCTTGATGGCGGCGACATCCTCAGGCTGAATCTGGCCCGAAACCGAATAGTCCTCGCTGATTTCGCGGTATTCCATGGCAGCATCCTCGCAAACTGGTCAGGTGTCAGTCTTGCCACTCCCCGACATGGGCGGCAATCCGTACCGAAGGAATTCTCTGCCAAATAGACATTGCGTGCCAGAAAATCCAACCGGGCCGAGGCGGCCCGGCTGGACAATCCTTCAAACTCAGCTGCCGAGAATGGCGCCTTTGATCTGACGGATGTTGTTGTGCATCATGTCGATATAGGTCGCGGCCGGGCCGTCGGGCTGCGACAGCGCGTCCGAATAGAGTGTGCCGCCGACCTTAATGCCGGTTTCGCTGGCGATCTGCTCGATCAGGCGCGGGTTGGTGATGTTCTCGACGAAGATCGCAGCCGCCTTGTCCAGCTTCACCTGAGTAACCAGCTTGGCGACATCGGCGGCGGATGGTTCAGAGTCGGTCGAGATGCCTTGCGGGGCGAGGAAGGTCAGGCCGTATGCGTGTTCGAAATAGCCGAAGGCGTCATGCGAGGTGATGACGACGCGCTTGCTCTCCGGGATCGAGGCGATCGCCGCTTTCACTTCACCTTCGACCGCGTCGAGCTTCTTCGTGTAGGCGGCGGCATTGGTCTGGTAGCTGACGCAGCCTTCCGCATCGGCCGCGCAGAAGGCATCGGCGATGTTCTTCACATAGATCCTGGCATTGGCGATCGACTGGAATGCGTGCGGATCGGTGACTGTCTTGCCGCCGCCGGTACCGGCGCCTTCGGCTGCATCGGCGTCGGCGAATTCAGGCTTGAAATCGATCGGCGTCACGCCTTTGGTCAAGGTGATAATCGAGGCCTTGGTGGCGCTGGCATCGACCAGCCGCTGCAGGAAACCTTCGAAATGCAGGCCGTTGACCAGCACGATGTCGGCCTTGGCCATGGCCACCGCATCGGCCGGGCTTGGCTCATAAACGTGGGCGTCGCCGTCCGGCCCGACAATGGTGGTGACGTCGATGCGGTCGCCACCGACATTCTTGGCGAAATCGGCAATGACGGTGAAGCTGGCGACCACTTTCAGCGGTGCCGCGAAGGCCGACGATGCACCCAAGGCAGTTAATGTTATAACGCTCATCGCCAGGGCGGCGTGGATCGATTTCAGCATAGGCGGGTCTCCTTCTTGGGGGCGGGGATCAGGCTGTTCTGTGACGGTGGTGGATGATGCGCGCGCGCAAAATGCCGCGTGTGCCAAACAGGATCGAGGCGAAATAGACGACGCCGGCCGACAGGATGATTGCCGGGCCGGACGGCAGCGACGCGTGATAGGACAACAGCAGCCCAGCGACGCAGGAGGCAAAGCCGATCAGCACGGCCAG
This sequence comes from Mesorhizobium sp. CO1-1-8, assembly GCF_020164875.1. Classification (NCBI taxonomy): domain Bacteria; kingdom Pseudomonadati; phylum Pseudomonadota; class Alphaproteobacteria; order Hyphomicrobiales; family Phyllobacteriaceae; genus Mesorhizobium; species Mesorhizobium sp. CO1-1-8. Next base: position 430,047 of record NZ_JAIUGZ010000001.1, on the reverse strand, counting down.
CACACACATCGGCTCGACGCGCACCGTCCAGAAACGGGCGGCCGCCGCCGGCAGCATCATAAGCCCGACCGACAGAAGCGTGCCGAGCGCCTGGAAGCCGCCGACGAGGTTGAGCACGACAAGGCCGAGGAATATGAAGTGCACCGGACTGCCGAGCCGGCTGACCGAGCGCAGGAACAGCGGGTCGAGGCATTCGGCGACCAGCGCCCGCCAGAAGATGGCAAGGCTGACCAGCGTCACCGCAACGATGCCGCCGATCAGCGTCAGCGCTTCATTGTCGAGCGCCAGCACGGTGCCGAACAGCACATGCATGAGATCGACGCTGGAACCGCGGATCGACACCATCAGCACGCCGATGGCGAGCGAAATCAGATAGAACGCCGCCATCGAGGCGTCCTCGCGCTGGATGGTGAAGCGCGAGACAGCACCGGCGCCGAGCGCGACGATGACGCCGGCGATCAGGCCGCCGATGGTCATCGGCAGGATCTCCAGCCCATAGAACAGGAAGCCGGCGGCGGCACCCGGCAGGATGGCATGCGCCATGGCGTCGCCCGACAGGCTCATGCGCCGCAGCATCAGGAAGACGCCGATCGGGCAGGCGCCGAGCGACAGCATCAGCGAACCGATCAGGGCCCGCTGCATGAAGCCGAAATCAGCGAAGGGCGCGATGAAAAGACCGTAAAGCGTATCCATCAGGCAGCCCTCGGTCCGATGCCATGCTGATGGTCCCGGTGGTCGTGATCATGCCCATGGCCGTGATCGTGTTCGTCTGGCTCGCACCAGGGCGCATTCTCTTCCCAGGCTTCGTGGAAGCGGCGGGCGCGCAACAGGTTTTCCGGCTTTAGCGTTTCCCTGGTTTCGCCCCAGGCAATCGGCTGGCGGGCAAGCAACAGTGTTTCGGGGAAATTCTGCCGCACCAGCTCGAGATCGTGGACGACCACCATGATGGTGCGTTCCTCGCCGTGCCAGCGCTTGATCAGGGCAATGAGGTCGCCGACCGTCTTGGCGTCGACGGCGTTGAACGGCTCGTCGAGCAGGATGAGGTCGGCGTCCTGCAAAAGCACACGCGCAAACAGCGTGCGCTGCAACTGGCCGCCCGACAGCGTGTCGATCGGCCGCTTCTCGAAGCCGCCGAGGCCAACCGCCATCAGCGCCTTGCTGACGTCATCGCGATCTTCCCTGGTGTAACGGCCAAGCAGGCCGCGCCGTGGCCACAGGCCGAGCGAAACCAGATCCACCACCCGCGCCGGAAAGGAGCGGTCGAGTTCCGATTGCTGCGGCAGATAGGCGGCACGAACGCCAGGCGCGCGGATGACCTCGCCGGCCATCGGCTTCAGGACGCCGACAATACCTTTCATCAGCGTCGATTTGCCGGAACCGTTGGCGCCGACGACAGCGGTCAGCGAGCCCTTGCGGATGGTGCCGTCGAGATGATGGATTGCCGGATGGCTGCCGTAGCCAAGCGTCAGGTCGCGGAATGTCAGGCAGGTGTTTGTCATTCTGCGATCCGTGGGGCGGCGAAATCCGGCTGCTGGCAGCGGCCGATTGGATATGTGATGTTATTACATTAGTCAACAAGCCAATCCGGCGTAATTGCGGCCGCAGGGTCAACTTGCCGTGTGTGCATGTCATATGCGTTGGCCCAAGGAGATTCGACCTGGCGAGCTTGCCCCAAGCCGGCCGCGACTCTAAAGAAGCGCAACCGCCACAGGAAGGAACCATCCAATGAGCATTCGTCGCATCGATGTCGGCCCGCGCATGAGCCAGATCGTCATTCACGGAGATACCGTTTATCTGGCCGGCCAGGTCGGTCAGCCGACCGGCAATGTCGCTTCGCAGACCAGGGATATCCTGGCGGCCGTCGACGAACTGCTGGCCAAGGCCGGTTCCGACAAGACCAAGATCCTGCAGGCGATCATCTGGCTGGCCGACATGAGCACCTTTGCCGAGATGAACGCTGAGTGGGACAAGTGGGTGCCGCAAGGCAACACGCCGGCCCGCGCCACCGGCGAAGCAAAGCTCGCCACGCCGGAATATCTGGTCGAGATCATTATTACCGCTGCGATTTGAGGCTAGCGCGTTCTACCTCCCCCTTGTGGGGAGGTAGAACCGCAGGTCCGGGTGGGGGGCGGCGCCGCAACCTACCCAGTCTCGCCAGCTTACTTCGCAATGCGGCGAACAACCTCATCGCGCCGTTGAGCGGCTTCCTCAGCCGAGAAATCTTCCAACGGTTGCCTGCTCATATTAGGCTTGCTCTCTCACTATTGCATCGAGGATGGACTGGCCGGCCGTTCGCGCCTGCTGAACTGCCCCCCTTGGACTTCTCGTCCTCATGATCCGTAACGATCGCGTTGCCGTGCAACAGGCCGCCACACAATGCGCATCTATGGGCGGCGGGTAGAGCCGATTCAATGAAGCCGCCGGACTTCGCTGCTCTTGAGAACCCCGCACCCGCTTTCCCTGTTCCGCGGCGTTCTTTGTGCTCCAAGTCCTCGCTCGCAAGAAACGCAAAGTCAGGTTCGCCTATAATAACTCTCCACGCCTCATCGGGCGGCGTTCCCGTACCCAGGATGTACAACATCCTGTCATAGAGAAGCATCATTCGCCGCCGCGTTCTACCGCCGCTGCCGAGGCGATGTGTTGCGGGCTTTCCGAGAACCGGATGGTCCATGATCATTTGTTCAAATTTGTTACGGACCTTGAGAAAATTTACGATTTCGCCCTTCTCCTCCAACTGGACCAGCCATGTCAGGACATTGAAAAGCGCTGCCGACTGAAATGCGCCCGCCGATGTGTAGAAATACAAAGCAGGGTGAAGTCCCAGAGATTGAGCTTCTGTAGAAAGTAGGAATTCAACCAACCGCTTTGCAGATTTTAGATAGTCGATCGTCGCGTCGCCATCTGGATCTTCAGGAAGTTCGTCAACAAGACCTTTTCTCTTCGTAGAAGAATCTGGAATGCGCAGACCCTTGGCGAGAGTGATGAGGTCGAAACAGAACGGTAAAACAGATGCACCGTAGCCAAAGCCGGCCAACGGCACCTCCAGCGTTTTGATTGGAAGATGCAATGGAGGCTGAAACAGTAACCTGTTTACCGCGGCTCCAAGCTCCTCAACCTGCTCTCGGCGCGGTTGATCGAATTTCTTCCAATAATTGTGTCCGGTTCCTGCTCGCGTAATGGCCCGCGATCCAATCGCAAGAGCGGAGTTACCTGCGCGCAGTATTCTGGTTTCAGTCGCATCGATGGGTGTGCCACCCTCATTAATGCGAAAGAACGCGCTCTTAGCCTGCTGCACCCCTGCGTTTTTTATCCACTGAGTATCAATGGATTTGAACCCGATTAGGGAAGCGCGCTTTAGCAACTCCGGGTCGTCTGCCTTCTGATACTGTGCCGCAAACTCATGGTCTTCATAGGACCTAACCCTTGCTTTTACCATTTTCCGCGTCAGATCGTGCATAACGCGCTGATGTTCAGGAATTGCATTGCCGTAGTGCTTCGCGGATATTGTACCCGCGCCATAGTCGTCATTAGCCCAAGCAACAAGCGCGCTCAGCCTGTGAGCCCCATCAACGACAAAAACGCGCTGTCCGTTCTGCCAAAGAATGATTGCCGGTATGATATTGCCATTCGCGAAAGTCTCAATCAGCCCAACAACCTGTTCCGGTGTCCAATTGGCAGTTTCTCGCTGAAAGTCTGGCTTGCGCAGCCAGCTATAAACAAGGCCAGGTTTTAGATCGCTAATCTTGAGACCCGGAATATCACCACCGGATTCAGCCGGGGCTGACAAATCTTCCCGTGGGATAAGAGCATCTAGGTTCACCACGTTGCGTGTCATTAAAAGGTCCCCCCATCTTCAACTGCGTCGAGCATAGGGATTGGGATATGTTCAGTCGAGGTGAGAACTCCCCTTGTGGGGAGGGTCGCTGCAAAACAGCGGGGTGGGGGTCGGCGCGGCTGCCCTCCGCTATGGCTCCGGGCGTTCGGCGTTCGAAAAGCCAAATCGTTGGCTTTTCGCCAGCCTCCGGCTGGACACGCCTCACCCCTGCGGCCTGAACCTTGCCACCAGCGTGTGGCTCTCGGCCGCGTAGGTGAAGCGCACATGGGTGACCGGGTGATCGGCACTCCATGTTCGCCGCTCGACCACCAGGCACGGCGCGCCGGCTGCGATATCCAGCGCTGCCGCGATATGCCTGTCGGCGGCGATAGCGCGAATCCGGTGCTCGGCTTCGCTCCACGGCACGCGGCCGATCAGCCATGGTCCTGGCGCGATGGCCACAAATTCCTCGTCCGCTGCCTCGGGCACGGCGGTGAGGTTGATCAGCCGCTGTTCATGCGCGAACGGCCGCTCGCCGGCGAAATGCCCACACTCCAGCGCCAGCACCGGTCCGGCCACGCCCAGCTCCAGCAGCGCGCGATCCCCGGCGCTGCTGCGCCTTTTGTGTCGCGCCACGCGCTCGTAGCGGTAGGGCAGGCCGAGCGCTTCGACCTCGATGCGGATATCGTGGATTTCCAGCACCGCCGCTTGCGACTGCGGCCGGCGCACAAAGCTGCCTGAGCGGCGGCGGCGCTCGATCAGTCCGGCCTTGGCAAGCTGTGACAGCGCCTTGTTCACCGTCATGCGCGAGCAATTGTATTGCACGCTCAATTCGTGCTCGAACGGGATGCGATGGCCGGGCGCCCAGGCACCGGACAGGATTTTTTCGCTGATGTCGGAGAGGATGCGCTGGTGCAGCGAGCCGCCGCCTTCCGCTTCCACTGTGCCGGCCATGCTCATGCCGAAAGCGACCTCATGACGTTGCGAAAACGCTCAGCAATGGCCTCGCGCTTCACATGCCTGCCGCCGCTGACCTGTTTGAGCCCATGCACCCAGACGCAGTCGACCTTGCTGCCATTGGCGAAGATCCAGGCGTCGAGAATTGCGTCACCGGTCTTACCGGCCAGCGAGGGATTGCCGGCGTCGAGCGAGACGAGATCGGCCGACGCGCCAGCAGCGATGGTGGAGGCGCCAGCGCCAAGGGCGACGCTGCCACCGTCGAGTGCGGCATCGAACAACGCCCGGCCGGTCGAGCCGCCTGCCACCGCCAGCACATTGCGGGCGCGGTGGGCGAGGCGCTGCGAATATTCGAGCTGGCGCAACTCGTCTGGCAGGCCGATGAGCACGTTGGAATCGGAGCCGACGCCGTAGCGGCCGCCATGTTCCCCGAACAGCGGCGCGGCAAAAGTGCCGTCACCGAGATTGGCTTCGGTGATCGGGCATAGGCCGGCGATGGCGCCGCTTTTGGCCATGGCAAGGGTTTCAGCATCGGTCATGTGGGTGGCGTGGATCAGGCACCAGCGCTTGTCGACCTTGGCATGCCCAAGCAGAAATTCGACCGGCCGCGCGCCAGACCAGGCAAGGCAATCCTCGACCTCTTTCACCTGCTCGGCAATGTGGATGTGGATCGGCCCATCCGGCGCTAAGGCAGTCACCTCAATCAGTTCTTCCGGCGTCGCGGCACGCAAACTGTGCGGAGCGACGCCGACGACAGCCTGATTCAACGCGCGAACCGATTCGCGGCATTTCTCAACAAGCCGCGAGAACCGATTCACATCGTTGATGAATCGCCGCTGGCCTTCGTTTGGCGCGGCACCGCCGAAAGACGAGTGCGCATAAAACACCGGCAACAGCGTCAGGCCGATGCCCGTCTCGCCGGCCGCGGCCGCAATGCGTTCGGCCATCTCGGCGAGGTTGGCGTAGGGGTTTCCATCACGGTCGTGATGCAGATAGTGAAATTCGCCGACACGCGAAAACCCGGCCTCCAGCATCTCGACATAGAGTTGTGCTGCAACCGCCTCGACCTGATCGGGCGTCATCGACAGGGCGAAGCGGTACATCACCTCGCGCCAGCTCCAGAAACTGTCGGCGGAGGCGCCGCGAAGCTCGGCAAGGCCGGCCATGCCGCGCTGGAAGGCGTGGCTGTGCAAATTGGGCATGCCGGGCAACAGGATCGCGTGGCGTTCGTCGCCGGCTGCCGCAGCGGCACCAGGCTGAACGGCTGCAATGCGTCCCTCGGCCAAGGTGATCCGCACATTATCGCGCCAGCCATTGGGAAGGAGCGCCTGTTCCGCAAAGATCGTTGCCACTTTTCTCTCCGGTTCTCTGTCACTCATGGGATGATGGCACTTGCAGTGCGTTTCAATATGTATATACATAATTGTCATCGATTGAAACGGAAAAGATGATGGCTGGACAGAGCAAAAGCCGGGCAGGGGATCTTCGTCTGTGGCGCAATGCGCAGCTCGCGACCATGGCCGAAGGGTCTGCCGGACTTGGCGTCGTCGAACATGGCGCGGTCGCTGCGCGTGACGGCCGCATTGTCTATGCCGGCCCCGAATCGGAGCTGCCCCCGACACTTGCCCAGGGCGCCGAGACGGTCGATTGCGAGGGCCGCTGGATCACACCCGGCCTGATCGACTGCCACACCCATATGGTCCATGCCGGCAACCGCGCCAACGAATTCGAGATGCGGCTGGCCGGTGCTACCTATGAAGAGGTCGCCCGGGCTGGTGGCGGCATTGTCTCCTCGGTCAAATCCTTGCGGGCTGCCAGTGAAGACGATCTGGTCGCGCAATCGCTGCCGCGCCTCGATGCGCTGATCGCCGAGGGCGCAACCACGGTCGAGATTAAATCGGGCTACGGCCTCGACCTCGAAAACGAGAAAAAGTCGCTGCGTGCCGCGCGGCAGTTGGGCAACCAGCGGCCGGTGACAATCCGCACCACCTTTCTCGGGGCTCACGCGTTGCCGCCGGAAGCCAAAGGTGACAAGGACGCTTTCATCGATCTGGTCGCCAAGGAAATTCTCCCATCGGTTGCCGCCGAGGGACTGGCCGATGCCGTCGACGGGTTTTGCGAGGGCATCGCCTTTTCGCCGGACCAGATGGCGCGCGTCTTCGATGCCGCCAAGGCCGCCCGCCTGCCGGTCAAGCTCCACGCCGACCAGCTGTCCAACCTGCATGGCGCCGAACTCGCCGCCCGTTACGGTGCGCTGTCGGCCGACCATCTCGAATACACCGATGAGGCAGGTGCAGCGGCGATGGCCAGGGCAGGGACCGTGGCGACGATCCTGCCCGGCGCCTACTATTTCATTCGTGAAACCAAGAAGCCGCCGATCGGCCTGTTTCGCCAGCACGGCGTCAGGATGGCTGTCGCCACCGACAACAATCCCGGCACTTCGCCGCTGACCTCACTGCTTCTGACCATGAACATGGCCGCGACCTTGTTCGGCCTGACCGTCGACGAATGCCTTGCCGGCGTCACCCGCGAGGCGGCCCGCGCCCTTGGTTTGCTTGAAGAAACCGGCACGCTTGAGGTCGGAAAATCCGCCGACCTGGCGATCTGGGACATCGAGCGCCCCGCCGAACTCGTCTACCGCATGGGCTTCAACCCGCTGCATGCCCGCATCTGGAGAGGACAATGACCGAACTGACCCTGAAGCCCGGCAATGCGACGCTGGCGGACTGGCGCGCCATCTATCGTGGCGCCGTGCCCAAGCTGGACGATGCCTGCCGGCCGAAAATCAAGGCGAGCGCCGAGGCTGTCGCCAGGATCGTTGCCAAGGGCGAGCCGGTCTATGGCATCAACACCGGTTTCGGCAAACTGGCCAGCGTCCGCATCCCGGCCGAGGATCTCGAGACCTTGCAGCGCAACATCGTGCTGTCGCACGCCGCCGGCGTCGGCGAGCCGATGCCGGTTGCCGTCTGCAGGCTGATGATGGCGCTGAAGCTCGCCAGCCTGGCGCAGGGAGCCTCCGGCGTGCGGCCGCAGACCATTGAATTGCTCGAAGCAATGCTGGCCAACGACGTCATCCCGGTGGTGCCCGCGCAGGGTTCGGTCGGCGCCTCCGGTGATCTTGCCCCGTTGTCGCACATGACGGCGGTGATGATCGGCGTCGGCGAATGCTTTACCCCGCATGGCCGTTTCCCGGCCAAGGTCGCCTTCGTCTCGCATGGGCTGGAGCCGGTGACATTGGGCGCCAAGGAAGGCTTGGCGCTGCTCAACGGCACCCAGTTTTCGACCGCCTATGCGCTGGCCGCCTTGTTCGAGGCCGAAGTGCTCTACCAATCGGCGCTAGTCGCCGGCGCCCTGTCGACCGACGCGGCAAAAGGGTCCGACGCCCCCTTCGATCCCCGCATCCATGTGCTGAGAAAGCATCCCGGCCAGATCGAGACGGCCGACGCGTTGCGCAATCTGATGGCCGGCAGCGCCATCCGTGAATCACATCGGGTTGGCGACGAACGTGTGCAGGATCCGTACTGCTTGCGCTGCCAGCCGCAGGTGATGGGCGCGGCACTCACCGTGCTGCGCCAGGCGGCCGACACGCTGGGCACCGAAGCCAACGGCGTCACCGACAATCCGCTGATCTTCGCCGAGGATGATACCGCACTTTCCGGCGGCAATTTCCACGCCGAGCCGGTGGCCTTCGCCGCCGACATGATCGCGCTCGCCGTCTGCGAGATCGGCTCGCTGTCGGAACGCCGCATCGCCATGCTGGTCGATCCAGCATTGTCGGGCATGCCGGCCTTCCTGACCCCTAAGCCCGGCCTGAACTCCGGTTTCATGATCCCGCAGGTGACGGCAGCGGCCCTTGTCTCGGAGAACAAGCAGAAAGCCTATCCGGCCAGCGTCGATTCGATCCCGACTTCGGCCAACCAGGAAGACCACGTGTCGATGGCCGCGCACGGCGCGCGCCGGCTGATCGGAATGGTCGAGAATGCCACCGCGGTGATCGGCATCGAATTACTTGCCGCCGCGCAAGGCTGCGATTTCCATGCGCCGCTGGCCTCAAGCGACGCCCTGGAGGCGGTGCGCAAGCTCGTCCGGGCCGAAGTGCCGCATCTCGACAATGACCGCCATTTCCACCCCGATATGGAAAAAGCCATCGCCATGGTGCGCAGCGGAGCCACCATCAAGGCCGCCGGCGCGATAGCGCTGCCGTCGATTTCTGGAGCGGCATGATGGCAAGCACGCCCTGGCTCACCGTCACGCCCGGTACCGCCCCGCTGCTGGTGTCGATCCCGCACACCGGCATCGATCTCGCCGGCCTGGAGAACCGGCTGGTGTCGCCCTGGCTTGGCCGCCGCGACTGCGACTGGTGGATCGACAAGCTTTATGATTTCGCAGGCGGTCTCGGTGCGACTGTCGTGCATACGGCGATCTCTCGCACCGTCATCGACGTCAATCGTGATCCATCCGGCGCCTCGCTCTACCCCGGCCAGGCGACGACCGGGCTGTGCCCCACCGAGACTTTCGATGGCGATCCGCTCTACCGCGAAGGTGAGGAGCCAGGACCTTCAGAAGTTGATGAGCGTCGCGAGAAATTCTTCGTGCCCTACCATGCCGCCTTGCAGGCCGAGATCGACCGCTTGCGCGGGCTGCACGAGAAGATCGTCCTCTATGACTGCCACTCGATCCGCTCGGTGCTGCCGCGCCTGTTCGAGGGCACGCTGCCGGTGTTCAATCTCGGCACCAATGACGGCAAAAGCGCCGATCCGGCGCTGCAGGCGATGATCGCTCAGATCATGGCCGAAACCGGTGAAACTTCTGTCATCAACGGCCGCTTCAAGGGCGGCTGGATCACACGCCATTTCGGCCAGCCGCAACAAGGCGTGCATGCGCTGCAGATGGAACTCTCCAACCGCGGCTATATGCGCGAGCCGGAGGGCAAGGGTACGCCCGACAATTGGCCGGTGCCCTATGACGCCGCGTTCGCAGCACCGATCCGCGCCACGCTGCGGAAAATCCTCGAGACCGCGACATCCTGGGCGCGCGTCTGACATCAGGTCCTTTATGGAGTGACGCCATGAACAATCCTCGCCACAACATCCGCGAAGTCCGCAGTCCGCGCGGCACCGAAATCAGCGCCCGCTCCTGGCTGACGGAAGCGCCGCTGCGCATGCTGATGAACAATCTCGACCCGGACGTCGCCGAAAATCCCAACGAACTGGTCGTCTATGGCGGCATCGGCCGGGCGGCGCGGACCTGGAACGATTTCGACCGCATCGTCGCCTCCTTGAGGACGCTGGCCGATGACGAGACTTTGCTGGTGCAGTCGGGCAAGCCGGTCGGCGTGTTCCGCACCCATTCCGACGCACCGCGCGTGCTGATCGCCAATTCCAATTTGGTGCCGCACTGGGCGAATTGGGAAAAGTTCAACGAGCTCGATAAGAAGGGCCTGATGATGTACGGCCAGATGACGGCCGGCTCGTGGATCTACATCGGTACGCAAGGCATCGTGCAGGGCACCTACGAGACCTTCGTCGAAGCCGGCCGCCAGCACTACGGCGGCAATCTCAAGGGAAAATGGATACTGACCGGCGGTCTAGGCGGCATGGGCGGCGCCCAGCCGCTCGCCGCCGTCATGGCCGGCGCCTGCTGCCTGGCCATCGAATGCAACCCGGACTCGATCGATTTTCGCCTGCGCACCCGTTACGTCGACGAGCGCGCCGACACGCTCGACGAGGCGCTGGAAAAGATCGAACGCTGGACCAAGGCCGGCGAGGCGAAATCGGTCGGCCTGCTTGGCAATACGGCCGAGATCGTCCCGGAGATGTTCAGGCGTGGCATTCGCCCCGATATGGTCACCGACCAGACCTCGGCGCATGATCCCATCAATGGCTATCTGCCGAAAGGCTGGACGATGGCTGAGTGGCGCGAGAAGCGGGTCAGCGACCCGAAGGCCGTCGAGAAGGCTGCACGGGCCTCGATGCGCGAACATGTCGAAGCGATGGTGGCGTTCTGGAACGCCGGCGTGCCGACGCTCGACTATGGCAACAACATCCGCCAGGTGGCCAAGGAGGAGGGGTTCGAGAACGCCTTTGCCTTCCCCGGTTTCGTACCGGCCTACATCCGTCCGCTGTTCTGCCGCGGCATCGGCCCATTTCGATGGGCGGCCCTGTCGGGCGATCCGGAAGATATCTACAAGACCGACGCCAAGGTACGCGAACTGACGCCCGGCAACACCCATCTGCACAATTGGCTCGGCATGGCGCGCGAGCGCATTGCCTTCCAGGGTCTGCCGGCGCGCATCTGCTGGGTCGGCCTCGGCGACCGCCACAGGCTCGGCCTCGCCTTCAACGAAATGGTGGCCAAGGGTGAGTTGAAGGCGCCTGTCGTCATCGGCCGCGATCACCTCGATTCCGGCTCGGTCGCCTCGCCGAACCGCGAAACGGAATCCATGAAGGACGGTTCGGACGCGGTGTCCGACTGGCCGCTGCTCAACGCGTTGCTCAACACGGCGTCCGGCGCCACCTGGGTGTCGCTGCATCATGGCGGCGGCGTCGGCATGGGCTTTTCCCAGCACGCCGGCATGGTCATCGTCGCCGACGGCACGCGCGAAGCCGCCAGACGCCTGGAGCGGGTGTTGTGGAACGACCCCGCGACGGGTGTCATGCGCCACGCCGATGCCGGCTACGAGATCGCTGTCGAATGCGCCAAGGAGCACCAGCTCAACCTGCCCGGCATTCTCGGCTGATTGGCTGAACCGATGCGCATCCTGCGGGCAGCCGAATACCGGTCGATGCCGTGGAAGAACGGCGGCGGGGTGACGACCGAGATCGCCGTCTCGCCCACGGGTGTCGGGCTCGACGACTTCGACTGGCGCGTCTCGATGGCGCGTGTCGAATTGAGCGGGCCGTTCTCGCAATTTGCCGGAATCGATCGCACCCTTGCCGTGCTTGAAGGCGAGGGCATCGTCCTCGAGATTGCCGGCTGGCCGCCGACGTCCATAAACAGGACGACCGCCCTGTTTTCCTTCCCGGCCGACGTGCAGACCTCGGCCGCGCTGATCGGCGGACCGATCACCGATCTCAATGTCATGACCCGCCGAAGCCGGATGACGCATTCGGTCGAACGCCTGGTGATTTCGGGCCCCGTGGAAATCCGCACTGAAGCCGGCACAACGCTCGTCCTGTGCTTGGGCGGCGACGTCAGTGTGCCCGCCGCCGAACCGGTTCGCCTCGGGCCGCTCGACACGCTGCTGTCCGGTCCGGTCAGCGCCGGTCTGCTTGTCCAGCCCGCCCATGAGGCAACGCTGTTTGTGATCCGGATCCGCGCCATCGCTGGCAACGATTAACGCTTGTTTCCAAACATGATCGCGGTGCCGGTGAAATATAGCGTAAGCTGCTGGCGGCATCACGAAAAAGCCTGAATCCTCTCCGCCGATCTGGCTTGGCGGGAAGTGGGGTGCTTGTCTTTGAGTTTTGCTGAGAGACGACGCCCTGTCGTGGTGCGGAAACAAACTTTCGGCAAGTTGGGTTTATGCAACCAATTGCATTTGAACCGGTTTTAGGGCCATTGCCGTGGCGGTGACGCCGCTCAGTGCCCGCTTACGGAATTTTCAATGAATATTCAGACGAATCCTGCCCAAATCGAGAAGACAAGCGCGAGCTTCCCGGCCATCACGGAAGAGCCGATCCGCTCCAATTACCTGCCCGAAGAGCGCCTTCGGCTGCTCGGTGAAAGCCTGGCAAAAGGCGACCTCACCGATCTGTTCGGCCTGACGCCCTTCGATTTTCAGGCGCGTGTTCGCGACAGTGCCAAGAAGATCCTGGAAGTCTACCGGTCGACCAATGCGGCGCAGGCGAGGGGCGAGACGATCACGCCGGCGGCACAATGGCTGCTCGACAACAATTATCTGGTCGAAGAGACCATTTTCCAGGTCAAGCGCGACCTGCCGCGCCGCTTCTATCGCCAGTTGCCGACCCTGAAACTGCCTGACGGCGGCAGCGTGCCGCGCGCGCTGGCGCTCGCCTGGACCTATGTCGCGCATTCGGACAGTTCCGTTTCGGCGACGATGTTCAAGTCCATCGTCCAGGGTTTTCAGTCGGTCGAGCCGCTGAAGATCGGCGAACTCTGGGCGCTGCCTTCGCTGTTGCGCTTTGTCCTGATCGAAAATCTGCGCCGGCTGGCTGTCCGGGTCAACCGAACCCGTCAGATGCGTCAGATTGCCAACGATGTGGCCGACAAGGTCCTGGCCACCGACGACAGCGCCGACCGGCAGTCGATCCTGTCCAATTTCAGCGCCCACGCGCAGGACACCACCTTCGCCACCCAGCTTCTCTATCGCCTGCGCGATGGCTCGCAGAATGCCGGCAAGGCTTTGGAATGGCTGGAAGGCGAGCTCGAAAAGACCGGCTCCGATGCCGAGGAAATCATCATTTCCGAACATCACACGCTGTCCAGCGGCAATGTGACGACGGGCAACATCATCCGCGGCCTGCGCCTCATCAACGACGTCGATTGGACGGTGTGGTTCGAAGGCGTCAGCCGCATCGACACCGTGCTGCGCGAGCGCACCGATTTCGCCGCGCTCGACTTTTTTTCGCGCGATCAGTACCGGACCGCGATCGAGGAATTGGCGCGCCGCTCGAACCTTTCGGAATATCGCGTCGCCGAGAAGGCTATCGAGTTGGCCGGCCACGCCAGCGACGGCGACGGCGACGTCGTTTTAACCGGGTCCGCCCACACCGATGTCGGCTTCTTTCTCGTCGGCCCACGCCGGCTCGAGCTGGAGAAGGCGATCGGCTATCGACCCACCATCAGCCAGACAGTCAAGCGTGCCTTCCGCAAGACCGGGTGGCTCGGCATCGTCGTACCCGTGTTTGCGCTGACGGCCCTGCTTCTCGTTCTCTCCGGCAACGCCCTTGCCAATCTCGGCCTGTCGGTGCCCTCGATCGTCCTGATGCTGGCGCTTTTTGCCGTGCCGGCCAGCGAGGGCGCGCTCGCCTTCTTCAACACTGTCGTATCGCTGTTCCTGAAACCGACGCGCCTCGTCGGCTACGATTACCGGCACGGCGTGCCGCCCGAGGCGCGCACGCTGGTGGTGGTCCCATCACTGATCGGCTCGCGCGACGACGTCGAGGAAAACATCCGCAATATCGAGGTGCATCATCTCGCCAACACGGCCGATGAAATCCATTTCGCGCTGCTGTCGGACTGGCCAGACTCGAAGACCGAGATTGATGCGGCCGACACCGAAATCCTCGAATTCGCGCGTGCCGAGATCGCCCGTCTCAACGCCCGCTATCCCTCCGAAGGCGCGCCGCGTTTCTACATCCTGCACCGGCGCCGGCTCTTCAATGCGGCGCAAGGGTCGTGGATGGGCTGGGAGCGCAAGCGCGGCAAGCTGCATGAACTCGATCTTCTGTTGCGCGGCGATAGCGACACCACGTTCCTGCCGCTCGACGTGCCGCTGCCGGAGAACGTCGTCCACGTGATGACGCTCGATGCCGACACGCGCACCACCCGTGACGCGGTCGCCACCCTCGTCGGCAAGCTCTGCCACCCGCTCAACCGCCCGCATTTCGATGCCAGCAAGCGCGTCGTCACCGCCGGCTACGCGATCCTGCAGCCGCGCATCACCGCGTCGTTGACATCAGGCGACGATGCGTCGTTCTTCCAGCGGGTCTTTTCGGCCAATCGCGGCCTCGACCCTTATGTCTTTGCCGTGTCCGATCTCTATCAGGACGTCTTCGGCGACGGGTCCTTCACCGGCAAGGGCCTCTATCATGTCGACGCCTTCGAGGCCGCCCTGCAGGGCCGCATCGAGGAAAACACCATCCTCAGCCACGATCTGCTGGAGGGCGCGCTGGCGCGCGCGGCACTGGTCACCGACGTCGAACTGGTGGAGGACTATCCGACCCGCTACTCGGTCGACGCCTCGCGCCATCATCGCTGGGCGCGCGGCGACTGGCAGTTGCTCGGCTTCATGCTCAATCCGCGCTCCGGCGTGCCGGCCCTGTCGCGCTGGAAGATGATCGACAATCTGCGCCGCTCGCTGACGCCGATCTTCTGGGTGATGGCGGCGATTGCCGGCTGGACGCTGCTACCCTTCACGCAGGCCGCGCAATGGCAGGCCCTGCTTATCCTCAGCCTGTTCATGGCGCCGACATTCGACATCGTCAACGCCATCCTGCCCAAGAGCGGCGACCAGACGCCACGCGGCCATTTCTCGGCCCTGGCGCGCGACGTCGCCTTCGGCACCGCCATGGTGGCGCTGAAGATCGTGCTGATGGCGCACAACGCCTGGATGATGGGCGATGCCATCGTGCGCACCCTCTACCGGCTGTTCGTCAGCCGCCAGAACCTTTTGGAATGGCGCACCGCCTCGCAGGCGCACAAGGCGGGCGACAACGATGTCGGATCGTATTACGGCATGATGTATGGCGCCGTGATCGTCGGCTTCGTCGGCCTTGCCATTCCGGTGCTGGCCGATTCGACTGGCGCCTTCGTTGCTTTCTTCTTCGCCCTGTTCTGGATTGGCTCGCCGGCTATCGCCAGCTGGATCAGCCGTTCGGCTGAAACCGAGGATCGGCTGCGCATATCGCAGGCTGATATCCATACTTTGCGCACGGTGGCGCGGCGCACATGGCATTATTTCGAAAGCTTCGTGACGGCAGAGCATCACCATCTGCCGCCCGATAATTTCCAGGAAAGCCCGGCACCAGTGGTGGCGCCACGCACTTCGCCGACCAATATCGGCGTGTACCTGCTGTCCGTCGTTTCCGCCCGTGACTTCGGCTGGATCAGCCTGTCCGACGCCATCACCCGCATCGACGCCACCATGGCCACGATCGAGGGCATGCCGCGCGATCGCGGCCATCTCTTCAACTGGTACGACACGACGACGCTGAAGCCGCTTTATCCACTCTACATCTCGGCGGTCGACAGCGGCAACCTCGCCGGTCATCTGGTGGCGGTGGCGGCAGCTTGCGCCGAATGGGCCGAAGCGCCTTCAGTCCATCTCCAGGGCGATTTCGAAGGCATTCTCGACACCGTCACCATCCTCAGCGAAAGCCTCGATGATTTGCCCGATGATCGTCGCCAGTTGCGCCCCTTGCGCCAGCGCCTCGCCGACCGCCTCGACGGCATGCGTCGCGCTGTCGACACCATCAAGGCGCAGCCCGAAATGGCGTCGATCCGCACCATCAACCTGGCTGTGCTGGCCGGCGAAATCCGCAAATTGGCCACCGCCATCCATACCGAGGCGGTGTCGCCCCAGAGCGACGTCATCGTCGACTGGGCGGCAAGGCTGGAAGCCACCTGCGAAGCGCACGTCCATGACGCGCACAGCGACGATAATGCCGTCGAGGCGCTGCGTGCCAAGCTGCTCACCTTGCGCGAGCGCACGCGCCGCTATGCCTTCGAGATGGATTTCTCCTTCCTGATGCGGCCGGAGCGCAAGCTGCTGTCGATCGGCTACCGGGTCGAGGAACACCAGCTCGACGAGAGCTGCTACGACCTTCTGGCTTCCGAAGCGCGGCTGACCAGCCTGTTCGCCATCGCCAAGGGCGACCTGCCGACCGAGCACTGGTTCCGGCTTGGCCGGCCGATCGTCGAAATCGGTTTCCAGGGCGCCCTGATGTCCTGGTCCGGCTCGATGTTCGAATATCTGATGCCGCCGCTGGTGATGAAGGAGCCGCAGGGCTCGATCCTCAACCAGACCAGCAAGCTGATCATCAAGCGCCAGATCCAGTATGGCCGCCAGAAGAACGTGCCGTGGGGCATTTCGGAGGCCGCCTACAATGCGCGCGACCGCGAATTGACCTACCAATACACCAATTTCGGCGTTCCAGGCCTCGGGCTGAAGCGTGGCCTTGGCCAGAACACGGTGATCGCGCCTTACGCCACCATACTGGCGGCCCAGTTCAATCCGCGCGAAGCCGTGCTGAATCTCGCCCGATTGCGGGAGATCGGGGCGCTCGGCCGCCACGGCTATTACGATGCCGTCGACTTCACGCCGCAGCGCGTGCCGGAAGGCACGGATCATGTCGTTGTCCAAAACTACATGGCCCACCATTCGGGCATGTCGATCGCGGCGGTTGCCGACGCCATCTTCGAAGGTCGCATGCGCGACCGCTTCCACAGCGATCCGGTCATCGAATCGGCCGAACTCTTGCTGCAGGAGAGGGCGCCGCGCGACATTCCGACCGCGACCGTCAGGACCGAGGCCGACGAACGCTCCAAGGACGAGACCGAAGTCGACAGCCCCGACACCCGCATCGTGCTCAATCCGCTGCAGTCGCTGCGGTCGACCAACGTCATGTCGAACGGCCGCTATTCGGTAATGGTCACCGCGACCGGCTCGGGCTACAGCCGCTGGGGCGATCTCTCCGTCACACGCTGGCAGCCGGATCCGACTGAGGACCGGCTCGGCTCCTACATCTTCCTGCGTGACGCAGGCTCCGGCGACTGGTGGTCGGCTACAGCCGAACCGAAGCGCGCCGCCGAGGAAAAGGCGCAGACCTTGTTCTCCGACGACAAGGCGAGCTTCGTCAAATCGGTGGGCACGTTGCGCTCCGAGGTCGAATGCATCGTCATCTCGGAAGGCAATGGCGAGGGCCGCCGGGTCACGCTCTACAATGACGGTCCGTCCGACCGTCACATCGAAGTGACCTCCTTTGCCGAGCTGGTGCTCGGCCTGGAGGCGTCCGACAACGCGCATCCGGCCTTCTCGAAGATGTTCGTGGAAACCGAAATCTCTGCGAACAACGCGGCCATCTTCGCCACGCGGCGCAAGCGCGAGACCAGCGAGCCCGATATCGCCATGGTGCATTTCGTCACCGATCCGTCCGGATCGGCGCGCGATGCCGAGGCCGAGACCGACAGGCGCGCCTTCATCGGCCGTGGCCGTACCATCGTCGACGCAGCCGCTTTCGACCCGGACGCCAGGCTAGGCGGCCACTCAGGCTTTACGCTTGATCCCGTCGCCTCGCTGCGCCGCCAGGTGCGCGTGCCGGCCAACAAGAAGATATCGCTGACCTTCTGGACAGTCGTCGGCGGCGGCCGTGCCGAACTGGACGAAGCCATCGCCCGCCTCGACCATCCGGAGAGCTTTGCCCGCCAGGCCATGCTTGCCTGGACGCGCAGCCAGGTGCAGACCCGCCATATGGGCCTCAGCCTGACCGATGCCGCCAATGTGCAGAAGCTGGCGCGCTATCTGATCTATCCGGATCCGTTCCTGCGTCTTCCCGCTGAATCCATCGCCTCGGGGCTGGGCAAGCAGTCGAGCCTGTGGCCGACAAGCATTTCCGGCGATTTCCCGATCTTCCTGGTCCGGATCGGCGACGTCGCCGATCTCGAAATCGTCGCCCAGGCGCTGCGTTTCCAGGAATATATGCGCACCCGCGGCATGATGATCGACTTCGTCGTCGTCAACGAGCAGGCGTCCTCCTATGTCCAGGACCTGCAGCGGGCGGTCGAGACGCTGTGCGAAAACAGCCGCCTGCGCGGCAAGGAGCTCGGACCGCGCCAGCACATATTCGCGGTGCGCCGCGATCTCATGGACGAAACCACCTACAAGACGCTGCTCGCCGTCGCCCGGGTGGTCCTGCACACGCGCAACGGCACCATCTTCGACCAGATCGAGCGGGCCGAGGCGGCGGCACTGCAGGCGCGGGACGCCCTGGCAGCATTGCCAGTTCCACGTGAATTGCCGTCGCCGACATCCACGACGCATACTCCTGCCTCGCAGGCGGTGGCTGTCAGCGCCGATGGAAGCGGGCTCAGCCAGTGGAACGGCTTTGGCGGCTTCGACGGCGACGGGCGGCACTATGTCGTGCGCCTGGCCGGCCGGCGCACGACGCCGCAGCCTTGGATCAACGTCGTCTCCAACGCCTCGTTCGGCTTCCACACTTCCGCCGAGGGCGCTGCCTTCACCTGGAGCCGAAACAGCCGCGATTATCAGTTGACGCCGTGGTCGAATGATCCGGTCTCGAACCGGCCGGGCGAGGGCCTCTATATCTACGATCAGGCCAGCGGCAAGGCATTCTCGCCGCTCGCCGCCATGGTGCGCGATCCCTCGATGACCTACGAGGCCTGGCATGGCCAGGGTTTCTCGACCTTCCGCTCGAAGCGCGGGCCGTTGTCGATGGACCTTACCCATGTCGTCGATCCGATCGATCCCGTGAAGATTTCGCGGCTGCGCATCCAGAATTCCGGCTCGGTGCCGTCGCGGCTGCGTGTCTATGCCTATGCCGAATGGGTGCTCGGCGGGCACCGGTCGCGCACTGCGGCAACCATCGTCCCGTCGCGGGACGCCGCCACCGGTGCGTTGCTGGCACAAAATCCTTACGGGCTCGATTTCAGCGAGCGGGTGGCCTTCCTCGCCGCCGACGGCGGCGTCCATTCGGTGACGACCGACCGCTCGGAGTTCCTCGGCCGGCATGGCTCCAGCGAGCTTCCGCAGGCGGTGCTGAGTGGTGCTGCGCTATCGGGCCGCGTCGAGGCCGGTGACGATCCGTGCGCGGCGATTGCCCGCGACGTCGAGATCCCGGCTGGCGGGGACGTGACGCTGCTCTGGCTGCTCGGCGATGCCGAGTCGGTCGAGGAGGCGAGCGCGCTGGTGCAAGAGCATCGGGTCAAGGATTTTGACCAGCGATTGGCCGACAATGAGCACGAATGGCGCGGCTTCCTCGACACAATCCAGGTCGAGACGCCGGACAAAGCGCTCGACGCCATGGTCAATCACTGGCTGCCCTATCAGAGCCTGGCCTGCCGCATCCGTGCCCGCTCCGCCTTCTATCAGGCCAGCGGCGCCTTCGGCTTCCGCGACCAGTTGCAGGATACGCTGTCATTGCTGGCGCATGACCCGCAGCTGGCGCGCGACCAGATCCTCAACGCGGCGCGGCGGCAATTCCCCGAAGGCGACGTGCAGCACTGGTGGCTGCCGCGCACAGGCGCTGGCGTACGCACGTTGATCTCCGACGACGTGGTCTGGCTTGCCCACGCCACGGCGCGCTATTTGCTGGTCACCGGCGATGCCACCATCCTCAAGGAGCAACTGGCCTTCATCGACGGACAGCCGCTGGGCGAGGGCGAGCACGATGCCTTCTTCACCCCGGAAATCTCGAAGAAGACGGCGTCGCTCTACGACCATTGCGCGCGTGCGCTCGATCTCGCCATCAAGCGCAGCAGCCCCGCGGGCCTGCCGCTGATCCTCGGCGGCGACTGGAACGATGGCATGAACCGCGTTGGCGAGCACGGCAAGGGCGAGAGCGTCTGGCTCGGCTGGTTCCTGTTGAAGACGCTGGGCGATTTCGCCCCCGTCGCCAAGGCCGAGGGCGACGCCAAGCGAGCACAGGCCTGGGCAAAGCACGCCGATGTTCTGAAGCGGGCGCTTGAGAGCACCGCATGGGACGGCGAATGGTACCGGCGCGGCAGTTTCGACGACGGCACCGCTTTGGGGTCTCGCAACTCGCAGGAGTGCAAGATCGACTCGATCGCCCAGTCCTGGAGCGTGCTTTCGGGAGAGGGCGACCCGGCACGATCGACAACCGCTATGGAGCAGGCCACGAAGCTGCTCGTCGACGACAAGCTGAAGATCGTCAAGCTGTTCACGCCGCCCTTCTCGAAGACGGAGAAGGACCCGGGTTACATCAAGAGCTATCCGCCCGGCGTGCGCGAGAATGGCGGCCAGTACACCCATGCGGCCACATGGTTTGTCATCGCGCTCGCCGAGATGGGACAGGTCGACGAGGCCTATCGCTGTTTCTCGATGCTGAACCCGGTCAACCATGCGACCGACGAGGCCTCGGCCGAGCATTATCGTGTCGAGCCCTATGTCGTGGCGGCCGATATCTATGCCGGGGACGGCAATGCCGCCAACGGCAAGGGCGGCCGTGGCGGCTGGACCTGGTACACCGGCTCTGCCGGCTGGCTCTACAGGGCGGCTGTCGAAGGCATTCTGGGCATCGAGCGGCGCGGCAAGCGTGTCCAGTTCAAACCGAAACTGCCCAGCCACTGGGACGGCTACTCGGCAACCCTCAAGATGCTGGGAGCGGAACTCAGGGTTCGCGTCATCCGCGACAATAAGGCCAAGGCGGTTTCGCTGGAGCTGAATGGGGCAAAGACCAAGGCTTCGGCAGTCGAACTGAAGGATGGCGACGTTGGCGAGGTGGTCATCAGGATCCCGGCCTGATGCGTGGCGCTCAAAAAGCGTGCTCTCGGGGCTGGACCGGGAGGCGCGGTTTTAGGGCCACGACAGGAGGAGGGGCGCCATCGCTCCCGACGTTGCCATCGGCCCGACCGAAGGGTGTGCTGCTGAAACGCGCATAAAATCAAAAGTTTGAGGCTCGCCATATGGGCCGTCCCGGGGCAGCGGGACGTGGCCTTCCGTCGCCGGAAGGGACGCAAGGCCACTTAGTTTTGCTCTATACTGTGCAGAAGGCGATTTCGCCCATAGTCATCCGCCCGACATTGTTGCTGATTAAAATTGTGGCACCACATGCCAACTGCCATGATTTCGCCGCATGCCTGACATTTTACCTGTCTTCTCAAACCGTTAGGTGATCACGGCAGATTTCGGAACGTCGCCATCTTTTGTTCGCTCTGAGGGAACTGAAGGGGTACACGGCCATTGTTTTGCGACGTATCAACCGGTACGAGTCAAATGATGCGGTGCACAATAAACAGCGTGGCGGAGTAACTGGGGTGACCCTTCTGCAAATCTACTGGCGAGCTCTCGGTTATCTGGCCGCGGACAGGAAACGCGTCGCGTTGATCTGTTCGGCAAACGTGGCTCTCGCCATCGTAGCGCTTCTCGAGCCGATCATGTTCGGTCGCGTCATCGGCGCCATCTCCGAGCGCGGCTCTGTCTTCACCACGCTGGTCATGTGGGCCGGTCTCGGCGCCTTCAACATCGTTGCTTTCGTCATGGTGGCGCGCGGCGCCGATCGCTTTGCCCATAAGCGGCGCAGCGAGGTGCTTTGCGAGTCGTTCGAGCGCGTTATCACCATGCCGCTCGCCTGGCACCATCAGCACGGCACTTCCAATGCGCTGCACACGATGCTTCGCGCCGTCGAAACCCTGTTCAGCCTTTGGCTTGAATTCATGCGCCAGCATCTGTCCACGGCTGTCGCCCTCGTGCTGTTGGTCCCGACCGCGATCAGCATGGACCTGCGCATGTCGCTGGTGCTGCTTGGCCTCGGTCTGCTGTATGTCGGCATCGGCAGGATGGTCATGCGCCGCACCAAGGCGGGCCAGGCTGCGGTCGAGCGCCATTACCACAAGGTGTTCGCGCATGTGACCGACTCGGTCAGCAACGTTGCGGTGCTGCAGAGCTACAATCGCCTCGGCCACGAGGCCGATACGCTGCGCCGCTACGTCAAGAACCTGCTCGACGCGCAGAACCCTGTCCTCGACTGGTGGGCGCTGGCCAATGCCTTGCACCGTCTGTCATCGGCAATCTCGATGCTGATCGTGTTGTCGATCGGCTCCTATCTTGTCACTCACGGTCAGTTGGGCGTCGGCGACGTCATTGCCTTCACCGGTTTTGCCACGATGTTGATCGCGCGCCTCGACCAGATGTCGGCTTTCGCCAATCAGATTTCCGAGGCCCGTGCCAAGCTCGAGGATTTCTATCATCTCGAGGACTCCGCGGCTGATGCCGCCGAGCCGGACGGGTTGCGCGATCTTGCCAACGTCACCGGCCATGTCCGCTTCGAAAATGTCGGCTTCGAATTCGCCAATTCCGGCCAAGGCATCGACGACGTGTCCTTCGAGGTGCAGGCGGGCCAAACCGTCGCCATCGTGGGTCCGACGGGCGCCGGCAAGACCACGCTCATCAACCTGCTGCAGCGTGTCTTCTCGCCGTCCCATGGCCGTATCCTGATCGACGGCATCGACACCCGCACCGTGACCCGCAAGTCGGTGCGCCATTCGATCGCCACTGTGTTCCAGGATGCCGGCCTGCTCAACCGCTCGATCGAGGACAACATCCGTGTTGGCCGCGCCGATGCAAGCAATGACGAGATCCATGCCGCCGCCAATGCGGCTGCCGCACAGGACTTCATCCTGTCCAAGAGCAATGGCTACGACACGGTGGTTGGCGAACGTGGCGGCCAGCTGTCGGGCGGCGAAAGGCAGCGCATCGCCATTGCCCGCGCCGTGTTGAAGGACGCACCGATCCTGGTGCTGGACGAGGCGACCAGCGCGCTCGACGTCGAGACCGAGGACCGCGTCAAGGAAGCGATCGACGAACTGCGCCGCGACCGCACCACCTTCATCATCGCCCACCGCCTGACCACCGTTCGCGACGCCGATCTGGTCGTGTTCATGGACAAGGGCAGGGTGGTCGAGATGGGCGGCTTCACCGAGCTGTCCCTGCGCAATGGCCGCTTTGCCAGCCTGCTGCGCGCCGGTGGCCTGCTCAATGACGAGGAGGTTCGCCGCCTCAGCCGCACCGTGCAGCAACAGCAGGAAGCGGCTGCCTGATCTTCTTTCTTTACCTTCCCCTTGTGGGAGGTTGGACCATAGGTCCGGGTGGGGATACAGGCGCCACCGCCGCTCCCCCACCCCGCTGCTTCGCAGCGACCCTCGCCACAAGAGGAGGGTGAGAAGACCTGCGACACCACCGCTCGATTGCCCCGAACGCACTGGCGGTCTATGTAGAACCGCATGAGCGACACGACTTCACGTCTGACCGGCTGGATGGATCTTGCCAATCCGACGCGCTTCGTCGGGCTGGCGGACAAGGTCGTGCCCTGGCTGGCCACGATCGCCACACTGACCCTCGCCGTCGGGCTCTATATGAGCTTCGCCGCGCCTGAGGATTTCCAGCAAGGCATCACCGTCCGTATCATGTACATCCACGTGCCTTTCGCCTGGCTGGCCATGATGTGCTACACGCTGATGGCGGTCTCGGCGCTCGGCACGCTGGTCTGGCGTCATCCGCTGGCCGATGTCGCACTGAAATCCGCAGCTCCCATCGGCGCCGTCTTCACCGCGCTGGCGCTGATCACCGGCTCGATCTGGGGCAAGCCGATGTGGGGCACCTGGTGGGTCTGGGATGCGCGTCTGACCTCGGTGTTCGTGCTGTTCCTGATGTATCTCGGCATCATCGCGCTGACCCGCGCGCTCGACGATGCCAGCCGCGCCGCCTGGGCCGCCGCCATCATCACGCTGGTCGGCTTCATCAACATCCCGATCATCAAATTCTCGGTCGACTGGTGGAACACGCTGCATCAGCCGGCCTCGGTGTTCCGCATGGGCGGCTCGACCATCGACCCCAGCCTGCTATGGCCGCTCCTGGTGATGGCGCTGGGCTTCACCGTGCTGTTCTTCGCGCTGCACCTGATGGCGATGCGCACCGAAATCCGCCGCCGCCGGGTGATTGCCATGCGCAGGGTCGCGGCTCGGCAGGCGGAGAGACGCGACTAGGTTTTTCGCCACTCGAATTGCCACAAGCAGCAACCAAACAATGCTGGCAGTGTTGCTGTATAGCAACGAGGTGTCCCAAAAGGTCGCCTCGACTTTGTCCGTCCGTTGACATCTTCCCCTGAACCGAGCCAATTGCCAGTCACTGTTATTGAGCGGGGAATCGACGATGAAACTGCGTTTGCTGGCTGGCGTATCGATACTCGCATCGGGGCTTGGCTGGAGTTCGGCGCACGCCGCCGATGCTATCGTCGACGCCCCGAGGGCCGAGGATCTCTGGTATGTCACGCTGTTTGGCGGTGCCAGCTTCCCCAATGATGTGAAGACGGACTATGATGGTTCTCGGTATTCAGTCGATCTTAATACCGGGTTCGTGATCGGCGGCGCTGTCGGTCGGCGCATCAACGATGTGTTTCGTGTCGAAGGCGAATTGTCCTACGCGCGCTACAAAGCAAGTTCGTTTAGCGGCAGTTACGACGGTGTTGTCTTCAGCTCAGGCGATGCGGCCGGCAATTTGTCAGCGACCTATCTGCTCGCCAATGTCTGGGCCGACGTCGCGCATTTTGGCGATGCCAAGCTCTATGTCGGCGGCGGTATCGGCGCCGCCTACGTTACCGCAGACACGACTTTCGACGGTAACGACTATGGCTATGGGTCTGGTGGCTGGGGCTTCGCCGGCCAGCTGGGCGCCGGTGTGACCTACGCCATAACGCAGAATGTCGACCTCGACTTCGGCTACCGGTTCAAGGCGGTGACAAGCGTGGATCTAGACGACAATGATGGCGGCGGCACATACGAGAATGCCAAGCTGTATTCCCACAATCTCCAGCTAGGCGTCACCCTCAAGTTCTGATTTGATCAGGCTGTCGCGGGCGACCGGGATTTGACGGATGCCGCTCTTGCCCCGCCGGCAGCCCCTGGTCTGCCGGCAATGATCCCAGACTCTCTTCCGGCCGCCGGTGAACCGGTGGAAAAGACCTTGCAGCGCGGCATCGACCTGCAACGGCGCGTCTAAGTATTATTAGCAGCTTCTGTTATGTTGCTGCATTGCAACACGGGTTTCCAAAGGGCGGGACTTTGGCTGTTGTCCTTGACGTTGTCCGCCCCTCAAGCCAAGGTTTCTTGGGTTTACGTATTGCGAGGGGATTCTGTCGTGAAATCACGTCTTTTGGCCGGTGCGTCGGTGATTGCCTTGGGTCTCGGCTGGAGTTCCGCACACGCGGCCGACGCGGTCGTCGATGTTCCGAGGGCCGAGGATCTCTGGTATGTCACGCTGTTTGGCGGTGCCAGCTTTCCCAATCATGTGAAGACGGATTTCTACGCCTACGGTTATTCGGTTGATCTTAAGACCGGGTTCGTGATCGGCGGTGCTGTCGGTCGGCGGATCAATGATACGTTCCGTGTCGAAGGCGAACTGTCCTACGCGCGCTACAAGGCAAGTGGGTATAGCTACAGCGGCCCCTTTGACGCGGGTTCCGGCCCGGCTTCCGGCGATTTGTCGGCCACCTATCTTCTCGCCAATGTCTGGGCCGACGTCGCGCATTTCGGCGATGCCAAGCTCTATGTCGGCGGCGGCATCGGCGCCGCCTATGTTACCGCCGATACTCACTTTGATGGCGCTCCGTATGGCTACGGATCCGGCGGCTGGGGTTTCGCGGGCCAGGTGGGTGCCGGCGTCACCTACGCGCTGACACAGAATGTCGACATTGATTTCGGCTACCGCTTCAAGGCGGTGACCGGCGTCGATCTGGACGACAATGACGGTAGCGGCACGTATGAGAAGGCCAAGCTGTATTCGCACAATGTTCAGGTTGGCGTGACGCTCAAGTTCTGATTTGTTCGGCGTGTCGCAAGCCGCGACCGAGATTTGATCGATGCCGCTCTTGCCGCGCCGGCAGCCCTTGGGTTTGTCGGCACTGTCCCCGATATCGCTTCCGTCCGCCGGCGAGCCGGCGGAGCGGACATTGCAGCGTGGCATTGACCTGCAGCGGGGGAAACGTTTTCGCGAGGCTGAATACTGCTACCAGACGGTGCTTCGCACGCAGCCCAAAAATGCCATGGCGCTGAATCTGATGGGCACTCTGGCCATCGAGGCCGAGCACCATGACGCCGCCATTGCCTATATGGAAAAGGCGGTCAAGCTCGAGCCGGACAATGCCATCTTCCGCAACAATCTCGGCAACGCCTACAATGTCACCGGCGACATCGAGCGCGCCCGCAAACATCTAAAGAAGGCGATTGCGCTTGACGGACGGCTCATCGAAGCCTTGTGCAATCTCGGCCGGTCCTACCGCAGCCAGCTCGAGGGCGACATTGCCGAAGGGTTCTATCGCCGGGCGCTGGCGATCGACAGCCAGTCGCTGACGGCGCTTGCCGGCATGGGCGACCTGCTCACCGACATCGGCCGGCAGGCGGAGGCGGTCGAATGCTTCAGCCGCGTCCTTGCCATCGACCCGGGCCATGTCGAGGCGCTGGCCGGAATGGCGCTGGCGCGCCGGGCGGTCAAGGACGATCCCGCGCTGCCTTTAATACGGGCTCGCCTGGAATTGCCGATGACCACCGATCGCGAGCGGGTGGTTTTGCACCACGCCGCCGGCAAGATGCTCAACGATCAGCGCGAGTATCGCCCGGCTATCCGCCATTTCGCGCAGGCCAAGGCGATTTCCGGCAATGATTTCGACATTGACCGGCACACCCAGCTTTACGACAGCTTCATCGACACTTTCGATGCCGGCTTCTTCGCGGCGCGGCCGAAATTGGGAAATCCGTCGAGACGCCCGGTCTTCATCGTCGGTATGCCACGGTCGGGAACGACGCTGACCGAGCAGATATGCGCCAGCCATCGCGATATCTATGGCGCCGGCGAGTTGGCGACGATTCGTTCATTGGCCGGCGAACTTGGCTTCAACAAGCTCGATCCGGCTGTCTTCACCAAGGCCATGGCAGCGCTCACTCCGGCCAAGGCGAAAGAGCTTGGCTCGAAATATCTCGACGATCTCAAAAAGCGCAACAGCAAGGCGCGGCTTGTCGTCGACAAGATGCCGCATAATTTCGAACTGCTGGCGTTCATCAGCCTCATCTTGCCAAATGCCCGCATCATCCATTGCCGGCGTGACCCGATGGACAATTGCGCCTCCTGTTTCATGCATAATTTTTCCGAGGCGCACGGCTACAATGCCGACCTGACCAAGCTTGGGCAGTATTACCGGCAATATGACCGCCTGATGCACCATTGGGCCAAGGTCATCCCGCTTGATATTCACGACATGCCTTACGAAGAAACGGTGGCCGATTTTGAAAACCGTGCGCGTGGATTGATCGGATTCCTCGGCGTTGAGTGGGACGATGCCTGCCTGCGTTTCAACGAAACCGAGCGCACGGTGCGGACGCCGAGCCGCTGGCAGGTGCGCCAGCCGATCTATTCGTCCTCGGTCGAACGCTGGAAACTGTACGGCGATGCGCTTGATCCGTTGAAGGCCGCGCTGGGTCCGGTTCTTCAACGCTGAGTGCATCTGGCGTTCAGTTCGGGCGCGTCGGTCTCACCCCATCCTTCCGCGCGCCGCCACCGGCAGCGTTTCCAGCACCTTGTCGCCGTCGACCAGATTGACCTCGTTGAACAGGTTTGTGACGACGCAGCAATGGTCGGGCACCACACGCACGCGCTCGCCGATGCGCAGCTTGCCGTCGCCCGAAAGCGTGACGGTGCCGTGCTCCTCGCTCAGGCCCGTCACCCGCGCTCCCGACACGCCGATCAACTCGCCGAAATCGGCGAGACCCAGCGTGTCGCTGGACAGCGCCTTGCTGCCGGCATCAAGGATAGCGCGCGTCGCTGTGGGATGGCTGACCACCGTCGACAGCACCGTCAGCGCGCAGTCGTCGAGGCCGCCGACCCCTTTGGCGACCTGATAGCGGTCGAGATAGATGTAGGTGCCTGGACGATACTCGGTGACAACAGATGCATCGCTTGAGCGCCACATGTCCGGCGTGCCGCCGCTGGAGATGCGTTCGCAGGCGAGCCCTGACGCGGCCAGCGCCTGCTTGGCCCTGGCGAGCCAGGCTTCGGCCTCGGCGGCGCGACCGGCGGCCGGATAGGTCATCAGCCCGCCAAAGGCGAGGCCACCCGCTCTGTCGATCTGTCTTGCCAGCGCAACCGCTTCATCAGCCGACTGCACGCCGCAGCGTCCCATGCCGGTGTCGCATTCGACAAGCACCTGCAAACGATGGCCGGCATCGGTGAAGGTGGTTGCCAGCCCTTCGAGCGTCTCCATGCTGTCCGCTGTCACCGACAGGGTGACGCGCCCGTGCAGCGCCAGAAGCCGTTCCAGCTTGGCGCGCCCGAGGATGTTGTAGGGAAGAAAAATATCGGCCAGCCCGGCGTCGGCCATCACCTCGGCCTCGCCGATCTTCTGGCAGGTGATGCCGACGGCGCCGGCCGCGACCTGCTTCTTCGCCCAGTAAGGGAGTTTGTGCGTCTTGATATGCGGCCTGAGCTTCAGCCCGTTCTTGTCGGCATGCGCCTGGGCGCGGGCAATGTTGACTTCCGCGCGCGCGGCGTCGATCAGGATCGATGGCGTATCGAGGTCGTGGACGGTCGGCATCATCTGTTATCCTGTGAAAATACGCAGGGGTTATGGCCTCGAACGGGCGCGATGTCACGCGGCCAGCGGACCCGATCTGTGGTCCATGCCAAGGCACAAGGCGGCAAATGGATCGACACCGGAACGGCGTTCGGCTATGCGATTTGCCAATGCATGTCGCCCAAAAGTGTGCAGCGGTTTTGGGATCACGACATGCACGCTAACAATCCCAAAGCCGACACGAAGGGACCAGGATCATGAAACGCTCCGCCATCAACGACATCATCCGCGAAGCCGACGCTTTCATCCGCTCTTTCGGCTACATCATGCCGCCCTTCGCCTATTGGTCGCCGCAGGAGGCGAAGGCCCGCCAAGTCGACTCGTCGGCGGTGTTTACCTCGCGGCTCGGCTGGGACATCACCGATTACGGACAGGAGAAGTTCAGGGAACTCGGCCTGTTCCTGTTCACCGTTCGCAACGGCCGCTACGAGGACATGAAGAGGGGCATGGGCATGCTCTATGCCGAGAAGATCATGATCTCGCGCAAGGATCAGCTGTCGCCGATGCACCGCCACAACATCAAGGCCGAGGACATCATCAACCGTGGCGGCGGCAAGCTGGTGCTGGAACTGTTCATGCATGACCGCGACGGTGGCATCGATCCCAAGGCGGAGGTTTCGGTGCCGGTCGACGGAACCATCCACAGGCTGCCTGCGGGCGGACTCCTGAAGCTCGACCCGGGCCAGAGCGTCACGCTGCTGCCCGGCGTCTGGCATGCCTTCTGGGCCGAGGGCAAGGACGTGCTGATCGGCGAGGTCTCGACCGTCAATGACGATCTCACCGACAATGTGTTTCGCGAACCGATCGGGCGTTTTTCCAACATCGACGAGGACGTCGCCCCGGTGCACCTGCTGGTGTCCGACTACGAGAAGTGGCTGGGGTAGGGGGCGCCGCCCACGCCCACGCCAGTCAGACGGCCGAAAGCGGATTAGCTCGTAGCGCCTACCTACTGCGATCCTTGTTCGGCCGATCCTGCCGCTTCGTCCTTGAAGACGACCTTTGTGCCTTTTTGCACTTCGGAGGCGAGGTCTTCGGCATCCCAGTTGGTCAGCCTGATGCAACCATGCGAGAAGGTCTTTCCGATCTTGCCTGGGTCCGGCGTCCCGTGAATGCCATAGCTATCGATGGACAAGTCGATCCAGACCGATCCCACCGGATTGTTTGGTCCGGCAGCGATCGTGAAGGGGCGCTTGGTCTTCACCCCCTTGAAGGCAAACTCGGGATCGTAGTGATAGGTTGGGTGGTGCACCACCCGTTTGACCTCCGCCTGGCCACTCGGCGCGGGCTTCTCCTGGCTCCCGATCGAGGCGGGGTACGTCGCAAGCACTTTGCCGGCAGGGTCGAGCACGCGAACCTGGCGAGCGCTCTTGTCGACCTCGACGTTCGCGATGTCTTGCGGCGGATCACCTCGGGTTACAGCTGGCACCAGCAGCTTTTGCCCCGCCCTCTTGAAGCCGATGCCGGGGTTGAGCCGTTCCAGCAGTTGCTCGCTGATGTGGAAGCGCTCCGCCGTCTTTTCCAAGGCATTGTGATAGGCCAGCCTGGGCAGGCGGGCCATCCTCTCCATGCGCGCCGGAATTCGCTTGGTGAACGGTCCATGCACATCCTTGCGCGTCAACTCGTAAATCTCAAGCGCGGGGCGCGAGGAGGTTGCGACCAGCTTGTCCCATGTCTCGCGGGTGAGCTTGCCGTCGGCAGGCAATCCGTTGGCCGCTTGAAACGCACTGACTGCCCGGGTGAAGTTCTCTGCTTGGCGGCCGTCGATCAGGCCTGGCGAGAAGCGTGCACGATCCAGGAGGATTTGCGCCTTCAGCACGGTCGCACTGACGCCTTTTGCTTCGCTATCGTCAAATTGGGCGTTGTTGACGGTGGCCGCGTCCAGTTTTGCCGCCGCCATTGCATCGCATGCCATGACGAGCATGGCGGCCGCGGCAAGAACGAGCCTGATCATGGGAGGTCACACTCCTGTATGAGCACCTGCTTCTATGACGCCGCACGACCGATCTGGTTCCATTCCCTGCAACTGAGTCCGACTATCGAGTGCCGATGCGCCGCAGCGAACCGGACCAGGAGCACCCGGCGCGGTGCATTGTTGATAAGGGTCCGCCATCATCAAGATGGATGGCGACTCTCGTCAGCGCATGTGTTGGCTTCAAGCCGAAGCGCGGAGACCGGAGCGACAATGGGCCAGGGTCCCATTGAGCGTCTGCTCCATAGGCTCGGTGATCGAGGAGAGCCAGGATGCAATTTCCTGCCCAGAAGAACAAAAGACCGGCTCAACCGGCCGAGGATGAGCGCCAGGCACGGCTTGAGAAAACAGCCAGGCTCAAGCAGCTTCGGTCCTATGCTTCCTGGCTTTCGTCTGACCCAAACGCCCAACTTCACGATGAGATAGACTGCTCCGTGCTGATCGAGGAAGGCGTGGAACGACGCGGCATGGAGCCTTGGCTGATCGGCAGGTGACAACCGGCGGCGAGGATTTCCACCGCCAACGACGATCTGGCCGACAATTTGTTTGGCGAGCCGATCGGCCGCAACAGTAGCGACAGGCTGACTTCGCGTCCGTGCAATGCCCAGACATTGTTCGGATGCCGGGCGCAGCGCTGCACCTTACCGCTCAGGCCCAGGTCGTCGCGATAGACCTGTTCTGCTTCCAGCACGTGGCCTTGGTCGAGAAGCAGCGTGGCCAGCGCATGGCGCGGCGGGTGCCCCAGGGACCATCGGGCAAGTGAGGATCCGTCCGTAGCACCAGTTGAGGCCAATATCGAACCAACGCTGGGTTTCTGTGGAGCGAGTGGAGATGGGGCGGCGGTAGGTGCCGAGGTCGGAGCGGTCCATGTGGTCTCACTCAAATCTTGTGGGACGCGACCCAAGCTGTTGCAGAGCCCTCGCCATCAATGTGTGCCGAAATCCGCAGGCGTGGCAAACGCAACGAGTGCCATTGCTGCTTTGCATTTAGATATTTCCGCCACCTCTGGCTGGCCGTTTGGCCTGCGTTTCGTTTTGCCAGCCGGCGAGCTCAGGCAGGTCGTCCAGCCAACTTTTTTCCGTCATCAGGGCATCGCCGGCCTGCGGAGCAGCCTCGGTGGCGTTTTGAATGAGCCAGTCCATCCACTTCCGATAGGCAACCGGGTCCAACTGGGGCGGCAACACCTTGGCCTTGGCCAACATGCGTTTGCGGAAACTGACCTGCCTGCGGAGTTTGGTCGTCGTGAATTTGATGGCCTTGCCCTGGTATTCGACCGTCCAGCGCTCATCCCCATGGCTGGTCAGCCTGTCGATGGCGAAGCCGACGTCCACCGGCCTATCCCGCCACGGAAGCTCGACCGCATTCTTCCTCAGATCGAGTGCCCATCGCCTGTAGTCGGTCCCGGCACGCTGGGGCGGCAGCACCCCAGCCTGTTCGAGTATCTTCCTGCGGAAGGTCGGCTGCTTCTTGAGCTGGCCTGTCGTCAATTCGATGCGATGCCCACGGAATTCGACATGCCAGCGGATCCTCCCATTGCCGAAATACTTGACCAGCCTGTCGATGACGAACTCGTCTTCGGAGAGCGTCACGCAGCCTTGGCTGATGCGTTCGAGAATGTACTGGCTATCAGTGAGCATGACGCGGCCTCGTGCAGGAGCCTCTCATGAAGCTTCACTAAGGCGCACGCAACGACCAGGCAATCTCGCCTTCCATAATTCCGTCGCACACTGATGACGCCCCGTATCGCTCGCGCTCGCGCGCTCATCCTGATCAGCGGCTTAGGAGCAGCGGCCCGGCGTCGGGGGGGTAGGGGGACTGGCGCCGAGCCTAACCGGCTTGGAGGGGGCAGTGCCGGCTGTCCGAATTATAAGCCTTTTTATGCGTCTCTGCTAATTTAATTGAAGGACCATGTTCCGCTCCCAGGCGCCAGATCGAAGAGGCCAGGAATCCGGTAGGCCTGCATGAAGCATCTGGGCGGCCACCGCGGCAAGGGAGAGCTGCGCCCTGAAACACTGCTGGTCGTTTTCGAGAAATGCTTGGCTGGGGAACCTGGATTCGAACCAGGACTAACGGAGTCAGAGTCCGTGGGTCTACCGTTAACCTATTCCCCAGCAGGCGCGGTCATGAACCGTGCGGGCCGAGCGGGCAAGCCGCTGTGAGCGCTGCCTTGTAGCCGCCAGCGGAAAATAGTCAAGCCTGCTCTGCGGTTCAATGGCACGTTTCGTCAGGTGATTTCTGACGCCACACTTCAGATGCCGGCGTGCGACCGCCAGGTCCAATCCCACGCCTCAAGGTTCGCTCCGGCTGAATTGCGAGCGTTCGAAGAACAGCACCAACCCCAAGCCCAGAATCAGCGGGATGATCAGGTAGAACAGCCGGAACACCAGCAGTGCCGCCAGCACGCCGACCGGATCCATGTCCGACAGGCCAGCGAGAAACACCACCTCGAACACGCCGAGCCCGCCCGGCGCGTGCGATATTTGCGCGATCGAGAAGGAGACGAGGAAGACGCCCAGTATGACGAAGTAGCCGGGATTGTGGGCTTCGGGCAGGGCAAAGAAGATGATCGCGGCGGCGGCCAGCAACTCGATCGGGCCGATCAGCAACTGCCCGGCGACGATCGGCAGCGCCGGATAGTGGAGCTGAAAGCTGGCGATCTTCAGCGGGCGCAGATGCAGCCAGCTGCCGAAGACATAGGCGGCGACGAGCAGCAGCATCGCGATACCGGCCGCTTCCGACAGGCCGTGATGGGCGATGCCGGAAAACCGGTCGAGTACCTCTGGCTCGAACACCAGAACGAGGCCGGAGGCGAGAATCGTAGATAGCACGAAGGTGATCCAGCAGACCGCCACCAGCACGCCGACATCCTGTCCGGTCAGGCCCCTGGTGCCGTAGGCGCGGTAGCGGATGACGGCGCCCGAAAACACCGAACCGCCGATGTTATGCGACAGCGCATAGGTGGTGAAGGAGCAGAGCGTGACGAACAGCCACGACACGCGCTTGCCGATATGCAGGAGCGCGATGTGGTCGTAACCGGCGAGCGAGGCATAGGCGATGATCGAACTCAGCGCGGCAAGAACCCAGCCGCGGGTCGGAATGGCCGTGATGCCGTCCCAGACGTCGTCGAGTGAAACGCCGCGCAATTCGTGCCAGAGCAGCAGCAGCGAGAAGATCACGGCGGCAATGCCGACGACCGGCCAGAAATAGCGCCTCCAGTTCATTGCCTGACTGCCATGCGTTGCGGGTCCGCTTCCTTTTCCGTGGCTGGTGGGAGGCCGGCTGTGCCGGATTCTTCCGCTCATTTCAGAAATGCCTCATCGAAGCCGGCTATTCAACCGCGAACCCTTGTCGCAGCGGCGGCCGGCAAGATTTGTCCGTCGTGAGCGGCCGAAGAGATGCCGGCAGGCGTTGCGCCGGCAACTGCGGCGTGCGGATACATCACGCGGCCGCGCCGGAACGGCGGTCAGCGGCCTGCCGGCAAAATTCGGCATGCGGCTCTTGGTGATCGGGCGCGGCGCTGTTAGTCTGGCGGCAACTTAAAACACTGAAGCGCCTGCTGCGTCCATCATAGGCTCGCGCGGCGCCGGAAGGAACGACAGTGGAAGACCACGACACCGGCGCCGGCGCGCCGGAGGTGGGCGTGTCCAGCGCTTCCCAGGGGTCGGCTGGCCCGGGGAACGCAAGCTGGCAGCAACGCCGCCCGACGGAGTTCCGCTCCGCAGACGGGCAGGCGGGCGACGCACCCCACAAAGGCAAGCCCAAGAAGCGGCGCAAGCGAAGGCGCGGGCGCAAGGTTTTTGCGCGCGACGAAGCGCGTCCTGCGGAGAATCGATCTCCGGCGCCAGGCAAGACCGGTGCCCCGGCGGCGGAGGCCCACAGGCCGGCGGAATCGGCGGTCTCGCCCGCCGCTGTTGTGCCGCGGCCTGAACAAGGCGTCCGTCGGACGCCGGTCCAGGAGCTTCCGGTGTTTGCGGCGCTTGACCTCGGCACCAACAATTGCCGGCTGTTGGTCGCCGTGCCGACACGGCATGGCCAGTTCCGCGTCATCGACGCCTTCTCTCGCATCGTCCGGCTGGGCGAGGGGCTCACCGCCAATGGCCGGCTCGGCCAGCCGGCGATGGACCGCGCGGTCGAGGCGCTGAAAATCTGCGGCGACAAATTGCGCAACCGCAAGATCAGAAAAGCCCGGCTGATCGCCACCGAGGCCTGCCGCACGGCCGAAAACGGCGTCGAGTTCATCGACCGCGTCGAACGCGAGGCTGGCCTGAAGCTCGAGATCATCGACCGCCAGACCGAAGCGCGGCTGGCGGTGTCCGGCTGCGGCTCGCTGGTCGAGCGCGACACCCAAGGCGTCGTCCTGTTCGATATTGGCGGTGGCTCGTCCGAAATCGCGCTCATCGATCTCGCAGGCCGCCGTTCGCCAAGGTTGGCCAATCATATCGTGTCGTGGACGTCGCTGCCGGTCGGCGTCGTCTCGCTGGCCGAGCGCTTTGGCGGCCGCACGGTGACGCGCGAGATCTTCGCCGCCATGGTCGACGATGTCGCCGGCCGGCTGGCCAGCTTCGACGGTCGCGATCGGCTGAGCCATCTCAAGGCCAGCCCGAATTTCCATCTGCTGGGCACGTCCGGAACGGTGACGACGCTCGCCGGTGTCCACCTTGAGCTCGAGCGCTACGATCGCCGCCGTGTCGATGGGCTGTGGATGGACCGCGACAGCGTCGATCGCATGGTCGAAAGACTGGTTGGCTGGGATTTCCAGCAGCGCTGCGCCAACCCTTGCATCGGTGCCGATCGCGCCGATCTGGTACTGGCCGGCTGTGCTATCCTCGAAGCGATCCGCGCCGTATGGCCGTCCGAGCGGCTGCGAGTCGCCGATCGTGGCTTGCGCGAAGGCATTTTGAGCGAATTGATGGCCGATGATGGCGTCTGGCGCAATGATGGGCGTGGCAGAGCGTGAACAGTGGGGGAAGCCGTTCACCAAACGCGCAGACGAAAAACGACCAAAACTCGGCGAGTTAGAAAACTCAGACCAGAAATCAGGCAATGACCAAGAAACCGGAAAAACCAGGATCAGCCAGCATTCGTGTGCTGAAGACGCGGATCAAGAAGAAGAGCGGGCTGAAGGAATCGTCGCGCCGCTGGCTGCAGCGCCACATCAACGATCCTTATGTCCAGCGTTCCAAGGCTGATGGCTATCGGTCGCGCGCGGCCTACAAGCTGATCGAGATCGACGACAAGCATCATCTGCTGAAACCCGGCATGAAGGTGATCGATCTCGGCGCCGCCCCCGGCGGCTGGTGCCAGGTTGCCGCCGCGCGGACGAAATCGACGGCCGACAAGCCGCATGTCATCGGCATCGACTATCTCGAAATGGACGCCGTGCCCGGCGCACCGGTGCTGCTGATGGATTTCCTCGATCCGGCAGCGCCGCAGAAGCTGGCCGAGGCGCTGGGTGGGGATCCCGATATCGTGCTGTCAGACATGGCGGCACCGACCACCGGCCACAAGCGGACCGACCATATCCGCACCATGCATCTGTGCGAGGTGGCCGCCGATTTCGCGCTGTCGGTGCTGAAGCCGGGCGGGCATTTCCTTGCCAAGACCTTCCAGGGCGGCGCCGAAAACGAGCTGCTCTCCATGCTCAAGAAGAACTTCCGCTCCGTCCATCACGTCAAGCCGCCGGCGTCGCGGGATGAATCGGTCGAACTCTATTTGTTGGCCAAGGATTTTAAGGGGCGGGAGCCGCCGTCAGGCGAATCGGGCCGCCCAGAAGGCGAGCCCGAAGCGTAGGCTGCCATCAGTTGCCGGGTGGGCTCACCGTTTCCAGCGTCTTGGGTGTTGTCAGCCGGCCGTGACCGGAGATAGCGTTGCCAGCATCGGGCGCCAGCCGGACGAAGGACAGCGATGCCGCCGCCGAGACCGCTGCAACGATGAAGAAGGCAATGTGGAAGTCGTCCAGCGACAGCGGGCCGGCATGGATTGACGTCGATACTTCCAGGATTCCGCCGGCCAGCGCCACGCCGAGCGCGACCGACAACTGCTGGAACACTGCTGTAATCGGCGTCGCCTTGCTGGTGTCTTCAGCCGAAACCTCGGCATAGGCGAGCGCATTGACGCCAGTGAAGAACATCGAGCGGATGAAGCCGCCGACGAGCAGCATGGCCAGCATCAAGAGATAGGGTGTGTCGGGTGTGAACAGGCCGTTGATGGCGATCGAGGCCGCGGCGACCAGCGAACCGACAACCAGAACGCGGCGGAAGCCGGCGACGCGGAAGATCAGCGCGGTGACGAATTTCATGCCGATGGCGCCGATTGCAGAGACGAAGGTGATCATGCCGGACTGGAACGGCGTCAGCCCAAAGCCGATTTGGAACATCAGCGGCAGCAGGAACGGCACAGCACCAATGCCGATGCGGAACAGCCCGCCGCCAAGCACCGAGGAGCGGAACACCTGGTTGCGGAACAATTCGAGCGCCAGAAGCGGGTTTTTGGCGCGGCGTGCGTGCAAGAGGTAAAGCCCACCCGACAGCAGGCCAACCGCTACGGTGATGAGCCCGATGATTGGCGGCAGATAGGGCAAGCTGACCACCGACAGGCCGAACACCACGCCGGATGCCGCCAGCCCGCTCAGCACGAAGCCGATGAAATCAAGTGGCGGGGTCTGCGCGGGTTCGGTCTCCGGCAGGAAACGGGTCGCCAGCCAGATGCCGACCACGCCGATCGGCACATTGATCAGGAAGATCCAGTGCCAGGTGAAGTAGGTGGTGATGAAGCCGCCGACGGGCGGCCCGACCAGTGGCCCGACCAGTGCCGGAATGGTCAGCCAGGACATTGCCGCGACGAGTTCGCTTTTCGGTGTCGCGCGCACCAGCACCAGCCGCCCGACCGGTGTCATCATGGCGCCGCCAATGCCTTGCAGGAATCGCGAGACCACGAAAGCCGGCAGCGAACCGGAGAGCGCGCAGGCGATCGAGCCGACGATGAAGACGGCGATTGCGGCGCGAAACACGTGCTTGGCGCCGAACCGATCGGCCATCCAGCCGCTGACCGGAATGAAGATCGCCAGCGAGACCAGATAGGCGGTCAGCGCCAGCTTGAGCGCGATCGGGCTGGTGTGGATATCGACGGCAATCGCCGGCAGCGATGTGGCGATAACAGTCGAATCCATGTTTTCCATGAAAAGGGCGACCGCCAGAATGAGCGGGATGGTGCGGTTCAAGGAACGCGTCCAGA
The DNA here is from genome assembly GCF_020164875.1 of Mesorhizobium sp. CO1-1-8. Lineage (NCBI taxonomy): Bacteria > Pseudomonadati > Pseudomonadota > Alphaproteobacteria > Hyphomicrobiales > Phyllobacteriaceae > Mesorhizobium > Mesorhizobium sp. CO1-1-8. Next base: position 392,018 of record NZ_JAIUGZ010000001.1, on the reverse strand, counting down.
CTTGAATGTTGTGTTGCCGGTTGCATGTCGGCCTTGAGGCGGGCGGTTACCATGCCTTCGCCGGGATGTCGCATTAATTTGCTGTCACTTTTGTGCGACCGGCAACCACAGGTGGCATCCCTTCGCCGAAAAGTCACCTTTCCGGGAGCGTGAAATCATCGGCTTTTCATCGGCGCTTGGACGTGGTACCAGCCAGCGCCAATCCTGAAAGGGAAGAAACGAGTCGGCGCTGTCCATTCCGGTCCAGCGCTTTTTTGTATTCCCCCACCGCGTTTTATAGGGCTGGCCATGGCAAAAATCATCGAAACGTCCACCGGCGCATTGGCGCTGACCTTTGACGACGTGCTGCTGCAGCCGGGTCATTCCGAGGTCATGCCTGGCGAGACCGATGTGCGCACGCGGATCGCCGGCGACATCGACCTCAACGTGCCGATCCTCTCGGCGGCGATGGACACCGTCACCGAGGCGCGGCTTGCCATCGCCATGGCCCAGGCCGGCGGCATTGGCGTCATCCACCGCAATTTCTCGCCGGCCGAACAGGCCGAGCAGGTGCGGCAGGTCAAGAAATTCGAATCCGGCATGGTGGTCAATCCCGTCACCATCGGCCCCGACGCGACGCTCGCCGACGCGCTGGGCCTGATGCGCAGCTATTCGATCTCCGGCATTCCGGTGGTCGAGAACGGCGGCAGCGGCGGCCACAAGATCGGCCGGCTGATCGGCATCCTGACCAATCGCGACGTGCGCTTTGCGTCCGATCCGGCGCAGAAGGTCCATGAACTGATGACCCGTGACAACCTGATCACCGTCAAGGAGAACGTCGACCAGGACGAAGCCAAGCGGCTTCTGCATCAGCACCGCATCGAAAAGCTGGTGGTTGTCGACAGGCAGGGCAATTGCGTCGGGCTGATCACCGTCAAGGACATCGAGAAGTCGCAGCTCAACCCGAACGCCTCCAAGGACTCGCAGGGCCGCTTGCGCGCCGCCGCCGCCACCAGCGTCGGCGATGACGGTTTCGAGCGCGCCGAACGCCTCATCGATGCTGGCGTCGACCTTCTGGTGATCGACACCGCGCATGGTCACTCACAACGCGTGCTCGACGCCGTCACGCGGGCGAAAAAACTATCTAACTCGGTCCGCATCCTGGCCGGCAACGTCGCCACCGCCGCGGGCACGCAGGCGCTGATCGACGCCGGTGCGGACGCCGTCAAGGTCGGCATCGGCCCGGGTTCCATCTGCACCACCCGTATCGTTGCCGGCGTCGGCGTGCCGCAGCTCTCGGCCATAATGTCGGCGGTCGAAACGGCGCACAAATCAGGCGTCTCGGTGATCGCCGATGGCGGCATCAAATATTCCGGTGATCTGGCCAAGGCGCTTGCCGCCGGCGCCAGTGCCGCCATGATCGGCTCGCTGCTGGCCGGCACCGACGAAAGCCCGGGCGAGGTCTATCTGCACCAGGGCCGCTCCTTCAAGGCCTATCGCGGCATGGGCTCGGTCGGCGCCATGGCCCGCGGCTCCGCCGATCGCTACTTCCAGGCCGAGGTGCGCGACACGCTGAAACTGGTCCCGGAAGGCATCGAAGGACAGGTTCCCTACAAAGGACCTGTGTCTGGCGTGCTGCACCAGCTTGCGGGCGGCCTGAAAGCGGCTATGGGTTATGTTGGTGGCCGCGACCTTGCCGATTTCCGCGAGCGCGCCACCTTTGTGCGCATATCCAATGCCGGACTTCGTGAAAGCCACGCCCATGACGTCACGATTACCCGCGAAAGCCCGAACTATCCCGGCGGAGCCTGACCAGTACGGGCTCGGGCGGAGCCTGACAGCGACGATCCTGCGGCTGTCGCGCCACGCGGGCGCACTCTGTTTCCTGTCGGCGGTGGTTTTCATCGCCATGACGGCGCTGGAATTCTTCTATTTCCGCCAGTTGAGCGGCGGCTTGCCGTCACTCGACATGCGTGTTTTCGGTTTCACGCCCGACGAAGGCATGGCCTGGCTGACGGCGCTCGGCCGGCGCGGCGGCGAGATCATTCTCGTCTGGCACTATCTGACCTTCGATCTGTTGTTCCCGGCGCTGCTGTCGGTGACGCTGGTCAGCCTGATCCTGGCCACCGGCCGGCGATTGAGGGCTTTCCGCGTGCTGCCGGCGCAGCTGCAGTCGATCTTCGCGCTGGTCCTGGTGCTGCCCTACACGCTTGCCGACTACGCCCAGAACATCGCGGTAGCGCGGCTTCTGTCCGATTTCCTGTCGGCGAACCCGGACTCGCTGTCTTTGGCTTCGGCGCTCACCGTCACCAAATTCGCGCTTTTCGCCATCCCGGTGATCGTCATTGCCGCCTTCTGGCTGGCAGGCCAGAAACGCCAGGCCTGATGCCGCGCGGAAAGCACAGCCGCATAGGGGACACTTCATGAACCAGACCACGATTTTCTGGCCTGTTCTGGCGCATGTGCTGCTGATCTACATCGTCTACTGCGTCCTGGGTCGTCGTAGATACGGGGCAATCAGGTCAGGCGAGGCGAAGCGCGGTCAGTTCAAGGTGCGTTCGACCGAGCCGACCTCCAGCGTCACCGTTGCCGCCAATCTCACCAACCAGTTCGAACTGCCGGTGCTGTTCTATGTGCTGTGCCTGACGCTGCACCTGACCAACGGCGTCAACTATCTGACCCTGGCGCTGATGTGGATATTCGTCGCGTCGCGCTATTTCCATGCCTGGGTTCACCTGACCAGCAACAATCTGCTGCTGCGCAGCCGGTCATTCTTCGTCAGTGCGGTGATTCTCCTGCTGGGATGGATCTGGCTCGCGCTGCACCTGCTCGGCGTGGTTTGATCAGACAGTTCTGCCTTCTCCCCAACGCGGGAGAAGGAAAGAACGCTCGTCTACAGGTCGAACACCGCGATCTTGCGCTTGTCGAACTTGATGCCGATCTCGCCGCGCACCAGCTTGAGCGCAGCCTCGCCGAACACCGCGCGCCGCCAGCCCTGCAGGGCCGGTACGTCGGCTTCCTCGCCCTCGGCGGCGATACGGTCGATGTCGTCGCTGGAGGCCAGCACCTTCGAGGCGACGCCTTCCTTTTCGGCGACGATCCGCAGCAGCACCTTCAACAGTTCCGCCGCGGCGCTCGAGCCCTCGGGCGGCTGGAAACTCTTTGGCAATTTCGGCATCTGCTCCTTGGGCAAGGCAAGTGCGGTGTTGACCGCGCCGAGCAGCGCCGTCGCCGTCGAGGAGCGCTCCCAGCCCTTCGGCGTCGTGCGCAGCTTGCCAAGGGCAGCCGCGTCGCGCGGCGCCTGCTGCGCCACCTCGTAGATCGCGTCGTCCTTGAGCACGCGGCCGCGCGGCACGTCGCGTTCGCGCGCCTCGCGCTCGCGCCACGCCGCAACGCCCTGCACGATCGCCAGTTCCTGCGGCTTGCGCAGCCGCATCTTCAGCCGCTTCCAGGCGTCCTCGGGATGCGGGTCATAGGTCTCGCGCGAGGTCAGGACCTCCATTTCCTCATTGAGCCAATGGGCGCGGTTTTCCCGCTCCAGCTCGGCGCTGAGGTGTTGATAGACCTCGATCAGATGGGTGACGTCGGCCAGCGCGTAGTCGAGCTGCTTGTCGGAAAGCGGCCGGTGGCGCCAGTCGGTGAAGCGCGACGACTTGTCGAGCCGCGCGCCGGTGATGCGCTGCACGAGCTGATCATAGGAAACGCTGTCGCCGAAGCCGCAGACCATCGCCGCCACTTGCGTGTCGAACACTGGATGCGGAACCAGATCGCCGAGATGGACGATGATTTCGATGTCTTGGCGCGCGGCGTGGAAGACTTTGACCACCGCTTCATTGGCCATCAGCCTGAAGAACGGCTTCAGGTCGATATCGGGCGACAGCGGATCGATCAGCGCCGTCACGCCGGGAGCGGCCATCTGGATCAGGCACAGGATCGGCCAAAACGTCGTTTCTCGAATGAATTCGGTGTCGACAGTGACGAAATCCGACTTTTCGAAAGCGGCGAGAACGGTCTCGAGTTCTTTCTGGGTGGTGATGACGTGCATCAAATCGCTTTTGGCAGGAGTAAGGTCTTCCTAGATTTCAGCCGGCGGGGCTTTCGTCAAGCTTTGGCACCGCCATCATTAGGTTCCCGGACCATCGGAATCGCCGTTTCTCCTGGCCAGCCGCGCGAAAACCGTGGAAGTGCGCAGAAGCGCGGTGAAGCGGCCGCGCCTGCCTGCCGGCACGCCGGACCGAGCCTGCATGCGGTAGAGGATGACGGCGATGAAGATCGCATAGACCACCGCGCTGAATACAAACAGGGCGCCCGGTCCGAAATACTGCATCGCCGTCGACGCGGCGAACGGCCCGCCAATTGCGCCGAAGGAATAGAACAACATCAGCGCCGCGTTGATCAGCACGAACTCGCCGGTGTCGGCGCGATCGTTGGAATGCGCCGCCGACAGCGAATAGAGCGGCATGGCGAAACAGCCGAAGATGAAGATGAAGATGAAGTTGAGCGCCGGATTGCTGCCGGCGATGAACACCAGTGCCAGCGCTGAAAGCATCGCGCAGCACGTCGTCATCAGCAGCACCCGGCGCCGGTCCCAGCGGTCGGAGAGATAGCCGAGCGGATACTGGATGATGGCGCCGCCGAAGATGCCGACGCTGACGAAGGTGACGACATCGGCGACCGACATGCCGATCTGCTCGGCATAGACCGGCGACAAGGTGCGAAAGGCGCTGTTGGTGACGCCGACGGCGATGCAGCCGAAGCAGCCCAGCGGCGAAATCCGCCAGACGCGCGCCAGGTCGAGCTTGACCTCCTCGGGCGGCGTCGGATTGGAGCGGTCGCCGAGCGAGACCGGCACCAGTGAGAGCGTGATCATCATCGACATGATGGCGAAGAGGGCGAAACCGCCGGCGCCGAAGATCGGGATCAGGAACTGGGCTGATGTCACCGAACCAATATCGACCATCCGGTAGATCGCCAGCACGCGCGCACGGTCGTGATTGCTGACGCCGGAATTCAGCCAGCTTTCCACGATCGTGAACAGCCCGGCGAAACAGAACCCCCCGGCAAAGCGCACCGCGCACCACATCACCGGATCGATCACCAGCACCAGGAGCAAGGTGCCGACCGAGGCGATTGCCGCCAGCGCCGAAAATGCCCTGATATGGCCGACGGCCTTCATGATGCGGGTGATGGCCAGGCAGCCGAGCAGGAAGCCGGCGAAGTAGAAGGTGCCCATCAGCCCGATGTCGGAAGCCGAAAACCCTTCCTGCGCGCCGCGCAGCGCGATCAGCGTGCTCTGCAGCCCATTGCCGCCGAGCAGTATGCCGGCGGCGAGAAGGAGCGGGATCATCGGGCGGATGGAGGACATGAAGGGGTAATCACGTGTCGGTGATCCCTTCTTGAACCATCGCCTTGGCCAATGCCAGCGGCAATTCCCGGCAAACTACAGCGAGATATGTCCAATTCCTCGTGGAAGGTCCAAACGCTTATGAACCGGCCGTCGTTTAGGTCCTTGCAGCAGAGGGTAAGGATTACCCTTTGTTGCCGACGGTCGCGTGCAACCAAGCGCCTTGAACCGCGCCCAATCGTCTATGCGAGCCGCGTCAAGCAGGTTGAAGATGCGGCGACGCTCTTGAGATGTCAGAAAGAGCTTTTGGTCTTGCATATCCTGATCTCATTGCCGCAAACGTGGGGGTAAAGGATATCGCTATCCATTGTGCCGCCCAAGTTTACAACTGATGGCCTGCCCAACGCCGCTTGCCTTGACAAATCCGGCCTCCCATGCGCTTTTCGCGCAAATTTTGAGGCCGGGCTTGATGCTTCGGCCTGCAACCCAGCACCCCGGACTTCACCAATGACAATGCACCGTTACCGCAGCCATACCTGTGCCCAGCTGAGGAAGAGCGACGTCGGCTCGACCGTTCGCCTGTCGGGCTGGGTGCATCGCGTGCGCGATCATGGCGGCCTGCTCTTCATCGACCTGCGCGACAATTATGGCCTGACCCAGATCGTCGCCGATCCGGATTCGCCTGCCTTCCAGGTCGCCGAAACCGTGCGCGGCGAGTGGGTCATCCGGGTCGACGGCGAGGTCAAGGCGCGCTTGCCCGAGACCACCAACGCCAATTTGCCGACCGGCGAGATCGAGATCTTCGCCCGCGCGATTGAAGTGCTGTCGGCGGCCAAGGAATTGCCGCTGCCGGTGTTCGGCGAGCCTGACTACCCCGAGGATATCAGGCTGAAATACCGCTTCCTCGATCTGCGCCGCGAGACGCTGCACAAGAACATCATTGCGCGTACAAAAATCATCGCGGAAATGCGCAAGCGCATGGGCGAGGTCGGCTTCACCGAATTCTCGACGCCGATCCTCACCGCCTCGTCGCCGGAAGGCGCGCGCGACTTCCTGGTGCCGTCGCGCATCCATCCCGGCACCTTCTACGCGCTGCCGCAGGCGCCGCAGCAGTATAAGCAGCTGATCATGGTGTCGGGCTTCGACCGCTACTTCCAGATCGCGCCCTGCTTCCGCGACGAGGACCCGCGCGCCGATCGTCTGCCCGGCGAATTCTACCAGCTCGACCTCGAAATGAGCTTCGTCGAGCAGGACGACGTGCTGTCGACCATGGAACCGGTCATGCGCGGGGTCTTCGAGACCTTCGCCAACGGCAAGCCGGTGACGCAGAATTTCCAGCGCATTCCCTATGATGTGGCCATGCGCAAATACGGTTCCGACAAGCCGGACCTGCGCAACCCGATCGAGATGCAGGCCGTTTCCGACCATTTTCGCGATTCCGGCTTCAAGGTGTTCGCCAACATCCTGGCCAACGATCCGAAGGCCGAAGTGTGGGGCATTCCCGCCAAGACCGGCGGCAGCCGCGCCTTCTGCGACCGCATGAATTCCTGGGCGCAGGGTGAGGGCCAGCCGGGGCTGGGCTATATCTTCTGGCGCAAGGAGGGCGACAAGCTCGAAGGCGCCGGCCCGCTCGCCAAGAACATCGGCGAGGAGCGCACGGAGGCGATCCGCCTTCAACTTGGCCTTGCCGATGGCGACGCCGCCTTCTTCGTTGCAGGCGACCCGAAGAAGTTCGTCTCCTTTGCTGGGGCTGCGCGCACCCGTGCCGGCGAGGAGCTGAACCTTGTCGACCGCGAGCGTTTCGAGCTGTGCTGGATCGTCGACTTCCCGTTCTTCGAGTGGAACGAAGAAGAGAAGAAGATCGACTTCGCCCACAACCCGTTCTCGATGCCGCAAGGTGGCATCGATGCGCTGAATGGCGAGGACCTGCTCGGCATCAAGGCGTTCCAGTACGACATGGTCTGCAACGGGTTCGAGATCGCCAGCGGCGGTATCCGCAACCATCTGCCCGAAACCATGGTCAAGGCGTTCGAGACGGTCGGGCTGGATCGCGCCACCGTCGAGGAGCGCTTCGGCGGCCTCTATCGTGCCTTCCAGTATGGCGCACCGCCGCATGGCGGCATGGCTGCCGGTGTTGACCGCGTCGTCATGCTGCTGCTCGGCGCCAAGAACCTGCGTGAGATCACCATGTTCCCGATGAACCAGCAGGCCTATGATCTGTTGATGAACGCACCGTCGGAAGCGAGCCCGCAGCAGCTTCGCGACCTGGCGCTACGCGTTGCCGTGCCCAAGAAGGACGCCTGATCGCGCGCTTCGGGCGATGCTTTAAAGAACCGCCCGAACCGATTCTTTCGCTTCGCTAATCCAGGAAAGCCCGGCATCGCTGCCGGGCTTTTCGCATATTTAAGATCGCTTCGATCAGTCTTCGTTGGCCTTGACGGTGACGCCGAGCGTCTTCGGCAGGTCGAGCGGGTTGGACATGGCGCCCGCCATGATCAGCGCGAACGGCACGGACGCCGGCGGCTCGGCCGAGATTTCCAGGCTCTTCGGATCGTCGAGGAATTTGCCGACCGCGGCCGTCACTTGTGCCGTCAGCTCGGGATTGTTGAGCTGCGCCATGCCGAATGGCACGATCGCCTTGGCCTGGTTGGCGATGTCCTTGCCGGACATGCCTTGCTGCTTGCCGACATAGTCCAGAACCTTGTTGGTCAGCGAATCGTCGTCGAAGCGGATCGAGGCGCTGTTGAACGAAAGCTGCTGCAACAGGCCGAGCATGGCCATGCCTTGCGCCGAATTGTCGGCGCCTTCAGGCTGGGCCGCCATCTTCTTCTGCATTTCCTGCAGCGACTTGATAAAGTCCAGCGTGTAGCCGCCGAGATTGAAGGTCATGCCGAGCGTGCCGGCATTCTCGACCGAGACGTCGTATTTCGACAGTTCCATCTTGCCGTCCGTGGGCTGCCAGGTGCCGGCCATTTCGAGATTGCCCGCGATGTTCTGGTAGCCGAGCGCGTTGATGACTTCCTTGGACTTGGGATCGTCGACCAGCGTCAGGTCGGCGTTGAATTTTTCCGTGGTGGCGGTGAATTCCATCGCCTTGCCGTCCGCCGGCGGCGTGATCTCGATGGCAAGTCCGTCCATCGAGAAGGCGGTCTTGTCGGCGACCTTGACGGTCATGTTCGAGAGTTCGGCTGACTTGTACATCATCAGCGAGCCCAGCGGGCCGGTGGCGCCGTCGGCCGGAACTGTCATGTCATGGATGACGAAGGGGCTGAGGTCGAGGGTGACGCCGTCCTTGCTGTGTGTGAAGGCAGCCGTCGATACGGTGGCGATGTCATAGCCGCCATTTGCCTCGGTCACGCCTTCGAGTTTGACGTCGCCGATGGGAAGCGCTTCCTTCTCCGCCGCCGGTTTGATGGCAACGCCCTGCAGCACCATGCTGGTGTTGTCGCCGGTCACCCCGGTCCAGGTGATGTCGACACCTTGTGCGACAAGCGCTGCCTTCAGCCGGTCGGCCACTGCCGTATCCTGTGCGAGGGCCGCATTCAGCGGCAGCGTGAGCAAGAAGGTCGAGAAAGCCAGTTTCTTGAGAGTTGAGCGTTTGATTGTCATCGCAAGGTCCCTGAGAGTGTGCTGAAATTGTTTTTTTCAATTATTTGCGCCATCACCATTCCGTGACGAACTGGACCGGAAAAAGGCGTGTCCCGGCACATTGGTCAAAAATCGCGGTGAAAGGCAAACCCGATCCCACCGTCTTTGCGCAAACCGGTGAATTTGTCATGAAGAGCCGATAGCCGGATATCGTCGCGCTTGGCCATAGAACCCGCATGTAACAGGCTGATGTTGGCCGAGATCCCCCGGGTGCGGTTTCATGTTGCAGAAAGGCCGGTATCTCCGTCGAGCTCTTGCCGCGAATCACCCGCTCGGCTAGTCCGAGCCCATGGGAAAAAGGCTTTTGCCGCCTGAAAGTGGCGGTGGCGATCATATCGAGCCGGTCGATCTGAAGAAGGCGCTGGAAGAGCGCTATCTGGCCTATGCGCTGTCGACCATCATGCACCGGGCACTGCCCGATGTGCGCGACGGACTGAAGCCGGTCCATCGCCGCATCATGCACGCCATGCGCCTGCTGCGGCTCAATCCCGACCAGGGCTTTGCCAAATGCGCCCGCATCGTCGGCGAGGTGATGGGCAAGTTCCACCCGCATGGCGACCAGTCGATCTATGACGCGCTGGTGCGGTTGGCGCAGGATTTTTCGATGCGCTATCCCCTGGTCGACGGGCAGGGCAATTTCGGCAACATCGACGGTGATAACGCCGCCGCCATGCGCTACACAGAAGCGCGCATGACCGATGTGGCGACCGAACTGTTGTCCGGCATCACCGAGGACGCCGTCGACTATCGGCCGACCTACAACGAAGAAGACGAGGAGCCGGTGGTCTTGCCCGGCGCCTTTCCGAATCTGCTGGCCAACGGCTCGTCCGGCATCGCGGTGGGCATGGCGACATCGATCCCGCCCCACAATGCCGCCGAGCTTTGCGATGCCGCACTTCACCTGATCGAAAACCGGGACGCGCCGGTGGCGAAGCTGATGGACTTTGTCCAGGGGCCGGATTTCCCGACTGGCGGCATCATCGTCGACAGCCGCGCCTCGATCCTCGAAGCCTACGAAACCGGTCGCGGTGGCTTTCGCGTGCGCTCGAAGTGGTTTCAGGAGGACCAGGGCAGGGGCACCTGGAGCATCGTCGTCACCGAAATCCCCTATGGCGTGCAGAAGGCGCGGCTGATCGAGAAGATCGCCGAGCTGCTGATGGCGCGCAAGCTGCCGCTGCTCGAGGACATCAGGGACGAAAGCGCCGAGGACGTCCGCGTCGTGCTGGTGCCGAAGAGCCGTTCGGTCGACCCCGGCATCCTGATGGAATCGCTGTTCAAGCTGACCGAGCTCGAAAGCCGCTTCCCGCTCAACATGAATGTGCTGTCGCGCGGCAAGGTGCCCAACGTGCTGTCGCTGAAGGGCGTACTGCAGGAATGGCTCGAGCACCGCCGCGAGGTCTTGATCCGCCGCTCGAAACACCGGCTCGGCGAAATCGAAAGACGGTTGGAGATACTTGCCGGCTACCTGATCGCCTACCTCAACATCGACGAGGTGATCAGGATCATCCGCGAGGAGGATGAGCCAAAGCAGGTGATGATGGCCCGCTGGTCGCTCACCGACAACCAGGCCGAAGCCATCCTCAACATGCGGCTGCGCGCTCTGCGCAAGCTTGAAGAATTCGAGATCCGCAAGGAATTCGACGGCCTGAGCGCGGAGAAGAAGCAGATCGAGGCACTGCTTGCTTCAAACGAGAAGCAGTGGGCGACGATCAAGTGGGAAGTCACCAACATCCGCGACAAGTTCGGCCCGGAGACCGAGCTCGGCAAGCGCCGCACCCAGTTCGCCGACGCGCCCGAGCATGATCTGACCGACATTGCCCATGCCATGATCGAGCGCGAGCCGGTCACCGTCGTCGTCTCGGAAAAGGGCTGGCTGCGGGCGATGAAGGGGCATCTGGCCGATCTCTCGACGCTGACCTTCAAGGAGGGCGACAGCCTCAAGCTCGCCTTCCATGCCCAGACCACCGACAAGGTGCTGGTCTTCACCACCGGCGGCAAATTCTACACCATCGGCGCCGACCGGCTGCCTGGCGGGCGAGGCCATGGCGAGCCGATCCGCATCATCGTCGATATGGACAATGACCAGGACATCGTCACCGCCTTCGTTCATGACCCGAAACGCAAGCTGCTGCTGGCCTCGCACGACGCCAACGGTTTCATCGTGCCGGAGGAGGAAGTCGTCGCCAACACCCGCAAGGGCAAGCAGGTGATGAACGTCAAGGCGCCGGACGAAGCCAAGCGCTGCATCCCGGTCACCGGCGACCATCTCGCCATCGTTGGCGAGAATCGCAAGATGCTGGTGTTCGCGCTCGCCGAGATTCCGGAGATGGGCCGCGGCAAGGGCGTGCGCCTGCAGAAATACAAGGACGGCGGCCTTCTCGACCTCAAGCCGTTCACGCTGGAGAGCGGCCTCTCCTGGCAGGATTCAGCCGACCGCACCTTCATAAGGTCGCGGGAGGAACTGGCCGAATGGATCGGTGCGCGTGCGTCGGCCGGACGCATGGTGCCGAAGGGATTCCCGAGGACGGGGAAGTTTGGGTAGCGCCAAATCTCCCCCTCGAGGGGGAGATGTCGCCAAAGGCGACAGAGGGGGTCGGTACGACCGGACGGGACCTCCCTTCGCCGGCAGAGGAGGCTAGCGCTTCACGCGAGGCGACCCCCTCTGGCCTGCCGGCCATCTCCCCCCCAAGGGGGGGAGATGGCCACGCCCACCCCAATCATTTGGACTATCGTCACGATTGCTGCACTATATCAGTGCATAGACAGGAGGGGTGTTTGGGAGAGCCAGGCGTTTGAAGGAAGCAAGAATCCAGAAACCCGAACGGCAGCAGCGCCTGTTCGGCCTGTCGACGCCGCTCAGGGCAGCCGTCATCCCGCCGCTGTCGGCGGCACGCTGGCTGCTGGTGCTGATCGTCGCCGCCGGCGTCTATTTCTTCCACGGCTTCCTGTTTCCGGTGCTGGCGGCGCTCGTCATCGCTTTCGCCAGCTGGCCGCTCTACCGGCGCCTGCTCGTTGCAGTCAGTGGCAACCGCACCATCGCCGCGACCTTTGCCATCCTCTTCATTCTCGCCTTCCTGGTGATACCGATCGCGCTCGCCGGCACCTATGCGATCAACGAAGTCCGCGAATGGGTCGCCTGGGCGATCGAGACCAACCGTCATGGCGCGGTGACGCCGCACTGGATTGCCACCATGCCTGTCGTGGGCGAGTGGCTGAACGAGCAGTGGACGACCAATTTCGGCCATCCCGGCGGCATTGGTGAGCTGATCCAACTGGTCAGCGGCGCCAACATCGGCAGTATCTATCGCGGTGTGCTGGCCGCAGGCGGCAGTGCTTTCGGCCTCCTGTTGACGCTGCTGTTCATGATGATCGCGCTGTTCTTCGCCTATCGCGACGGTGAGCATTTTGCCGGCCAGGTCGACCGTCTCGGCGAGCGCATCCTGCCGACCAGATGGGAACGGATTTCGCGTGTCGTGCCGGCGACGATCTCGTCGACCGTGACCGGCATGACCGTCATCGCCATCGGCGAAGGCCTGGTGCTGGGCATCGCCTACTGGCTGGCCGGCGTGCCGTCGCCGGTCACGCTTGGCGCCCTCACCGGCGTCATGGCGCTGATCCCCGGCGGGGCGCCGCTGTCGTTCACGCTGGTCTCGATCTATCTCGCCGCCAGCGGCTCGCCGATGGCCGGGCTTGCGCTGTTCCTCTGGGGCGCTGTCGAACTGTTCATCGTCGACAAGACACTGCGCCCGAAGCTCGTCGGCGGGCCGATAAAACTGCCCTTCCTGCCGACGTTTTTCGGCCTGATCGGCGGCGTCAAGACCATGGGGTTTCTCGGCCTGTTCATCGGCCCGGTGCTGATGGCCCTGCTGGTCGCGATCTGGCGCGAATGGCTGCGCGAGGTGGAAATGGCCGACGACGTCGTTCCGGGCTCGCCAGCCGAAATCGAAGCCGGTCCGCAAATCGAGGTTTTGCCGGAACCTGACGTGGCGAAGAAGGCCAGCGCCTGATCTTAACGCACCTTAGGCCGGATGTTGCACCGCAAGGTCGCCACGCCGCTTGCGTCCCTCGTGAAGTTGCCACAGCGAATGCGCGATCAGCGTGACGATCAGGATCGCGCCGCCGATCAGGCTGTTGCGCGTCGGTGTTTCGGCAAAGATCATCCACACCCAGACCGGCGCCAGCACGGTTTCAAGCAGGTAGAACATCGCCACTTCCGGTCCCGAAATGTATTTTGGTCCGGCGGCAAGGCAGAAGAACGCTATCGGCATGATGACGGCGCCGTTGAGGATGATCCACCAGGGCGCTTCCACCTGAAAGCCGGTTCTGGAGACCATCAACGCCGCCAGCCCGAAAGGCAGGACGACGCCGATCAGTGAGGTAAAGCCCATATCCTTGCCGCTGGCGCGCGAGATGGTGATGGCGCAGGCAATCAGGAAGGCCGAACACAATGCCATCAGGTCGCCGAACAGATGTCCGGTGCCGACGGAATCGCCGACGATGATGGCGACGCCGACGATCATCATGGCCAATGCCGCAAAGGTCAGCGGCCGCGGCCGCTCCTTCAGGAACACCCACGACAGCAGCGCGGCGAACATGGTGGTGAAGGCCAGGATGAAAACCAGGTTGGCGGTCGAGGTGTTGTAGACGCCGGTGATGAAGGCAATCGCGCCGAGCCCGTAGATCGCGGCAACGATCAGGCCCGACCAGCCAGGTATCAGCTGCGGCGCATTCTTGCTGAACGAGCGCCAGATGGTCCACATGATCAGTGCCGCGGCCAAGGTGCAGCCGGTGCGCAGCAGCAGGATTGTCCACGCCTCGCCGTGGGCGAGCCGGATCAGCGGGATGTCCACGGTCAGCGTCAGCCCGCCAAATGCGGTGAGCAGAAGGCCTTTGGTGTGAGTATCGTGAGACGACATGCAGCGACTTTCACAATGAATTCGGGAGAGGATGGCGGACCGGCGCAATCGCACGCTCTCCGCCAACCAGCGGAAAGACCAGCATCGTCTCGATTGAAAATGTTTAAGCCCGGACTTGGGAAAGAGTAATCAGCGCGCGACCGCTTCGTTGGTGTAGCGCTCCCAGCCCTTCGGGCCGAGATGCTCCTGCGGCATGAAGCGCATCTTATAATTCATCTTGCGCGAGCCGTTGACCCAGTAGCCGAGATAGACATGGGGCAGGCCCATCGCTCTGGCGCGGGCGATGTGGTCGAGGATCATGAACGTGCCGAGCGACCGTTCCTCGAAATCGGGATTGAAGTAGGAATATACCATCGACAGGCCGTCGGCCATCTTGTCGGTGAGCGCCACCGCGATCAGCTCGCCCTGTCCTTTGCCAGTGATAAAGGTGTCAGGCCCGCGTCGGCGATACTCGATCACCTTGGTGTCGACATGGGTATCCTCGACCATCATCGCATAGTCGAGCACCGTCATGTCGGACATGCCGCCACGGCGGTGGCGGGCGTCGAGATAGCTGCGGAACAGGGAATATTGTTCGGTCGAAGGCTCGGCATTGTGCATGTGGCCGACGAGGTCGGAATTGTGCTGCAGCACGCGCTTCATGTTGCGGCTGGCGACGAATTCCTGGGCGAGGATGCGTACCGAAACGCAGGCGCGGCAGGTCTCGCAGGCCGGCCTGTAGGCGATGTTCTGCGAGCGTCGGAAGCCGCCTTGCGTCAAGAGGTCGTTCATCTCCGCCGCCTTGTCGCCGACCAGGTGCGTGAACACCTTGCGCTCGAACTGGCCGTCGAGATAGGGGCACGGCGACGGAGCGGTCAGGAAGAACTGCGGCGACTGGGTCGGATGCTGCGTCATCGAGTCTTGGAAACACTCCTTCGAATCGCTCTACCTTTGGCGCGGACGGCGAAAAATTCAACAGGATTGTGTGGGCGTGGTCGACTCGACGCCTTCACATTTGTGCTCAACCGCTTGCGACTGCTCTTCAGAGGGCCGTTTCAGCGGTCGGTGCGGCTGACGACCGTGCCAAGCAAAAGATCATGCAAGGTGCGCTTGCGGTCGGAAAACAGCGTCACCAGAAGCACCAGCGGCGACAGGATGACATTGCCGGCCCAGAACAGCACCGAGTGGACGACCGCGGTGAGGCCGTCGATCGGCCTGCCGTCGAGCCGGTCGAGGCGGATGCCCATCATCTTCATGCCCGTGGTGGCCTGGTCGGTGCTGCCCAGCGTGTTCCAGATGTAGAGGATGGCCACAGTCGGCAACAGGATGCCGAACAGCATCCAGCCAAGCCCGAGGGTCAAAAGCCCGAGGAAGAACACCAATATGGCAAACGGAATGGTGAGCAGCGCGACGATCACATAGTCGATCACGAAGGCCAGGATGCGCTTCGTGCGCACACCGTCATAGGCCCTGACATCGTCAAGCCTGCCGGTGATGATTTCGCCGTCGAGAACGCGCGCGTCCATGTCATTTCCTCGTAACAAGGTCCGACGTAGGGTGCGGACCGCTCAGTGATGAAATGGTGAAGGCCTGTGGCGGAATCAAGATCGGTCTTCGTGCGGTGCGCCGGCTTCGATGGCGCCGGTTGAATTTGCGGCGCGGATAGCATTAGCTTGTTGCGGCGCAGCAAAGCGCACATGGCGGGGGACTGGGCAATATGGACTACGACATGCTGGTCATCGGCAGCGGCCCTTCCGGCCGCCGTGCCGCGGTGCAGTCGGCCAAGCTTGGCAAATCGGTGCTGGTGGTCGACCGCGGCCGGCGTCTGGGCGGTGTCTCGGTGCATACCGGCACCATTCCGTCGAAAACGCTGCGTGAAACGGTGCTCAACCTCTCCGGCTGGCGCGAGCGCGGCTTTTATGGGCGCGGCTACCGAGTCAAGCAGGATATCTCGGTCGGCGATCTGGTCGAGCGCCTGCACAAGACGCTCGACCATGAGGTCGAGGTGCTGCAGCACCAGTTCATGCGCAACACGGTCAAGAGCGCCCGCGCCGCGGTAAAGTTTCTCGGCCCCAACAAGGTTAGCCTGACCACCGACACCGGCGATTACAGCGAGGTCGGTTTTGCCAATGCGCTGATTGCGGTCGGCACCAGGCCGCACCGGCCGCGCGACGTGCCTTTCGATAAGACCCGCGTCTTCGACAGCGACGAGATGCTGGAGCTTGACCGCCTGCCGCGCACGCTGACGGTGATCGGCGCCGGCGTCATCGGCGTCGAATATGCAACGATCTTCTCCGCGCTCGATGTGCCGGTGACCTTGGTCGAGCCGCGCAACTCCATCCTCGATTTCGTCGACCGCGAGATCGTCGACGATTTCATCCACCAGATGCGCGATCGCGGCATGACCATCCGGCTGGGCAGCGCGGTGAAGGAAATACGCTCCAAGCCCGACGCCGCCGAAGTGGAACTGGCCGATGGCCGCACCATTCGTTCGGAGGTCGTGCTCTACGCCGCCGGCCGCACCGGCAATGTCGGCAGCCTGGGCCTGGATGTCGTCGGCATCGATGCCGACTCCAGAGGGCGTATCAAGGTCGATCCGCAATCCTTCCAGACCAGCGTGCCCAACATCTATGCCGCCGGCGACGTCATCGGCTTTCCGAGCCTGGCCTCGACTTCGATGGAGCAGGGCAGGGTGGCCGCTTGCCATGCCTTCGGTGTGCCTTTGCCGCCGCCACCGGAAACCTTTCCCTATGGCATCTATGCGGTGCCTGAAATTTCGACGGTCGGCCAGTCCGAAGAACAGGTGCGTGAGAGCGGTGCGGCCTACGAGGTCGGCGTGGCGCGTTTTCGCGAGACCTCGCGCGGCCACATCATGGGCGTCAACACCGGCTTCCTGAAACTCTTGTTCTCGATCGAAACGCGCCGTCTGCTCGGCGCGCATATCGTCGGCGAGGGCGCCACCGAGCTCATCCACATCGGCCAGGCGGTGATCAATCTCGGCGGCACCGTGGACTTCTTCGTCAACAACACCTTCAACTATCCGACGCTCGCCGAAGCCTACAAGATCGCCGGGCTGGATGCCTGGAACAGGATGGGACGAGGGTAGAAGGAGCTGCAGTGACGAAGGAGCAGGCCGAACATCGAAGGCCCCTCAACCTGTCTGCGCCACCGCCGCCGATCCCGCCAGCCATTGCCTGACGATCGCGGCGTCGGCGCTGCCGAATTCATGACCCGATGCAACAATCCGGGCATCGATCTCCGCGCCGTGCTGGCTGAGCAACGTCACCAGAGCAGGGGCGAAAGGCGCATAGGTGAGGTCGGCGGCGCCGGCGATCATCAGCACCCGCACCTTTGACAGATCCGTCGCCGGCACATCATCCAGCACCGGCATCGGCCGCAGCAGCGCGGCCCGTTCGACCAAGCCTGGATGCAGCAGCATCAGGCTCGAAACCAGATTGGCGCCGTTCGAATAGCCGAGGAACGTTGTGCGCGAGAGGTCGAGATGGTGACGTGCGGCGACGTCAGTAACGAAGCCCGCAAAGGCCTCGGTTTCGGTGCGGATGCTCGCCTGTTCGAAGCGCGTCGGCGTGATGCGCACGAACCAGCGGAAACCGTCCTCCTGGACAACACGGCCACGCACCGCGATGAGCGTGGCACGCGGTGCGATCTCTCGCGCCAGCGGCACCAATGTCGTCTCGTCGACACCCGACCCATGCAGCAGGAAGAAGCACTCGCCCGTTGAATCCGCCGGGCTGTAAAGGCGGTAGCGAAAGGCGAGATCACGCCGCAGCGCACCATCTTGTGAGGTCTCTTCCATCATCGCCCATCCTCTTGATTATATTACGTTTCGCTCAATTTGCCGGCTTCAAAACGCAATATTTTCAAGCTCCGCGAAAGTTGATTGAACCGGGCCCATTACAGTCCGTTTCTCCGCCGATAACATTCCTTCGGGAGGAATCGAAGCGGTGCGCCTGGGGTCGCATTGCCGGTATGAACAACCAGCTTTGAGGCCTTTTTGTCGATGACCACCCAGATTTCCCCGGACCGCGATTCGGGTGTCCCAGACCGCAATTCGCGTGTCTCGGATCGCACTGAGCGTGACACGCGCATCGATGTGATCCGTGCTCTCGCCTTGCTGACCATCTATGTCGACCATGTGCCGGGTACCGCCTTCGAGTATCTGACGTACAAGAATTTCGGCTTTTCGGATGCGGCGGAGGTCTTCGTGCTGATCTCGGGCATCTCGGTCGCGCTCGCCTACGGCAAGAAATTTCAGCCTGGAAACCGGCTGTTGGCAACCTTGAAGATGTTGCGCCGGGCCGGTGTGCTTTATGCCACCCACATCGTCACCACCATGGTGGTGATGGCCATTTTCTGCGCTGCGGCGGTGTTTGCCAGGCGGCCGGAACTTTTGACGATGATCAACATCGAGCCGTTGATCAAAAATACGCCGCAGGTGCTGATCGGCATCGTGACGCTGGGCCACCAACTTGGCTACAACAACATCCTGCCCGTCTATGCGGTGCTGCTCTTGCTGACGCCGCTGTTTCTGCTCATTGTCAGCTATCGGCCGGTCCTGGCACTGGCGGCATCCGGCGCCCTGTGGCTGGTCGCGGGGATTTATCAGATTGCACCGCCCAACTATCCCGAGCCCGGCTTCTGGTTTCTCAACCCGCTGTCGTGGCAGTTCCTTTTCAACATCGGCCTGGCAGGCACGCTGCATGTGCGTCGCGGCGGCACCATCCCGGTCAATCGCTGGCTGGTTGGCGCGGCCTCGGCCTACACCGTTATGGCACTGGTCTGGGTGCACAGTCCGCTCTGGGGGCAGATCTCCTGGTTTGGCCTGCCTCCGGTGCTGACCGGCTTCGACAAGACGTTCCTGTCGCTGCCGAGGCTGCTGCATATACTGGCGGTGAGCTACCTGATCATAGCATTCCCAGCGATCTCGAACCTGTTTCGCACCGGGCGCGATCATCCGCTTGCCATATTGGGCAAACGATCGTTGCCGGTTTTCATTGCCGGCACGGTGCTCGCGATGGCGGCGCAGGTGCTGAAGCTGATCAATCCGGGCGGATTTGCCTATGACAGCCTGTTGATATCGGCCGGCATCGTCATGCAGTTCGCGCTTGCCTACTATCTCGAATGGCTTTCGGGCCTTGGCTGGTCCGGCAAAAGCAGGCCGGTTCACAACGCCGCACCGCCCGTCCATGCTGCATCCTTCGCGATGCCGACCATGGCGACAGGAATGGGCCGTTGAGCTCAGGCGGGCGAGGGGCCGGATGAGGCTCGCACCAGGAGTTCGACCGGCAGCGATTGCCGGCTGAACGAGCCGTCATTTTCAAGGATCGCCTTGACGGCTAGGCGCCCCATCTCGGCGATCGGCTGGACGATCGTGGTCAGCGGCGGACTGGAAACCGCTCCTTCCGGAACACCGTCGAAGCCGACGACCGAAACATCGCCCGGTACCGAGATGTCGTGCTTCCGCAACCAGTCCAGCGCATGGAGCGCCATCCTGTCCGACATAGCCAGGATGGCTGTCGGCGTCTCGGCACCGGCGAAAATATGGTCGAGGCCGGCCCACACGCTCTCCTCGTCATTGACGGTTTCGTAGATCGGTACACGCTCGACGTCGATGTCGACGCGGGAGAGTTCCGCGAAATAGCCACGCAGGCGGTCGCGCGTCCCGGAATACAGGGCCTTCTCCATCTGCTCCCTTGTGGTGGGGCCGAAGCCGGAGTCCGCGACGGGCAGGGCAAGCACCGCAAAGCGACGATGCCCAAGCTCGGTCAGATGTCGAGCCGCGAGGCCCGCCCCGGCGATGTTGTCGACACCGATGGCGGCGACCGCGTCGTCGTCGTCTGAATCGAGATCGAGCGCAACGAAGGGGAGCTTGCGTTCGCGCGCCAGTTCGACCAGCTTTGAACCGCCGTCGACGCAGAAGACGATGAAGCCATCGACTAGCGCGCTCTGGATGTTCCAGGCGAGTTGCTCATTGTTGGCGGCGGAGACCAGTGAAATCCCCGCACCGGTCGCGTCGCAAGCCTGCGAGATGCTAGCCATCATCACCCGGGCAAAAGGGTCGTCGAAGAAATAGGAGAGGGGTTCCGCGGTCGCGACACCGATGGCGTTGACCTTGCCGGCGCGCAGCAGCCGGCCCTTGGGGTCGGGCCCGCCATATCCCATAGCCTCGGCTGCCGCCTTGACCCGCTCGCGGACCTCCTCGCGCACGATCTCCGGACGGGCGAACACGTTGGACGCGGTGCCGTGCGATACGCCGGCTGCCTTGGCGATGTCCGCCAACCGCACCGGTCTTGTCTTTGCAGAGATAAGTGGCGCCATCTTCGTCTCCTGAATTCCCCCATCTAACACTTTCGTTGGATCGGTTCAAATTTTGACTTGATCGAAGCCTCGATAAGGCCTATGTTTGAATCGATCCAAGGGAATGTCGGTCGTTAGGATTGGATCGATTCAACATCAAGCAAGGAGTTGTGTCATGCATCCCGTCAATTTTCTGTTCGAAGACATTTACCGCAACGACTGGAGCATCTCGTCGACCACCGCGACGCAGAGGCGTCGTGGCAAAGCCGATCCATGGGTCCGCGAGCTGCGGTTCCTTGTGGAGCGCAAGCGGAGTTGAGCGGGGCGGTTTTTCGTGCCCATCGATTGGATCGATTCAAGCACTGAAAGGAGTGCACATCATGCATCCCGTGAGCTATCTATTTGAAGACATCTATCGCAACTATTGGGGCATCGCGCCGGCTTCCGAACAGCCGGAGCGGCGTCGGTTGGCAAGGTTCCGGCGGCGCAATCGCGAATTGGTCATCCAGCCCGAGCCCCGGCAGGACTAACGGCCCGGCAAACGACGTTTGACAGGCGGAGGTCTGTTTATCGGGCAGGGCGCCCAGAGGCGTTCAGGAACGTGCGCGCACCAGCGCCGAGGCAGCGATCGCCAGCCAGCCAGCGATAAGTAGGGTGCCGCCGATCGGCGCCGACAGCGGGAACAGTCGCGACCCGATGAAATCGCGGGCCAGCAGATCGCCGCAGAAAAGCAGAAGCCCAACCAGCAGGATCAGGCTGGCGATGCGCAGGATCCGGTTTGCGCCAAGCAGTCCGGCGGCAAGGAAGACCGGCGCGTGCATCAGCAGGAACGATGCCGCGGTGCCGACGAAAGCGCCACCCAGATGCGCCGCCGCGGCCGACAGCGCCACACCCGCCGCGCCGCAGAGGCCGCTGGCCAGGACGAGGATACGGCTGCTGGCGCCGGAAAATTGCTCGGCCGTGCTCATGTCCGTGGCTCCGTGGTATCAGAGGGAAATGCCTGACTCGGTCAGGGCTTGCCGGGGTTGGCGAGCATGTCCTGCGCGCGGCGTGATTGCGCCAGCCAGTTATACACCGCGCCCCCGGCCATCAAGACGGATGTGCCCAAAAACACCGAGCGCATGCCGAAATGACCACCGGCAAAGCCGCCCAGCAAGGGGCCTGCGACTTGCCCGACATACTGGGCGGAAATCGACAACCCGAGCACATTGCCGCCGACGCCATCGGGAACATTGTGGCGGATCACGCTGGTGATGCAAGGCAAGAGACCGCCCAGCGCCAGGCCCATCAGGAAGCGCAGGCCGATGAGTTGCCAGCTTTGTGTGACGAAGGCCTGCGGGATCAGCAGCAGCGCCGAGACGGCAAGTGCGCCGATAATGACGTTCCAGTGGCCGACGCGGTCGGCGAGCTTGCCGAGGCGCGAGGCCGACAGGATGGCGCCGAGGGCCGCCGCCGACATGACGACGCCTGATATCATCGTGACGCGGCTTTGGTCCGCAATCAACTGCTGCACATAGACGGTGATGATCGGCTCGATCGACATGGTGGCGAAGCTCAACAGCATGCCGGTCGCCAGCATGGCGACGACAGGCCGCTTGTCGGGGATTTGTGCCCAGCCGCCTTTCTGCTTCTGCTTCGACGCGGCGTCTGCTGTTTTCGGCCGGGGATTCTCCTTGATTAGAAACGTGGTCGCCAGGAACGCCAGGAAGATGACGCCGCCGGACAAGAGGAAGGTGGCGCGGATGCCGATCAGCGGCGGCAGGGCGCCGCCAACCAGCGGGCCAACCAGAGCCCCACCCGTGATGCCGGCCGACAGCAGGCCCAACGCCCAGCCGGAACGCTCCTTCGGCGTCTGCATGGCGACGAGGATGGTCGATCCCGAGGAATAGCCGCCGGCAAAACCGATCAGCAGCCGCAACAGCACCAGTTGCCAGACCGTCTGCACCATGCCGGTCAGCGACATGCATATGGCCATGCCGAAGCTGGCGCGAACCAGCATCACCTTGCGGCCGTAGCGGTCACCGAGACGTCCCCAGAGCGGCGCCACCAGCGCCGCAGCCAAGAACGTCGCGCCATAGGCGATCCCTGACCATTGCACGATCGCCGCGTGGCCCTCGGCACCCAGCTGCTCGATATAGAGCGGCAGGAAAGGCAAAAGCAATGTCATGGCGACGAGCGTCGAGAACGACCCGGCAAAGCACACGAACAGATTGCGCCGCCAGTGGATATTATAGGTGCTGTCGGTCACCGGGGGCGTGTTCTGCGGCATGTCATATGTCCTGTCTCAGCACCTCTTTTATCGATGGTTGCTGCGGGTACCAGTTTGGGATACCAATATGGTGCACGTCATGGACGCAAGCTTGGCCGCTGTCAATGCAACCTGTCGAACGTGATCGGCAAGACGATTGCAACGACCAAAAGATGGAAACGACAATGTCGCAGATGCAGAGCGTCGAAAAGCAGCTTCGGCAGATGATCCTGGGCCTCGAGATCGGTCCCGGCGAAAAGCTGACCGAGCGCTGGATAGAGAGCCGTTTCGGTGCATCGCGAACCCCGGTCAGGGCAGCACTTCTGCGGCTCGAGACCGAGGGCCTGGTCGGTAGGGACGGGCGCGGCTGGACGGTGTCGCCGATCAATCTGGCTGAACTCGAGCAGATCGCCGTCTACAGGGAGGCGGTCGAGGTCGCGGCCCTTCGCCTGACATGCAGCCTGGCGGACCGGAGCGCCGTCGATGTCATCGAGGCGATGCTCGAATCCTGCGGCAACGACACGCCGCGCGAGGAATGGCATCGCGTCGGCATGGATTTTCACATCGAACTGGCGCGTCTGTCGGGCAATGAATTCCTGTTCCGGGCGGTGCGCGATGCCATGACGCGCCTGTCGCGGGCGCGCTGGCTGGAGGTTCGCGACGAAGCGGCCCTCAGCCGCGCCTGGGCCGAACATCGCGCCATACTGGCGGCGGCACGCCTTGGCGACGCCGATGAAGCCGCACGCCTGCTCTCGGTTCACATCGTCGGCAGCCGCGACCGGCTGGTGACGTCGCTCGCCAACGATCGGCGCGGTCTTCGCGCCAGAGGCTTTGCCGTCGTTGCTGCTTGAAGGTGGATGAAGGGGCGCAAAGCGGCGTCTGAACGTATGCGCACTTTCGCCTCGCTTCGCAGACGCCGATGGCGTAAGGAGCGGCGATGGAAAACAACCGATTTGAAACACCTGTGACTGTGAAGTCAGTCGCGGCGGGAAGCACTCAGCTCTTGCGCACGGCGCGTGAGGCTTCCGACTACCTCCTCAACAGCTGGCCCGGCAAGCGCAGCCCCAAGCATCGCGCGGCCCTGCAGGCCTGCCATGACGCACTCGCCGGCGACAAGCCGGCGATGAATGCCAGGCGCGCCTTCATTGCGGCAGCACGCGAAGTGGACGTCTTTGTCAGCGACAAGGCGCCGGCCTGACACAAGGCGACTTCCGGGGCGGCAATCCGGATTGAGGCACGGCCCGCATTCGCGGGCCTTTTGCCGTCACTTTGCCGTTTCGGTTTCGCCTTCGGTTTCGTCCTCGGGCTTCGAACGTTCCCTCGCTGCGACCTTGGCTGCGAGCTTCTCAGCCTTCTTGGCCGCCTTCTGGCGGTCGCGTTCCTTGCGTTCCTGATCGTAATTTGGTGGTCGTGCCATATCGGCTCCTTTTCACTGCCTCGCGGCTCTGGTCCTGCCTAGGAGCATTAGCCGTCAAACACAACAGCTGAAGCGATAGTGCGTCGATGATGGCCAGGCTTGCAAGATGCGCGTCGCGATGAAAGGCCAAGCCCGTTATTGCGGTGGCCGATTACCTATCGCCGTCGATTTGCCGGTCAGATGCCGCTTCGGTCAATCACCAGATCGGCGGCACCAAAGCGGTCCTTTGCCGTCAGTTGCTGGTGCCAGTAGGGATAGAGCAAGGGCGGCCGGCTGACCGCGTCGAGGCGCTCGCGCTCTTCGCCGGAAAGCACCAGGCTTGCCGCCGCGATGTTGTCCCGGAACTGCGTTTCCGTCCTGCCGCCGATCACCAGGGAGCTGATGGAGGGCCGGCCAAGCAGCCAGGCCAGCGCCACCTGCGCTGCCGACACGCCGCGCTGCGCGCCGATCTCCACAAGCACATCGACGATCCGCCACAGCCGGTCCTCGTCGCGGATCGGCGGTTCCGACCAGCCCGCGAGCTGGCGGGCGGAGGGGCTGTCGCGGCGGTATTTGCCGGACAGCAATCCGCCGGCAAGCGGGCTCCAGACCAGAACGCCCAATCCCTGGTCGACGGAAATCGGCAGCAGCTCGTACTCCGCCTCGCGCGCTTCCAGCGTGTAGTGGATCTGCTGCGTGACGAAGCGGGGCTGATGATGGCTGTCGCTGATGCCGAGCGCCTTCATCACCTGCCAGCCGGAATAGTTGGAGCAGCCGACATAGCGGATCTTGCCCTGGGCAACCAGCGTGTCGAGCGCGGCGATGGTTTCCTCCAGCGGTGTCACGCCATCCCATTCGTGCAGGAAATAGATGTCGATGACGTCGGTCTTGAGCCGCTTCAGGCTCTTCTCGCATTCGCGGATCAGGTGATGGCGCGACAGGCCTTCATCGTTCGGACCTTTGCCGATCCGCATCCGCGCCTTGGAGGCGATCAGCACTTCGCCCTTGCGCTTGCCGCCGAGCGCTTCACCGATGATCTCTTCCGAAATGCCGTTCGAATAGACATTGGCGGTGTCGATGACATTGATGCCGGCGTCGATGCAGAGGTCGATCATCCGGCGCGCCTCGTCGAGGTCGGTCTCGCCGACAGCCGAAAACGCGCCGGCGCCACCGAAAGTCATGGTGCCCATGGTCAGCGTCGATACTTTCAGGCCGGAACGGCCGAGAGTGCGGTATTCCATGTAGGTCCTCGCGATTGCATTGGGAAAGGGGCCGGGGAGAGCCCCGAATATGGCTGCTATTTGTAGGACAATTTGAGGTGATTTGTCTCCATGCCAGTACGACGGATCGATCATGCCTGGCGGGATTGGCAGCTGCGGTGATCACGCCAGGGCTGCAATAAAACCGTCATTGCAGGCCTATATTGAAGTCGGCTCAGGTGTTGCCTTTCCCAGGCCGTAAGCCGGGATTTTGGGCGCCGGACGTGGATCGACAGAGCTTGCAAGTGGAGCAGCCGATAATGACCGAGCTAAAACAGAATTCTCCGGCCAGGGATTGGCTTGAAGCCGAGCTCGCCGACACGCTTGACGAAGACTATGAGCTCGAAATGTCGGAGCCGGCGCTGTCGATGGAGATCGCCAAGATCTACAAGAACGCGCATCCGCCTTCGATCGATCGCATGCAATATTTTCGTGATTTGATCAGCCTGCAGTCCGAATTGATCAAGCTTCAATCCTGGGTCGCCTACCACAAGAAGAAGCTGGTGGTGATCTTCGAGGGCCGCGACTCGGCCGGCAAGGGCGGGGTCATCAAGCGCATCACCCAGCGGCTCAATCCGCGCATCTGCCGTGTCGTGGCACTGCCGGCGCCGACCGAGCGCGAAAAGTCGCAATGGTATTTCCAGCGCTACGTTCCGCATCTGCCGGCCGGCGGCGAAATCGTGCTGTTCGACCGCTCCTGGTACAACCGCTCCGGCGTCGAACGGGTGATGGGCTTTGCCCAGTCCGATCAGGTCGAAGAATTCTTCCGCGACGTGCCGGAGTTCGAGCGCATGCTGGTCCGCTCGGGCATTACCGTGGTCAAATACTGGTTCTCGATCACCGACGAGGAACAGCAGATGCGCTTTTTGATGCGCATCCACGATCCGATGAAGCAGTGGAAACTGTCGCCGATGGACCTGCAGTCGCGAGTGCGCTGGGAACACTACACCAAGGCCAAGGAAGAGACCTTCGCCCGCACCAACATCCCGGAAGCGCCCTGGTTCATCGTAGAAGGCAACGACAAGAAGCGCGCGCGGCTGAACTGCATCGACCACCTGCTCAAGCAACTGCCCTACGAGGAAGTGCCGCACGAGGAGATCACGTTGCCGGAGCGCGTCTTCAACCCCGAATACGAGCGCCAGGTGCTGCCGCGTGAACTCTACGTGCCGGAGAAGTATTGAGACGAAGCTGCGATCTCCGCTCTCGTGGGGGAGATGCCCGGCAGGGCAAAGGGGGGCGTGTAGGATCGCCGGCCTCTCCACAGCCTGTCGAAACAGGCCAAAGGCAAAGTCGCTATGGATTGAAGCGCTGGAGGGACAGCGCCGCCCTCTGGCCTGCTGGCCATCTCGCCCGCACGGGGCGAGATTGGCTCGCCACCTTACGCCCGCTTGACGGTGACGTGCGTGGCGAGCGGTGTCGCCACCTGCTCGCTGCAGAGATAACCCAGCTTGGGCATGTCGAGGCCGGCAAAAAGGTTCTCGCCCGTGCCGAGCAGCACCGGCGAGATCGCCAGATGCATCTCGTCGATGAGCTTTTCCTGCAAATACTGGCGGATTGTAGCGACACCCCCGCCGACCCGCACATCCTTGCCGCCAGCGGCAGCCTTGGCCTGTTCAAGCGCCGAATGGATGCCATCAGTGATGAAATAAAAGGTCGTGCCGCCCTCCATGACGATCGGTTCGCGCTTGTGATGGGTCAGCACGAAAACCGGCACGTGGTAGGGCGGGTTGTCGCCCCACCAGCCCTTCCAGCTGTCGTCAGGCCATTCGCCGCGGAGCGGCCCGAACATGTTGCGGCCCAGAATCCAGGCGCCGACATTTTCGAAACTGCGCGCCGCGAACGCCTCGTTGATGTCGGTGGTGCCGCCATCTTGTCCGAGCACCATCTCACGGAAGGTGCGGGTGTCGACAAACCACTTGTGCAAGGATTCCCCGCCGACGCCGAGAGGATTTTGCAGATCCTGATCGGGACCGGCGCCATAGCCGTCGAGCGACAGGGTGAAAGCATTGACGCGAAGTTTGGACATGCGAGCCTCCTCGATAACCAATTGTATTTTGCAATCAGTTATTTTGTAGCAAACCGATTGCGAATTGCAAGCAGCATTTTTGGGCGACGATCGGACTGTCGGCTTTGAAGACAAGCCAGCAGCCTCGCCGGCGAGAACCCGCCGTGGCTGCCGCACTAATTACATGAGCGGAGAAGAAAGATCCGGTGGTCTCGACACGCGAAAAAAGCTCCGTTGCCTGGATGCGATTGCGTGTGACGAGATAAATCTCACACCCCTCCCTTGCGACGCGAAGCAGGATGCCGCCGCAGCCTGTCTGCTAGATTCCAAACGATCTAGCGGCCTATCCCTTCAGCAGTTCCGCCACTTCCGGAGCGAAATAGGTCAAGATGCCGTCGCAGCCGGCGCGCTTGAAGGCGAGCAGCGATTCCAGCATTGCCTTCTCGCCGTCGATCCAGCCATTGGCGCCTGCCGCCTTGATCATCGAATATTCGCCCGACACCTGGTAGGCGAAGGTCGGCATCTGGAACTCGTCCTTGAGCCGCCGGATGATGTCGAGATAGGGCAGGCCGGGCTTGACCATCAGCATGTCGGCGCCCTCGGCGATGTCCTGTTCGGCCTCTCTCACCGCCTCGTCGGAATTGGCATGGTCGATGTAATAGGTCTTCTTGTCGCCCTTGAGCAGGCCGGCGGTGCCGACCGCCTCGCGATAGGGACCGTAGAAGGCCGAGGCGAATTTGGTCGCATAGGACATGATCGCGACGTCCTGAAAACCATTGGCGTCGAGCCCGTCGCGGATGGCGCCGATGCGGCCATCCATCATGTCGGACGGCGCAATGATGTCGGCGCCGGCCGCCGCCTGGATGACGGCAGCGGCAGTCACCTGTTCCACCGTCTCGTCGTTGACGATGATGCCGTCGCGCAGGATGCCGTCATGGCCGTGGCTGGTGAACGGGTCGAGCGCGGCGTCGGTGATGATGCCGATCTGAGGCACCGCGTCCTTGATCGCGCGGGTGGCACGGTTGATGACATTGTTTGGGTCGAGGATGTGCGAGCCGGTCTGGTCGCGCAGCGAGATGTCGACATTGGGGAAGGTGGCGAGCGCGGGAATACCGAGCTTTGCCGCGCGCTCGGCCTCCTTGACGGCGAGATCGATCGACAGGCGGAAGACCCCCGGCATGGCGGCGATCGGTTCGCGGATATTCTTGCCGTCAACGACGAAGATCGGCCAGATCAGGTCGTCGACCGAAAGCCTGTTCTCCTGCACGAGACGGCGCGACCAGTCGGCCTTGCGCATGCGGCGCAGACGGCGGCTGCCGGTGATCTCGTCGACGCCGCGCGCGCCGGCGGGCTTAGCGGGGGTGAATTTGTTCATCGCCAATACTCTCGTTCGGGCAGGCTTTTACCACGAGCTCCCGCCGCTGACCAATGCGGCACGATTGTGCCAGCGATCCGTTCGAGGTCTATTCGGGCTGCCCGTTGCCAGACAGAATCTGTGCTGCGCCCCTGATGGCGACACGGAAAGCCTCGTCGAAGCTGACACCGCGCACCTGCCAGATGTAAGTCTTGCCGGCCATGGCCAGCCGCCAGTCGGCGATCCAGCCCAGTTCCTTGTCGCTCCAGACGAGACTGCCGGAAAGCGCGTGGTCGGCGCCGGCCTTCTTCGCGAGTGTGTCGAGCTTCGTCATCTCGGCATTGCGAAGCGCCTGATCGTCCAATCCGGCCTGCGCCAACTGCGCCGCCGTGAGAAAAGCCACCTGCATGGCCAGCGGTACGGCGGCATTGCCGAACGATTCCCGCATCGGCATGCCACGGTCGTCATCGGCAGCGAGCGCATAATGCATCGTTCCGCGCTCGGTCGCCAAAAACACCGCCAGTCGTGGCCGCGCGGTCAGCCATGGCCTGCTGCCGAGCGAAGCAAGCACCGGGTCGATCACTTCAGGCTTGTACTGGCAGTAAAGGTTGTGAGGCCGGTCGTAGGTGCCCTGGTCGTCATGGTTGGGAATGCCTTCCATGCGGTCGCGATAGCGGAAGCTGGCGACGAAGCTGCCGGCCTTGTCGCGCAATGCCGTCATTTCAGGTTTCGCCGACAGGCGCTGATCGCCGGAGACCCGCGTCAGAACCGCGTCGAGACAGCGCCTGAAGCCGGACTGACGGTTCTTCTCGTACTTACCGTTGACGATGGTCTGCGAACTGTAGAGGTCTTCCAAAGCCTCCGCCAAGACCGGGTGAACAGCCAAGCAGATGCTCAGCCCAATTGCCACCGGCGCAAGGCGTGAAAATCGAGTCATAATCAATCGTCCCGTTCGAAGACCCGCCAGAGCTGCGCTGCATGAACTCTATCCAGTTTTTCAGCATTGCACCTCGATTTTTAGCACTGGCTCCTGGTCCGGGCCAGAGCTTGCACCGGTGTGCTCGCCATTGACGCACCCATGCGCCACGCTTTAGCACTTCAGTCCCGGCGGCCGGGAGAGGGATTCTTCACGATGGATTTTGGCGGAGGCGACGAGATCCGCTTCGAACATCTGGGCCGGGCCGGCGTTGTCACCTTGACGCGGCCGCAGGCGCTCAATGCGCTGACGCACCGCATGATCGGGGCGCTCGACGCTGCTCTTTCCGCCTGGGAGGTCGACCAGGGCATCGACGTCGTCGTCGTCAAGGCAGAGGGCAGGGCCTTTTCGGCCGGCGGCGATATCCTGCATGTCTATGAGACAGGCCGGGCGGGAAAACCGCCTGTCGAGTTCTTCGCCGATGAATATCGCCTCAACGCTCGCATCAACAGTTTCAAGAAACCTTACGTCGCCCTGATCGACGGCATCGTCATGGGCGGTGGTGTCGGCATCTCCTTCCACGGCTCGCACCGGGTGATGACCGAGAATGCCCAGTTTGCCATGCCGGAAGTCGGCATCGGCTTCTTTCCGGATGTCGGCGCCAGCCACCTGCTGCCCGATCTCGGCGGCTCCTTCGGTATGTATCTGGCGCTGACCGGCAATCGCATCCGCTATGGCGATGCGCTGTGGTCGGGGCTTGCCACCCATACCATCAAGGCCGAGGACCAGGCTGGCTTCCTCGACCGGCTGGCGTTGACCGGCGATCCGGAATCGGTGCTGCGCGGCTTCTTCGTGCAGGCAAGGCGAGAAACCGACAGACCGACGCTGGAGGCGATAGTTCGCCATTTTTCGCAGCCGTCCCTGAACCGCGTCATCGACAGCCTCGAGCGTGCGGCGGATGCCGATGAGTTCGCGGCAAAGACACTGGCGACGATCCGCACCCGTTCGCCGACCAGCCTGCGCGTCGCCTGGCGGCAGATCAGCGCCGGACTGACGCTGTCCATGGAAGCCTGCATGAAGATGGAGTTCCGCATCCTCAACCGGATGCTCGCCGGCCATGATTTCTACGAAGGCATCCGCGCTGCCATCATCGACAAGGGCTCGAAGCCGCAATGGCGGCCGGCAAGCCTCGCTGCGGTCAGCGAAGCGGATGTCGATGCCTATTTCGCTCCGCTCGGCGAACGGGAACTCTTGATATGAGCGAGGTGACCTCAAGGCGCGTCGTGCTGCAGCCCTCCGGGGTGGAGGTGATCTTCGCCTGGTTCCAGCGCGTCATATCAGGCTACTGCCTGCTGTTCGGCATTCTCTACTGGATCAAGCTGATCGGCTTTTATCCGGGCACACTGTGGCGTTTCGACCTGATGCCCGTGCACTGGCAGGTCGCGGCGGTGGTGCTCGCCGTGTTCTTTCCCTTTGCCGCTGCCGGCCTGTGGATGCTGGCGTCCTGGGGCCCGGTGATCTGGTTCATTTGCGCGGTGACCGAGACGGTCATGTATGCCGGCTTTCCCGAGCTCTTCGGCCACCGCTTGCTGATTGTCGTCTCGCATGCGGCGGTGGCGGTGCTCTACATCGTCTTTCGCGTCCTCATCTACCTGCAGAAGCGCCCGGTCCGCCACTAAGCCGTTGAACCCATTGTCGGCCCGGCTGTCGCCTCGCACGAGCCCCGCAATCGTTGCCGAAATCTTTAGGTTAATTATCCTTGCTCGGGTGACCGTTCGTTAAGCCTCTTCCGAAACCTCTTACCGGTAAGCTCTTGTTAGCCCTAGCGTTTAAGTCGAATTTTATGAGTATTCGATAGTGTCGCGATCAAGGTGAAAAACAAAAAATCACCAGGGCGACAAACGAGAGGCAAAGACAATGATCAATTCGCGTCCGGCGGCGAAGACCGCCAACGTATCCGACGATCGCCGCGAGGCTATCCGTTCCCTGTACATGGAATCGCTGCAGCTCGTTGAGCGGCTGCACCGCCGCCTGCTTGATGTGATCAAGGACGAATTCGACCGCAACGGCCGTTCCGACATCAATGCCATCCAGGCGCTGCTGCTGTTCAACATCGGCAACTCCGAGCTGACCGCCGGTGAGCTGCGCTCGCGTGGCTACTATCTCGGCTCCAACGTCTCCTACAATCTGAAGAAGCTGGTCGATCTCGGCTTCATCAACCACCAGCGCTCGCGCATCGACCGCCGTTCGGTCCGTGTCTCGCTGACGCCGAAGGGCAACGAGGTGGCCGAGGTCGTCGCCGGCCTTTACGAGCGTCATGTCGGCTCGATCGAACAGGTCGGCGGCATCAACACCGACGAGTTCAAGCAGATGAACCGCGCTTTGCAGCGGCTCGACCGCTTCTGGAACGACACCATCGCCTACCGGATGTAAGGCGCAGAGATCCGGCCCGCGCCACAGAAGCGCGGCCGAAATATCGACCTTCAGTCAGGGCCGGTACCGCAAGGCATCGGCCTTTTCTTTTTCCTGATCCAAAGCCCAAATATCCGGCCATGTATGCTTTCGCTGCAGCAGCGAGCCCTGTGACGACAACGACCCGATAGTGACGCTTGCCGACAAAGCAACGGAGATGTGGGTGGTCCGCTGCACGTTGGACAAGGTTCAGAAGATCAGCCACCTGGATGTCGTCATCCTGGATATGACGTGTACGGATGGCGAGAGCACAGACAAGAGGCGGGAGCTGCTGCTCAAGCTGGAGGACAACAAAGTCCTGCGCCATCCCAGCATTTCCTACGCTACCGCCAGCATGAGGTGTTGCAACGCTGTTCGGAATTGAAGGCGCAGCCAGTCCGGGTCCAAAGGTTGAAACCCCACACTGAGGGATCGTGAGGATAGGCAGCGCGTCTCGTGGAGCGTCCGAACCGCCGCCTGCTTGACGCGATCAAGGACGCTGATCGATACCGAAAAAGCACGGGCCTTTCATTTCGCTGCGTCGCCCGATGCAAATCGCGGGCCAAGGCCACGTTGCCGCCATATTCCAGTGGAACCGAGAGGGCCAGTGATGCTGGTGTGAAGACCATGCGTTCACCCGCAATCCGTATCGCGCCTGGGCGCTGTCACACCAAGGTGATGCGGAGCATGGTTGGCTAATTGTTAAGATTGCCAATTTTACAGTGCGGGCGAGATCGCCCGGTGATCAACGCAGCAAGTGATCGAACTGCTACCAATGTCTGGAACGTCCATGAGAACCAGCCGTCGTTTTTTCCTCTCCGGAGCCTCCGCGCTCGCAGCCGCGATGGTCGCCGGCGGCGCCAATGCGCAGGATGTGATCGGTGATATTCTGAAATCCTCGGCGCGCGGCAATTGGGACGACCAGTTCGACGCCCGCGCCAGCGAGGGCGGCAAGGTGGCCTCGACGCTGCCGATCTTCAGCCCTCAGACCGTCGCCTTCACGGAGCAGGCGGTCGGGCAATACCAGAACATTGTCGGGCAGGGTGGCTGGGTCGAGGTTCCCGCGACCAAGAAGCTGCAGCTCGGCGTCGATGATCCCGATGTGGTGCCGTTGCGCAAGCGGCTGATGGTTTCCGGCGACCTGTCGCAAAGCGCCGGCATTTCGACGGCTTTCGATTCCTATGTCGACTCGGCGGTCAAGCGCTTCCAACTGCGTCACGGCCTGCCGGCTGATGGCTCGATGGGCAAATACACCTATGCGGCGATGAACGTTTCGGCGCAGATCAGGCTTGGCCAGTTGCAGACCAATCTGCAGCGGCTGCGCGAGAAGGCCGGCACGCTGGGCAGCCGCTACGTGCTGGTCGACATTCCGGCAGCCCAGGTCGAAGCGGTCGAGAACGACCGCGTCGTGCTTCGCCACACCGCGATCGTCGGCAAGATCGACCGGCAGACGCCGATCGTCAATTCCAAGATCAACGAGATCATCGTTAATCCATACTGGAACGCGCCGGTCTCGATCGTGCGCAAGGACATCATTCCGCTGATGCGGAAAAATCCCGATTATCTCAAGAACAGCCACATCCGCCTGTTCGCGCCGGATGGCAGCGAAGTCGATCCGATGAATGTGGACTGGTCGACCGACGACGCCGCCAAGTACCGGTTCCGCCAGGATCCCGGCTCAGAAAACGCCATGGCTTCGGTGAAGATCAATTTCCCGAGCCCTGACGGCGTCTACATGCACGACACGCCGCAGCAGAGCCTGTTCGGCAAGATGTTGCGTTTCGATTCCTCGGGCTGCGTGCGCGTGCAGAATGTGCGCGACCTCGTCACCTGGATACTGCGCGACACGCCCGGCTGGGACCGTCAGCATTTCGAGGCGGCGATCAAGACTGGTGAAAACACGCCGATCCAGGTCACCAATCCGGTGCCTGTCCACTTTCTCTATCTCTCGGCCTGGTCGACCGGTCCGGGTGTCGTGCAGTTCCGCGACGACGTCTACGCGCTTGACGGCAACAACGAGCTGCAGATCACGTCTGCGCTATAAACATTTGATTCTTATATTAAAAGGGCCGCCTCTCAGGGCGGCCTTTTTCATTGATTGGGTGCCGCAGCGTTTTTCACGGGACGGGCGGCTGGACGGATCGGCCGGCTTTGCGCATGGTCGGCGGGAAAGCCTGGAACCGGACCATGGAAGTCGCCGTCTTCATTCTGGTCGTGCTTGTCTTCGTGGCGCTTTCCGGCGCTCTGGTTCGCCTGGTGCGGGTGCCGTTGCCGGTGCTGCAGATTGCGATCGGTGCCGCGCTCGCCTGGCCGGTGCGCGGCATCCATGTCGAGATCAATCCGGAACTGTTCCTGCTGGTGTTCATTCCGCCGCTGCTGTTCGGCGATGCCTATGGTGCACCGAAGCGTGAACTGATGGCGCTGCGTGGACCGATCCTGGATCTGGCCATAGGGCTGGTCTTCTTCACCATCGTCGGCTTCGGCTACGCCTTGCATTGGCTGGTGCCGAGCATCCCTTTGGTGGTCGCTTTTGCGCTTGCCGCGGTGCTGTCGCCGACCGACGCGGTGGCGGTGTCCTCGATCGTCGACAGGAATGTCGTCCCGGCGCGGCTGATGCACATTCTTGAAGGCGAGTCGCTGCTCAACGATGCGTCGGGGCTGGTTATGTTCCGCTTTGCCGTCGCAGCTGTGCTAACCGGCAGCTTTTCCCTTGCCGCGGCTTCGCTCAGTTTTCTCTATGCCGCGGCGATCGGCATCCTGATCGGCGTGGCGGCGCTGTTCGTTGCCGCCAAGCTGCTGCAATTGCTCAACCGGATCGGCGGCGTGCCGGCCGAGGCGCAGGTGCTGGTGATGGTCCTGCTGCCCTTCATCGCCTATCTCGGCGCCGAGCATGTTGGAGCTTCGGGTGTTTTGGCGGCTGTTACCGCCGGCCTGCTCACCGGCGGCTCCGGCGTGTTTCGCTTCCTCGGCGTCTCGGCGCGCATGCAGACGATGTCGCTGTGGACGACGCTTTCCTTCGTTTTCAACGGTGCTCTCTTCATCGTGCTCGGCCTGCAGCTTCCCGACATCATCCGCCGTGTGCCGCCGGAACTCATGAGCCTGCATCCGATCATCCAGCCGATCGCGACCGTCATTGCGCTGACGCTGTGCCTGATCGCGCTGCGCTTCCTGTGGATCTGGGTTGGCGAGCTCGCGGCCGGCATCGCCGCGCGTCTGGGCAAGCGCAAGGTGGAGCCGTTCGGGCTGCGCGTGCGACTTGCCGGTTCGATGGCCGGCGTGCGCGGCGCCATTACGCTGGCCGGCATATTGTCGCTGCCGCTCGCCATGCCGGACGGCTCGCCGTTTCCGGCGCGCGACCTGGTCATTTTCCTGGCCGCCGGCGTCATCATCTGTTCGCTGGTCTTCGCCAGCCTCGCTCTGCCGACGATCGCCAGGGGCCTGGTCGAGCCCGGTGAGGATGCCGGCGCCGCCGAGGAGCGCCTGGCGCGTGTCGGCGCCGCCAAGGCCGCAATCGCGCGCATCGAGAGCATTGCCGGAGCCGCTGATGATGAGGGAGGCGAGGTGCCCGGCGCCAGGCTTGCCGCCGCCGATAATATCGTCGCTGGTTACCGGCGCCGCATCGCCGCCTCGGACGAAGCCGATGAGGCCCGCGCTGAGGCGCGCGAAGCCGGAAGGCTGGAACTCGAATTGAGATTTGCGGGCATCGAAGCCGAGCGCGAGGCCGTGCGCGCCATGTTTCGCAGCGGCGAGATCAACGACCATACGTCGCAGGCGCTGTTTGCCGAGATCACGCTCACCGAGGCCTTGCTGAAAGGCCGGAAGGCGAGGAAATAGCGACCCGCCGGCCTGGCTGGCGCAATCCGGCCAGCAAATTTCGCGCCGCAAACGTGGCGGGGCGAAAACAACTGTGTTAATGGCGCGGCAAATGCAAGTCGCCCAAAAGTGTGCAGCGGTTTTGGAACTACGACTTGCATAAATCGAAAATTGCCCCCGAACCCCGAGGATTTCCATGGCAACAGCAGCGGCAGTGTCGAACAAATTCGAATCCTTCTTCGAAACCACGCTGGCCGATGCCGATCCGGAGATTTTCGGCGCTATCCGCAACGAACTCGGCCGCCAGCGCCACGAGATCGAGCTGATCGCCTCGGAAAACATCGTTTCCCGCGCCGTGCTTGAAGCGCAGGGCTCGATCATGACCAACAAATACGCCGAGGGCTATCCGGGCAAGCGCTACTATGGCGGCTGCCAGTTCGTCGACGTGGCCGAGGAACTGGCCATCGAGCGCGCCAAGAAGCTGTTCGGCTGCAACTTCGCCAACGTCCAGCCGAATTCCGGCAGCCAGATGAACCAGGCGGTTTTCCTGGCGCTCTTGCAGCCGGGCGACACTTTCATGGGCCTCGACCTCAATTCCGGCGGCCATCTGACCCACGGTTCGCCTGTCAACATGAGCGGCAAATGGTTCAAGGTCGTGTCCTATGGCGTGCGCCAGGACGACCATCTGCTCGACATGGACGCCATCGAGAAGACCGCGCATGAGACCAAGCCGAAGCTGATCCTGGCCGGTGGCACCGCCTATTCGCGCGTCTGGGACTGGAAGCGTTTTCGCGAGATCGCCGACGCGGTCGGCGCCTATCTGATGGTCGACATGGCGCACATCGCCGGCCTGGTCGCCGGCGGCGTGCATCCGTCGCCGCTGCCGCATGCCCATGTCGTGACCACCACGACACATAAGTCGCTGCGCGGCCCGCGCGGCGGCATGATCCTGTGCAATGACGAGGACATCGCCAAGAAGATGAATTCGGCGGTGTTCCCCGGTCTGCAGGGCGGCCCGCTGATGCATGTCATCGCCGCCAAGGCTGTCGCCTTCGGCGAAGCGCTGAAGCCGAGCTTCAAGGTCTATGCCGAGAGCGTCGCCGCCAATGCCAAGGCGCTTGCCTCCAGTCTCAAGGAAACTGGGCTCGACATCGTCTCCGGCGGCACCGACAACCATCTGATGCTGGTCGACCTCAGGCCCAAGAACGCCACCGGCAAGCGCGCCGAGGCGGCGCTCGGCCGTGCCAACATCACCTGCAACAAGAACGGCATCCCGTTCGATCCGGAAAAGCCTTTCGTCACCTCGGGCGTTCGTCTCGGCACCCCGGCCGGCACCACGCGCGGCTTCGGTCAGGCCGAATTCCGCGAGATCGGCAAGCTGATCGCCGAAGTGCTGGATGGTCTCAAGGTCGCCAATTCCGACGAGGGCAACGCCGCTGTCGAAGCAGCGGTCAAGGCCAAGGTCGTGGCGCTGACCGATCGCTTCCCGCTCTATCCCTATCTCGGCTGACGCGATAGGAAGTCTTGCCGCCTGCTGCAACGACAAGCGTCGTTTCAGCAGGCCGGGGCGACCGGCAGGAGCCTTGATGATGCGACCATTTCGTTTCGCCGACCTTGGCGCCGTTGGCGCTCTGGCTGCTTTGATCGCCGTGCCTTTCCCCGGCATCGCCTTGGCGCAAACCGCCCCTGCTCAAGCCGCGCCTGCGCAACCCGCACCTCAGGCTGAGCCCGCGGCGCCAGCCCAGGCCGCACCCAAGCTCGAAACCTTTGGCAGATGGTCGACCCTGGTCGACGAGGTCGACACCGGTGAGGATCTGCGCAAGACCTGCGCGGCCTCGACCGCCTTTATCGGCGCTGGCGGCGAGAGCGGCGTTCTGACGCTCATCATCACGAATGGCGATGCACTGCCGCCGGATGCCTACCCGTCCATAACGATCGCCGTCGACAACAAGGCCTTGCCGGCCGGCAAGTCGGTTGCCGCCACCTTCGGCGACGACAAGGGTCGCGTCACTGCCAAGCTCCATTCCGATGGCGCCGTCAACGGCCGGCTTAGCTGGACCGTGGATAACCAGGCCAAGACCAGCCTGGCGCTCCTGCGCGCCATGCGCCGGGCATCGGTGCTTGATGTTTCCTTCGGCGATGCGCCGGTGGGAAGCATATCCATGGACGGCTTCACCAAGGCCTATCGCAGTCTCGGCGCATCGTGCGGGTTTCCGACCGCCGACGTTGCTCCCTGAGGACATCGGTACGCTGTGCGGCTGCCTGGCGAGGCTGGCAATCCTGCTTGCGCCTCGCTATCTCTGAAGGGCGAGGGGCTGTTGGCGACACTTTGCCATCGCTGCAAAAACCTCTAAGCCTTTCGCTTCACCAGATTCGCCAACCAAAGGCTTCTCCATGCGCTGTCCCTATTGCCAGTCGGAAGATACGCAGGTGAAGGATTCGCGCCCCGCCGAGGATGGCGCGGCGATCCGCAGGCGGCGCGTCTGCCCCGATTGCGGGGGCCGCTTCACCACCTTCGAGCGCGTGCAGTTGCGCGACCTCGTGGTGGTCAAGAAATCGGGCCGCAAAGTGCCGTTCGACCGCGACAAGCTGCTGCGCTCGGTGGAGATCGCCGTTCGCAAGCGCAATGTCGACCCCGAGCGCATCGACCGCGCGGTGACCGGCATCGTGCGCCAACTCGAAAGTTCCGGCGAGACGGAAGTGGCCTCCGGTGAGGTTGGCCGGCTGGTCATGGAAGCGCTGAAATCGCTCGACGATGTCGCCTATGTCCGTTTCGCCTCGGTCTACCGCAATTTTCGCGAGGCCAAGGATTTCCACGAATTGCTGGGCGAGCTCAAGGGAGACGAAATCAAGGGTGAAGAGGAAGCCAGCTGAGCATGACTGCAAGCCAACAGGCCGCCCTTGATCGCCGCTTCATGGCGGCGGCACTCAGACTGTCGCGAAAAAATGCCGGGCGCACCGCGACCAACCCGTCCGTCGGCACGCTGATCGTGCGCGATGACGGCAACGGTCCGATGATCGTCGCCACCGGCGTCACCGCTGTCGGCGGCCGTCCGCATGCCGAGACCGAGGCCCTGACCGAGGCCGGCGACCTCGCGCGCGGCGCCACCGCCTACGTCACGCTGGAGCCTTGCGCCCATCACGGCCGCACGCCGCCTTGCGCCAATGCACTGGTCAATGCCGGCGTTGCGCGCGTCGTCGGTGCTGCCAGCGATCCCGATTCGCGCGTGTCCGGCAAGGGCTACGCAATCCTGCGTGCCGCCGGTGTCGAGGTGGTCGAGAAGGTGCTGGCCGAGCAAGCCTCCGAGCAGATGGCCGGCTATTTGATCCGATCATTGAGAAAACGCCCGGAAGTGATTCTCAAGCTTGCGCTTTCCAGCGACGGCAAGATCGGTCGGGAAGGCGAGGGACAGGTGTCGATCACCGGCGATATAGCACGCCGCGAAGTATATCTGATGCGGGCCGAGGCGGACGCCATACTGGTTGGTATCGGCACGGCCCTTGAGGATGATCCGGCTCTGACGGTGCGTTTGCCGGGGCTGGAGAACCGTTCGCCTGCCCGCATCGTGCTCGACCGCCAGATCCGGTTGCCGGAGGCTTCGAAACTGGTTTCGGGCGTCGACCGGGTGCCGCTCTATGTCGCCGCTTGCCTGGAGGCCGATCCGCTGCGGCGGGCAGCGCTCGAACGCGCTGGCGTCCGCTTCATCGGCACCGAGACGCATGAGGGCGGCATCGCGCTGCCGGAACTGCTCGAGGACCTGGCCGCGCTCGGCATGGCCAGCGTGCTGGTCGAGGGCGGCGCCAAGGTGGCGAGCGCTTTCCTGGCCGATGAACTGGTCGACCGCATCGTGCTGTTCCACGGGCCGGAATCGATCGGCGACGACAGCATTGCATCGCCGATCGACGCCGACCATATGCCGGCAGGTTTTCGCAAGCTTCGCGAGATGCGTTTCGGCGAAGACAGCTACGCCGAGTGGATAAGAGACCTTTAGGGGCCAACACCGATGTTTACCGGAATTGTCACCGATGTCGGCACTGTCGCTTCCGTCAAACCTCTGAGGGAAGGGGTGGGTTTGCGCATCGACACCGCCTATGACCCGCAGACCATCGCCATCGGGGCCTCGATCTCGTGCGGCGGCGTCTGCCTGACAGTCACCGCCTTGCCCGACAGCGGCTCGAACGCGCGCTGGTTCGAGGTTGAAGCATGGGAAGAGGCGCTCAGGCTGACGACGGCGATGGTCTGGAAGTCGGGCACGCGGATCAATCTGGAACGGGCGCTGAAGGTCGGCGACGAACTCGGCGGCCACATCGTTTCGGGCCATGTCGACGGCATGGCAGAAATCGTCCAGCGCAAGGACGAGGGCGACGCGGTGCGCTTCACGCTGGAGGCGCCGCGCGACCTGGCGAAGTTTATCGCGCCCAAGGGGTCGGTTGCGCTCGACGGCACCTCGCTCACCGTCAACAAGGTCGAAGGCACGCGCTTCGACGTGCTTCTGATCCACCATTCGCTGACCGTGACCACCTGGGGCGAGCGCCAGGTCGGCGACCGCGTCAATCTCGAGATCGATACCATGGCCCGCTACGCGGCGCGGCTGGTGGAGACCGCGAAAGGGGGGCTTTGAGTGTGTCAGCCGCCTCCGTCTCGATCTCGACTTAATCAGTTTTAATCGCTATGATTAAGCTTGATGTGAGGCTCAGATGATACAATGGATACAAAAGTAATCACCGCTCACGTTCCGCTTCCGCTGGCAGAAAAGGTAGATCAGTTGGCTGCTCGCCTTGAGCGCCCGCGCGGCTGGATCGTCAAACAAGCTCTATCCGCGTGGGTGGATTTGGAGGAGGAGCGCCGACGGCTCACGCTTGAAGCAATGGCCGATGTCGACGCAGGACGTGTCATCGATCACCAGGCCGTGCAGGCGTGGGCTGAGAGTCTTGGTACCGACAAGCCACTGCCGGTGCCTCGTTGATGGAATTGAAATGGACCGACAAGGCTCTGTCCGACTTGGTCCGGCTCCATAATTTTCTCGCGCCAGCAAATGGCCCGGCGGCTGCACGTGCAGTGCAGTCGCTTACTACCGCACCGGTGCGGCTAGTCGAGTATCCGCGCATCGGTGAGAAACTAGAAGAATTCGAGCCACGAGAAGTGCGCCGCATTTTGGTAGGCAGCTACGAAATTCGTTATGAAATACAGAACACGACAATTTCCGTGTTGCGCCTGTGGCATACGCGAGAGGATCGATAGCGCGAGCGTCCATCCCGCAATCTTCCGCTTGCGATCAAACCGGCTTCGGCCTAAGTCACCGGCAACTCCCCGGAGACTTTTATGGCTGGTACATCCCAACACGGCAAAGCCTTCATGCGTCCGAAGGCGAAGGCGCATCTGCTCATTGTCGAAGCGCGCTTTCACGACGACCTTGCCGACGCGCTGCTCGACGGCGCGACAAGCGCGCTCGATGAAGCGGGCGCGACTTACGACGTCATCACCGTTCCAGGTTCGCTCGAGATCCCCGCGGTGATCACCTTCGCGCTGGACGGCGCGACTGAAGGCGGCACACATTATGACGGCTTTGTCGCGCTCGGCACCGTCGTCCGCGGCGACACCTATCATTTCGACATCGTCGCCAATGAATCCAGCCGCGCGCTCATGGATTTGAGCGTGCAGGACTCGGTCTGCATCGGCAACGGCATCCTCACCACCGAGAATGACGCCCAGGCCTGGACTCGCGCCAAGCGCTCGGAAGGCGACAAGGGCGGCTTTGCCGCGCGTGCGGCGCTGACCATGATTGCCCTCAAGGAACAACTGGGAGCGCGATCGTGAGCGAACCCGCTTCGCCCGGCCAGCCCGCAATGCGCCACGCCAACAAGCGCGGCGCTGCCCGTCTTGCCGCCGTGCAGGCGCTCTATCAGATGGATGTCGCCGGTAGTGGCGTCTTCGAGATCACCGCCGAATACGAGGCCTTTCGTCTCGGCAAGGAAGTCGACGGCGCGCTCTATCGCGAGGCCGATGCGCAATGGTTTCGTGCTATCCTGGCGGGTGTCGTCGAGAACCAGAAGACCATCGATCCGATCATCCGCCAGGCGCTGACCGAGGACTGGCCGCTGTCGCGGCTCGATTCGACGCTGCGCGCCATTCTGCGTGCCGGCGTCTACGAGTTGATGAAGCGCGAGGATGTCCCCGTCGCGGTCATCGTCTCCGAATATGTCGACATTGCCAAGGCCTTCTACGAGGAGGACGAGCCGAAGCTGGTCAATGCCGTGCTCGACCGCGTGTCTCGCCGGGTGCGTGGCGAGGGGCGCGGCAAGGACGCATCATGACGGCCATCGCCCTCGAGGCCGGTCAGGAGGCGCGCCGCACCGCTTTGATCCTCGCCGCCTCGCAGGCGATCATCGGCTCGGCCGCTCCCATCGCCATTTCCGTGGGGGCGCTGGCCGGGCAATATCTGCTTGGTCCCGACAAATCATTGGCGACAGCGCCGATCACCGGCTTCAACATCGGCGTGGCGCTCGGCGCGCTGCCTGCAGCGGCCATCATCCGCAGAATGGGCCAGCGCGGCGGCTTCATGACCGGAACCGTCGTCACGGCGCTTGGCGGCCTCGTCGCCACGCTTGCGCTTTTTCAAGGCAGCTTTTGGCTGTTTGCCTTCGGCTTGCTCACGATCGGTGTCGGCGGCGCCTTCGTCCAGCAGTTCCGCTTCGCCGCCGCCGACAACGCACCGCCGGAATTCAAGGCGCGCGCCATCTCCTTCGTGCTGGCCGGTGGTATCGTCACCGCCATCCTCGGGCCGCAGATTGTCATCTTCACCCGCGAAATGTTGGCGCCGGTCATGTTTGCCGGTTCCTTCGTCTCCATCCTGCCGCTGGCTGCCGTCGGCGCCATCATCCTGTCGTTCCTGCGGCTGCCGGCGAAAGCATCCGGCAGAGTGGAGATCGTCGACAGCGACGCCAGGCCACTGGCTGAAATCGTCACGCAGCCGCGTTTCGTCGCCGCGCTTTTCTGCGCGGTCGGCAGCTATGCGCTGATGAGCTTCGTCATGACGGGCGCACCGCTGGCCATGGTCGGTTGCGGCCTGTCGGAGAACGACGCGACGCTCGGCATCTCCTGGCACGTCATGGCGATGTTCGCGCCAAGCTTCTTCACCGGCTCGCTGATCCATCGCTTCGGCGCCGAACGCATTGTGGCCACCGGCCTGATCCTGCTCATCGGCTGCGCCATTGTCGCTCTGTCGGGCCTGGCGCTGTGGCAGTTCTGGACGTCGCTGATCCTGCTAGGCCTTGGCTGGAACTTCGGCTTCATTGGCGCCACCGCCATGGTGGCGGCCAGCTACCACCCGTCCGAAAAGGGCAAGGTGCAGGGCTTCCACGACTTCGTCCTGTTCGGATCCGTCGCCTGCGCGTCGCTGATGTCGGGCATGGTCTACAACGCCTGGGGCTGGACGATGCTCAACTGGATGATCTTTCCGGTCGCCGCACTTTGCTTCGTGGCACTCGGCGCGCTGAAGATCACAAGCTTGCGGCCGGCTTGACGCCAATTTGAAAGTTATGCGTCCGGCGGCAGGACCTGAAGCACCCGCGCTATGAACATATGGAACTCAGCCATATAATTGCGCAGGAAGTCTTCGGTGGATTCAACCGTCACCTCGCCCT
The DNA here is from genome assembly GCF_020164875.1 of Mesorhizobium sp. CO1-1-8. Taxonomy (NCBI): domain Bacteria; kingdom Pseudomonadati; phylum Pseudomonadota; class Alphaproteobacteria; order Hyphomicrobiales; family Phyllobacteriaceae; genus Mesorhizobium; species Mesorhizobium sp. CO1-1-8. Next base: position 348,748 of record NZ_JAIUGZ010000001.1, on the reverse strand, counting down.
CATCCGTGATCAGCCCCGGCGTGAACTGGATATAGGCTTCGGGCGCATTCATCTGCGGCGAGTTGCAGAAACTCAGAACGCTGCGCAGGCTTTGTTGGGCGACGGCGGTCGCGATGGCGCCCGGCGATGTTCCGATGACGGCGGACGGTTTGCGCGCGAACGAATTCTTGCCGTAGGGGCGACTGGCCCAGTCGATTGCGTTCTTCAGTCCGCCGGGTATCGAGCGGTTATACTCCGGGGTGACGAACAGCACGGCCTGGACGGAGGCGATCTCCTTTTTGAAGGCCTGGGCGGCCGGTGGGAAATTGGCATCATAGTCGTAACTGTAGAGCGGCAGATCCTTGAACCCGATTTCCGTCATTTCGAGCTCGGGAGGGGCAAGTTGAACGAGCGCCTTCGCGAGCTTGCGGTTGATGGATTCCCGGGCAAGGCTGCCGATGAGATAACCGACTTTGTGTATGGCCATGACACGCTCTCCCTGTTTGCCGCCCATCCCTCGCCGCATTATTCACCCGATGGCGGCTGATCGCCAGCCCGCCGTTGCCGCCGCGCCGAAATCGGCGCGTCTGGAACAAAAATATTGCGCTGATCCCCCTTCTTATGAAACCGTATGCCCCGACTGGCCGTTGAAGCCATGCTCATATGCGCCCACCGCATTTCGGTTCACAGCAAGGGGTTTTCACAATGTTTTCAGTCAAGTTTCTGGCCGGCGCGGCATTGGCGCTCGGCATCACGGTGGCTTCCGCCAATGCCCAGGTGGTTGTCTCTTCGAAGATCGACACCGAGGGTGGCGTGCTCGGCAACATCATCCAGCTCGTCCTCAACGCCAACAACATCAAGACATCTGACCGTATCCAGCTCGGCGGCACGCCGGTGGTGCGCAAGGCCATTACCGCCGGCGAGATCGACATCTATCCCGAATACACCGGCAACGCCGCCTTCTTCTTCGAGAAGGCCGACGATCCGGTCTGGAAAGATGCCGCCAAGGCCTATGAGACGGCCAAGAAGCTCGACTATGACGCCAACAAGATCGTCTGGCTGTCGCCGTCGCCCGCCAACAACACCTGGGCGATCGCGCTGCGCAAGGAGGTTGCCGAGACCAACAAGCTCGCCACGCTCACCGACTTCGGCAAATATGTCGCCGGCGGTGGTCAGGTGGTGCTGGCGGCTTCCGCCGAATTCGTCAACTCGGCTGCCGCCCTGCCGGCCTTCCAGACCACTTATGGCTTCACGCTGAAGCCTGAGCAGCTGATCACCCTCTCGGGCGGCGACACCGCGGCAACCATCGCCGCAGCCGCCAACCAGACCAATGGCGCCAATGCAGCCATGGTCTACGGCACCGATGGCGGCATCGCACCGTCCGGGCTCGTCGTGCTCGACGACGACAAGGGCGTGCAGCCGGTCTACCAGCCGGCGCCGATCATCCGCGAAGCGGTGCTGAAGGAACATCCCGAGATCGAGACGCTGCTGAAGCCGGTCTTCGCCAAGCTCGACCTTGTCACGCTGCAGGAGCTGAACGGTCGCGTGCAGGTCGGCGGCGAGCCGGTCAAGGGCGTCGCCGAAGACTTCCTGAAAAAGAACGGCTTCCTGAAGTAGGACGATTCCGGCGCGCCGCTTTCGTGGCGCGCCGGGTCGACTGACGGGGGAGGGCGTGAACATCCGATTCGACAAGCTGGGCGTGGTCATTGCCGCGATATCAGCTTACGTGGCTTTTGCCGCGCCCTTTGCCACATTCCGCGCCAACCGCATTGTCCCCGGCCAGGCGCGCTCGATTCTCGAGGCGCTGCCGGCAACCACCGGGACGCTGCTGCTCGCTATCATTGTCGTTGCCGCACTCATTGCTCTGTTCAAAACACCGCTTGTACTGCGCCTTGCCGCCAGCGTGGCGGCGCTTGCCGCGCTCGCGCTGCTGATCGGCGTCGCCGGAACATTTCTCACGCCGGCGGGCAACACCTTTGCCCGGATTTCGCCAGCCTCGGGCTTTTGGATTCTGATCTTTGCCTTCACGCTTTTGCTCGCCGATGTGCTGACACGCCTGAACCTGTCGCCATTGGCACGGGTTGGCGTGCTTGTGGCTTCAGCTTTGGCGATCGGGCTGCTGTTGATTTCGGGAACCTGGGACAATCTGTCGATCCTGAAGGAATATTTCAACCGCGCCGACAGTTTCTGGGTGGAGGGCTCCAAGCATGTGACGCTGGCGCTCGGTTCGCTGGCGGCCGCGGTGATCGTCGGCCTGCCGCTCGGTATCCTGTGCCATCGCGTCGACAATCTGCGGGCCGGGGTTCTCAACGTGCTCAACATCATCCAGACCATTCCCTCGATCGCGCTGTTCGGCCTGCTGATCGCGCCGCTCGGCTGGGTGGCCACGCATGTGCCAGGGGCTGCCGCGCTCGGCATTCGTGGCATCGGCACCGCACCCGCCTTCGTCGCGCTGTTCCTCTATTCGCTGCTGCCGGTGGTGGCCAACACCGTGGTCGGTCTCGCCGGCGTGCCGCGCGCGGCCAACGACGCGGCACGCGGCATGGGCATGACCGACAGGCAGCGCCTGTTCGGCGTCGAGTTTCCGCTGGCTTTTCCTGTCATCCTCACCGGCATCCGCATCGTTCTGGTGCAGAACATTGGCCTCGCCACCATTGCCGCGCTGATCGGCGGCGGCGGTTTCGGCGTTTTTGTCTTCCAGGGTGTGGGCCAGACGGCGATGGACCTTGTGCTGCTCGGCGCGGTGCCAACGGTCGCACTCGCCTTTGCCGCCGCCATCATCCTCGATGCGGTGATCGAAATGACCGCCACCAGGCGCAGGGTTGAAACGGCATGATCGAGATCGAAGGCATTACCAAGCGCTATGACGCGACGACCGTGGTCGATGACGTTTCGATGGTCATCGAGCCGCGCACCATCGCCGTCATTGTCGGCACGTCCGGTTCCGGCAAGACGACGCTGCTGCGCATGATCAACCGGCTGGTCGAGCCGACCTCGGGCATCATCAAGCTCGATGGCGCCGACAACCGCTCGCTGCCCGGCTACGAGCTGCGCCGCAGCATCGGCTACGCCATCCAGGGCCACGGCCTGTTTCCACATCGCACGGTGGCACAGAACATTGCCACCGTGCCGGTGCTGCTTGGTTGGGACAAGGACCGTATCAAGGCCCGGGTCGACGAATTGATGACGCTCTATCAGCTTGACCCCGAAGCCTTCGGGCCGCGCTATCCGCACGAACTGTCCGGCGGCCAGCAGCAGCGCGTCGGCGTTGCCCGCGCACTCGCCGCCGAGCCCAACGTGCTGTTGATGGACGAACCGTTCGGCGCCCTCGACCCGATCATCCGCACCAAGGCGCAGGAAGATCTGCTGGCGATCCAGAAGCGCTTCGGCACCACCATCATCCTCGTCACGCACGACATGGAAGAGGCCGTGCATATGGGCGACAAGATCGCGGTCATGGATGCCGGCAAGCTGGTGCAATACGCCAAGCCGGCCGAGATCCTGGCAAAGCCGGCAAGCGCCTTCGTCGAGACCCTGGTTGGCGCCAGCGAGAGGCCGTTCCGGTTGCTGTCGCTAGGCCGGGTCCGCGATGCCGTGGAGAAAGGCTCCGCCGAAGGCGAGGCAATCCCCGGCGATGCCAGCCAGCGCGACGCGCTGGCCGAATTGTTGTGGTCGGGTCGGCCGGCGCTGCCGGTCACAGGCGCCGACGGCAAGCCGATTGGCCGCGTCACGGTCGACGGCCTGGTGAAACGCGCGGCGAGGCCGGCATGAAGGCCTGGCTTCCATCGCTGCTCAGGCTGGCTTTGGTGGTGCTGCTCGTGGCCTTCGTCACCAATCCCGGCTGGTTCGAGCCGCTGCTGAAGCCGCTGACCGAAAACAATGCGCCGGTGATCTACAACCAAGGCAGCCTGCTGACGCTGACATTGCTGCATTTGCGCACGGTTCTGATCGCCACCGTGGCGGCAACCATCGTTGCGGTGGCGCTTGCCATCCTGGTCACCAGGCCCGCCGGCGCCGAATTCCTGCCGCTGTCGCGCAGCCTGGTCAACATCGGCCAGACCTTTCCGCCGGTGGCGGTGCTGGCACTTGCCGTGCCGGCCGTCGGCTTCGGCGAGAAGCCGACGCTGATCGCGCTGTTTCTCTACGGCCTGTTGCCGATCTTCGAAAATGCACTGACCGGCCTGACGACGCTGCCTGCCAATGTCGTCGAGGCGGCGCGCGGCGCCGGCATGACCGGTTGGCAAAGGCTCACCAAGGTCGAGCTGCCGCTCAGCGCCCCGATCATTCTGGGTGGCATCAGGCTGTCGGTGGTGATCAGCCTTGCCACCGCCACTATCGGTTCGACTGTGGCGGCCAAGACGCTCGGCGAAGTGATCATCGCCGGACTGTTGTCCAACAATCTCGCCTTCATCTTGCAGGGCGGCCTGATCGTGGCAGCCCTTGCCGTGCTGATCTATGACGGTCTGTCGGCGGTCGAGCGCTACACGGCGCGCCGTATGGGCCGGGAGGCGGAGTAGCCGCGTCCCGCGTCAGGGCCAATTTCAATCGATCTAATAGGGGCGTGCCGACGGCGGTCGTCGCTTGGCCCGAACCATTTGGGCGAAAGCCGGGCAAAAACCGAACAATATCTTGACGTTCGCAGCCCTGTTTCGCATACACCGATGCGAAGAGGCGGATTCCGTGCACGGAGTCCAGTCTTTGTCTCAACGGCCCAGGGAGGGGTTCTTTTGGGCCATCAATCGAGGAAAATCCGGCAATGACAATTATTTCCGCCGTCATCGCCTGCGGCCTGCTTTCAATCCTTTACGCCATCTGGGCGACACGTTCGGTCCTTGCGGCCGATCAGGGCAATGCACGCATGCAGGAAATCTCCGCGGCTATCCGCGAGGGCGCACAAGCCTATCTGGCGCGTCAGTACACCACCATCGCCATCGTTGGCGTCGTCGTCCTCGTACTCGCTTGGTGGTTGCTGTCCATCACCGCCGCGATCGGCTTCCTGATCGGAGCGGTGCTTTCGGGCGCTGCCGGCTTCATCGGCATGCATGTCTCCGTTCGCGCCAACGTTCGCACGGCGCAGGCCGCATCGAACAGCCTCGCTGCCGGCCTCGACATCGCTTTCAAATCGGGCGCCATCACCGGCATGCTGGTTGCTGGCCTGGCCCTGCTCGGCGTGTCGATCTACTACCTCATCCTGACCCACTTCATGGGCCTCCAGCCCAATGACCGTATCGTCATCGACTCGCTGGTCTCGCTCGGCTTCGGCGCATCGCTGATCTCGATCTTCGCCCGTCTCGGCGGCGGCATCTTCACCAAGGGCGCCGACGTCGGCGGCGATCTCGTCGGCAAGGTCGAAGCCGGTATTCCCGAAGATGATCCGCGCAACCCGGCCACCATCGCCGACAATGTCGGCGACAATGTCGGCGACTGCGCCGGCATGGCCGCCGACCTGTTCGAAACCTATGCGGTGACCGTCGTCGCCACCATGGTTCTGGCTGCCATCTTCTTTGGCGGTACCGCCGTTCTGGGTGCGGCCATGCTTTATCCGCTCGCTATCTGCGGCGCCTGCATCCTGACCTCCATCGTCGGCACCTTCTTCGTCAAGCTCGGTTCCAACGGCTCAATCATGGGCGCACTCTACAAGGGCCTGATCGTCACCGGCCTCTTGTCCATTGTCGGCCTCGGCGTTGCCACCCAGGTCACCCTCGGCTGGGGCGAGATCGGCACGGTCGCCGGCATCGTCATTACCGGCAAGAACCTGTTCATCTGCGGCCTCGTCGGCCTCGTGGTGACCGGTCTCATCGTCGTCATCACCGAATACTACACCGGCACCAACAAGCGCCCGGTCAACTCCATCGCCCAGGCGTCGGTCACCGGTCACGGCACCAACGTCATCCAGGGCCTTGCGGTCTCGCTGGAATCGACGGCGCTGCCGGCGATCGTCATCGTCGGCGGCATCATCTCGACCTATCAGCTCGCCGGCCTCTTCGGTACGGCGATCGCGGTCACGACGATGCTCGGCCTTGCCGGCATGATCGTTGCGCTCGACGCCTTCGGCCCGGTCACCGACAATGCCGGCGGCATTGCCGAAATGGCTGGCCTGCCCAAGGAAGTGCGCCAGTCCACCGACGCGCTCGACGCGGTCGGCAACACCACCAAGGCGGTGACCAAGGGCTACGCGATCGGCTCCGCCGGTCTCGGCGCACTGGTGCTGTTTGCCGCCTACTCGAACGACCTGAAGTTCTTTGCCGCCAATGGCGACAAATATCCCTACTTCCAGGGCATGGGAGAGATCTCCTTCGATCTCTCCAACCCCTACGTCGTCGCCGGCCTGATCTTCGGCGGCCTGATCCCGTACCTGTTCGGCGGCATCGCCATGACGGCTGTCGGCCGTGCGGCGGGTGCCATCGTCGAGGAAGTGCGCAAGCAGTTCCGCGAGGATCCGGGCATCATGGCCGGTACCTCCAAGCCGAATTATGCCCGCGCGGTCGACCTTCTGACCAAGGCGGCAATCAGGGAAATGATCATCCCGTCGCTGCTGCCGGTTCTGGCGCCGCTCGTCGTCTATTTCGGCGTGCTGCTCATCTCTGGCTCGAAGGCGTCCGCCTTTGCCGCCCTTGGTGCCTCGCTGCTCGGCGTCATCGTCAATGGCTTGTTCGTCGCCATCTCGATGACCTCCGGCGGCGGTGCCTGGGACAACGCCAAGAAGTCCTTCGAAGACGGCTTTGTCGACAAGGACGGCGTCAAGCATCTCAAGGGTTCCGAGGCGCACAAGGCTTCGGTGACCGGCGACACGGTCGGCGATCCCTACAAGGACACGGCTGGCCCGGCCGTCAACCCGGCGATCAAGATCACCAATATCGTCGCGCTCTTGCTGCTGGCCGTGCTCGCGCACGGCTGATCGAGGCTTCAGCCCGAAAAAGCCCGCGGGAGCGATCCCGCGGGTTTTTGTTGAGCAGTGTCATGCCGACGTGTCAACAAGCCGATCTCCGCCTTTTATGGGGTTAATGCGTCGGCATCTCATCTACCCGGCTTGGGTTTCGACGGCTTAAGCACCTCAGACATACCGGGACCTTGCCCGAAGCGTGGCCACAACAAAAACCCGCAGGATCGCTCCCGCGGGTTTTTGGTCGCCTGAGATGATGAGGCTTCCGGAATGGAAGCCGAAGGAATTAGACGCCGCCGCCTGGAACGCTGGGTGCCAGCTTGCTGGCACCGTTGATGATCTGGCTGAGGAAGTTCTGGTCCTTGCCGCCGGTCGGTGTGGTGCGCGAGATGAAGTCGAACATCTTGCCGTCCTTCATCCCGTAATTGGCGATCTGGGTGACGCGGCCATCGGCGCCGAAATAGACCGCCAGCACATGCTGGTCAATGAGCCGCGGCTTGTCGAAGGCGACGTAGCGCTTGCGCGTCTGCGAAATGTAATAGAAGGCCTCGTTGTCGAAGGTCGCGGTCGTCGACGGCGTGCCGAGCGCCAGAAGCACCTGCTCGCGGCTCGAACCGACCGGCACCAGGTCGATTGCCTGCTGGTCTATGACGTAACCTTGCGTCAGCGTCTCACTCGGGCTGAGGTCGCCGATCATCTTGGAGGTGTGGCAGGCGGACAGTGCCGAAACGATCACCAGCAGCGAGATCGCGCCGGCGGGCCTGGACGAGAAGGTCGACTTGAAATTCAGCGCGCGCAACAACAACTCCATTAGCTGGCCGCAACTTGCGCTGGGCCGCGAAACCGGTAAACCAGCTTGCTTGCCGATGCAACAAGCCCACTTCAACAAACGGTCCCCAGGAGACCATCCCCAATGTTCCAGCGCTTTTTTGGCCGCGAACGCTACGCCAACCGCGCTATCACCGAGGCGCTTTACGCACAAATCGTGGCGGCGGCGCGGCAGACTGTGTTTTATTCCCACTGGAATGTGCCAGATACGCCGCTTGGCCGTTTCGAGATGCTGTCGCTGCATATGTTCCTGTTCCAGCACAGGTTGCGCGATGAGAGCGGTGCGGCGCAAGAGGTGGCCCAGGTGCTGATCGACGAGTTCTTCCTCGACGTTGACCATTCGTTGCGGGAATTGGGCATTGGCGACGTTGGCGTGCCCAAACGCATGAAAAAGCTGGCAAAGATGTTTTATGGCCGAACCGCTGCCTATGACGATGCCCTGGAAAGAAACGACCGTGAAGGGCTGACCGCGGCTCTTGCCCGCAATGTCCGGCCCGACGCGGGCGCCTGGCCGGAAGCATCGCTGCTGGCCAACTATGTTACCGACGCGCGCAATCATCTGGCCGCGCAGACATCCGAATCGATTGTCTCCGGCACGCTGACCTTTCCCGCCGCCAAGGAGGTTGAACAATGAAGCATGTTGACCCGCATAGCCCGGTCTCCTTCCGCGCCAATGTTACGCGCCTGCCGCAGAAGGGCCTGCCGCTGGTTATCGAGGCCGATGCCGCACAGCGTGCGGCACTGGCCGAGGAGCACGGGCTGATTTCCGTCGAATCCTACCGCGCCGAGCTTCTGGTCGCATCGTGGAAGCGCAATGGCGTGAAGATAAGCGGTCGCGTCGAAGCCGACATCACCCAGGCCTGCATCGTCACGCTCGAGCCTGTCGAGGCGCATATCGGCGAACCGGTCGAAGCGCTGTTGCTGCCCGAGGATTCCAAGCTTGGACGGCAGGGTTTCGATGGTGGCGGCGAGATCCTGCTCGACGCGGAAGGCCCTGACAGTCCAGAGACATTTTCCGGTGACACGATCGATGTCGGGGCACTCGCCGAACAGTATTTCGGGCTCGCCATCGACCCCTATCCGCGCAAGCAGGGCGCATCGCTCAACGCCGGCAGCGAGAACGAACCGGCGGAGAATGAATTTCAGCAAAAACTGCGATCCTTGCTGGGAAAATCCTGAAAAGCTCGCCCGCGACGGAAAAGTCGGTTGTGCGGCAGCCCAAAACCGTTATTTTCGCCGAACCTTCGCGGTCGCTAAAGCGACCTGCCGCCTAACCGTGAGATAAATACCGCGTGATCAGGATTTCCATCGATGCCATGGGCGGCGATCACGGACCAGCCGTGGTCATTCCAGCGCTCATGACGGTCGCGACCCGTCGTCCCGACATCCGCTTCGTCATCTTCGGGCGTGAGGAGGTCGTGCGCCCGGAGCTTGCCAAATTTCCCAAGCTCGCCGAGATCAGCGAATTCTTCCATTGCGAAATTGCGGTCAGGATGGACGACAAGCCGAGCCAGGCGCTGCGCCACGGCCGCTGGAAGTCATCGATGTGGAAGGCCGTCGAAGCGGTCAAGGCCGGCACGGCCGACGCCTGCATTTCCGCCGGCAATACCGGCGCGCTGATGGCGATGTCGAAATTTTGCCTGCGCACCATGGCCACCATCGATCGACCGGCGATCGCAGCCCTTTGGCCGACATTGCGCGGCGAGAGCGTGGTGCTGGACGTCGGCGCCACCATCGGCGCCGATGCGCACCAGCTGATCGACTTTGCCATTCTCGGCACCGGCATGGCGCGCTCGGTCTTCGGCATTACCCGGCCCAGCGTCGGCCTGCTCAATGTCGGCGTTGAGGAGATCAAGGGCCAGGAAGAGGTCAAGGAGGCCGGGCGCATGCTGCGCGAAGCCAACATGGCCTCGATGAACTATCACGGTTTCGTCGAGGGCGACGATATCGGCAAGGGCGTGGTCGACGTCGTCGTCACCGAAGGCTTTGCCGGCAACATCGCGCTGAAGACGGCGGAAGGCACGGTGCGTCAGATCGGTGGCTATCTGCGCGCGGCGATGAGCCGGACGCTGATGGCCAGGATCGGCTACATCTTCGCCAAGGGCGCCTTCGATCGCCTGCGCGAAAAGATGGATGTCGGCCGCTCCAACGGCGGCGTCTTCCTGGGACTGAACGGCATCGTGGTGAAAAGCCATGGTGGTGCGGACTCGGACGGCTTCGCCGCGGCGATCGAACTCGGCTATGATATGGTGCGCAACAATCTGCTCGACCGCATCGAGGCCGACCTCGACCTGTTCCATGCGCGCAACCCGCATGCCCAGGCAAACAGGAAATCCGACGTCGTTACCGACGCAAAGGAATAGGAAAGAACTTTGATCAGATCAGTCGTGCGCGGCACGGGCGCCGCGCTGCCCCGCCGAATCATGAAGAATGCCGATTTCGAAGGCATGGTCGAGACCTCCGACGAGTGGATCGCCCAGCGCACCGGTATTCGCCAGCGCCATATCGCTGGCGACGACGAGACGACGGCGTCGCTGGGGGAAGCGGCGGCACGTGCCGCCCTTGCCAATGCGGGCCTCACGCCCGCCGACATCGATCTGATCGTGCTGGCGACCTCGACGCCCAACAACACATTTCCGGCCACCGCCGTCGAGATCCAGAACCGGCTCGGCATGCATCACGGCTTTGCCTTCGATATGCAGGCGGTCTGTTCGGGCTTCGTCTATGCCGTGACCACCGCCGATCTCTACATCCGCGGCGGCCTGGCCAAGCGTGTCCTGGTGATCGGTTCGGAAACATTCTCGCGCATCCTCGACTGGAGCGACCGCTCGACTTGTGTGCTGTTCGGCGACGGTGCCGGTGCCGTGATCCTGGAAGCAGGCGAGGGGACGGGCACGATCGCCGACCATGGCGTTCTGGCGGCCAGCCTGCGTTCCGACGGAACGCACAAGGACAAGCTATTCGTCGACGGCGGGCCGTCGACGACGGGTACGGTCGGCCACCTCCGGATGGAGGGCCGCGAAGTCTTCAAGCATGCGGTCGGCATGATCACCGACGTCATCGAGGCGACGTTCGCGCAAGCCGGTATCTCAGCAGATGATCTCGACTGGTTCGTGCCCCACCAGGCCAATAAACGAATTATTGACGCTTCCGCCAAGAAGCTCGGGATAGCTGAGCAAAAGGTCGTGGTTACGGTCGATTTGCACGGTAACACCTCGGCTGCTTCCGTGCCGTTGGCGCTGTCGGTGGCCGTTGCCGACGGCCGCATCAAGAAGGGCGATCTCGTCCTCCTGGAAGCGATGGGTGGCGGCTTCACCTGGGGCGCTGTCCTGGTTCGCTGGTAAGTGCCGAACGGTCCGGTTTCGGTCCTTGACCTTGACGGATCAATTACTTAGGCTCTGCCGTTGTTGTGCCGAATTTTATGTTTTGAGCTGATGGGACGGTCGCATGGGGGGAAAGACACTTACGCGCGCCGACCTTGCCGAGGCAGTTTACCGGAAGGTCGGCCTGTCGCGCACTGAATCGGCCGAGCTCGTCGAAGCGGTGCTGGATGAAATCTGCGAAGCCATCGTGCGCGGCGAAACGGTGAAGCTGTCGTCCTTCGCGACATTCCACGTCCGCTCCAAGAACGAACGCATCGGCCGCAATCCCAAGACGGGCGAGGAAGTTCCGATCCTGCCGCGTCGGGTGATGACCTTCAAGTCGTCGAACGTGCTGAAGAGCCGTATCCTGCGCTCCCATCAGAGCGGCAAGGCCAAAAGCGGCAAGTAGTCCTATTGCGCGGTTGAAAACCGCCGCCACCATGACGCCGGGCTTGAATATTGCTTCATAAACCGCTGAAATAAGCCCCGATTCGGCAGGTAGGCCGGATCATCGTCCAGCGTGAGGATTCGCCCATGGACAAGAGCCCCGACGCCTTTCGTACCATCAGCGAGGTCGCCGAAGATCTCGATTTGCCGCAGCATGTGCTGCGCTTCTGGGAAACGCGTTTCAACCAGATCAAGCCGATGAAGCGCGGCGGCGGCCGTCGTTACTACCGGCCGCAGGATGTCGAACTGATCAAGGGCATCCGACACATGCTCTACGACCAGGGCTACACCATCAAGGGCGTGCAAAAGCTGTTGCGCGAGAACGGCAACCATTTCCTGGTGGCCATCGGCAATGGCGACATGGCCGCCGTCGAGGCGATCTCGCAGCGAAGGCAGGCTGACCAGGTGCCGCTGACACCGGCGGCCCAGCCGCGTGGCATGGACGACGAACTGGTCGGCCAGCCGCGGGTGAAGCCCAGCCGTCGTTTTTTCGGCCTGGGCAAGAGCGACGAGGACGGTCCGGTGCAGCCGGATGCATCGAAACTCTCGCGCGACAACAGGGCCTTGCTGCAGGAGGCGCTGTTCGACCTCCTGGAATGCAAGCGCCTGCTTGACCAGGTGCGCTGACCGCAGCCCGACGCGACATCGGCAGTTCGAAAACCGGAACCCGTCTTCCGGTGAGGCGTTACGTTTCCTTCTGCAAGTGAAGGAAACACATCATGGCATCATTTTCGACCCTCTCCGACATTGATCTCGACAGGCAGGTCGCGGCTCTCAGCAAGGAATTGGCCAGCTTGAAGAGGGCTGTGGCGAAGCGAGGCGGCGCCTACTACGAGGACGGTCGCGATGCCGCCTTCGACACTTATTCCGATCTTGCCGGCCGCCTGCGCGATGCCATGCCGGCAATCCGCAAACAGGGCAGGGTGATCGAGAGGTCCGCCCGCGACCATCCGGCGGCTGCCGCCGCGATGGGCCTTGTGGTGCTCGGTCTTGTCGCCAGTCTGCTGTTCAGCCGGCGCTGAATTCCAAAAACCCAAATCCCAGGGATAAGAGCAGAAGTGACGGCTCGCATCAGGGCGATCCGCTATTTTCATTGTGGTCGGCTATGTCTGTTGTCGCTCCGGCATCTTGCGAGGAGCGCGTCGGCATAGAGGCGTCGCGGCGCTGGATTTGCGTGAATTATCGATCCGGTCCGCGATCGAGCCTCGAGGGGCGGAGTAGCCGGCCTTGACAGGAAGCCAAGGCCGGTCTTCTCGGTGGCAGCCTGCGGTGCTTAGGCCTTGTTTCCCATCACATGGTGGTGGTGGCGGTGATGATGGTGGTGGCGGACATGGTGGCGATGATGATGGTGGTGACGATGATGCTTGGCCATCGGGGCCGCATCCGCACTCGTCGCGCCAATGACAGGCACCGTGAAAGCCAATGCAACTGCAAGCCCGAGGGCCGAGAGGAGGGACTTCTTCATGGATCGTTTCCTTTTGTTTCGCGGGCGCATATGGATCGGGGCGATAGCCCGGCCGCCGCGAATGGAATTACGCGCCTGAATTTTTTCGTCAGTATTTCCCGATTGTAGAATTTTGTTTCTGGACTGTTTCTGACCAATCCAGCCTCCCGCCACCATGCACGGCGAATCGAGAGGCGGCCATTGGCCGCCTGTTCGACTACATCGGCGGCACGACGCCGTTGTTTCCGACCACGACGCGGCTGGCGCTCAGCGCCCCGTCACTGCCCCGCTCTGCGGTAACGAAGACAGTCGCACCCGGCTTGAGGTCGGTCGGTGTCGCCGGTGCGAAGGTCACGACAGGCGTGGTGTCGGGGATCGAGATCTTCTTGGTCTGGCCATTGTCATAGGTCAGCGTGACGGATCGCCCGCTTATATCGGTAACGTCGGCGACGGTGCCGTTGGTCATCCGGCTGTTTGGCTGCAGGTCCCAGGGGCGGTCACCCTCGCCGGTGCCTTTCAGCGCGGCCGGAAAGACCACCACCTCCAGGGCGCCGCTGCCGCCATCCGCTTTCGAAACAGAGGCAATGCCGAGGAAATCGCCCTTCTTGATGTCCTTTGCCGAGGCGTTGGCGACGCCCGAGATCTTCCAGCCAGCCTTGAGCTTGATCGCGTCGGTATCGCCCTGACGGGTTTTCACGGTGAGCAGCGTGGGCTCAAAACTGACCACCGCGCCGCGCACACGCAGCGCGTCCGCAGCTTGGGCGGCGCCCGCGCCGGCGAGGGAAAGGCTGGAAATCGTGCCGAGCACGACCATGACTGTCTTCAAGTTCATTGCAAAAATCCTTCCGGGAACGAGCCGGCTGGAACCGGATGGTTTCACGCCAGCAACCCCGAGATAACGAACGGGCGCGGCGAAACTGCCGGCAAAAGGCCGATCAGGCCTTCAAAACAACTTGATCGCGACGTGTGCGCGAGAGGGCCGCGCCAGGCACCTGGTTCACGATCCCGTGACGACCCTTTTGGCTCTTGGCAAATCGCCGGCGAGAGGGCATCTTCCCGACCGTCTCAGGCAACACTCCTCATTTGATCAAACTCTTTCAGTCATGGAGTTGCCAATGCCCCATAATGCGAAAAGCGAACCCCTCTCCGAACCGGCAACCAACGGGAGCGGGCCAGATTACAACACCCTCAGAGCGATGCGGGAGACCCGCGGTTACAGCGTGGAAGAGCTCTCCCTGACATGCGGCCTGGCGGTGGACGAAATTGAGGATATCGAAAGCGGCAGAGTGACCGACCCGTCGAAGCTGCGTCGTATTGTGTCCGCGCTTCGACTTCCCCAGGAGGCTCTGATCACCCCGGCTGTGCCGACGCCGGCGGCGCAAGGTCGATCCCTGGCATAAATCAGCACCAGGCATTCCAGAGAACCCGCCAAGGCCCCTTGGCGGGTTTCTTATACCTGCCGCAGCGTCTGCTTCAGCCTGGCGCTTGCCGATCTGTCTATCGCACGTGCTTATGCGTGCTGCGGCCTCGGCTGCTGAACCGTAATCTGCCGTCCATCAAGTTTTGAACCATGGGTTTTTCGATATGAGCCTGGACTCCGTTCGTGCCTTCTTTGCCACCCACGCACCCGACATCGATGTCATCGTGACCGAGGCGAGCTCGGCTACCGTGGCATTGGCGGCTGAGGCGCATGGCGTGCTGCCGGCGCAGATCGCCAAGACGATCTGCCTGCGCGTCGGCGACCGCACCATGCTGGTGGTGACCAGCGGCATCGCCAGGCTGGACAACCGCAAGTTCAAGGACCAGTTCGGCGGCAAGCCGCGCATGCTCGATGCCACGGAGGTTGTCGAAGCGACGAGCCACCCGGTGGGCGGTGTCTGCCCGTTCGGCCTGCCGGCGCCGCTGCCGGTCTACTGCGATGTGTCGCTGCGCGAATTCGACGAAGTCGTCCCCGCCGCCGGCGCCACCAACGCGGCCGTGCGGATCGCGCCGCAGCGCATGGTGGAGATTACCGGCGCTGTGTGGGTGGATGTGTGCCAGGGGTAGGGTCGAGGCTCAAACACGACGTCAGGCGATCCTTTGACCGGTGCTCAATGACACGCGCACGCTGCTAGACAGGCCGTCTCACGCACCGGACGACGTTGTAGACTTGCAAGGATCGTAAGACTGAAGCGCCTCGATGAACTGGAGGCGATCGAACGTTGCGCCGAGCGCCAAATTCAAAGTCTTGTCGCACATCCGCCGTGGTGTGGTGCGTTCGATTATTAAATCGGGTCCAAACTCGCGTTCAATAGCAAGCAGACATTGCTCAAACGAAATCACCGACGACCCAATGCGTTTCCAATCGTCCGGTAAGGATTGGCGGAGCGCGTTAATGAATCGCTTGTCTCCCGAAATCAAGAACCGTCCGATCGGATTCCGGAGAACGACCGCCGCGAGCAGCTGCTCCCCGCTATCAATATCGTCGAGCGCCTCAAGCCGTTTGAAGGATCCGTCGCCGGTGATGTTTTCAATGAGATCGGCAGCGAGTACGTCGACTTCAGCAACAAGCTCCATTACGCGATTGAGTGTCGCATCAACTCCCTCGGCGAGTTGCCACCGCGCGATGATCTTTCTATTGGAAACCTGACTATTCGTAGAAGCAAGCCTGTATGGCTTAGTGATCTTCAAAGCTTCGCAAGCGGGGTGCCACAGCTCGCAGCAACCAAGTTTCAAGAAAACGTCGCGGTCAAACAGCCCCAACAAGACAGGCCATCTTTCTAAAGAACCCCGAGATTTTCAAGATACTCAGCGCTATCATAGGTTAAACGGTCGACGTCAATATTCTCTGCAATTGACTCCTTGCAAAGTTCATCCACGGGTCGACTCGACAATTCAACTGGAAGAAGTTTCTGCGCCGCGCGGCCAAGTGCGAATAGTTTATGTCCGTTAATAGTTGTATTTCGTACTGCGTTGAGAATAACGTGGCCAGGACTTATCCCTTTCGCCTTCCCAAATTTTATCGCCGCCTCTGCAAGCTCTGGAGCCTTTGGCACTGTCGAGGCAATGCGAATGCCTTTGAATGGGGTAAGGACGGCTAGAGCAAAACTATTTGCCTCGTCCTCTTGGGAGTCCGACGAACTATCCGCAGTAACCTCTGCATCGACAATGGCGCCGCCCTCGGTTTGAGGCAGATGGCCCCTGGCAATATGCCCCAGTTCATGCGCCAAAATGAAAAGAAGCCAATCTGCTTGGTCTTTCTTCGAAAGAACTATGACTGGTCGACCCACAACATTTGTGACCATACCCTGCATCTTTCTGCCTTCGACCGGTAGATCCGGCAGGTAGATGACTGGAATTCCGACTTCCCAGCATTTGGCAAGGAGCGACTCGAAATCGACCCAGCCATGCTTGGATTTTTCAATTATCGAAGACCTTATGCTCGAAGGGTCTGAATTAAATCCACTCCACTTGGGTTTCGTGGCCTGAGCCACGATCTTCGCGCATGACGTAGCTATGCGTCGCGCCGCCGATACAGTTTCGATATCTGTCCCTGCAGTGGTTTTGAACAAAGCAGTGGGCAGAACGGCTGCAGTGAGGGATCCATCAGACTCAAGGTGCAGGCCCAAATGTCGAACGAGAAAGCCCTTAAGCTCCAAGACCCCTGACGCCGAGTCGAAGGCTTGTCCTGCCCAATCAGGCAATACCTTTTCGACTGCGGACCACTTCAATCCTGCCGACTTGACGCTGTCCTTGAATGCTCGATCAGCTCGCATCTTCGAAGCTTGTTTTTCGATGAGATCGGTTGCCCTATACGGAAACATACGCTTTGCCCGAGATTCGGGGAAGGTCGAAACGCTAGACTGCCATGTATGAAAGGGCGTTTCCCTTGTCCGTATGACATTTGGCGCCGCCTCAGATTTTGATTACACAGCCAAACGACGGTTACCCTACCCGAAAGATAGATTTTTAAAAAACTACGTCGGACTTACGGGGGATAAGTCTTTTTGGTCGGAGTGGCCGGATTCGAACCGACGACCCCTTGACCCCCAGTCAAGTGCGCTACCGGGCTGCGCTACACTCCGGACCGGTCGCGATGTATCGTGATAACCCCGTGCGGGTCAACCGAATTCCGCGACTTTTATCCCGCTGCGATTGCCGGTGCCGGCGAGCCCTGCAAGGCAGGCCGCAACAGCCGCTGATGGCTGTATTCCAGCGCGATGGCGCCCCAGATCAGGCCGAGCAGCAGATAGACGTGGCGCCAGTGATCGATGTCGATGAAGGTGCCGAGCCCGATATTGCCGATGAAGGCGACATAGGCGCACAACAGATACGGCTGCCACGGCCGGTCGCGCAGCAGGATGCGGAAGCCGGCTGCCATCGTCCACAAGACGAGCGCGAGGAACGACACGAAGCCGAGCCAGCCATAGTCCATCAGCATCTTCAGCCAGATGTCGTGGGTGTCTTCGCCGAAGATCGTGCCGAAGACCAGCGGACCGATGCCGAACGGATGCTCCATCGCCATCTGGAAGCCGATGCCGTAGCGGGCGAAGCGGCCGAGGCGGGCGGTGTCGTAGCTCTGTTCGAGATGGGCACGGTCGGAGAACATTTCCGACACGCCGGGCAGCTGCAGGATGACGATCATGGCGACGACCAGCAGCGCCAGTGCTGCAATCGTCATCACCACCACGCGCAGCCGGAACATGCCGCTGGCGCTCTGCAGGAACAGGCAGCCGGTGAGCAGGACGGCCGAGACGGCGAACATGCCCCAGGCGCCGCGCGAGAACGAGAAGAAGATGCCGGCGGTGATGATCAGCAGCGGCACCGCCAGCAGCGGCATGCGCGTCACCGGTCCGGTCAAAAGCAGATAAAGCAGATAGATGCCGGGCAGCACCAGGAACGGGCCGAACACGTTCGGGTCCTGGAAGGCGCCGGCGGCACGGTCGTATTTGGTGAACATCTCCGCACCCGGAAAGGCATGGAAGTAGCCTGCAATGCCAAGCAGCGAGGTGGCTACGGCAGAAACCACATAGGCAATGAAGATCAATCGGTAGAGGCTCGGCTGCACGGCGGTGATCGATGCGAAGAACACCGCGCTGAAGGCAAGAAACAGCGACACGGCGAGATAGAGCGGCGTGTTGGCGAGATCCGCCATCTGCGTCATGGAGATCATGCCGCCGATGTTCATCGTCACCAGCAGCACCAGGAGTGGGGTGGCCGCGCGGGAAATCCGCAAGCCGAAAAGCGCCCAGATGGCGATCAGCCCGGCCATATAAAGCTCATAGGGCGCCGGCTCGCTGATGACAAAGCCGGACAGCAGAATGCCGAGGAAGACCGCGCCCGAGGAAATCAGCGCGATCAGCTTGGCGTTGACCGCCGCGCGCGGCAGATCATGGCTGATCGCGCTCAATAGGCGTTTTCCGTGTTCAAGAGCCGGAGCGGGGTCAGGAACAGGATCCGCAAATCGAACAGCAGCGACCAGTTCTCGATGTAGTAAAGATCATACTCCGTGCGCATGCGGATCTTCTCGTTGGTGTCCATCTCGCCGCGCCAGCCATTGATCTGCGCCCAGCCGGTGACGCCGGGCTTGACCTTGTGGCGGGCGAAGTAGCCGTCGACGACCTCGTTGTAGAGCAGGTTGTGCGACTGCGCGGCGATGGCGTGCGGACGCGGGCCGACCAGCGACAGCGACCCCAGGAGCGAGTTGAAGAACTGCGGCAGCTCGTCGATCGAGGTCTTGCGGATGAAGCGGCCGACACGGGTGACGCGCGGGTCGTTCTTGGTCACCGTCTGCTTGGCGGTCGGATCGGCCTTGTCCGTATACATCGAACGGAACTTGTAGACCTCGATGATCTCGTTGTTGAAACCGTGCCGCTTCTGATGGAACAGCACCGGCCCCTTGCTATCGAGCTTGATGGCGATGGCGGTCGCCAGCATCACCGGCGAGAACACGACGATGCCGATCAGGCTGAAGACGATGTCGAAGGCGCGCTTGGCGACCGAATCCCAGTCGTTGATCGGCTTGTCGAAGATGTCGAGCATCGGCACCGCGCCGATATAGGAATAGGCGCGCGGGCGAAATTGCAGCGCGTTGGAATGCGCCGACAGCCGGATGTCGACCGGCAGCACCCACAGCTTCTTCAGCAGCTGCAGAACACGCGATTCGGCGGTCAGCGGCAGCGATACGATCAGCATGTCGATACGGGCGATGCGGGCGAATTCGATCAGCTCCGAAATGGTGCCGAGCTTGGGGTAGCCGGCGACGATGGGCGGCGAGCGCTTGTCGCCGCGATCGTCGAAGATGCCGCAGATGCGGATATCGTTGTAGGGCTGCTTTTCGACCGAGCGGATCAGGATTTCCGCCGCCTTGCCGCCGCCGACGATAACGGCGCGCCGCTCCATGCGGCCATCGCGCGCCCAGGCCCGGATCAGCTTCGACATCACCAGCCTGAGGCCGAAGATGAGAACGAAGCCGACGACGAACCAGCTGCCGAACAAAAGGCGCGAATAGTCCTGCGACATCTTCATGACGAATGCCGTCAGCGCCATCAGGGCGAAAGTGCCGGCCCAGACGAGCAGCACGCGGCCGAAATTGGCGATGGGCCGCATCAGGGCGACGATCTGGTAGCAGTCGGTGACGTCGAGCAGCACCACGGCAAGGAACGAGCCCGCTGCGATCGTCACCGGATATTGCCAGGCGAGATAGTTGAAGAACCCGACATAGTGGAAATAGACGGCGAGCCCGGACAGGAACAGCAAGCCGAATTCGACCATGCGCAGGACACCGCTGACCATGATCGGCGACATTGTATCGCGCCTGTACTGCGAGGCGACCTGCCGGGCGACATCGTTCATGCGGCTTGGCGTGTCGCCATCGGCCGGGCCGTCGAATTTACGCACCGCCTCTGCTGAAAAGCGGCGCGCGGGGTCGATCTCGTTCATGAGGGCTTTCCGCAAGCTTCCCCACGGTCATAGCAAAAGAGAGCTAAGAAACCCTTGAAACAACGTATGGCTTTGGAACGGCTTGGTCCTACGCCTACCTGTCGAGCGCGGCGAAATAGGCCTTCTCGATGTCAGCGGCCATCACATCGGCGCCGAAGCGCGCCTTGAGGTTGGCGCCATCGGGCATCAGGTCGCAATAGGCGGCCGGGTCGGCCAGCGCCCGGCTCATCCTTTCGGCGAGCTCGATCGGGTCGGGTCGGATCAGGGCAGGGGAACCGGTGTCGAATATCTCCGGAATGCCGCCGACCGCGGTTGCGATCATCGGCTTTCCCGCGGCAAGCGTTTCCAGGACGATATAGGGCATGGCTTCGGCGCGCGAAGGAACGATGATAAGCGCGGCAAGGGCAAAGGCCTCCCTGGCCGGCATCGGCGGCAGGAAGCGGACATGTCGCTCGAGCCCGAGGCGTTTCACTTGCCCGTGATAACGCGGAAGGTCGTCGCCGTCGCCGACCATCACCGCGGTCAGCGGGCGGCCGAACCGTGCGCCGGCGAGCGCCAATGCATCGATGAAGATGTCCGGTCCCTTCAGGTCGCGCATCATACCGATATAAAGCAGGTCGGCTGCGTCCGGCGCGGTGATCACCGGCTCGAATTCTGTGGCGCGCAGGCCGTTGTAGACAAGGGTGTTGGGAATGGGCGGCTCGCCGACCTTGTGGCGATAGGTCCGCCGCTCATAGTCCGAGACAAACAGCAGATAGTCGGTGAAGCGAGCCATGAAGCGCTCGAGCGCGAAGAACAGCTTTCCGGTGGTCGTGTTCTCGTCATAGTGAAGGGAGCCGCCATGCGGTGAATAAAGGCGGGCTACGCGAGACCTTGATACCCGCAACAATGAGCCGAACAGACGGGCATAGGCGCCACCCTTGGCGCCATGCCCGTGCAGTACGTCCGGCCGCAATTCCTTGATGATTCTGTATGTGCGCCAAGCCGAGGCAAGGTCGCCGGGACCGACGTGGCGCTGCATCGGCGTGCGATGAATGCCGAGCGCCAGCATGTCCTTCATCTGATCGAACAGATGTTCCTCGAACGCGCCGCCTGTCGTCGAATCGCAGACGATGCCGACGGAATGCCCGGCGGCGACCTGCGCCTCGGTCAGGTCGCGCACATGCCGGAAAATTCCTCCGACGGGTGAGCGAAAGCAATGGACGATCCTGAGCCTGTCCGCCACTTGGTATCTGTCAGAACAGACGTTCGCGGACGTAGACCGTATCACCCGGCAGCAGCGGGTCGGAGGTGACCACGCGGCCGGTCATCACCTTGCCGTTGATGTCGCGGGTGATGTCGACGCTTTCCTGATTGGCGCGCGGCGTGAAGCCGCCGGCAATGGCGATCGCCTTCTGCACCGTCAGGCCGGGAACGTAGGAATATTGGCCGGCGGCACCCACTTCGCCCATGACGAAGATCGGCCGGTAGCGGTCGATCTCGACCGAAACGTCGGGATCGCGCAGATACCCTTGCCGCAATTTGTCGGCGATCTCCTTTTCCATCTGCTGTGCGGTGTGGCCGCGCGCCGGTATGGCGCCGACAAGCGGGAAGGAGAGGTAGCCGGATTGGTCGACGCTGTAGGTGTTGGTCAATCCGTCCTGCTCGAACACGGTGACGCGGACGCGGTCGCCGGCGCCAAGACGATAGGGCTGATCGAGCACCTCATGGAAGGCCGCCGGCGTCGGCCGGTAGCTGGAGCAGCCAGCAAGCATCGATACGGCAAGCAGCGCGCGAAACAGGGAAGCAGTGCTTTTCATGGCCGGACAGGTACCTTCGACTGGTCGCTGCAACGTCGCAGCAACTCTAGGGATCGAGGTCCGTTATCATCCTGTTAGGGTTAATGGCCGGTAAAGGGAGCGGCCGGCACGCGGCGCATCGGCAAGAGTTTTTGCGATTTTTGGCGGTTTTGTTTGTGACGCGCCAGTAAACCCTAACGAAAACTTACCACGATCTTAACGGCTGAGTTACCATAGTTGTTTACGGTGCGTGCTGACCCAGTATCGGAGTAGGGATGCATGTCCGTTCAGTCCGCGGCCGCAGATGTCGATGTCGATCTCAGGCAGCTCTTCGCCAGCCTGGCGAGGAATTGGCTGCGTATAGTCGTTGTCGTCCTGTTGGCAACCGGGCTGGCCTTCGCTTTCGCCTCGCTGGCAACCCGGCACTACAAGGCCGAGACGCAGGTGGAGATCGCGCCGCGCGAATCCATCTATACGCGGCCGGCCAGCAACAACAACGACACCGACAAGCCTATTCTCGACGAGCAGGGCGTCGCCACCCAGGTCCAGATCATTTCCTCCAACGAAATCCTCAAGCAGGTCTCGCAAAAGCTTGGTCTGGAAAAACTGCCCGAGTTCAATGAGGCGCTCGACATGTCGGCGCTGAGCCGCGCTCTGGTCCTGGTCGGCCTGAAAAGCGACCCGATGGAAATTCCGACGGAAGAGCGCGTGCTCAAGAAAATGCACGAGAAGCTCAATGTCTACGGCGTCGAGAAGACCCGCATCATTGCCATCGAGTTCTCATCGGAAGATCCCAAGCTCGCGGCCGCCATACCAGACGCTATCGCCGCCGCCTATATAGCGGGGCAAGGGGCAGCCAAGCTCGAATCGAACAGCGCCGCCGCCGACTTCCTGGCGCCCGAGATCGCCGACCTCCAGCGGCAGGTCAAGGATGCCGAGGCGAAGGTCGCCGCCTACCGCGCCCAGTCCGATCTTCTGATGGGTGGCAACAATTCGGTGCTGGCCACCCAGCAGCTTTCGGAACTGTCGAGCGAACTGTCGAAAGTGCGCGCCAACCGCGCCGCTGCCGAAGCGACCGCCGACGGTGTGCGCAGGGCGCTGCAGAATGGCGGTTCGCTGGATGCCGTGCCGGAGGTTCTGTCATCGGACCTGATCCAACGCTTGCGTGAGCGACAGGTCGAATTGCGCTCCAACATCGCCGATTTGTCGACGACACTGCTTGGCAATCATCCGCGCATTCGCGCGCTGAAATCGCAACTGTCCGATCTCGACGCACAGATCCGCAGCGAGGCCCAGAAGATCATGAAAGGCCTGTTGATGCAGGCAGAGACGGCAAAGGCCCGCGAGAACCAGCTTGTCGCCGACGTCAACACATTGAAAGCCGCTTCGGCGCAGGCCGGCGAACAGCAGGTAGATCTCGACGCACTGCAGCGTGACGCGACCGCCAAGCGACAGCAACTCGAACTGTACCTGACCAACTACCGCGAAGCCGCTTCGCGCCAGGACCGCAACTATCTGCCCGTCGACGCCCGGATCGCCTCGAAGGCTTCGGTTCCCTCCGAGGCCTATTTCCCGAAGGTCGGGCCGATCGTCGGCGCGGCTTTCGCCGCATCGCTGCTGATCATGGCCATCGTGACGCTTCTGCGGGAGCTGTTTTCAGGCCGCGCGATGCGGCCGGCGAGCGGTTCCCGTTTCGAACGGATCGATGAGGTCGCAATGCCCCATGTGGTGCAGACGCCGGTCTCCGAGCCATTTGTCCGCCACGAGCCTGCCATCCTGCAGGACCCCGTCATTCGTCAGGAACTGCCTGAACGTGCGGATGAAGCCGATGCGGAGCCCTATGCCGCCGCGATGCCGGCCATGGCCGAGGCGCCGGATGTGGTCGCAATGCCCGCTACGGCGGCGGCTGAGCAAAAGGCTGTCGAGCCCGAACCGGCGCGTTCCACCCTGGGCGAGATCGATATCGAGAAGGCTGCCGAAAAGCTGATCTCCAGCGGTGCGGCGCGCGCCATATTCGTCTCGCCGGAAGGCGACGAGGCGGCTGCATCCGCGATCCTGGTGGCGCGCGAGGTCGCCGACGCCGGCCTGCGCGTGCTGTTGCTGGACCTCACCGCGTCGGGGGCCGCCTCACGGCCGATGCTGGACAGCGGCCTTTTCCCGGGCATCACCAACCTGCTCGCTTCGGAAGCGCAGTTCAGTGACGTCATCCATGCCGATCTCTACTCGGACTGTCACGTCATTCCGGTCGGAACCGCCGATCCGGTTCGTGCCATGCGTGCCGCCGACCGGCTGCCGATCATCATGCAGTCGCTGACCACAGCCTACGACTTGGTCGTGGTCGAGTGCGGACCGGCCGACGCGCAAGGCATCGGCCGTCTGACCGGCGACGCCACCGAGGTCTTTCTCTCCATGCTGGAGGCCGACGATGAGGTGACGCAGGCTGCGGTCAAGCTGATCGAGAACGGCTATCCCGACCTGACGCTGGTGACGCCGCTCGGCCACGAACCGCCAGGCAATCCGGTGCCGGGACGGCGCACTGCCGCCGCCTGAGAGAGCTGCGTATCGCTTGGCGGAGCCGGTCAGCGGTTGGCCCGATCTATCCCAGTTCCAGGGTCGTTACGCCGAACACCCTTTGCAGGTCCAGTTCCGGGGCAGGACCTTTGTACATGCGCGTGGTGGTGAAGGTCGGCGCAAAGCCGGCCGCATCGAGCGCAGTTATGAAGCCGGTGTTATCGGCGGGGACGTCGATGTGCAGCTCGCCGCCCTCACAGGCACCTGCCAGTCCCTCCAGGAGTTGCAAAGCGATTTCCATGTCGTCGGCAAACAGCGGGCCGATCTTGAAGCCGGATCGACAGCGGCGCGCCACGCCAAAGCCGGTGACGCCGCGCGAACCGATTGTCGCCAGCCCATGATGCGGTTCCTGCAGCCATCGCTGCAGGAAGGCCCATCGTGGCGCCGGAAAACAATGGGCGTCATAGGCGATGACATCGGACAGAAGTTGCGTTGTAATCATCCGCAACCCATCGTCCCTGACCGTCGGGCCTGCCTTGCGCCCGGTGAAGCGGATGGTCTCGTAGGCCGGTCCGAAGCCCTTGCGCCGGTAATTGGCCTGCTGCTCGGCGACGCCGTCGAGGCCGACGGTCCGGCCTGCGAGCCTTTTCATGCCGGCGTCCCACACCGTCTTGCCGTAGCCCATGCCGCGCATGTCAGGCCGGGAGATATAGAGGCCGATGAAACCGAATTCGCTTCCATAGGCCACGGCCGAAATTGCCGCGACCATGTCGTCGCCGACAAAGGCGCCGATGAACCCTTCGGGGTCCGCCGCCTGGAGCATCGCCGGGTCTTCAAGACCTGGGTTCCAGCCTTCCTCGGCCGCCCAGTCGACGAGAAGCGCCAGTTCCTGCAGGGACAGTGTGCGGATAATCGGCTTCATGGCGCTAGCTGTCTTCCTCCGCGGGCGCTGCCTGGCCGGCGGCTTTGCGGCGCAGCACCTTGGTCAGCTTCCAGATCGTCGGGCTGTTCTTGACGAAGGCTTTCAGCCGCGCGCCTTGCCGAAGCGTCAGCGCCAGCATGCGGCCCTTCACGGTCAAGGGGACCAGCACTTCGAAATGCCGCGTTTCGATATCGCACCACAGCCGCTTGTAAGGCTCATCGCCAACCGAAAAGTCATAGACCTCGAAACCGGTCTCGCAGGCTTCCTGGATGTTGTCGAAGAACAGGAAATCGCCGGGGCTGGCGTGCCCGAGATCGTCCTCGGCGATCGCTCCGAATTCGCAGATCAGGCGTTTGCCCGAGCGGCTTGAACCGGTGATGGCGCGCAGCTTGCCGGCAACCTCGATCCCGTGCAGCACGAAGGAAGGCTTGTCCTCGGCAAGCGCCTGCATGAACAGCGCGCGGAAAAAGCCGCGTACCTGTGCGTCGCCAAAAACGTTGGCGATGCCCATTTTGCGGAAGCGGAGTTCCTTCATCTCGAAGAAGGCGTCGAGCAGCCTGTCCACCTCGTCGGGGGTGCGGGCCTCGATGCGCCGATGGCTGCCTACGGCCTCGAATTTCCGTATTTGCGACCGGTGCTTCTTGCGTTTGCGTTTGCCGCTGGCGCGCGAAAGCAGCGCATCGAAGCCGCCGGCGAGATCGACGGCCAGCGACAGATTGGGGCTGGAAAAATGGTCAAGCGATGCGAGCGGATTGGCGACGCCGTCGAGATCGGGCAGCAACCGCTCGAGCGCGACCAGATCGATGTCCGAGCGTGCCTTGGCGATGGCCGCCAGCACCGATTGGAGGGCCGGTATATCCGGCTTGGCCAGCCAGTTCGGGTCTGCGGCGACGAAGTTGCCGTTGGCGTGGCGGCCGCCCATGAAGCGGGCGACGCGGAACGGACCGCTGGCGGTGACCTCCAGTGCCAGCGAAAAAACCGGCTTGCCTTCGGCGCTCAGCGTCGCGACGAGCAAATCCGATTCGACCTGTCCGACCCAGTTCAGGATCCAAGAGGCACTCTGCGCCGGCGCATACAGCGCCGAGCGGCAGAACTCGGCATAGGCCGCGAGCCCTTCCGCGGACGCCACTGAAATCGATAGGCCGGCGTGGTCCCGGGGCAAGGCGCGCGCCGTATCGGTCGCCGCACGCCGATTGCCGTCAAATGACGCTGTTGCGTCAACCATACCTCAATCCTTAGGGCGTATTGATCGCGATTTGGGGGTTCGCATAGGCGCGTTCCGTGCTTGGATCAGCCTAGGCGCAAAAGGTGAATGAATGATCGACGGCGGGGAGGCAATCCGGAAACTGGCGCTCAACGTCGCCCGCTACACCGGCCTCGCACCGCTGGCCAAGCCGTTTATCGGCGGCATTGGCGCCATCCTGATGCTGCACCGTGTTACCGCGACGCCGGAACGGCCCGACAGCGTCAACCGGCATCTGAATATCGCGCCCGGTTTCCTCGATGCCATGATCGCCGACATGAAGGCGCATGGCTATGCCTTTGTCCCCATGGACGAAGCCGTCGAGCGCATCAAGGCGGGCGGCAAGGGCGGTCAGTTTGCCACGATCACCGCCGACGATGCCTATCGTGACAACATGGTCGAGGCGCTGCCGGTGCTGGAGAAGCACAGCGCCCCGATCACCATCTATGTCGCGCCCGGGCTGATCAACGGCACAGCCGATCTGTGGTGGGACGTTGTTGAGGACATCGTCAACGCGCGCGATACCCTGACGCTGACGCGGCCGAATGGTCCGCTGACGATCGATTGCTCGACCCCCGCGAAGAAGCTGCAGGCCAATGCACGCCTGCACGCCTATCTCACCGCCGAAATCCGCGAGGAGGACCTGCAGGCCGTGTTGCGTGACCTGGCTTGCGCAAACGGCATCGACTCCGACGGCCCACGCTTGCGCACATTGATGAACTGGGAGGAAATCCGCCGCATCGCCGCGCATCCGTTGGTGACGATCGGCGCCCATACGATCAACCACAGCAATCTGAAGCGGCTCTCCGAAGCCGATGCACGGCGTGAGGTAGGTGACGTGCGCGCCATGTTGCGGGCCGAACTGGACGAAGAGCCCCGCCATTTTGCTTACCCCTATGGCTATGCCAGTGCCGTCGGCTGCCGCGAAGTGGGCTTTGCCCGCGACGCCGGCTACACCTCCGCGGTGACGACACGCCACGGTGTGCTGCGCGCCGAGCATGCCGGGTTCCTGCATGCCTTGCCGCGCATTTCCGTCAACGGCCGCTACCAGAGCCTCGCCCACATCCGTACCATGCTGTCTGGCGTGACGACTCCGCTCGCCAATGCCGGCAAGATGGTCGTCACCATCTGACGCTGGCGGTTTCGCCTATCGCTTGGCCCTCGGCTCCAGCATCAGCCATTTGATGATGCCCATTGCCGGCAGCACCCAGAGCAGGCCGCTCAGCAGGAAGAAAAGGAAATGCACCCACGGACCCGACTCCGACAGCCGGGCGACCGCGAAGATCGATGCGACCAGCGCATAGATGATGACCAGCGCCACCAGCAGAAACATTCCGATCAGCTTTTTCAGGCGCAGGGGCATGGTTGGTCTCCTGATCGAGCATGCCGGAATTTGCACAGGCGGCCTGCAGGCTCAAAGGGGTATTGGCTTCGCATAGGCCTTGAGGCGAGACTGTGCAACCGGTGAGACGCGGCGCGACGGCGTGCCGCGTCGTATGGTCTTGCCAGCACGGGTGCGATGGTCCACCAATCCGCCAAACCAACTTGCCGGGACAAGACCATGGCTGCCATATCAGCTGCCGCGCCATTCGTGGCCCGCGAGCGCGACCTTCATAACCGGGCGCTCCTGCGCGGCTGGCTCTATGGGGTGCTTCTGGTGCTGTTTGCGCTGGTACTGGTCGGCGGGGCCACCAGGCTCACCGATTCCGGCCTCTCGATTACGCAGTGGAAACCGATCCATGGTGTGATCCCGCCGCTCAACGATGCCGAGTGGCAAGAGGAATTCCAGCTGTACCAGCAGATTCCGCAATATGCCGAGCTCAACAAGGGCATGAGCATCGAGGCGTTTAAGTCGATCTTCTGGTGGGAATGGGCGCACCGCATCCTGGCGCGCAGCGTCGGTCTGGTCTTTGCCTTGCCGCTGCTGTTCTTCTGGGCGACGCGCCGCATCGAGCGGGGCCTGGGGCCGAAACTCGTGGGCATTCTCCTCCTCGGCGGCCTGCAGGGCGCCATCGGCTGGTGGATGGTGGCTTCCGGCCTGGTCGACCGGGTTTCCGTCAGCCAGTACCGGCTGGCGACCCACCTGACGCTTGCCGCGCTGATCTTCACCGCCACCATGGTGGTCGCGCGAGGGTTGGCACCGCATTCCGACCCTGCCGCCGATAGGTCGACGCAGAGGCTGGCCGGCTTCATCGTGCTGCTGGCGCTGATCCAGATCTATCTCGGCGGCCTGGTCGCCGGGCTCGACGCGGGCCTGAGCTACAACACCTGGCCGTTGATGGACGGCAAGATCATTCCGGGCGATCTGCTGATCCTCGAGCCGGCATGGCGCAACTTCTTTGAAAGCCCAAAGACGGTGCAGTTCGTCCACCGGCTCGGCGCCTACACGGTGTTCATCGTGGCGTTGTGGCACATGATCGCCACGCGCCGGCGGCTGCCAGGCTCGACGCATGCGCGGCGCGCGACGCTGCTGTTTCTACTGGTGCTGGTGCAGGCGTCGATCGGCATCGGCACGCTGCTGATGCATGTGCCGCTGCACATGGCGCTGACCCATCAGGGATTTGCGCTGATCGTGCTGGGCTTTGCCGCAGCCCATTGGCGCGGCACCAAGGGAGCCTATCCCTTGCCGACGGGAATAGCGCTCAGGGGCTGATCCCGAGCTGATCTACTGGATCGAATCAGAAGCTTGCCCGCACCGCCCGGATCGCCTTGACGATCGACAATTCGCGATTCTCCTCGACCGCATTGTCGTCCTCATGATGCCAGGACGCCGACAGGCACCCATAGGCAATGGCATGATCGAGGATAGCGGTCGGCGTCTGGCCCAGAGTGTGGGCAAAGACTTCGGCCATATGCGCGATTCGCTCAGGGTCGAGGCAGAGATCGTCCCGGTCGAGCGGGTTGTAGAGCATGTTCGCGGCATCGAAGCCGGGATCGCCGAGCACGCCCTTTGGATCGATCGCCAGCCAGCCGCGCGGCCCGTGCAGGATGTTTTCGTGATGCAGGTCACCATGCAGGGGCCTGACATCGTACGGATCGGCCAGCAGCCGCTCGGCGATGATGGCTGCTTCGACATAGAGGCTGTCACGGCCCGCGTCGCGATCGGTCGCGGCCTTCTTGAACAGGCTTGAAAAACGCTCCCCGAGCGGCTGAAGCTCGGGCGGGAAGGGGTCTTTCGACGGCGAAAACAGCTTTGCCATCACCTCCGCCGCGATTGCGGTGGCGGCATTGTCGCCCTGTTCGTCGAGAACCTGCTGCAGCAGGGTTTCACCGGCATATTCGAGCAGCATGCTGTGGCCGTCGCGGCCGAGCAGGCGCACCGCGCCTTCGCCCCGCCGCCAGGCGAGATAATGCTCGCCGCGCAACTCGTCCGCGACGTCATCGAACGGCTTGAGCGCCTTGACGATTGCCGGCAAGCCATCGTCGCGGAAGACCTTCCAGATGCGGCTCGAAAAGGTCTCGGCAATGAGTTCGGGCGCGCCGACCTTCCAGCGCGCCGGGAAGGCTGGCGTGTCCATCAGAGGCCGAGCATCAGGTCCATGTTCTGGACGGCGGCACCCGAGGCGCCTTTGCCGAGATTGTCGTAGACCGCCAGCAGCAGGGCCTGCGCCCGTTTGTCGTTGGCGAAGACGTAAACCTTCATCCGGTTGGTGCCGTTGTAGATCTCCGGATCGATCTCCGGCATGCGCTCCGAATGCGCATAGGGCGCCACCTCGACCACGCCGCCCTTGATGGCGGCGAAATGGTCGGCAATCGCCGCATGCAGCTCCGCACCGGTCGGCACATGGTCGAGGCCGCCGAGCTGCAACGGCACGACTGTGATCATGCCTTGCGCGAAGTTGCCGACCGCCGGCTGCATGATCGGATCATGCGACAGCCTTGCATAGGCCCTCAATTCCGGCACGTGCTTGTGCTGCAGGGTGAGGCCGTAGGGCAGGAATTCCGAGGCGTCCTCGCCCTTGGCGACATAGTCCTCGATCATCGGCCGTCCGCCGCCCGAATAGCCCGAAATGCCATTGACGGTGATCGGGAAATCCGCCGGCAGCAGGCCTGATGTGACCAGCGGCCGCAGCGTGGCGATCGGTCCCTGCGGCCAGCAGCCGGGGTTGGCGACGCGCTTTGCCGAAGCGATCGTCTTCGCCTGCGTCTTGTCCATCTCGGCGAAACCATACGCCCAGCCCTCGGCCACACGATGCGCGGTCGATGCATCGATGACCTTGGTGGTGTCGTTGGCGATCAGCGAGACGCTTTCCTTCGCCGCATCGTCGGGCAGGCACAGGATCGCGACATCGGCGGCATTGAGGAACTCGGCGCGCGCAGCCGTTTCCTTGCGGCGCTCGGCGGGAACCGAGATGATTTCCAGGTCGCCGCGCTCGGCAAGCAGCGCCCGGATCTGCAGGCCGGTGGTGCCGTGTTCGCCGTCGATGAAGATTTTCGGTTTCATGGATTGATCAAATTCCCTGATATTCTAGGACTATATGCCGTTACCGTGATTCACTGCGGCACCATTGTGGTTGCCGTTATTCAGCTCTTCGAGCCGTGCCTTTCGCTCCGCCAGCAGGCCGAGATATTGCATGGCCACCATCGAGCCGGCGATCGCCGTTATATCGGCGTGATCATAGGCCGGCGCAACCTCTACGACATCGGCGCCGACAATATCGATCTGGTTGAGCTGGCGCAGCGTCGACAGGATCTTCGCCGAGGACGGACCGCCGGCGACCGGCGTGCCGGTTCCCGGCGCATAGGCCGGATCGAGGCAGTCGATGTCGAAAGTGAGATAGGTCTTCTTGCCGCCGGTGCGGTCGACGATGGCGTAGGCGATATCGGACGCCCGCATCTCCTCGATTTCATGGCCGTAGAGGATCTTGATGCCGAACGTGTCGGGCGCATGGGTGCGGATGCCGATCTGGATCGAACGATCGGGATCGATGATGCCTTCCTTGACGGCGCGGCCGACGAAGGAGCCGTGGTCGATGCGCTTGCCGTCGTCCGGCCAGGTGTCCTGATGCGCATCGAACTGCACCAGGGCGAGCGGACCGTGGATGGCGGCATGCGCCTTGAGCAGCGGCCAGGTGACGAAATGGTCGCCGCCGAGCGTCAGCAGGAAGGCGCCCGACTTCAAGATCTTGGCGGCTTCGCGCTCGATCGTGCCGGGTGTCTTCTGGTGGTTGCCCGAATCGAGCAGGCAATCGCCATAGTCGACGACCGCCAGATGCTCGAACAGATCGCGTGAAAACGGATATTGCGGGTCGTTGTCGAGGATCGCCGAGGCGCGGCGAATCGCCTGCGGCCCGAAACGAGCGCCTGGCCGGTTGGTGACGGCGGCGTCGAAGGGGATACCCCACACCACCGCGTCCGCGCCCTTCACGTCCTTGGTGTATTTGCGCCGCATGAACGACAGCGCGCCGGAATAGGTCGGCTCGAACGCGGCGCCCGTTTTGGAACGGGCGGTGAAGGCGTTGTCGATGTTGTTGTTCGCCATTACGGATCCTCGTTTTTCATCGGGGTGCAACCCCTACAGAACCGGCACGGAAGATGCCAGTCACAGCTTGGGGAAACGAAACGGCGCTGCCCGAGTGCCACGGCAAGACAGGATTGTATCATCATGACGCAGACCGCGTTTCTTAACCCCACCCGTGGCGCGGCGTCGACCCACACCGGTACGATCGCGGGTGAACGCTTCCTGGTTCTCGATTCGTGGCGCGGCATTTGCGCGCTTCTGGTGGCACTGTTTCACTTCCCGACCGGTTCGGCGATTTCGCAAAGCGCCTTCATCGGTTCGTCCTACCTCTTCGTCGATTTCTTCTTCGTTCTGTCCGGCTTCGTCATTGCCAGCAGCTACGGCGATAGGCTGAACCAGCCGGAACAGGTCGCGCGCTTCGCACTGGTCCGTTTCGGCCGCATCTACCCGCTGCATCTGCTCATGCTTGCCGCCTTTGCCGGCTTCGAGCTGCTGCGGCTGATGCTGCCGCAATTGCACGGCACCGGGGCTGCTCCCTTCACCGGTGGCTTCGATCTCCACAGCCTGCTTGCCAATCTTCTGCTGCTGCAAGGTGTCGGCTTCGAGGATCAATTGACCTGGAATGCGCCAAGCTGGAGCATTTCGGCGGAGTTCTTCGCCTATCTCCTGTTTGCCGGCGTGGTCTTCGTCGCCGGCGCGCGCGCCTGGATATGGTTCGTCGCCGCCGCCGTCACCGCGCCGCTGTTCCTGCTCGGCTTCTCGACCCATCATATGGATGTGTCCTTCGATTTCGGTTTCATCCGCTGCCTGTACGGCTTCTCGCTCGGCGCCTTGTTGGCCTGGTTTCAGCATGATTCCATTGCAGGGGCGCGACAGGCCCTCGCCAGAAGCGGCCCACGCATGGACTGGACCCTTGCCGAGATCGTCATGGTGGCCGTCATCGTGCTTTTCGTCTCGCTGGCCGGCGACAATGATTTTGGCATCGCGGCCCCGCTGGTGTTCGCGCTGGCGCTGTTTCTGTTCGCTCATGAGGGCGGCTGGATCAGCGCCTTGCTGAGAGCCCCATTCATGCTGACGCTCGGCGCGCTGTCCTATTCGATCTACATGGTCCACATCTTCGTCCAGGCGCGCCTGATCAACGTCGCCGGGCTCGTCGAGCGCAAGCTTGGCCTCGGCCTGATCGGCGATTTCATGCTGCGCGGCCAGCCTGCCACCGGCTTCGCTGCCGGCTGGATGGGAGCGGCGGCGATCATTGTCATGCTCGCCGCCACCATTGCCGCCTCCTGGATCACCTGGCGTTTCGTCGAGATGCCGGCCATGGCGTGGTTCCGCAGGCTCTCGAAACGCATCTGACGTACCTGCTGCGAGTATTCCGCTAGCCGGCTTCGTTCACCCAGATGTCACGGGCATCGCCTATCCGGGTGTCGATCCGGCAAGGAGCGATTCTCGATGCGGACCCTTTGGCTGAGTCTTCTGCTTTACACGGCCCAGGCAGCCGCCTCTGGCCAGGCCTTTGCCGGCGAGACCCGCGCCAGACAGATCCTCGACCGCTTTGAGTATGCCAACCAGTGGCGCGACCACGTCATGGTGGCAGCGCATCGCGCCGGCAGCATGCAGCTCGGCAAGACGCTCTATGCGGAAAATTCGATTGCCGCTGTCGAAGGCTCGATCGCCATGGGCGCCGAAATCGTCGAGGTCGACATCAGGCGCTCGAAGGACGGCGAGTTCGTCGTTATGCATGACAGTTGGCTCGACCGCACCACGACCTGCAAGGGCGAGGTGGTCAAATACACACTGGGCGAACTGAGGAAATGCCGGCTGGTGGTCGAGGGCACCGGTGCGGTGACAGGTGAAACAGTCTCGACGCTGCGCGAGATGCTGACGGCGACCAGGGACAGGATCCTCATCAACCTCGACAACAAGCTCGACGTCGGCGACCTCTCGGGCATGATCGCGGTCGCTCGCGATCTCGGCATGGCCGAACAGGTCATCGTCAAGGAGAACCTTTGGAACCAGAACCGGATCATCACGGTCAAGGCCGCCATGGATGTCATCGGCGGCGGCTTCCAGTTCATGCCGATCATCGCCGATGACGCGGTGCGTGATGCCGGCTTCGCCGAGGCGGTCGACCATGCCTTCTCGCCGCGTGCGATCGAGCTGATCAACTGGCAGGCAGGCTCCGAGACGCTGACCGAGACCGGCGGACCACTGTTCAGCACGCGCATGCGCGCGGCCGCGGTGCGGGGCAACTGGCACATCTGGGCCGACACCTACGCCATCATTGGCAAGCCGGGCGGCTTCCTCGCCGGCGGCCGCGGTGACGAACTGGCCGTGCAGGCCAGCCTGCCGCGCGAAGCCTGGGGTTTCTGGGCCGATCGCGGCGCCACCATCATCCAGACCGACGAGCCGAAGGCGGCCATCGACTGGCTGGCGGCGCATGATTTTCGCATGCCTTATGCGAACGAGGCGCGGCCGGCTGAGCCGGCGAATACGGCGAGTATCAATTAGCAATCCGATGATGGCGCAGTCACGCCACCTTGGAACGCCGGTGACTGTCGAGCCCTAAAAAGGCCGTCCGAAGACTGCCTTAGCTTCCATAGCCGCATGCAGGTCCTGCGCCTCAAGCCGCCATCGCATCCAACTCCCCCAGCGCACCCTCCGAAAGCTCCAGTTCGCCCGCCGCTAGGTTTTCCCTGAGATGCCCGACCGACGATGTGCCGGGGATCAGCAGGATATTGGGCGCGCGGCGCAGCAGCCAGGCGAGCGCCACCTGCATGGGGGTGGCGCCGAGGCGCGCTGCGACGTCCGACAGGGTGGAGGATTGCAGCGGATTGAAGCCGCCGAGCGGGAAGAACGGCACATAGGCAATGCCGTCGCGGGCAAGGTTGTCGATCAGCGCGTCGTCGCCGCGATGCGCCAGATTGTATTGGTTCTGCACGCAGACGATCTCGGCGATCCGGCGTCCTTGCGCGATCTGCGCCGACGTCACGTTGCTCAGCCCGATGTGCCTGACCAGGCCCTGTTGTTGAAGCCCGGCCAGCACGGTCAGCGGCGCTTCGATCGATCCCTCGGCTGGACCATGGGTATCGAACATGATGCGCAAATTGACCACATCGAGCACCTCGAGGCCGAGATTGTCCAGATTGTCGTGCACAGCCTGGGTCAAGGCTTCGGGAGAGAAGGCCGGCAGCCACGATCCATCTGAGCCGCGCCGGGCGCCGATCTTGGTGACGATGACGAGATCGTCCTTGTAGGGCGCCAGCGCTTCGCGGATCAGCTGGTTGGTGACGTGCGGACCGTAGAAGTCGCTGGTATCGATGTGGTCGATCCCCTGCGCAACGGCCTCGCGCAACACGGCCAATGCCGCGTCATGGTTTTTGGGCGGCCCGAACACACCGGGACCGGCAAGCTGCATGGCACCGTAGCCAAGCCGCTTCACGGTGTGGCTGCCAAGCTTGAAGGTGGCGGGGGTGAAGGTGCCGGCCTGTTGAATATTGGACATGATTGATCTCCTTTGAGGAGCCAGAGATAGGCGCTGCCCAACCTCGTGATAATCCGGTACAATCCACACAGGCCGTGCGGAATAGCGAACAATGATGGACCTCAGTGATCTGAACGCTTTCGTGGCAGTGGCGCGCGCCGGCGGCTTTCGCGATGGCGCGCGTGCCAGTGGCGGCAGCGCATCGGGCTTGAGCGAGGCGGTGCGTCGCCTCGAGGCACAGCTTGGTGTCAGGTTGTTCAATCGCACGACGCGCAGCGTTGTTCCGACCGAGGCGGGCCTTAGCCTTCTGGAGCGGCTCGGCCCGGCGCTGTCGGAGGTGGAGGCGGCACTGGACGTGGTGAACGGCTTTCGCGACAGGCCGGCGGGCTCGTTGCGTCTCAATGTGCCGGTTAGTGCTGCTCGGCTGATATTGCCCGACATCGTCCCGGGTTTTCTGGCCGCTTATCCCGGTATCAGGCTGGAGGTGATCGCCGACGAGAACTTCGTCGACGTGCTGGCGGCCGGCTGCGATGCGGGCATCCGCTACGACGAACGGCTGGAACAGGACATGATCGCAGTGCCGATCGGACCGCGCGTGCAGCATTTCGCCGCCGCCGCCAGCCCTGCCTATCTTGCTCGCCATGGGCGCCCGGAACACCCGAGCGACCTGCTTTGCCATTCCTGCGTGCGCGGACGCTTTGCCAGCGGTGCGATGTTGCCATGGGAATTCGAGCGCGACGGCGAGGTGGTGCGGGTGGATCCGACGGGGCCATTGATCGTGCGGATCGGCGGTGCAACCGATCTGGCCGTCGACGCGGCCATCGCCGGCACCGGCATCATCGGCC
Source organism: Mesorhizobium sp. CO1-1-8 (assembly GCF_020164875.1). NCBI lineage: Bacteria > Pseudomonadati > Pseudomonadota > Alphaproteobacteria > Hyphomicrobiales > Phyllobacteriaceae > Mesorhizobium > Mesorhizobium sp. CO1-1-8. The sequence goes on along the minus strand of NZ_JAIUGZ010000001.1, from coordinate 312,643 downwards.
TCTTCGAGGGCTGGCTTCGCCCTTACTTCGACAGCGGTGCGCTTGAGCCGGTGCTCGAACCGTGGTGGCAGAGTTTTCCCGGACCGTTTCTCTATTATCCCGGCCGGCGTCTGGTGCCGGCTCCGCTGCGGGCGTTCATCGACTATATCAAGGGCGGCAAGGCCTGACCTGTTTTATGCCGGCGCCATTACCCCACCCGGCGCTGCGCGCCGACCTCCCCAGCAAGGGGAGGTAGGGCGTCGCGCTCTTCTACCTCCCTTCGATGGGGAGATCGCGCCGCAGGCGCGGGTGGGGTGACTGCCGAGCCGCAAACAAAAAGGCCGCCCGGAGGCGGCCTTTTCGACTGTCTGAAGCTGCGAAGTGCTTAGCGCTTCGAGAACTGGAACGAACGACGGGCCTTCGCCTTGCCGTACTTCTTGCGCTCGACGACGCGGCTGTCGCGGGTCAGGAAGCCACCCTTCTTGAGCACGGCGCGCAGCGTCGGCTCGTAGTAGGTCAGCGCCTTGGAGATGCCGTGGCGCACGGCGCCCGCCTGGCCGGAGAGACCGCCGCCGACGACCGTCGCGACGATGTCGTACTGGCCGGCGCGGTTGGAGGCGATGATCGGCTGGTTGAGGATCATCTGCAGGACTGGACGCGCGAAATAGGTCGCGAATTCCTTGTCGTTGACGATGATCTTGCCGGAACCCGGCTTCACCCAGACACGCGCAATGGCGTTCTTGCGCTTGCCGGTGGCATAGGCGCGGCCCGACTTGTCGAGCTTCTGGACGTGGACAGGGGCTGCCGGCTGGGTATTGGTGTTGCCGGTGGCGGCGCCCAGTTCTGCGAGCGAGGAAAGCTCAGCCATCTTATGCGACCTTCTTGTTCTTGGCGTTCAGCTTGGCCACGTCGAGCACGACGGGCTGCTGGGCGACATGCGGATGCTCGGCGCCTGCGTAGACGCGCAGGTTCTTCATCTGGCGACGGCCGAGCGGACCACGCGGGACCATGCGCTCAACGGCCTTCTCGACGACACGCTCGGGGAAACGACCCTCGAGCAGCTGGCGCGCGGTGCGCTCCTTGATGCCGCCTGGGTGGCCGGTGTGCCAGTAATAGACCTTGTCGGTGAACTTCTTGCCGGTGAACACCACCTTGTCGGCATTGATGACGATGACGTTGTCGCCGTCGTCGACATGCGGGGTGAAGGTCGGCTTGTGCTTGCCGCGAAGATGATTGGCGATGACAGTGGCCAGGCGACCGACGACGAGACCTTCGGCGTCGATCAGGATCCACTTCTTCACCACATCCGCAGGCTTCTGCGAAAAGGTTGTCATGTTTTCTGCTCTCGGTTCTGACCTTCATAAGAGAAGGCGTTTCTTGTTGCTTGGATTGGCGAAAGGCGCTTGCCCGCCGCCAATAACAAAACGGCGGCCTTTGCGGGCCGCTGCTTCGTGAGGGGCTTATAGGGGAGGGTGGTGATCGCGTCAAGGCGCGCGAGAAAGCGGACGGCGAGCAAAGTTCATTGAAAACAATGCTTTAGATAAAAGGTATTATTTTACCACACCGATCCACGGCAGCTTATCTTGGGCAGTCTCAGTGCTTGGCCTCGATTTCCCGGCGTGCGGCGCTCGAAAGAAACGCTGATCGCGTAATGCCGCGTTCGCGGGCGGCGGCGTCGATCGCCCGCAAGACACCACGCTCGAAAGTGACGTTCGCCCTGACAACGGCACTGTCATTGTCGATAAGCGGCACGGAGACCAGATAGCCACCTTCGGCAAGTGCGTCGCGTATGTCGGGCAGGGCCACAATTGCTTCGTGGCTGGACGGTTCGGGAACGGGCATGTCCTCTGCCCACAACTGCAAGGCCTCAACGGCATTGGGCACGATGTCTTCCGCTACGTCCGCAGCCGAAAAGCAGCCGGGAATGTCTGGAAAGCGGATACCGAATGCGCTCTCGGGATCTTTGTCGACCAAGGCGAAATAGTTCTTCATTACGGTCTCCGGGGCGCTCGGCCTATTTGATCCAACCAGCTTGCTTGCCGATCGCGCGAGCAGTGCCAGTTGGCAGATCCTTCTCGGGATGCGGAACAATCAACACAATCCCGCCCTTCCGGAATTTGTGGTGCGAGCCGAGCACGGAAATCAACTCGAACCCGTCCTCCTTGAGACGCTTTACGATCTTACGGCTGTCACGTTCGAGAAAAAGTCACCTGTGCGCATATATATACACATCGAACGAAAGTTCAATCGTTAGGATGGCTTCGGCGGGATCGAATAGGTGCCGGTGGCGTGCGCCACCGTGTGTCCGTCCGGGCCGGCGACGATGTCGATGTCGAACACCATCAGGCTCTTTCCGAGCTTCAGGATGCGGCAATGGCCGTCGATCGGCCCGGCCTCGGCCTTGCGCACAAAATTGATGTCGAGGTTGACGGTGACCGAAAGCGCATCCGGCCCGGCATGACTGAGCACACAGACATAACCGCCGATGTCGGCCAGCGTGAACAGCGACGGGCCGGATACGGTGCCGCCGGGACGCAGGTGCCGCTCGCCGGCATTGAGCCGCACGGTGCAGCCGCCAGGGAACACGTCGATCGCCTCGAAATATTTGAACTGCTCATTGAGCTGCGGATAGACGGTCTCCATCAGCGCGTTGACTTGTTGCGCGGTCAGCACCGGCTTCAAATTGGTCTGGGCGGGCATGTCGGTCTCTCATTTTGTGCGTAGCTGTATGGGCGCGGCGCGGCATTTCTGACAACCTTCGTCCCCTGGTGCAAGCAATGGGTGTTGGATGAAACCCGATCCGGTACTAGATACTTGCCAGCCCCGAGCGGAATCGCGGAGACCTTATCCATGGCCGAAATCCTTGCCATCAAACCTGCCGCCGTTGATGGTCCGGTTGTTGCACAATTGGACAAGGGCGTGCTGCGCCTCACACTCGCCAATTCCCCCGCCAACGCCCTGTCGCTGGCGGTAATGGCGGCGCTGACGACGGAATTCGAGCGCGCCAAGACCAACAAGGCCGTTCGCGTCATCATTTTATCGGCGGCCGGAAAAGTGTTCTGCGCCGGCCACGATCTCAAGGAAATGACCGCGCGCCGCACTGACGCCGATCATGGCAAGGCCTTCTTCGCAGAGACGTTTGCTGCTTGTGCGACGCTGATGCAGGCGATCGTGCGCCATCCCGTGCCCGTCATCGCGGAAGTTGACGGCCTCGCCACCGCCGCCGGGCTGCAACTGGTCGCCAGCTGCGATTTAGCGATCGCTTCGCATGAGGCGACTTTCTGCACGCCGGGTGTCAACATCGGCCTGTTCTGCTCGACGCCCATGGTGGCGTTGTCGCGCAATGTCTCGCGCAAGCATGCCATGGAGATGCTGCTGACCGGAGAGACGATCGATGCGGCGACCGCCAAGGAGTTCGGCCTGGTCAACCGCGTCGTGCCGCGCGAATATCTGAATCAGATCGTCACCAAATACGCGCAAACCATTGCTTCCAAATCATCTTTGGTGATCAAGACGGGCAAGGAGGCGTTTTACACGCAGGCCGAAATGGGGCTGGCGGACGCCTACGCCTATACCGGCCGGATCATGGTCGAAAACATGCTCGCGCGTGACGCCGAGGAAGGCATCGGCGCCTTCATCGGCAAGCGCAAGCCGGAATGGACGGAGGAATAGGAGCAGCCCCATGGAGCCGCGCATCTCCATCATCACCATCGCCACCGACGATCTCGACCGCGCGGTGCGCTTCTACGAGGCTATGGGCTTGAAGCGGCATGCCGGCATTACCGAAGGTGTCGCCTTCTTCCAGATGGGCGGCGTCATTCTGGGCCTGTTCCCGCGCGCCAGCGCCGAAGAGGATTCCGGCATCGCCTTCGCCGCGGCGCCATCGGCGGTCTACCTCGCCTACAACACTCGCTCCGACGCCGAAGTCGACGACGTGCTCGCCAGGGCGGAAGATGCCGGCGGCCGCATCGTCAAGCCGGCCGGCCGCGCCTTTTGGGGCGGCTGGTACGGCTATTTTGCCGATGCCGACGGGCATGTCTGGGAAGTGGCGCACAATCCGGCCTTTCCGATCGCGGAAGACGGCACGATTTCGCTACCTGGCTGATGGCCCATCGCAAGCAGCTGACGCGGCTAAAGGCTCCCTACCTGAAGCGCATCCTGCTCGCCCCCGAGCGGGTCGAGGATTGGGAAAAATATCCATGGAACCTGCCGCTGTTTCGCGGCCACGAGTTCGAACTCGAATTCACCACGCCGATCACCATCATCGTCGGCGAGAATGGCACCGGTAAGTCGACGCTGCTCGAGGCCATCGGCGCGCTGGCCGGCTATGACGAAGCCGGCGGCGGCAAGGGATATAGGCCGGTCGACCATTCCGGCGCCGTCGACAAAAGTGGTACAGCACTTGCAGACACATTCCGTGGCCATTGGCTGCCGAAGGTCACCGCCGGCTGGTTCTTTCGTGCCGAATCCTTCTACTCCGTGGCTCGCTATCTCGATCAGGCGGCGCTGGAGTCTGGCGAGGCACCGCCGGACTTCCTGTCCTGGTCGCATGGCGAAGGTTTTATTCGCTTTTTCGAGGAGCGCTGCCGCAGGCAAGGCATCTATATTCTCGACGAGCCCGAAAGCGCGCTTTCCCCGACGCGCCAGATCGAGCTGCTCAAGATGCTGCGGCGCATGGACCAGTCCGGTACGGCTCAAGTGATCATGGCGACGCATTCGCCGCTGCTGATGGCTTGCCCCGGCGCGCGGCTGTTCCGCATCAGCCGGTTCGGGCTGGAGCCCGCCGACTTTCGCGACACGGACCACTTCCGCATGCTGCGCGATTTCAGCAATGACCCGGATGGCTTTCTCGACGAGGCGTTGTATGAGGACGAGGCATGAACCACGATAGCTACGACAACACCTACATCGCCGGCATCCTCAATTCGGTGAAGACCATCGCCATGGTCGGCGCATCCGCCAATGATGTGCGGCCAAGCTATTTCGTGCTGAAATATCTGCTGGCCAAGGGGTTTTCGGTGTTTCCGATCAATCCTGGCCAGGCCGGCAAGGAGATTCTCGGCCGGATGACTTATGCGAGGCTCGCCGATATTCCAGAGCCAATCGACATGGTCGACATTTTTCGTGCGCCGGCGGCAGTGCCGGGCATCGTCGACGAGGCGTTGCGGCTCGATCCCTTGCCGAAAGTCATCTGGATGCAGCTCGGAGTGCGCCATGACGAGACCGCCGCGCGCGCCGAGGCTGCCGGCATCAAGGTGGTGATGAACCGCTGCCCCAAGATCGAATATGGCAAGCTGTCCGGAGAGATCGGCTGGACCGGTGTCAATTCCGGCGTGCTGTCTTCGAAGAAGCCGCTGATGCGGTCGGGATTCCAGAGTTTCGGCGTGCGCCAGAAATAGTGCGCGTCGCTCAAAAGTGCGCGGCGGTTTGGGATAACGACGTGCACCAAAAGCAAGGCCTGATGCGCAATGCGCCTTGGCGCAAATTATTCCTCAGGTCAGCGCATTTTCTAGGGCCTCGGCCGCAGATCATTCGCCGAAGGGTATTTTCTTCTTTGCATTCCCGCTCGGGCTTCGCCAAGAATGCCCGGCCATTTCAAGAATTTCAAAAGGGAGGTTTCGATGACCCGCACGCCCGGTTTCAATACGCTCGCCGTCCATGCCGGCGCCAAGCCCGACCCGGCGACCGGCGCGCGCGCCACGCCAATCTATCAGACCACCTCCTTCGTCTTCGACGACGCCGACCATGCCGCCTCGCTGTTCGGGCTGAAGGCCTTCGGCAACATCTACACCCGCATCATGAACCCGACCCAGGCGGTGCTGGAAGAACGCATGGCGGCCCTCGAAGGCGGCACGGCGGCCCTCGCGGTTGCCTCCGGCCATGCAGCGCAGGTGATCGTGTTCCACAACCTGATGCAGCCGGGCGACAATTTCGTCGCCGCCAACAAGCTTTACGGCGGTTCGATCAACCAGTTCGGCCATGCCTTCAAGAATTATGGCTGGGAGGTGCGCTGGGCCGACACCAACGACATCTCCACCTTCGAAAGCCATATCGACGACAGGACCAAGGCGATCTTCATCGAGAGCCTCGCCAATCCGGGCGGCACCTTCGTCGATATCGAGAAGATCGGCGACATCGCGCGCAGGCACGGCTTGCCGCTGATCGTCGACAACACGCTTGCCTCGCCCTACCTGATCCGGCCGATCGAGCATGGCGCCGACATCGTCGTCCATTCGCTGACCAAGTTCATCGGCGGCCATGGCAATTCGATCGGCGGCGCCATCGTCGATGGCGGCACCTTCGACTGGTCGAAGTCGGGCAAATACCCGATGCTGTCGGAACCGCGTCCCGAATATGGCGGTCTCGTCCTGCACGAAACCTTCGGCAATTTCGCCTTCGCCATCGCCGCGCGCGTGCTTGGCTTGCGCGATCTCGGCCCGGCGATCTCGCCGTTCAACGCCTTCCTCATCCTGACCGGCCTGGAAACCTTGCCGCTGCGCATGCAGCGCCACTGCGACAACGCAGTGACGGTCGCTGCCTGGCTGTCCAACCACCCCAAGGTCGCGTCGGTGAACTACCCCGGCCTGCCCAGCGACAAGAACAACGCGCTGCAGAAGAAGTACTCACCGCTTGGCGCCGGGGCCGTGTTCACCTTCGCTCTCAAGGGCGGCTACGACGCCGGCGTCAAATTCGTCGAGGCGCTCGAATTGTTCTCGCACCTCGCCAATGTCGGCGACACCAAGTCGCTGGTGATCCACCCGGCCTCGACCACGCACCGCCAGCTTTCCGATGAGCAGAAGGTCAAGGCCGGCGCGGGACCGGACACGGTGCGGCTGTCGATCGGCATCGAGGACGTCAACGACATTGTCGCCGACCTCGAACAGGCGCTCGCCAAGGTCTGACCGATCATGAGCGACCCAAATTTTCTTGCCGTCGGCGTCGACGCTGTCGACGCCGACGAGGGCGCGCCGGCGCCGGACCGGCTGATCTCGGGCGATCCCAAATTCCGCACCTGGAATGTCGAGGAGCGCGACGGCGGCCTCTACGCCGGCATCTGGGAATCGACCCCGGGCAAATGGCGCATCGTCTATGACGAGTGGGAATTCTGCCACATCCTGTCCGGCGTTTCGGTGATCGCGGAGGACGGCGGGCAAGCGCGCACCGTCCGGGCCGGCGACAGTTTCGTGCTGAGGCCCGGCTTCAAAGGCAGCTGGGAAGTGCTTGAAACGACTCGCAAGGAGTATGTGATCAAGCTCTGATCTCGCGCTGCCATAATTCTCGCGATCGGAAGGGATAAGCCGCTGTCCTGCCGAGCTATTTCAGAGGCAGAAAGAGTTCAACGACCACTTCGCGTAACGGCCCCTCCGGGAAGTGGGACAGATGTCGTTGGCAATAGATCGGAAAGTCGCGTGCTTCCTCGCCGCTGGCCGGAAGCCATTCACGATAAAGGTAAAGTGCTGCGGGTTCGAGATTGTTCGTATTGCCGGGGTAGCGCAGCACCGCGCAACGTCCGCCTGGGATCACGCCAGCCTTCATCTGTGCGTCATTCGCCTCGATCGGCTGGTCGGTCCCGGCACAAATGTCCATGCTATAGTCAGCCGGGACTGCGGGCTCCCTTTCGGAACGGAAGACGTTGAAGGTCGGGCTTGTCTCGGGCGACAAGCCCGCGGCCTTGCGCCAGGCGATGAACCGCTGGATGGTGTCCTGGAGCGTCGCCCGGTCTCCGCGGTGCTCCATGATCGCCACCGGCGTCGGGGCCACATCGCGGATCGTCACGTCGTCGTGTTCAAAGATTATCTGCATGAGCGTGTTCCTTGCTTTTTCGAGGGGCCCGAAGGCCATGAGCCACGACCCCCAGTCGGGAGACTTCCGGAACGACGAGGGCGATTGTCCAAACCGTTGCCGAAAGGCGCGGGCGAAGGCGTCCGGCGCGTCGTAGCCGGCATCCATGGCTATGTCGGTGACGCTTTGGGCGTCACTCTCGGCAAGCCTGTACGAAGCACGCTTCATGCGGGCGAGCTGGACATAGCGATGCACGGACACCCCGAAGGTGGACGTGAACTGCCGATGGAAATGGTATTTCGAGAACGCCGCGACGCCGCTCAACGTCTCCAGGCCCAGATCGTCATCCAGATGCTGGTCGATGTGGTTCAGCACCCGCTGCATTCGGGTCTGGTAGTTTTCAAGTGCCGCCTTCAACGTTTCTTCCTCCGTGGCGACACCAGCTAGCCCTTTCCGGATATGTCGCGCTCGACCGATCTTGCGATTTGGCATGGATCAACAGGGGCCTGTCAGCAACGGCTTTCAGGCTCCCCGCGAGGATCGAGCCAAGCTTGCACTGCCTGGGTATGACTATTTCGCGGGAACCTGGCGGAGGCAGGCTTCCGGCGCCGTGTCGTGGAAGGGCAGGACGTAGGCATCCTGTGCCTTGATGTCCGCATCGCAGATCTCGTCGCGATAATGCTGCGCCAGGAGATCGAGCCGTTCCTGGCCGATGCCCTGCGTCGGCACTTCGCGGGCAAGGCAGCCGCACAGGGTGACCCACTCCGTGAACCGACCTTGTGGTTGCGGCTGGCGCCTGGTTGAAATAGGCCGGCAGCCCAGCCGCGCTTCGTCAAAAGCCGACGGCGAGCGTTTCCAGCCCATGGAAGTGGTAAGTGTCGCGGAAGCGCGCCTCTTCGGCAAGATGCAGCTTCGGGTGCCGTTCGAACAGGGTTTTCAGCGACACCTGCAATTCGAGCCGGGCGAGCGGCGCGCCGATGCAGAAATGGATGCCGGCACCGAAGGACACGTTCTTCTGGTCCGAACGGCCGGGCCGGAAGGCGAGGGGATCGACGAAGGCGCGCGGATCATGGTTGGCCATGCCCAGCAGCAGCCCGATCGTCTGGCCCGGCTGCACGACGATGCCGGGCGCGACCTCGATCTCCTGATAGGCGTAGCGCGTGAACATGTGCAGCGGCGCGTCGAAGCGCAGGCATTCCTCGACCGTTGCCGCGGTCGCCTCGGGCGAACCGAAGAAGCGACTGACATCGCCGCCTTGCATAAGGATCGAGCGGACGGCATTGCCGGTCTGATGCACGGTCGCTTCGTGGCCGGCATTGAGCAGCAGGATCGCCGAGGACACCATCTCGTCCTCCGATAACCTCTCACCGTCCTCCTGCGCCGAGATCAGCAGCGACAACAGGTCGTCGCCGGGATTCCTGCGTCGCTCGATGACGTAGCCCCGGAGGAAATCCGCAAATTCGCGGGCGGCGCGGTTGGCCGTCTCTTCGATCGCGCGTGTGCGGCCGTGCATGTACATGGCAACCATCCGGTGCGACCAGTCGAGCAGTTGCGGCCCCATTTCGACCGGCACGCCGAGCATTTCGGCAATGATGGTGATCGGCAAGGGTGCCGCGAAAGCAGGCAACAGGTCGACCGTCTTGCCTGGTTCGAAACGGTCGATCAACTCGTTGGCCAAGACCTCGACACGCGGCCGCAGCCGTTCGACCTGGCGCGAGACGAAGGCGCGGTTGACCAGTGTTCTCAGCCGCGTGTGCACCGGCGGCTCCAGTTCCAGCATCGAATTGGCTTCGACGCCGTCGAAAGCGCTGAGATGGCTGCGGTCCTGACCGATGCCGCGACTGTCTGGAATGCCGGCCGGGTTCTGGCGACCGAAGCGGCGGTCGCGCAGCAGCCGGTTGACGTCGTCAAAGCCGCCAAAGCACCAGAAGCCGAATTCTTCCCAGAAGAATGCATTCGATACGCCGTGCAGGAAAGCATAGGCGTCATAAGGGTTTTGAAAAAAAGCCGGCTCGTGCGGATCAAGCCGCAGATGTCGAGTGGCTGGATCAAAGGCCAGGGCGGGAGGCGTCAATTTGCTCATGCCAGACCAATAGCGCGGCTTGCCAGCCTGGTTCCAGACCGTATGTTGGCGCCCGCAATCGAATACGTTGAGCCAGCCGACCGGCTGCGGAAAGTCTGATTTGATGAAGGTGATCGTTGTCGGTGCGGGTATTGCTGGTCTCTCGACGGCGTGGTCGCTGGTCAAGGCGGGTCACAGCGTTTCGATCGTCGAGCAGGGGCCGATCCCGAACCCGCTGGCCGCGTCGGGCGACCATCATCGCATCATCCGTCGCGCCTACCGAGCGGGGACCGGCTATGGCCGGCTGATCACCGAAGCCTACCAGGCCTGGGACGAGATGTGGGCCGATCTCGGCGAAAACCATCTCGATGCGCGCGGATTTGTCTGCATTTCGCGCGAGCCGGGCGACGAGGCCGAGGAATATCGCGAGGGCCTGGAAGAAGGCAATTTTCGGTTCGAATTGCTGGAGCCGGACGCAGCCGTGAAGCGCTGGCCGTTTCTTGAAGCCGGTTCGTTCCGCTATGCCTATTTTTCGACCGAAGGCGGCGCGCTGCATTGCCGTAAGATCGCCTTCGGCCTGGCAAAGTGGCTGCGCGTCAACGGCGCCAATGTCTACGAACACAGCAGGGTCACCGTGATCGACGCCGAAGCCGGTTATATCGTGCTCGAAAGCGGCGAGACCATGCAGGCCGACCGCATCGTCGTCGCCGCCGGTGCCTGGGTGCTGAAACTGTTCCCGGAGCTGGACGGCGAACTGAAGACCTATCGAACAGCACTCGCCTATGTCGAACCGCCGGCCGGCCTCGAGGCCGCCTGGCAGGCGGCACCGGTTGTCCTCGATATCGGCGGCGCGGTCGACGGCTATGTGATCCCGTCCTCGGGCGGCGCCGGCATGAAATTCGGTTCGGGGCTGCACAGGGTGCCGACCAGCGACGCCGACTGGAACCGTGAGCCGGTGGCCGGCGAGGGCGAGGCGATCCGCAACCTGTTCTCGCCGCCGATCGCCCGGATCGAGGAATACAGGGTGACCGAGGTCGTCACCTGCGCCTACACCTTCACATCAGACGAAAAATTCATGGCGCATGAAAAAGGCAAGTGCCTGATCGTCTCGGCCTGTTCGGGCCATGGCTACAAGTTCGGCGCGGCGGTCGGCAGGCGCGTTGCGGCGGCGGTAGGCGACGGCGACATCGCCGGCCTGAAGACATGGCTGCGGGCGGAGGTCGACTAGGCGCTTTCCGGGCTTAATCCTGGCAATGCCTGGAAATATGCACGCGTCGCCAGCCCGATGAGCCTTCGCGGACCAGCACGCGGCGCGCGACGGTCTGGTAGGAGGCGGGGACATCGATGATGCGCCTTTGCTCCGGCTGCACCAGCACTTGCTCGGCGATGCTGTCGTACTGTGCCGGGATGACGACACGGCGCGTGCGTTCGGGCTGGATCACCACGGTCTTGGCGACACGTTCGTAGCGGGCCTTGTGCCAGACCTTGCACAGCACCTTGCGGCCATGGATGACGCGCCACTCCCAGGAATAGCCGCCGCCATCGACCCGGACCATGCTGTAGACGGTGCGGGTGACGGCCGGCACGATCTGGTAGGTCACTTGCGCCGGAACGGTCATCACGACCCGCTCGCGCGTGCCATAGATAGGGGGGATGTAGTCGACCTGCTGACCGGGAGGACTGATCATCACGTCTTCATAGACCGTGTCGTAGACGGCCGGACTGCGGACCGGTTCATAGCATTCGACGGCCCCGCCGCCGGCCGCTGTCTGCGAAATCGTGCCGAGCATGGTCAGCCCGGCAATGGTGAAGCATGCGGTTTTCCCGGACATGACACTCCCCCTGTTGAACTCCACGCATAAGTTCAACGTTGAATTGTAGAGGAAGCTGTTTCGGAGAAAAGCGGTTTCGGCGCATTTCGTTAAGTGACGCGGTTAAGAAACTGCTACCTTGCGAGTCCGGCCATGCGGCTCCAGACCCGCAGAAGCATCCGTCGGCCCGAATCCTTGCTCAGAAAGCTTGATTCGACTTACCCAGATGGCTAGGAGGGGTCGGCCTTGCACAAGGATGAGCCGGCATCCTATTTACGGAATAACGATCCAGAACCGATTCTGCCCGATCTGCCAGCATTCCCGGCGCCGGAATCCCACCGCGAGATAAGAGACAACTGATGAAGAACCCCGTCGAAACCTACATGAACCTCGTCCCGATGGTGGTCGAACAGACCAATCGCGGCGAGCGAGCCTACGACATTTTCTCGCGCCTCCTCAAGGAGCGCATCATTTTCATCACCGGTCCGGTCGAGGACGGCATGGCGACGCTGGTCTGCGCGCAGCTTTTGTTCCTCGAAGCGGAGAATCCGAAGAAAGAGATCAACCTCTATATCAATTCTCCGGGCGGCGTCGTCACCTCGGGTATGGCGATCTACGACACCATGCAGTTCATCAAGCCGGCCGTGTCGACGCTTTGCATCGGCCAGGCGGCCTCGATGGGCTCGCTGCTCCTGACCGCCGGTCACAAGGACATGCGCTTTGCCACGCCGAACGCCCGCATCATGGTTCACCAGCCTTCCGGCGGTTTCCAGGGCCAGGCTTCCGACATCGAGCGCCATGCCCTGGATATAATCAAGCTGAAGCGTCGCCTCAACGAGGTCTACGTCAAGCACACCGGCAAGAGCTACGAGGAGATCGAGAAGACGCTCGACCGCGACCATTTCATGACTGCCGACGAAGCCAGGGATTTCGGCCTCATCGACAAGGTCATTTCGTCGCGCGAGCCGCCTGAAGGCGCTGTGGCATAAGGGCTTATTGGCAGTTGGATGGCGGCATCACGCGCTTTTGGTGTGTCTTGCGGCATTTCGGCCACAATTGGCTGTTCCCTCGGGGGACAGGATTGCCTACGTTAAGGCTATGTTGAGTTTCGGCGGCTTAGCTTTATGCGGGGTTGTCGCGAATCATTGCCACGTTTTCTGATTTGTGTTTCGTACGGAATGCGTTGCGGGAGCCGGGACACACTGGCGGCGGCGGATTCCCGCGATAGATAGAGTATGCGCCCTTTCAGCCAGACCATCGGCGGGCGGCCATGAAAGGACATGAAAATGAGCAAGGTCGGCAACAACAGCGGCGATTCCAAGAACACGCTTTACTGCTCGTTTTGCGGCAAAAGCCAGCACGAGGTGCGCAAGCTGATCGCCGGTCCGACGGTCTTCATCTGCGACGAGTGCGTCGAGCTCTGCATGGACATCATCCGTGAGGAGAACAAGACCTCGATGGTGAAGTCACGCGAAGGCGTGCCGACACCGCAGGAGATCCTCAAGGTTCTCGACGACTATGTCATCGGCCAGCCCTACGCCAAGCGCGTGCTGTCGGTGGCGGTCCACAACCACTACAAGCGCCTCGCGCATGCCGGCAAGAACAACGATGTCGAACTGGCGAAGTCCAACATCCTTTTGATCGGCCCGACCGGTTGCGGCAAGACGCTGCTCGCGCAGACGCTGGCCCGCATCATCGACGTGCCCTTCACCATGGCTGACGCGACGACGCTGACCGAAGCCGGTTATGTCGGCGAGGACGTCGAGAACATCATCCTGAAGCTGTTGCAATCGGCCGACTACAATGTCGAGCGGGCCCAGCGCGGCATCGTCTACATCGACGAAATCGACAAGATTTCGCGCAAGTCCGACAATCCCTCCATCACCCGCGACGTGTCGGGCGAGGGCGTGCAGCAGGCGCTCCTGAAGATCATGGAAGGCACCGTCGCCTCCGTGCCGCCGCAGGGCGGCAGGAAGCATCCGCAGCAGGAGTTCCTGCAGGTCGACACCGCCAACATCCTGTTCATCTGCGGCGGCGCCTTCGCCGGGCTGGACAAGATCATCTCGGATCGCGGCCGCAAGACCTCGATCGGCTTCGGTGCGGTCGTCGCTTCTCCCGAGGATCGCCGCACTGGCGATGTTTTCCGCCTGGTCGAGCCCGAGGATCTGTTGAAGTTCGGTCTTATCCCCGAGTTTGTCGGCCGTCTGCCGGTCCTGGCGACGCTGGAAGACCTTGACGAACCGGCGCTGATCCAGATCCTGACCGAGCCGAAGAACGCCCTGGTCAAGCAGTATCAGCGGCTGTTCGAGATGGAGAATGTCGACCTGACCTTCCACGAGAACGCTCTTTCGGCGATCGCCAAGCGCGCCATCGAGCGCAAGACCGGCGCGCGCGGCCTGCGTTCGATCATGGAGGCGATCCTGCTCGACACGATGTTCGAGCTTCCCGCACTCGAAGGCGTGCGCGAAGTGGTGATTTCGGAGGAGGTGGTGACCGGCAGTGCCCGGCCGCTCTACATCTACTCCGAGCAGAAGGAAAAGAAGGGCAATGTCAGCGCCTGACATGAGCCCGCAGCGAAATTCTGAAACGGCGCCGCAAGGCGCCGTTTTGCTGTCGCACAGCGGTTTTACGCGGCGTATGGGCTTGGCGTCGCAAATGTGTCACTCGCGGACGGGTTGGGACGTGCGGATTTGGACACGCCCCTTGATCTTTGGGGGTCGTGCATCCAACTAACTGGAGAAGGCCGAGGTGCCCGATTTCTGTGCTGTAAAACTCCCGTCACAAACGGTGGTAGGCGGAACGATCCCCGGTCGTTAATATAAGATTCGCGGTTGGCTCAATTAGCGGCCGCGACATGAAAGGTTGGACAATGGCCAAAGTATCCAAGGCACCCAGCGACGGCGTCTTCGCAGTTCTCCCACTGCGCGACATCGTGGTGTTCCCGCACATGATCGTTCCGCTCTTCGTTGGGCGTGAGAAGTCGATCAAGGCGCTGGAAGAGGTGATGGGTCAGGAAAAGCAGATCCTGCTTGCCACCCAGATGAATGCCGCCGACGACGATCCCGAGCCCGATGCCATCTTCGACATCGGTACGCTCGCCAATGTGCTGCAATTGCTCAAGCTGCCCGACGGCACCGTCAAGGTTCTGGTCGAAGGCGCTTCGCGTGCGAAGATCGTCTCGTTCACCGACCGTCCCGACTTCCACGAGGCCCGCGCCGCGGCGCTGGTCGAGCCCGAAGAGGAAGAGGTCGAGGTTGAGGCGCTGGCGCGTTCGGTCGTCACCGACTTCGAGAACTACGTCAAGCTGAACAAGAAGATCTCGCCCGAAGTGGTGGGCGCTGCCAGCCAGATCGACGACTATTCCAAGCTCGCCGACACGGTCGCTTCGCATCTCGCCATCAAGATCCCTGAGAAGCAGGAAATGCTGGCCACGCTCTCGGTCAAGGAGCGGCTGGAAAAGGCTATGGGCTTCATGGAAGCCGAAATCTCCGTCCTGCAGGTGGAGAAGCGCATCCGCTCGCGCGTCAAGCGCCAGATGGAGAAGACGCAACGCGAATACTACCTCAACGAGCAGATGAAGGCGATCCAGAAGGAGCTCGGCGAAGGCGAGGACGGCCGCGACGAGGCCGCCGAGATCGAGGCGCGCATCAAGAAGACCAAGCTCTCCAAGGAGGCCCGCGAAAAGGCGGAAGCCGAGTTGAAGAAGCTCCGGACGATGTCGCCGATGTCGGCTGAATCGACCGTCGTGCGCAACTATCTCGACTGGATCCTGTCTATCCCGTGGGGCAAGAACTCCAAGGTCAAGCAGGACCTGGCTTTCGCGCAGAACGTGCTCGACACCGATCATTTCGGCCTCGACAAGGTCAAGGAGCGCATCGTCGAGTATCTCGCCGTGCAAAGCCGCCAGAAGAAGCTGAAGGGGCCGATCCTGTGCCTCGTCGGCCCTCCCGGCGTAGGCAAGACCTCGCTCGGCAAGTCGATCGCCAAGGCGACCGGTCGCGAATTCATCCGCATGGCGCTTGGCGGCGTGCGTGACGAGGCCGAGATCCGTGGCCATCGGCGCACCTATATCGGCTCGATGCCCGGCAAGGTCATCCAGTCGATGAAGAAGGCTAAGAAGTCCAACCCGCTCTTCCTGCTCGACGAGATCGACAAGATGGGCCAGGACTTCCGTGGCGACCCGTCGTCGGCGTTGCTCGAGGTCCTCGATCCGGAACAGAACTCGACGTTCATGGACCATTACCTCGAGGTCGAATACGACCTGTCGAGCGTGATGTTCGTGACGACGGCGAACACGCTGAACATCCCGGCGCCCTTGATGGACCGCATGGAGATCATCCGTATCGCCGGCTACACCGAGGACGAGAAGGTCGAGATCGCCAAGCGGCACCTGATGCCGAAGGTGATCCGCGATCACGCGCTGCAGCCGAAGGAGTTTTCCGTCGGTGAGGACGCGATCCGCGCCATCGTCCAGACCTACACCCGTGAAGCGGGCGTCAGGAGCCTGGAGCGCGAGCTGATGAAGCTCGGGCGCAAGGCGGTGACCGAAATCCTGAAGACGAAGACGAAGACGGTGAGCATCACGGCGGAGAACCTCTCCGATTACCTTGGTGTCCAGCGTTACCGCTTCGGCCAGGTCGAGGCTGACGATCAGGTCGGTGTCGTCACAGGTCTTGCCTGGACGGAAGTCGGCGGCGAACTGCTGACGGTCGAAGGCGTCATGATGCCCGGCAAGGGCCGCATGACGGTGACCGGCAATCTGCGCGACGTGATGAAGGAATCGATTTCGGCGGCGGCCTCCTATGTCCGCTCGCGCGCCGTCGATTTCGGCATCGAGCCGCCGCTGTTCGACAAGCGCGACATCCACGTGCACTTGCCGGAAGGCGCCACGCCGAAGGACGGCCCGTCCGCAGGTGCTGCCATGGCGACAGCCATTGTGTCGGTACTGACGGGTATTCCGGTCCGGGCGGATGTGGCGATGACCGGCGAGATAACGCTTCGCGGCCGCATCTTGCCGATCGGCGGGCTCAAGGAGAAGCTGCTCGCCGCACTGCGCGGCGGCATCAAGAAGGTGCTGATCCCGGAAGACAACGCCAAGGACCTGGCGGAGATTCCGGACAATGTGAAGAACGGCATGGAGATCATTCCGGTCTCACGTGTCGGCGAGGTGTTGCGCCACGCGCTGGTGCGTATGCCGGAGCCGATCGAATGGGTCGAACCGGTCAATCCGCCGGCCGCGACAGACAGTGCCGACGACGCTGGAAAGTCCCTGGCGCATTAGAGCGCCGGGCGTCCATCTGGACGCGCAAAGGACGTTCTAACGCTCAGACTTGCGCATGGCCCCTGCTGAAAACCAGCTATGGTTTCGGGACCATGTGTTGGTTTTCGTCGAGGTTGCAGCGCACAAACAGAGAGCCGGGCCTAGCGCCCGGCTTTTTCATGTGAAAAACCCAGCATTTCCGGGCTTTTTCCGCTTTTTTCCTGCCTTTTCGACTTGGTTGCGGCAACGCTTCTTTCTAAAGTCCGTTTCCTGCCGGATGAGTCGTTGGTTCCGGTGTTCTCATGGAAGGGAATTTTTATGAACAAGAACGAACTGGTGTCCGCTGTCGCCGACGCCGCGAGCATTTCGAAGGGTGACGCGCAGTCGGCGGTCGATGCGGTATTTTCCACCATCACCGGCGAACTGAAGAAGGGCGGCGATGTCCGGCTTGTCGGCTTTGGCAATTTCACCGTGTCAAAGCGTGCCGCCTCGACCGGCCGCAATCCTCAGACCGGCGCCGAAGTGAAGATCCCGGCGCGTACCGTGCCGAAGTTCTCGGCCGGCAAAGGCCTCAAGGACGCAGTCAACTAAGCGTTTTTTCTTTTCAGAGACCAGAAAAGCCGGGCTTGCCCGGCTTTTCATTTTTATGCCCTACGCAGGCACACGCGACCAGAAAAGCCGGGCTTGCCCGGCTTTTCATTTTTGTGCTTGATGCGATGGCGGCCGGCTTATGCGGTCGGCGCTTCAGGGCGCATAAGGCCTTCCTTCTTGAGATCGGCCCAAAGCGCTGCGGACAGTTTCGCATCGAGCAGCGAGCGATTGCTCTCGACCTCGCTCGGCCGCTGGCCACCGGGGATCACCGAGACGACCGAGGGATGCAGCAGCGGGAATTGCAGGGCGGCCTGGATCAGCCTGACACCATGACGCTTGCAGACGTTTTCGATCCCGGCGACCCGGTCGAGGATGTCCTTCGGCGCTTCGGAGTAGTTGTAGTAGGCGCCGGGCTTCGGTCCGGTCGCCAAGATGCCGGAGTTGTAGGGCCCGCCGAGAACGATGCCGATGCCGCGTGCCTGGCAGAGCGGCAGGAAGGACGTCAGCGCCTCCTGTTCCAGCAGCGTATAGCGCCCGGCCAGCAGGAACAGGTCGAAGTCGCCGCGCTCAGCCAGCGTCTGCGCGACCTGCCACTCATTGATGCCGCCACCGAACGCCTTGATCACGCCCTGGTCGCGCAGCGACAGCAAGCCGTAATAGCCCGAGCGCATGAACTCCTCGATGCGTCGGTCGGAGGCTTCCTTGCTGCCATGCGTGAAGATGTCGACATCGTGCACGAAGAGGATGTCGATCCGGTCGACGCCGAGGCGCTCAAGCGAGGCTTCGAATGAGCGCATGACACCGTCATAGCTGTAGTCGTACACCTCGCGGCGTGATGGTGTGTCGAAGAACTTGCCAATGCCGGTGCGCTCTTCGGGCGGGCAGGCGCGCATGATGCGGCCGACCTTGCTCGACAGCACATAGTCGTCGCGCTTCTTGCCGCGCAGGAACGGGTTGAGCCGCGTTTCCGACAGGCCGAGCCCGTAGAGCGGCGCGGTGTCGTAGTAGCGGCAGCCGGTCGCCCAGGCGGCCTCCAGCGTGGCGTTGGCGTCCTCGTCGGAGACGGCACGGTAGAGGTTGCCGAGCGGCGCCGTGCCGAAGCCGAGTTCGGTGAAACTGATGCCGCCATTGCCGATGCGGTCGAAATGCCGTGTCTTCATATGCTGCCGTTTGCCTCGCTTGATTTGTCTGACATGACACTATCACGCCTGTGATCAGGCAAAAGCATAGCTGCGCGTTGGACACGCATTTTCGCGGTTGCTAGCATGAACGAAATCGAGCTGTTCGTGGAAGCAAGAGCGGCAAATACCAGGGTGATTTTCAATGGCAGGTTTGCGGTGAGCGACAAGAGCAAAAGCCAGTTCGAGACCGCGCTTGAGGAGCTGGGTGGCGTGCTGGCACGCATCGACGAAAGCCGGATTGACGCCGCCTGCAAAATGCTGGCCGGCGCGCGACAGATCGTCGTCTATGGCTGCGGCCGCGAGGCCTTGCAGGTCAAGGGTTTTGCCATGCGGCTCTACCATTTGGGCCTGCCGGTTTCCGTGGTCGGCGACATGAACACGCCGCCGCTGGGGCAGGGCGATGTCTTCCTGGTCAGTTCCGGGCCGGGAGAGACCTCGACCGTGCTGACCCTGATGCAGGTCGCGCGCCAGGCAGGTGCAACCAATCTCCTGCTGACCGCCCAGGCCGAAGGCAGCGCGGCAAGGCTTGCCGACTTCACCCTGCTCATTCCCGCGCAGACCATGGCCAACGACCAGGGGGAGCAAAAAACATCGGTCCTGCCGATGGGCTCGGTGTTCGAAGGCGCGCTGTTCCTGCTGTTCGAGGTGATGGTGCTGAAGCTCAGCGAATTGATTGGCGCGTCGCCCGAAGCGATGCGCGCCCGCCACACCAACATGGAATAGATCATGCGCTACGAACTGATGCTGCCGCACCAGATCCGCAGGGCGATCGCCGAGAATTGGCCGGTCGCTCTGCCGCTCGGCGTGCTCGAATACCATGGCGAGCACATGGCCGTCGGCATGGACACGTTGGCCGTCGTCAAGGCGCTGGAGCTGTTCGAAAAGGAGAAGGACGTCGTCATCCTGCCACCCTTCTACTACGGTGCGGCGAGCTATGCGGTGGCGCCGCCTGAGGGCAGCGGCTCGGTACAGGTCGGCGGCGCTGCGCTGGCGCCGTTCGGTGAGGAGCTGTTCTACAGCCTGCTGCGCATCGGCTTTCGCAACATCCACGCCATCATCCACCATCAGACCGAGAACTTTGTCGCCGGCATGCCGACCGATCTGGCGTTCAAGACCGCCGGTCGCCAGGCGATCTTCCGCTTCCTCGAGAAGAAGCGTGGTGAGGGCTGGTGGGGATCGCAGGCAATGGCGGCCTATTATTCAGGACATGCCGCTGGTGAAAACTTCTTCAACTGGGTGCAGGTGCATCCGCTGATGTCGGCTGACATGAACGGCAAGTACCCGTTCGACCATGCCGGCAACGGCGAGACCTCGCTGATGCTGGCGCTATGCCCGGAGGCGGTCGATGCCGCGCACTTCGAAGATAACAAGAGCTGGTATACGGCGAGCGCCACGGATGCTTCGGCCGAGCTTGGGCAGAAGGGTGTGGCTATGATCCTCGATCACCTGCGGATGATTCTAAGGGCCTAGCGCGGTTCTCCCTTCTCCCACAAGACAAGGGGGAGAAGCGAAGCGGCCGCCCTGCTACTTCACCGCGCCCGCGGTCATGCCCATGATCAGATAGCGCTCCAACGCAATGCCGATCACCGCCAGAGGCGCAATGGCCGCCGTGGCGAGCGCTGCCATCGACCACCAGTTGATGCCTTGCGAGCCGGTCTGGCTCGCCACCATGACGGGGATCGTCTTGGCGTCGGTCGAAGTCAAAAGGGCGGCGAAGAAATACTCGTTCCAGCACAGCACCATCGCCAGGATGAAGGCGGCGACCATGCCCGGCAGCGCGATCGGCATGACGATGCGGAAGAAGGCGCCCCAGATCGACAGCCCGTCGACAAGTGCGGCTTCCTCGAGCTCGACCGGGATCGAGTTGAACTGGTCGCGCATGATCCAGATGACGATCGGCAGCACCATCAGCGTGTAAAGCAGGATCAGGCCGACGCGCGTGTCGAGCAGGCCGACCTCGCGGTAGAGCACCAGGAAGGGCAGGGCCAGCACCACCGGCGGCAGGATCAGCTGCGACAGGAAGAAGAACGAGATGTCCTCGTTCTTGAACCAGGCGAAATGGTAGCGGTAGCGGGTGAGCCCGTAGGCGGCGAGGCTGCCGATGACGATGGCGAGGCTCGACGCGCCGACCGAGGTGATCACCGAATTCATGAAGCGCTTGAGGAATTCCTCGCGCACCGTCGAGGTCTGGAAGATCGAGTCCGGCGACAGGCCGAGCGAGCGCCAGCCCTTCCAGTCCGGCTGGAAGTCGACGAAGGGAATGAGATGGCCTTGCGTGACGTCGACCGCGGTCTTGAACGAGGTCGTGATCGTCCAGTAGATCGGGAACAGGCAGATGAACGCCCAGAAGGCCAGCGCGCCGTAGATGAAGACGCGGCTGGCGAGGAAGCTCGCCGGCGAGCGGATCTCCGAGGCGACATATTCGGTGGTCTGAACGCTCATCTTAGCTCAATTCACCCGATCTTGCTTCAATTGACCCATCCTGCTTCAATTCACATTGCGGACAAAACGGTTGGCAAATTTCAACAGCCACGTGACGAACACGACGATGATCACCAGATAGGCCATCGCCAGCATGGTTCCGTAGCCGACATTCGAGCGGTCGCGATATTCGCGGTAGATGAAGCTCGACACGGAATCTGTGGCGCCGCCGGGGCCGCCGGACGTCACCGTGATGATGATGTCGGCAAGCTTCAGCTTGAAGATGATGCGCAGGATCACCGCCGTCACCGACACCGGCAGCATCAGCGGGAAGGTGACCTGCCAGAAGGTCTGCCACGCATTGGCGCCATCGACGCGTGCGGCTTCGAGCACCTCGCGCGACATCGCCTGCAGCCCGGCCAAGAGCATGATCATCATGAACGGAATGAAGGTCCAGGCGTCCAGTATCATGATCGATATACGCGCGATGATCGGATCGGAGAAGAAGGCGGGATTTTCCCAGCCGAGATGGCGCGCCAGCGTTGCGGCCGGTCCGAACCGGTATTCCATCAGCGACTTGCCGATCATCCACGACACCGCGACCGGCGACAGCATCAACGGCATCAGGAAGACGACGCGGAAGAATTTTCTCGCCCGGATCTGCGCATTGAGCAGCAGAGCCAGGCCGAAGGCGATGACATACTCGACCGCCACCGCGAGCACATAGAGCACCATGTTGAACAGCGCGTTGCGGTAGTAGGGATCGGCCAGCATCTGCCAGAAATTGGCGAGCCCGTTGAACTTTCGGCCACTGAAGGAACTGAGGTTCCAGTCGGTGAGGGCTATGTAGAAGCCGAACAGTGTCGGGAAGATCACCATGGCGATGGTGAACAGCAACGCCGGCAGCAGGAACAGGGCACGTTGGCCGTCCTCGCCGCGCGTCAGCACCTGGCCGACGCCGATCGCCACACCCCACAGCACATAGGCATAGACGACGGGGCGCCAGGTCTCGAAGCCGATCGTATCGGCGCTGCCCTTGTAGAGGATTTCCAGCACGATCGTGGCCAGAAGGCCGAGCGTCGCAACGGCCATCAGCGCCCCGCCAAGGCGTTTGCGGCCTGGAGAGATCAGATCGGAAGGGCCGGCATCTGCCGGCCACTGGTTCGCGGTCGAAGTCTGATCAGCCACAAATCTCGCCCGTTTGAAGGCTCTCGAGGAGCCGGAGCCGGTCTAAAGTGGTCCGGCGTTGCCGCCGGACCACGGTTCACAGGCCAGCCTACATGCCGAGCGAAGCTTTGTAGAGCTTGATCTGGTTGTCGCGGCCGATCTGGTCGGTCAGCTTCTCCCAGGCCGCTGCAATGGCGTCGGCGCCTTCCTGCGCCTTCATCTTGCCGGCGAAAGTGTTGGCCAGGATGTCCTCGGCAGCGCTGTAGTACTGGAAGATGCCGGGGATGCGTGGCTCGATTGCCGCGTTCGGATGATTGTAGCTGTCGGATTCCGACTTGAGGTAGGAGGTGATGAAGGCCTCATCGTAGCCGGCCGCCACCCATTCGGGAATGTCGAAATGCGAGTTGCGGTAAGGCTGGAAGCCCGACGGATACATCGCCGTCCAGATCGACAGGTCCTTGCCGCCGAGATGCGCGGCAGCGGACCATGCCGCTTTCTTCTTCTTTTCGTCGGCATCGACGCGGGCCATGACATAGACGCCCCAGCCAAGATAGGCGCAGTTGGGCGCATAGTTCGGGCCGCTGGCGAGCTTGTCCCAGGCGCCGGTCTTCGCATTGTAGACATCGTCCGAGCCAGGCAGGATCGAGAAGCCGGTGACGTCGCCGACGACGGAAGAGTCGTTGGTCTTGACGTTGGAGCCGACGTCGCCCCACCAGGTGACCATCGAGCCGGTGCCGGCCAGAAACTGCTGGAACGCGGTCGTGTTCGGATCGGCGTTGATCTGGTCGGCGGGCTCCGACGGCAGCGCGTCGATGACGTCCTGGATGGCGCGCACCCAGGCTGGATTGTTGACGCGCGGCTTCATCGTGTCGGCGTCGAACAGCCAGGCCTTGTCGTCGGGGTGCTTGGCATAAGCGGTGGCGCGGCTGCCAAGGAAATAGAAGCCGAAGCCGCCCCAGGGCTTTGGCGCGTCGAGATAGCCATAGACGTCCTGGTCCTTGAGCTTCTTGCCCTTGAGGAACTTGGTCACCGCCTGAACCTGCTGCCAGGTCTTCGGTACGCCCCATTCACCTTCGCCGCCGCCGTCCTTCCAGGCCTTGGCGAGGTCGGCATCGGCGAACACGTCGGTGCGGTAGTTGAAGTTGTGCGCGTCACCGTCGACGGTCACGCGATATTGCTTGCCGTCCCAGGTGCCGACCGGCGGCTTCAGATAGCTGACCAGATCGTCGAAATCGATCTGGGTCTTGACCCAGTCGGGCATTTCCGACGTCAGGCCCTTGCCGCAGACATCGCCTTCGAACGGCGCGCCCATTTCGATGATGTCGAAATCGACGGTGCCGGTCGCGATCGACTGCTGCAGGCGGGCGTTGTAATCGGCCTGGGCCAGGTCGATCCAGTTGATCTTGGCGCCGGTGTAGGTCTCCCATGGCTTCAGGAAGCCACGGAACAGCACATTGTGCAGGTTCTGGTTGTTGAGACCCATGAAGGTCAGCTCGACGCCGGCGAATTCGCCTTCCTTGACGTTGGCCTTGGTGGCTTCGAGGCAGAGTTCACCGACCTTCTGGAAATCGGCGTCCGTCGGCTGGCCTTTGCCGACGCCGGGGATTTGCAGGATTTTTGTGCGCAATTCGCTTGCCGCGGAGGCCGGGCGCGTCAAGGCGCCAAGTCCGGCGCCGGATGCGGCTGCGATCGCGGCCATGCTGGCCGCACCCTTCAATATGTCGCGCCTTGTGGCGCCGGCTCGAACCAGTTTGTCGTAAAGACCCGTTCTCATCGCCTATTCCTCCCAGAACATCAGTGTGAATAAATCGGCCAACTGTCGGACGCCAGAGCGCCAACGATGCTCCCGGTTCGGAAACGAATTAGGCAGGACCCCACCCTGCGTGGATTGAAGTTCCGATTGCGGATCGGGTACCGACATTTTGACCAGCGCCTGCCACTATTCTCACAACCAAACGCCGTGTCAACGAGAACGGGTTTTTATCTATAAGGGACCGACTTGCCCTGACAGGTCGCGTTGGTTAGCTTCTGCGCCTACGGCTAATGGAGCCGATGGGGGAGATATGGCGCAAGTCGCGATCAGCAAGGTGGCCAAGGCCTTTGGAACGGTCAAGGTTCTGCACGAAGTCAGCGTCGATATCGCCGACGGACAGTTCGTGGTGCTGGTTGGCCCTTCGGGTTGCGGCAAGTCCACGCTGCTCAGGATGGTGGCCGGGCTGGAGACCGTCTCCGCCGGCACGATCGCCATCGGCGACCGCGTCGTCAATCATCTGCCGCCGGCCAAGCGCGACATTGCCATGGTGTTTCAGAACTATGCGCTCTATCCGCACAAGACGGTCGAGCAGAACATGGCCTTCGCGCTCAAGCTGCGGAAAACCGATCCGGCCGTGGTCGCCGAGCGGGTCAAGCGCGCCGCCGACATCCTCGACCTCAATCCCTATCTGAAGCGCTATCCCCGCCAGCTTTCCGGCGGCCAGCGACAGCGCGTGGCCATGGGCCGCGCCATCGTGCGCAATCCGCAGGTCTTCCTGTTCGACGAGCCGCTGTCCAATCTCGACGCCAAGCTGCGCGTGCAGATGCGCACCGAGATCAAGGAACTGCACCAGCGGCTGAAGACCACCACCATCTACGTCACCCACGACCAGATCGAAGCCATGACTATGGCCGACAAGATCGTCGTCATGCGCGACGGCCGCATCGAGCAGGTCGGCGCGCCGCTGGAACTGTTCGACCGCCCGGCCAATCTGTTTGTCGCCGGCTTCATCGGTTCGCCTTCGATGAACCTGCTCAAGGGCGCCATGCGCAAAGGCGACAAGCCCGGTGTCGACATCGCGGGCACGCTGTTCCCGATCGCATCGGGCAATGCCGCGCAGGACGGTCAAGCCGTCGTCTATGGCGTGCGACCGGAGCACCTCGAGATCCATCCCGACGGCGTGCCGGCGAAGATTTCGGTGGTCGAGCCGACCGGCTCGGAGACGCTGGTGTTCCTGCGCTTCGGCGAAGGCGAGATGGTGGCACTGTTTCGCGAGCGCCACGACTTCAAGCCGGGCGATACGCTGAAGCTGAAGCCAAGGCTCGACCAGATCCATCTTTTCGACGCAGAGACCGGCAAGCGTCTCTGATCCCAACCCGGCTTCACGAGGATACCATGCTCAAAGGCATCAACCCGCTGCTCAATGCCGACGTGCTGCAGGCATTGCGGGCAATGGGGCATGGCGATGATCTGATCATCGCCGACACCAATTTTCCATCCGATTCGGTGGCGCGCCAGACGGCGCTCGGCCGCGTGCTGCGCATCGATGCCTCGGCGGCGCAAGTGGTCAAGGCGGTGCTGTCGCTCTACCCGCTCGATACATTCGTCGACGATTCGGCTGCGCGCATGGAAATCGTCGGCAAGCCCAGCGAAATTCCGCCCGTGCAAAGCGAAGTGCAGAAGGAGGTCGACAAGGCCGAGGGCAAGTCGTGGCCGATGATCGCGGTCGAGCGCTATGCCTTCTACGAGCGCGCCAAACACGCCTATTGCGTCATCCAGACAGGTGAGCGCCGCTTCTACGGCTGCTTCGCCTTCCGCAAGGGCGTCGTACCGCCGGATGCGGAGTAGCGGCATGGCTTCGGGCAAGCCGGCCGTCATGAAGCCTGTCGTCATATTGGGTGTGTTCGTCGCCGACACCGCCTACAGGGCGCAGCGGCAGCCGCGCATGGGCGAAACCATCCTCGGCACTTCCTTCACGCTGGGACCGGGCGGCAAGGGCTCGAACCAGGCGGTTGCCGCCGGCAAGCTCGGCGCCGACGTCACCTTCCTCACCCGCCTCGGCGTCGATCCCTTCGCCGACATGGCCAGGCAGACCTGGGCGCAGGCGGGCGTCAAGAATGCCGTCAT
Organism: Mesorhizobium sp. CO1-1-8; assembly: GCF_020164875.1. Lineage (NCBI taxonomy): Bacteria > Pseudomonadati > Pseudomonadota > Alphaproteobacteria > Hyphomicrobiales > Phyllobacteriaceae > Mesorhizobium > Mesorhizobium sp. CO1-1-8. The sequence goes on along the minus strand of NZ_JAIUGZ010000001.1, from coordinate 286,509 downwards.
CGACACGCCGGAAAGCTACACCGGTGCGGCCTACATCTTCGTCGAGGAGACCACCGGCAACAACGCCATCATCGTCAGCCCCGGTGCTGCCATGCTGATCTCGCCGGCCGATATCGAAGCCAATGCCGCGCTGATCAGCAGTGCCGGCGTTTTCGTCACTCAGCTCGAACAGCCGATCGAAGCAGCCATGCGGGCCCTGGAGATCGCGCGCGGGGCAGGGGTGACGACGATCCTCAACCCGGCCCCTGCGGCAAAGCTTCCCGACCGCATCTACACGCTATGCGACTACCTCACACCCAACGAGACCGAGACGGAGGAATTGACCGGGATGAAGGTCTCCTCGATCGACGACGCGCGGCGCGCTGCGGACAGCCTGCTCGCAAAGGGGGTCGGCACGGTCATCGTCACGCTGGGTGACAAGGGCGCGCTTTTGCACTCGAAGGAGCGCTCCGACCATGTTCCCGCCGTCAGTGCGGGGCCGGTGGTCGAAACCACAGGGGCGGGCGATGCCTTCAATGGCGGTCTTGCCGCAGCGCTGTCGCGGGGCGTGGAGCCGCTGGAGGCGGTGCGCTTCGCTTGCGCCGTCGCCGGCATTTCCGTGACGCGACCAGGAACCGCGCCGTCGATGCCGACGCTCCGGGAGGTCGAGGCGCTGCTGGCGAGGGGATGAGATCGACTTGGCTGACTGGCCGCTGACGCCGCCTCCGGCCCGTTTTCAAGCCTATGATTTTTTCGAACGCAAGCTTGTGGAGATCTTGCGCAGCGGGCCTGTGAAGCGCCAGCTTCTGGACTGATGCAAGGCCGCGACTTGCATCTGGCACGCTTGCAACCTTTGTTCGATCTCGTCCTTCTCGTTCCTGGCCTCCGAAGCGGCGCTCTGCAGCCCGATGCTGCTTTGGTGAGCCGCCTCGAGCTCACTGCGCAACCTTGAGATTTCAGAATGCAACGTCGGCTTCTCGGCTTCAGCGCTTGCAAGCATCGGTCGGATCGTCTGCACATCCTCCCAGGCAAGGCGCGCTACCAGATCCCCGACGGCGCGGCGCATCTGCTCGCTCCAGGCCGCGGGATCAACCCGCATGAGGCGCGAGTACTCGGATTGTTCCTTGCTGGCGTTCGGTATCCAGACGCGCAAGGCCGAAGGCCACCAGCCGGCTCTGTCGGCGATATCAAGCAGCGTGGCGAGTTGGGATACTGCGGAGTGCCGTGATTTTTTCCATGCTGCGCTGAAATGCAGGACGGTTGGAACGCGGCAATAGGTGAAGGGATTTCGCGGATTCTCGCGCATAATTCGCCGCCACAATTGCCAGTCCCCGGCCGATGCGACGTCTTCCGGCCAGACATCTCGCGAAGGCAGGCAGTCAGTCCGATACAGGAAGCAACTGGCGGGTATTGTGTTGCCGACCTCAGTGAACACCCTGAACTCGTCGGCCAGGTCCAGATTGGTCAGGAAGGGTGCTGCGATGCCATCGGTGGAAACCCACAGCGCCTGACTGTACGCGATGGCAGCTCCATTTTTGACCCCATCCGCCAGGATCTCAAAATGATCCGGAAACAGGAGGTCGTCATCGGCGGCAAAGCCAATCAGCTCGCCGCGTGCCTCACGCAGCACGATGTTGCGGTTCGCGTAGCCGAAGTTCGGCGCCTTGGGGAGATCGAAGAAACGAATGCGGCTGTCATGGAAGGCTTCGACCACCTCGGCCGTGCCGACCGCGCAGCCGTCGCCGACGACCAGCAGTTCAAAATCCTCGACGGTCTGGTCCAGCACCGATTGGATAGCCACACCGATGACATCCACGCGCGAGTGCGTCGGCATGAGGATGGAAAAGCGCGGCTTGCTCACCATCCCTTCGCGCTGCCGAAATCATGGGGGATGAGATCGGTATCGATCGGCAGGCGGTACTTATCGGGATTTGCATGATCGTATTGTATCGTCGGGAAATTGATGGCGACCAGATCGGATGTTCCGATGTTTCTGTCGGCATGCCAGACAAATTTCGGAATGTTGACCAGGCGTGGATGATTGCCGGAGAGGTAAACCTTCGAAACCTTGCCATATGTGCTGGATTCGGGACGGGGGTCATAAAGGACCAGTTCCATCTCGCCGCTGATCACAAAATAGCGGTCCTCATGCAGCTTGTGCAGGCCCCACCCTTTCACCACGCCAGGGCGAATTGTGAACATGTAGGAAAAGACCAGCGGGTCGGCATGCCAACCCCAGCGCGGGTCATAGATCTCGGTCACGCTGCCGCGGTCGTCATTGTGCCGGATGCTGTCGAAAAAGGACATGCCGTCCACAAGGAGCGTAGTGCTTTGCCGTTGCTCGTCCAGAGTCCGTTGATCCTGCTTGGCGGCGGCAAGTGTTGTCTCCAGAAGATTCAGGCTGGGGTGATCGCTCATGAACAAAACTTCCGTTTTTGACCGTCTTAGCCCGACCTTCTTCTCACAATTTTCGATGGATGTCCTGATCGGGCTAACAGGTACGTGGAGCCATGATGACTTTTCCGGGCGCGGCTGGAGCTTCGATGGGAGCGGAGGCAGGCGCGCAGCGGGGTGCCACCGACAGGATTGGGCGATGCCTTGCTTTGCGCCGATTGAACGCGACCAGAGCGTGACGCCGTCAATGCAGAGGCGTTCTTGCATCCATGCTTGGGAAATCCAACTCAGATACGAGACAATCCGAGTTGCCTCATCCAAAAAGATTTTTGACAATCAATGTCGACATTTCTCCAAAGCCAAGGGCTTGTATCCCTTGAGAGAAATGGCGCGAGTGACGGGGCTCGAACCCGCGACCTCCGGCGTAACAGGGCAGTGCACAAGCTGTTTCCCTCGCTTACACGCGCTCACCTATCCACACTAAATTATGGCGCGCATATCGCCGAGTAGAACCGGCTTCAGGAAGAAGCTGAACAAAAGGAAAAGCATCAAAGAGAGCAACTCTCGAAACTCAAAGGCGGTTTGAAGTTCGACTAGCCGCTCTCGGAAGTGCCCGGCGCCGGTTCTCTCAAGGCACGCTATAAAGGTATCCGAGCCGTTTTTGCAGTCAAGAGGATTAGCCCGCGAAGGCTTGGATGATGGCAAAGCCCACGCCGATCGCGAGGCCGGTGGCGAGGCTTTCGGCCAGGCGCAGCACAAAGGCGCCATAGCGGTCCCGCAAACGCCTTAGCGGGGCTTTCAGGATGCGAGCGAGACCATCGAGCGCGTGTTCCATCCTCAAAGCATATGGAAACGGATTCGCTGTGAAATCCCGGTTTGTGCTCAAAGTTAAGTGTCTCAGAAATGCACTAGAAAGCACGTGCGGTAACCGTTAGTTCAACCATTGCTGGTACAACGTAGGCAGGTGGCGGCCCCGACAGTGCGGTGGGCGTGCGTGCCGGAGCCGCCTGCGCAGTCCGGTTGGGGGTTGACCGCGCTGTTCCAAATTAGGACAGCGCGGTCAACGAATCGTTAAAATTTCTCGAAACTAATTAAGGGGACGCTAATTGAAACGCCCATGGAACATTGTTGTGTCTAAACGCTTCGGCGGTTGCACTGTTCTCTCCCATTATGGTGCTAGTTCCCATGATTCTCAGACTGGCCCGCTGCCGAAAGGTGGCGGGCCTTTTGTGTCAGATTGACAGGCTTCAGCATCTCATTGCATGTAGCAGTCATTACGAGCGGGGAGCATCCTATGAAGAAGATCTACGTTAAGCCGGCACTGGTGAAGCGCGAAAAATTGTCGGCGGTTGTCTCTGCTTGCGTTTCTAACTGCGGGCCGAGTGGCTGAAGCCTGGCTTGCTTGATATCAAAGCCCGCTGGCTCCGGCCGGCGGGCTTTTTGCATTGTGCAGTGCGGAACAATCGCGATTCACATTTGTTATACCGCCTATGGAAAAGGCCCAGCCCGAACCCATACCGGACAGCATTCTCCTGGCCGCCGCACGATTGCAGGCGGCTCTGCGAAGACGATCCGGCGATGACAGCAAGGGAGATGCGCTCGGTTCCTGCCGCTGCGTTATAATAACAAGCGCGAGGTCAGCGCCGGGAACATGACGAACCCTGGAAGGCCCAGCAGCTATGCGCCAGAGGCCGCCGGGTTCCTCACAGCCATGGCCAATGAAAAGCGCCTCCTGGCTTTAATGATTCTGGCTGAGGGAGAAATGTTCGTTGCTGATCTGGCGCAGCGTGTGGGACTAAGCAACTCAGCACTGTCCCAACATCTCGGCATCATGCGAGAATTTGGGCTGGTCACCCGTAGGCAGAATCGCCAAAGAGCCTATTACTCGTGCACAGATCCTGTCCTGAAAGTGCTAAAGCTTCTGGCCAGGCTTGAAGAGCGGGGGACGTTGCCTTGATCTGGTGACGGACTGGAACATCGTCGTCGCTTCAGAACGCATACCTATTGAAGCTGCGGCGGTCGCGCCCCATCGTCCCTCTCCATCGACCCCGTCGTCAGAAGCTTGGCCTAGGAGAGATAGCGGGCGCCTGCTGCCGGTGACACACACCGCAGCGGGCGCTTCGGCCGCTGCTGCAAACGGCGATCACGACGCCGGCTTTAGATTACTAATTCGTAATTTTGTCGTCACAAGTCTGCCGGGATGCCAACCGAAGGAGGGAGCCTTTGCAAATGGAGCCCTGTCCGAATGACGTCCGCCACATCATACAGCTCGACCCAGAAGCTCCTGCACTGGTCGCTGTTTTTCCTCGTCGTCCTGCTATACGCGCTGACCTACGGGGAGGACTTGCTTCCTCGTGGCGATCCGACCGTGGGGGTCATCTGGCGGCTGCATATTTCGTTTGGCCTTCTGTTGGCCGGATTAGTACTCTGGAGGGTTGTTCTGCGCGGCCTTAGAGGAGCCCCAGGCCTTCCGGATGAGATGTTGGCTCCCGAGCGGGCGGCAGCCAAGATCGGCCACTTGGTTCTCTACGCGTTGTTGATCGCGATACCAATCCTCGGCATTCTTCTGACCTGGTTCAGAGGAGACGCGCTGAGCTTCTTCGGGCTTTTCACGGTGCCGGCTCCGTTTGCACCGGATCGACCCACGGCGCGCACAATTCGCGAACTTCACTCGTTGTGCGCCAACGGCATTTTGATAGCAGCCGGTCTGCATGCCTTGGCTGCGCTTTACCATCATTTCGTCCGTCAAGATGCGATTTTGACCAGGATGCTTCCCAAGGGGACAAAGTAGGCACGCGGCCACAGCGGGGCGGCAGGACGCGAATGGCGCCGAAGCGTTGTAGGAGAGCGGCCGGCAAGAGCGCGCGATAGGGCACTTTTAACGAGCACATCGCCGCATGAGGTACGCGAAATCCTCGAACCGTTCTGTGAATTCCTTCAACGGCCCGAGCGCCTGATCTTTGGCTGCCACCATCGCGTCGAAAGCTTCAAGCTCCCTGCCGTGCAACCGTGGCCGAGCAGAGGCGTAGTCCACACCTTCGAGCGCTTGAACAAATTTGCGGCTACCTCCAGCCGCCTCGTCCGATGGCCCAGCGAGGACTTCACATATCGAGGTATCGGTCTGTGCGGCGGCGGCAGATACGCCCGACGCGACAATCAGAATTGCTGCAAACATCGAAGACGCGGTCCTCAGCCGACAGTTCGCTCGATCGTGACTTTCTTTCCGCGTGAAAGAGCGACAAGTAGCCCGAGAATAATGTCGCCGCGATCAGGACGGCATGAACGAGGACTGCACGGGCGAGCCTTCGCTCGGCTGGACAATGGCCATGAACCAAGAGACCACGCAATGACGAGATCGGCCGGCTGGGCGCTTGATGACGGCGAGCAGGACGCCGGGTATATGCCGGAAGGGCCTGAGCATTATTAACCGGGAATTGGTTCACGCCAGGCCCGGCGGCTTCAGGGTTTCCGGGCCTTTTTTCTAGTTGCTGGCCTTCTGAACTAAATAGGTGGTCGTGGATGCATCGCGGCCCAGACCACGAGTAACCTGTACCGCCGCATATCCTTCCGGGGGAACTGAGCCAGTCGCCGTGGCGTCGACCTGTTTGCATCGGCCAACGATCTCGCCGTTCGGCCATGGCGCCAATCTGGTCATGAGTGCCGCCTGGCACTGGTCATTGGACGAGTAGACAACCGGCGGCGAGTCCATCGGCCGACACAGCGACGAGTTGCAGGAAAGCACAATCATCACTGCTGCGGTTGTCGGATCCATCGATTTTTCGCCTGTTGATCCATAATGAAACGCGCAACTAGGTCCGAGGTTTCAGGCTTGCAGAAAACAGTACTCCGCTTGCGGCACATTCTCGACCACGGTGTCATGCACAACGCTCGGGCGAAGGTGTTCCGGTGCGCTCGGTACAAGCAGGCGGGCAGGGACCAGCGGCCGGTGTTCTTCACCTGCATTCCTGACTACGGGCGGATCGATCGGGAGAGGATGGGGGAGGAGCGGCACCAAAGGTGCCTAAATGATCCGGCAACGGTCGGCCGGCTGTCTCACGGTGGCGGGCTTCTGACTGCAGCCGCCGGATCAATCCCCAAACCTACAAGTCGCCGCCGGCAAGCTCAAATACGATTGGTTCGCCCCGGAAATCAGAGTAGCGAATCCACCCGGGCAAAATTGTGAATAGTTGTGCCCCTTGCTTCAGAAACTCCGCTTCAAGCGGACAGTTAGCTATGTGAACATCCCTCAACCGCTGTTCTTCGTCAGCCTTGGCAGGCCGGGCAAGGCCTTCAATTTGAACGGTGACGTTTTCGTCCCAACCGATCACCATGGCGATCCGGCTGTCTCGTTCGATATTTGCCAGCTTCCGGCTTCCAGGAAGACTGTCGAACACGATGTTGAGATCCTCGCCCAACGTCACCTGGATTATGGCTGCCTCTGGAGAGCCATCCGGATTTACGGTGCTTATAGCGCCGAGTTTATGCCTGGCTAAAAAATCGCGAACAAGTTGCCGACGCTCGTCACCGTGCATTTTGACACGTCCTCCCCGCGAATGGCCGCAACCATACCATCGGCGCGCAAACGTCAACAACCATATTTGCCAATTGCGAGCCACATGTCGCACGGGCACTACGATTTGAGCGAAAGGGCGGCTGGCCACTTTGGGTCTTTGCCTGCCTTCGCTTACATGGGGATTTTTCGATGGCTGGTTAAGACCATCGATACGCGAAAACCATTTAACTATCAGAAAGTTAAATGGCGCGAGTGACGGGGCTCGAACCCGCGACCTCCGGCGTGACAGGCCGGCACTCTAACCAACTGAGCTACACCCGCGCATGGCGAACACGTGTCAGCCGTGTTCGTCGTTGGGGCGCTGGATAAGGGGTTCGCCACCGGGTGTCAAGCGTGACAGGACAGCATAACAGCAAACAGGAGAAGGTTTTTTGACAGCCGGCGTTTTGTTGGCAAAACCGGCATCCAACCAGGGCGTCCTGCGCTCATTTGGCCTTGCGAAGCGGACCCTGACCGCTTAAAGGTCCGGCCCGGAGCGGGCGATTAGCTCAGTTGGTAGAGCGCTTCGTTTACACCGAAGATGTCGGCGGTTCGAGCCCGTCATCGCCCACCATTCACACAATCTCCGGTGCGGTTGTAAGCCGTTTGGCGACATAGATGCTGTGGTCCGGCAATCCCGGCTCCCGCAACACCGCGAACCCGATGGCCCTGTAGAAGCGCAGCGCATTGTGATTGTCCGGCATCACTTCGAGGCAAAGCCCGCGTGAACCGAGCGCGGCGAGCCTCTGCTCGAGAAAAGCCATCGCCCGCCGGCCGATGCCTTTTCCACGCGCTTGCGGCAACAGGTCGATATGACCGTGCGAAGGGTAGGCAGCCAGGGCCGGCGGAATGGTGAAGTCGCGATGATGGATCTGGTGGCGAGCCCAGTCGCTGCCGCTCCAGCATGCGCGGTCGGGTCCGGGATCGGTCACCTGCGCCCGAAGGCGCGGATACCACTTTGCGGCCAGGCCGGCATTGAAAGCCTTTGTGTCTTTTGCACCCAGCAGATAGCCCGCGGCGCCCGTTGGCCCATCGACGATGAAAGCGAGGTCGGGCTCCAGCACCTGGTAGGGGATGGTGTAGATTTGGCCCAACAGATCCGGAGCGTCTTCGCGACCCGTTGCATCCTCGCCGGCATCACCGGTCTTGAGGCAGATCATGGCAAGGGCGGGATGGTCGGCCTCTGTCGCCTGGCGCAGGAAGAAGCCATCACCGAAATCGATGATCATGGCGGAACGAGCCGGAAATCGCTGCCTTCGGGCAATAACTGCCCGCCATCGACGACGATGGTCGTGCCGGTGATGTAACTGGCGTCGTCCGAGGCGAGGAACAGGAACGCGTTGGCGACATCGCGCGGGCTGCCGAGGCGGCCAAGCGGGATGGAATCCTCCATGTTCTTGATGAACGCCTCGCCGCGATGCAGTTCGATCGCTTCGGTCAGGATGTTGCCGGGCTCGACGCCGTTGACGGTGATGCCGTAGCCTGAGAATTCCAGTGCGGCGGCGCGGATGAAGCCGTTGATGCCGGCCTTGCTGGCCGAATAGTGGCCATGGCCCGGGCTGGTGACGTGCGGGCCGGTGATGGACGAGGTGTAGAGCATGCGGCCGAAGCCTTGCGCCTTCATCGGCACCAGGGCCGCGCGGCTGGCATTGAACGTGCCGCGCAGATTGACCGCCATGACGCGGTCCCAGTCATCAGTGCTGGTGTTCTCGATCAGCTGCCAGGGATAAATGCCGGCATTCTGCACGATGATGTCGAGGCGGCCATACTGCTTCAGCGCCAGCGCCACGGCGGCCTCGGCGTCGCTCATTTGCGAGATGTCGGTGCGGATGAAGGGGACGCCCAACTCGTCAGCGGTGGCTTGCCCGGCCTCGACCTCGGTGTCGGCGAGCACCAGCCGCGCACCCTCTTCGGCAAAGCGCAGGGCGATGCCCTTGCCGATGCCGCGGGCGGCGCCGACGATGAGCGCCACCTTGTCCTTTAGCCGTCTTGTCATGCGAGCCGTCCTGTCATGCGAGTCTTTGGCGAATGGTTTGCTTGAAGGCGTCGAGCAGCACCGCGGCCAGCACCAGCAGGCCATGAATTACCTGGGTGAAATTGGCCGGCAGGCCCATCAAATTGATCGCCGTGTTGATGGCCGAGAGCAAAAGCACGCCGGCATAGACGCCGGGCAGGGTGCCGACGCCGCCTTTCAGGCTGACGCCGCCGATGACGACGGCGGCGAAGGCGTTGAACAACAGGCCGACGCCGAGATTGGCGGTGGCGCCCGACGTGCGGATCGCCAGCAGCCAGCCGGCGAGGCCGGCAATGGCGCCGGCGAGAACGAAGGCGATGATGAGATTGCGGTTCACCCGGATGCCGGCGCGGAAGGTCGCGGTCTCGTTGCCGCCGATCATCACCAGATGCCGGCCGAACGGTGTCTTGGCCATGATCAGCGAAAAGACCACGAAACAGCCAACCGCGATCCAGGCGGTGAGCGGCAGGCCGAGAAGGCGCTGGATGCCGAACCAGCGGATGGCCGGCGCCAGGTCCTGCGCCGAGCGGCCGCCCGACACGACAAGCACGAGGCCGCGCACCCAGATGTAGGACGCCAGGGTGATGATGAAGGCGCTCATCTTCACCTTGACCACCAGATAGCCGTTGAAGGCGCCGATGAGGCCGCCGACGGCCAGTGCCAGCAGCAGCGAAACCGGAACCATCAGCCATTCGGGATGCAGCTGCACGCCCATGCCGATGCCCGACGAGCAAAACAGGATGCCGACCGCCATGGCGCTGAGCGCTGCGACGGATTCGACCGACAGATCCATGTGGCCGGCGATGATCACCAGCGCCAGGCCGATCGACATGACGCCGAGCACGCTGGAAGCCTCGATGATGTTGGCGAAAATGCCGAGCTGAAAGTAGTTCGGGACGAAGATGGAGAAGACCACCAGCACGAACAGCAGCATGAACCAGACGAGGTTGTCGAGTACGAACTCCAGGGCTTTGCGTGTGCGCGGGTTCATGGGCTGATCCGGTTGGCGCCCCCGCGAAATCAACTCGATTTCGTCGGGTTAGGGCGCGGATTCAAATTCGCGACGGCATCCTTTCGGAGGCGGCGTTGTGAAAGGGCAGGCTCCGGGCCGCTATGGCCCGGAGCGCTTTCAATGACTATTCGACCGACTTGACGGTGTCCGTCGGCGGCTTCTGGTTGCCCCAGAAGGCCGGATTGTCGACGTTTTCCTTGGTGATGGCGGCACCGGGGATCTTGATGTTCGGACCCCAGGCTTCCTTGGTCACGGTCGATTTCAGGCCGAGCACGTCGTATTCGCCGGGCTTGATCTCTTGCTTCTTGACGATCTTGTCCATGAACATGGCGACAGCCGCGGCCTGCGCGTAAAGCGGCTGCTCGATTTCGGCGTTGAGCCAACCCTTGCGGATCAGGTCGAGGCCGACCGGAGCACCGTTCGAACTCATCAGCATGACGTCGCCCGGCTTCTTGCCGGCTGCCTCGAGCGAGGCGACGGCGGCGACCGAAAGGTGCGCGGCATGGCTGAAGATCAGGTCGATGTCGGGGTTCGCCAGCATCTGGTCGGCAACGATTGTGCCGGCATTGCTGGCTTCCCATTGCATGGCCGGAAGCGAGATGATCTTGACGTCCGGAAACGCCTTCATCTTCTCTTCAAAGCCCTTCTGGATGTCGAGCGTATAGGGATCGCCCGGGTCGCCGAGCACCTGCAGAACCTTGCCCTTCACCGAGCCGTTCTTGGCTTTCAGCAGCTTCTCGGCCTGGTCCGCGGCGACGTAGCCGATCTCGACCGTTCCGGCGACAGAGGTGAAGTCGGATGGCGTCGAGGTGATCTGGCGGTCGAACTCGACCACCGGGATGCCGGCGGCGCGGGCTGCCTCGATCGACGGTTTCAGGGCATTGAAGTCAACGGCCGCCAGGATGATGGCCGCCGGCTTCAGCGCGATGACATCGTTCATCTGCGATTGCTGGGCGTCGGTCTTGTTGTCGGCGTTCAGCGTCTTCATCTCGTAGCCGGTCTGCTTCAGGAACAGTTCCAGCGCGCTCACCGAGCCGGTCTGGAACTCGTCCAGCAGGGTCGGCACCATATAGTAGACGATTCCCTTGGACTGGGCGAATGCCGGCGTGAGCGTGGCAAAGGCCAGTGCAAGGATACCGAAGACAGCAAGAAGTATTCGCTTCATGTCGTTCGCTCCTCTTAAGCCGGACCCCTCTTTTGTCCCTCAGCCTGTCGGTCCGGCACCGGCAAGCGTCTCACCGGTGATCATGTTGATCACCGCATCGGGACTTGTTTTATTGCGTGCGACATCGCCCGCCACGACGCCTTGGCGGATCACCACGATCCGGTCGGCGACCTGAAAAGCCTGCTGCATGATATGGGTGATGATGACGACGCCGATGCCCTGGTTCGCCACCTGGCGGATCATGTCGAGACCGCGCCGCGTCTGTTCGACGCCAAGCGCTGCGAACGGTTCGTCGAGCAGCACCAGCTTGCCGCCCCAGTGCACGAAGCGGTTGAGCTCGATGGCTTGCCGCTGGCCGCCCGAGAGGTGCTCGACATTGGCCCGCAGCGAGGGAATGCGGGTGCCGGCATTGGCCAGCGCCTTTCCGACGACGGCTTCCATGGCGCGCTCGTCGAGCACGGGAATGCCGAGAAACTTGCGTGTGATCTCACGGCCCATGAAAAAATTGGCGACCACGTCGACATTGGTGCACAGCGAGAGATCCTGGTAGACGGTCTCGATGCCGGCCGCCTTGGCCTCGGCCGGTGATTTGGCAAGGAATTCCTTGCCCTCGAACAGCATGCGACCCGATGTCGGCTCCAGTCCGCCTGATATGATCTTCACCAGTGTCGATTTGCCGGCACCGTTGTCGCCCAGCAGCGCCACGACCTCGCCCTTGCCGATCGAGAAGCTGATGCCCTTCAGCGCTTCGATCGCGCCATAGTTCTTGGTGACGTTGTCGAGCACCAGCAGGGGTTCACTCATGCCGCAATCTCCCTGCCTTTGAGAAGGTCGCGCTCGCGTTCGCGTTCGGCCGCGAACATCTGCCCGAAGCGGGGTGACAGCACCCCGGAAACCGCAAGAGCGGCGGCGCCTCGCAACACGGAATGCTGCCCGCCGTGCGCGACCACAACCCTGGGCGTCGTGCGGTCCTTGCGGGCCGAGACGGAGTTGTGCAGGCCTCCGGCCGAACTAGCCAGCATTTCGAGCAGGTCGGTGGATGCCAGCCCGCCGAGGATGACCGTCTCCGGGTCGAACAGATTCTCGATGACGGCGACGGCGTTGTGAAAGATCGGTGCGACTTCTTCGACCCAATCCGCCTCGCTGCCGTTCCAGCGCCGGAGCGCCTCGAGCGACAGGTATCTTTCGAGACAGCCGCTGTTGCCGCAAGGGCAGGCCTCGCCGCCGGGAATGACGGGAATGTGTCCGATCTCGCCGGCATTTCCCCAGGCGCCGCGCAAGGCGCTGCCGTCATGAACCATGACGCCGCCAAGGCCGACGCCGAAATAGAGATAGTAATATTCGGAAAACTGGGCGCCGAGGCCGTAGAGGCGCTCGCCCATGGCGGCCGCGGCCATATCGGTTTCAAAGAAGGCCGGCAATCCGGTGGAGGCCGCCAGCCGTTCGCGCAGCGCCACATCCTTCCAGCCGGTCATGGTGGTCGGCCCCACGAAACTCATGGACTCCACGTCGAACGGTCCGGGCAGGGCCATGCCGACGCCCAGCACCCGTCCGCCAGCCCGCAGTCTGGTCAATTCCACCACCAACGCCCCGATCAGCTCGAAGGCGTGGTCCGGCGTCGCGTTCGGCGCGTCGCGGTAGATGCTATCGATCACGTCGCCGCTCAGATTGATCAGGGCGGCGCTGATACCAAGCGGAGTGATGTGGATGCCGACGGCATAGCCGCCCTCGGGGTTGATCCGGAGCGTCGCTGGCGGCAGGCCGCGCCCCTTCGGCTCTTCGCGCAGCGACAGGATGTAGTCCTGATCTTCCAGTTCGCGAACGATGGTCGATACGGTCTGGACGGTGAGGCCGACGCGCCGGGCGATCTCGCCGCGCGCAATCGGGCCGTGAAGGCGGATGGACTCAAGCACGATGCGCCGGTTGTACGGCCGCCCGAACTCCTGATTGGTCCCCCGCAGTGCCATGCCTTGCGCCCCTTAGGAGAGAGCAGCTTCGCATTGCTTATTTATTCAGTCAAATGGAATTCAAAAATAAATTCATGGCGACTTTTCCGAGCGGAAGGCCGTGGAGGGCGTATTCGGTTTCAGGACCTGCCCACGCTTCGTCCTGGCCGATTGCCGCCATGGCGAAACCTCTTCAATGGTGAGCGAACCCCGCGACCGTTGATCTGACAAAGCATGGAGCAAAGATGATCGAATTGCCGTTTGCACGCGACGAGTACCAACAGCGGCTTCGCAAGATCCGCACCGAGATGGCGAAGCGCGGTCTCGAGCTCCTTGTCGTCAACGACATTGCCAACCAGCATTACATCGCCGGCTATGACGGTTGGTCGTTCTACACCCCACAGGTGGTGCTGGTTCCAATCGAGGACGTCGAGCCGGTCTGGATTGGGCGCGCCATGGATGCGGCCGGCGGTCTTCTGACGGCCTGGATGAAACCGGAAAACGTGGTCGGCTTTCCGGAAGACCATGTTCAGCGCGTCGATCGCCATCCCATGGACTGGATCGCGAGCTGGATCGTCGCCAAGGGCTGGAGTGTCAGACATATCGGCATCGAACTCGAAGCCTATTATTTCTCCCCCAAGGGGCACGCCCGGCTTGTCGCCGGACTTCCCAATGCAAAATGGCATGACGCCGACCTGCTGGTGAACTGGATCCGGGCGGTCAAATCGGCGCCCGAGATCGCCTATTTGCGCAAGGCATCGACCCTGGCCGAAGCGTCCGTCACGCGAGCCTTCGAGGTGATCGCGCCAGGTGTTCGCGAATGCGATGCCATCGCCGCCATCCAGGCGGCGCAGATAGCGGGCAGCCCGGATTTTGCCGGCGACATCACCGCGCTTCCGCCGACAATCCTCGGTGGCGAGAATGCCTCGGCGCCGCACATCATGTGGAGCGACAGGCGGTTCGGAGAAAACGAGACGATTGCGCTGGAACTTGCCGGGGTCTGCCGCCGCTATGCCGCAGGCCTCGCCAGGACCATGCAGCTTGGCAAGACGCCGACAAATGTTTCCGACACGGCAAAAGCGGTGATCGAAGGCATGGACGCGGTTCTCGACGCGGTCAGGCCGGGAACGTCAGCCGAAGCCGTTGAAGCTGCCTGGCGCAAGGTCATCCAGCGCTACGGACTGAAGAAGGAATCGCGCATCGGCTACTCCATCGGCGTCGCCTATCCGCCGGATTGGGGCGAGCATACGATCAGCCTCAGGCCGGGCGACAAGACGGTGCTTGTATCAGGCAACGTCGTTCATTCCATCCTCGGCATGTGGATGGACGGCTGGGGCATCGAGATCAGCGAGACCATCCTGGTCACCGACACCGGCAATGAGACGCTGACGAAGTTCCCGCGAGAAATCCATGTCAAATCCTGAGGGTCCGGTGATGGCGGGTGGTGTTGCGAAAACCGTGACGACCGATATCGACGCCGGAATTCTCGACCGGATGATCGAGGTCCGCCGCCATCTCCACCGCAATCCCGAGCTTTCCAACCAAGAGGCCGGCACGCAGCGCTATCTCAGGCAGATGCTGGTGGATCAGGGAATCGCCGACATTCGCGACGTCGCCGGCTTTGGCCTTGCCGTCGATATTGTAGGCACCGGCAAGCCGTCAAATCGAAAGATCGCCATTCGCGCCGACATCGATGCCTTGCCGATCGAGGAGGAGTCCGGCGTCGATTATGCATCGACGAATCCAGGTGTGATGCATGCCTGCGGTCACGACGCCCATGCGTCGATGGCTTTCGCGGTGGCCGCGCATCTTCACCAGTCGCGGGAGAGTTTTTGCGGTACCGTTCGCCTGATCTTCCAGCCGGCGGAGGAGGACGAACCGTCGGGCGGCAAGCGGGTGGTGGAAGAGGGACTTCTCGACGACATCGACGCCGCCATCTGCGTCCACGTCGACCCGTACACACCGACCGGCAAGATCGCCGTGGGCTCCGGTCCCTACACTCTGGCGTGCGACACGTTCGAGGTGGTCGTCATCGGCTCGGCGGCGCACGCGGCAAAGCCGCATGAAGGTGTCGATGCGTTGGCCGTAGCCTGCTCCCTGGTGAGCGAATTGCAGAAGATCGTTTCACGCGAGACCGACCCGTACGATCCGCTGGTGATTTCCGTGACGGCCATCAATGGCGGCAACGCCTATAATGTCACCGCCGGCAAGGTCGCGTTGAAAGGCACCATCCGCAGCGGCAGCGATGCAACCCGCGAGCGGGCCTGGCACCGCGTTCGTAAGATAGCCGAGGGGATAGCGACGAGCCACGGCGCGCGTGTCGAGGTCGACATCCACAAGGGCGAACCGGGTGTCGTCAACGATGTCGAGATGACTGAGCTGATTGCCGCCAGCGCCAAGGCCTGCATCGGTGCCGATAACGTTCTCAACACGCCCGGATGGACGATCGCGGACGACTTTGGCTACTACAGCGAGAAACGTCCTTCGGTCTATTTTCGGCTGGGAATCCGAAACGAGGAGATCGGATCGGTCTTTCCGCTCCATCACGCCCGGTTTCGTGTCGACGAGGCCGCGTTGAAGGTCGGCGCGACCACCTTGGTTGCGGCAGCGACGGCGTTTCTGTCGATGGAAGCGCCTTAGTCAACCATCATGATGGTCATCGGCGCATGGGGCAGGAGCCCAGGATCGCTTACAGATACTGCGCGACCTTCTTGCCGACCGTGAGGAAGCGCAAGGGGTCGATCGCTTCGCCATTGTGGCGGACTTCGTAGTGCAGATGCGGGCCGGTCGAGCGGCCGCTGCTGCCGGTCTTGCCGATGACGGCGCCGGCGTCCAGTTTCTCGCCGACGGTCACGTCGATCTCGCTGAGATGCCCGTAACGTGTTGCAAAACCATTGCCGTGGTCGACTTCCACCATGCGGCCATAACCGCCGTTCCAGCCGGCCTTGGTGACGGTGCCGGGCGCGGTGACCTTGGCGGCCATGCCGATCGGCGCCCTGAAATCCATGCCGGAATGCAGTGCCGCGGTGCCGAGGATCGGGTCGGTGCGCACGCCGAACGGGCTGGTGACGGAGTGGCCCGGCGCGGGGTTGGTCAGCGGCAGCTGACGCGCTTCCTTCTTGAGATGGTCGAGCGCATCAAGCGCTTCATCCAACTCCTTGACCTTGCTGTCGAACATCATCGAACTGTCGACCGGGATGAGCGGTCCGCCGACATCGCTATCGCCCTTGCCGAAGTCGCTGTCGACAGGCAGTCCGGCCGCCTCGAGCGCTTGGGTGATGGCATCGGCGCTCTTGTAGGCATTGTCGGCAAGCGTGCTGATGCGGGTCAGTTGATCGCTCTCGATGGATTTCAGCGACTGGTTGATCGAGACGAAGAGCTTGTCGGCACGATCGGCGGCTGAATCGTTGGGCAGCGGATCGGAACGGGTCGACCACAGCGAGAACGGCCTTGTGTCGCCGGCGCCGAGATCGGCCCCCAGGCTGGCGACCGCATAATTCCGCGCAGGCTCCTGGATACTGCCGGTCACTTCGGCGCGTTTGTCCGGCTTCGCAACCGCTGCCGGATCTTCGGCCGGCGCCGCGCCGACTTCGCTCTCGGCGCGTTCGAGCAGCGGGCCAAGGCGGCCGTGGCGCTGGCTCAGCTGGCTCTGGCGTTCAAGCAGTTCGCTGACCTTGGTTTCCATCAATTGCTGGTCGAGCAACTGGCGGCTGGTGATACGGTCGACTTGGGCGCGAAGCGCCGAAATGCGATCTTCATAGGCTTGCTGCATGCGCGCCTGACGCGCCGTGGTGGCGCCGATCAAATCGTCGCGCAGCACGAGATAGGAGGTGGCCATGAGGTAGCCGATAGCAATGGCGGCCAGCGCCGAGCCGATAAAGGCCGCCAGCCACGGTCGGATCGTGAAATGCCTGATCTCGTTGCCCCGGGCGATGATGACCGTGTGGGGCTCCTTACGCCTGCCGAATACTGCGGACTGACCGGTTGCGTTCACGGGACCAAGCTTTCGTTTACGACACCACGACAGCTTGACTACACATTATTAAGGTTAACAAAGGCTTGCAGCGTCAACTTGCTTGCAGCGAACGCCCGCCACGCGTGCGTAAGGTTGTAAGGGAAACCGGACCAGCCTCGCCGGCAAAATCTCAAAGCGCTCGAACGGCCTCAAGCACCTCTTCCGCATGGCCCTTGACGCGGACCTTGCGCCAAATCCTGGCGATCCGTCCGTCGCGGCCGATCAGGAACGTCGCGCGCTCGACCCCCATATACTTGCGGCCATACATCGATTTCTCGACCCACAGATGGTAGGCCTCGATCACCTTGCGCTCCTCGTCGGCGGCGAGGTCGATGGTGAGATTGTACTTCGACTTGAACTTGTCGTGCTTCTTGACGGGGTCGGGCGACAGGCCGATCACCACGGCGCCGGCCTTCTCGAAGTCAGGCTTCAGCTGCGAGAAGCTGATCGCCTCCTGCGTGCAGCTTGTTGTGTCGTCCTGCGGATAGAAATAGAGCACGATAGGCTTGCCTGACGATGCGGCAAGACTGACTGATCCGCCGCCGTCCCGCGGCAGGTCGAATTGCGGCGCGAGATCGCCTACGTCGAGGTCAGCCATACCGATGCCCTTGTTTGAGGTTACGTGCGAAGCCACACCGATATAGTGTCGGCCGGGAATCGTCCACGATCGAGTTCGTACAACGGAAAATTGCGTGGATCAGGAGCGACCGCAGCACGAGAAGATCCGGTTCAGGCGTGATGAGATCACCGACCTGGGGACCTTTCCGTCTGCCTGCCGTGTGCCGCCGCTTGGCCAGGCGTCTATCGGACGCGGTTTTCGCATACTGTCGCGACTGTTCGCCGGTCTGGTCGCTTTCGTGCTGCTGGCCGCCGTGCTCGTTTATCTGGTTGGCGCCTCCGGCATCGGAGCCGACCGGCTTCGCACCGAGGCGGAAACGACGCTTGAGAAACTGGCGGGCGTCGATGTCAATGTCGCGGTCGGGCCTGCCCGCATCACGCTCGACGGTTCGAGTTTCATCGCGCTTCAGGTCAGCGACGTCAGCTTGAAGACATCAGACGGCAAGCCGATGGCCGATGCCGGCCGGGTGCGCTTCGGCGTGCGTCTGTTCCCGCTGCTGTGGGGAGATGTGCGGCTGACCAGCGCCAGGATCTCGGATGCCCGCATCGTCGTGGCGGCGATGCCGTCAGGCGGCGACTGGACCGCCGGCCTGCGCAATGCGGACGGCCTCATCGATCCGGAGAAGCTGTCCGCCGCGGTGTTCGGAAACATCAACCACGCACTCGATGCAGTGCGGGAGGATTCGCTGCGCCGGATCGATCTTCGCAATGTCGAATTCGTGCTGCCCGAAACCGGAGCGGTCAAGCTCGTCAAGATCACCGACGCCACCGTCGTGCAGTCGGGCCCGGGCGGCATGCAGTTTTCCTCGAAGGCGGACATCGACGGCAGGACGCTTACCGTTGCCGCTACCGCCAGCCGTGATATTGCGGCGCACCGGGTCACGGCCCTGGATGCGAGCGTCGATCTGGCCGGTGCCGGCGACGCGGCCGCCGCTGCCGGCAAGTTGGGAACCGTCGCGCTGAAGCTGACGGGATCGGAGGGGTTCGGCGTGAACGCATCGCGGCTGACGGCCGCTTTGTCATCGACGGGTTCTGTCCTCGATCTCGGCACGCGAGGACTGCTGCCGGCGGACGTCGATATCAATGCGACGCTGGTCGCGGGCAGCAACAAGGTCCAGGTCGACAGATTGCTGCTGAAGACCGGCCGCTCGACATTCGATTTCGCCGGTTCGATCGGGCCGAAGCCGGCAAGCGGAGCGGTGGGTGAAGAACCCTCCTATCGCTACGACCTGACCAGCGACGGGTCGTCGCTTGCGCCTTCGGAGTCGCCCGAGCCGGCGCTCACCTTCCTCGCCCGGATCGCCGGTGTCTACAACACGGTGAGCCGCAAACTGGTCGCCGAACAGATCGCGCTTCGGTCCGCCGGCTCCGGCGAGATGCTTGGCACCGCCGCCGTGGCGTTCGTCGACGGCAAAGTGCCGGGGATCAATCTGGCGTTCAACTTCCACGACATGCAGGTCTCTCACGTCAAGCAGCTATGGCCGTGGTTTTCGGCGCGCAATGCCCGGCTGTGGGTGCTGGCCAATCTGTTCGGCGGCCGTGTCGTCGACGCCAACCTTCAGTTCCAGGTGGTGCCGGGCCGCCTTGGCAACGGCGTGCCGCTTTCGGCCGATGAGGTGTTCGGCCGCTTCCAGATCGAGGGATCGCGATTCGACACCGCCGGCCGCATCCCGCCAATACGCGACGCGGTCGGCGTCGTCGGTTTCCACGGCAACGATGTCGATATCTCCCTGACCTCGGGCACGGTCTATATGCCCAGCGGGCGCACCGTGGCGGCCAGCAACGGCACGCTGACGGTCAAGGCGGCCAACCGCCCGCCGGTCGTCGGCGCGCTCGACATCGATGTCGATGGCGACGCATCCGCCGTTGCCGAACTCGCATCCTACGAGCCGATCAACGCCATGCGCCATGTCGGCATTCTGCCGGAAGAGCTGTCGGGCAGCGTCACCGGCCACGTCAAGGCGGATATTCCGCTGCAGTCAGGCGTCGACTCCTCGAAGCTCGATTGGCTGGTATCGCTCGACTACAGCGGCATGTCCTTGGCCAAGCCCTTCGAGGGCCAGATCGTGACGGATGCGGACGGTTCGATCACGGTCGATCCCGAGAAGGCGGTGATCTCCGCCAAGGCGTTGCTGAACGGCATTCCGGCCGAACTCGATCTGATCGAGCCGCTCAGGGATGACGGGCCGGCGCGCAGCCGCAAGGTGGCCCTGGTGCTCGACGACAAGATCCGCGCCGCCGCCATGCCCGGCCTGAAGCCGCTGCTTGCCGGAACGGTGAAGGTGGCGATCGACAAGAACGGCAGCGGCGACCAGAACGTCTCGGCCGATCTGACCAACGCCAGGCTGGATATTCCCTGGGCGGGCTGGAGCAAGGGGGCAGGGGTCCCCGCCAAGGTCACCTTCGTCATGACCAGGTCCGGCGACACCACGACGCTGTCCGACTTTGATCTCGACGGAAAGACGTTCTCCATCGACGGCAGCATCGTGCTGGTCAATAGCGCCTTGTCTTCGGCGCGCTTCAGCAAGGTCACCTTGAACAGGGGCGACGACGTTGCCGTGTCGGTGAAGCGATCCGGCAAGGGCTATGCAGTCGATATCAGCGGCAACGCTCTGGATGCCCGCTCGCTCATCAAGCAGTTCACCTCGGATGTCGACACGGCTACCAAGACTACCGGTTCCGACGCCATTTCCGTCAGCGCCGATGTCGACCGGCTGACCGGTTTCCACGACGAGCAATTGTCCAATCTGAAGCTCGACTACAGCGCGGCCGGCTCGCGGGTGAACGGGCTGAAGGTCAGCGCCACGGCCAGTTCAGGTGCGGCCATATCGATCAGCAACACGACCGGCGCCGGCCGGCGCGCGCTCAACATGCAGTCCGCGGACGCCGGCGCCATCCTGAGGTTCCTCAACATCTACGAGCATATGGAAGGCGGAACGATCACGCTCGCACTGGCCGGGCCGAGCGACGGATCGCTCAAGGGTAAGGTCGACACCAGCAACTTTTTCGTGGTCAACGAACCGAAACTCGCCTCCATTGTCTCGACCACGCCGGCCGGCGACAACCGCAGCCTCAATCAGGCCGTCAAGGGCAAGCTGGACACGTCGCGGGTGAAGTTCGAACGCGGCTACGCCGAGATCGATAAGGGCAGCGGCTATCTGAAACTGGCCAATGGCGTGCTGCGCGGACCGCGCATCGGCACGACGTTCCAGGGCACGCTCTACGACCAGAACAACAACATGGACATGACCGGCACGTTCATGCCGGTCTACGGTCTCAACCGCATCTTCGGCGAACTGCCCATCGTTGGCGCGCTGCTCGGCAATGGCCGCGACCGTGGCCTGATCGGCGTCACCTACCGGCTCAAGGGCAACGCCAACAAGCCGCTGCTGGACATCAATCCGCTGTCGGTGATCGCGCCTGGAATATTCAGGTCGATCTTCGAATACCGGTGACCGAGTTCAGGCCGGCCGCACCAGAATGTGTTTTTTCTTTCCCAGAGACAGCTTTACGACATTTTCCGGACTCAAATCCTGAGGAGTAACCAGCCGGCGATCGTCGCTCACCGGCTCGTCGTTCAGGCGCACGGCACCGCCCTGCACATGCCGCCGCGCTTCACCGTTTGACGCCGCCAGCCCGGCGGTGACGAGCAGCGACAGGATGCCGACGCCGGTTTCGAGCGCTGTCTTGTCGACCTCGACAGTCGGCAGCGACTCCGCGAGCGCGCCTTCCTCGAACGTCTTGCGCGCCGTATCGCTGGCTTGCTCGGCGGCTGCACGGCCGTGCAGCAGTGCGGTGATCTCGGTGGCGAGGATTTTCTTCGCCTCATTGATCTCGGATCCGCCGAGCCGCTCGAGCCGCGCCACCTCGTCCAGCGGCAGCGTCGTGTAGAGCTTCAGGAAGCGAGCGACGTCGGCATCCTCGGTGTTGCGCCAGTACTGCCAGAATTCGTAGGGGCTCAGCATCTCCGCGTCGAGCCAGACCGCGCCCGACGCGGACTTGCCCATCTTGGCGCCCGACGAGGTGGTGAGCAGCGGCGTGGTCAGCGCATAGAGCTGCGCGTCCTCCATGCGGCGGCCGAGATCGATGCCGTTGATGATGTTGCCCCACTGGTCGGAGCCGCCCATCTGCAGGCGGCAGCCGAGACGCTTGTAGAGCTCGACGAAATCATAGGCCTGCAGGATCATGTAGTTGAATTCGAGGAACGACAGCGACTGCTCGCGATCGAGCCGCAGCTTGACGGAATCGAACGCCAGCATGCGGTTGACGGAAAAGTGACGGCCGACGTCGCGCAGGAAACTGACGTAGTTGATCCCCATCAGCCAGTCGGCGTTGTTGACCATGATGGCGTCGTTCGGACCGCTGCCGAATTTGAGGTAGGGCATGAAGTTGCGGCGGATGCCAGCCAGATTGTCTTCAATGTCCTGCGGCGTCAAAAGCTTGCGCGCCTCGTCCTTGAACGACGGGTCGCCGATCATCGAGGTGCCGCCGCCCATCAGCGCGATCGGCCGATGACCGGTCTGCTGCAGCCAGTGCAGCATCATGATCTGGATCAGCGAGCCGGCGTGCAGGCTCTTGGCGGTCGCGTCGAAGCCGATATAGGCGGTCACCGTCTCCTTGGCGAAGATAGCGTCGAGGCCGGCATCATCCGAAGTCTGGTGGATGAAACCGCGCTCGCTCATCGTGCGCAGGAAATCGGATTTGAAGGCGGACATTGTTTCTTTCCCGAAAGCGCCTGGCCAGCGTGGCTCGGACGTGTATGAACGCGGGCGTTTAGCATCCAAGCGCGATCAGCAAAAGTGGTTTCCGGTTTTGCGTCTGATCGCGCGCCAGACAAAGATCCAGCGATCAGCAAAAGTGGTTTCCGGTTTTGCGTCTGATCGCGCGCCAGACAAAGATCCGGCGATCAGCAAAAGTGTTTCCGGTTTTGCGTCTGGTCGCGCGCCAGACAAAGGTCCAGCGATCAGCAAAAGTGGTTTCCGGTTTTGCAGCCCGCGCGGATGGCGTTGCGAATCCTTGCTTCGTCGTTTGGGCTGGCGTATTGAGGCGCCGCGCAAGGGCAGGGCCTGAGGCGCCGCGACGGGGCCATCCCGCAGATCAGATCCGGAAAGCTCCGCGATGAACAGGAACTATCTCTTTCTCTTTCTGTTCAGCGTGCTGATGACATTCAGCGGACTGGCGAGCCTTCCACCCATCGACCGCGACGAATCCCGTTTTGTCCAGGCCACCAAGCAGATGGTCGAAACCTCCGACTATGTCGACATCCGTTTTCAGGATGCCTCGCGCTACAAGAAGCCGATCGGCATCTACTGGCTGCAATCGGCGGCCGTGGCGCTGAGCGGCGAGGGAGCGGCGGCGCCGATCTGGGTTTATCGCCTCGTCTCCATGCTTGGCATCGCCCTGGCCGTCGTCGGCATCGCCTGGACGGGCACGAAGCTGTTCGGGGCCAATGCCGGTCTCGCCGCCGGCCTGATGATGGCGGCGATCTTCGCCACCGCCTTCGAGGGTCGTGACGCCAAGACCGACGCCATGCTGCTGGCCTGCTGCGTGGCGGCGCAAGGCGCGCTCGCCCAGATCTATCTGGCATCGCGCCGCAACGAACCGGTAGCCGCCCATCTGCCCTGGATATTCTGGGCCGCTCAAGGCCTTGGAATCCTTATCAAGGGGCCGGTGGCTCCGCTCCTGTCGGTGCTGACGGTCGCCGCCCTGTTTGCCTTCGAGCGCGACTGGCGCTGGCTCCTGAAGCTGAAGCTCGTGCGCGGTGTCGCTCTGGTGGTGCTCATCGTGTTGCCCTGGGTCGCCCTCATCACCTGGAAGAGCGGCGGCGCCTTTCTCAGTGATGCCGTCGGCAAGGACATGATGGCCAAGGTGGCCTCGGGCGAGGAATCGCACGGCCTGCCGCCCGGTTTCTACATGCTGACCTATTCCTTGTTCATGTGGCCCTTCGGCCTGATCGCGGTCGGCGCCGGGTTGCAGGCCCTTAACCGTTTGCGTGACGATCCCCGGCTGCGTTTCTGCCTCGCCTGGTACATTCCGTTCTGGCTGGTGTTCGAGCTGATCCCGACCAAGCTGCCGCACTATGTCCTGCCGGCCTATCCCGGCATGGCATTGCTGATTGGCTGGCTGCTGACATTGTCGCCGCAGGAGGCGAATGCACCGCTCAGGCGCTGGCAGGACTGGTTGTGGTGGTCGACGGCATTTGGTCTTGCCGTGGTCAGCCTTGGCCTGGCGGCGGTCTGCGTCGGAGCGCCGATCTATCTCGCCGGCGCCTTCTCCTGGTGGAGCATCCCGGCCGCCGCGGCGGCGCTGGCGGCAGGATATTTCGCTTTTTCGCGACAGCTGCAAGTGCCGCTCTCCCGCATCGGCGCCATCGCGGTCTGCGCGGGCATCACCTATGGGCTGTTGTTCGGCGTCATTGCTCCTTCGTTGAAGCCGATCTGGCTGAGCCCGGCGATCGAGGCGGCAGTTCAGGCCAACAGACCTTGCGAAACCACGGTGCTCGCCTCAGCGGAATATCACGAGCCGAGCCTGGTGTTCCTGGTCGGCACCAAGACTGTCCTGACCGATGTCGATGGCGTCGCCAAGCATCTGCTCGGCGACCCCGCCTGCGCTCTGGCGCTGGCGCAAATCGGCGACGAGCAGAAACTGAATGGATTGCTGGCAGCCCAAGGCAAGTCGGCGAACCGCGTTGCCGAGGTCGACGGCCTCAACTATTCATCGGGAGACAAGCTGTCGCTCGGCCTCTATCGTGTAGTCCAGTGACGGCTCGCCGATGCCCATGACGGCAACAATGGGATCGAATTTCCTATGCTGGTGAAATCACGCCCGCCCGTTTCCAGCCTGCTCCTTGGGGTAGGGCGCCGGTCGCTCGACAACTTTCACGATACGATGCACATCGCCAAAAGCCGCCTTGCCACCCGTCCGGCCAGATACCCGAATATTTTGTGGTCGGTATGGGTGCTGGTCTGGGTTTTGCTCACGGCGGCGGCGTTTGTTCATCTCGACACCCCGGCCGGAATGCTTCATGGCAAGTGGTCGACGGGATTTGCCCGGACCGCCGACTTTTTCACCCAGTTCGGCCTGGGAGGCTGGTATCTTATTCCGTCGGCGCTTCTGCTTGTCGCCGCCAACCTGACGGATTGGCGAAGCCTCTCCCGGCGCTCGCTGATGCTGCTCTACAACTGGACCTGCCTGGCTTTTCTGGTGCTGTGCGCCACCGGCCTGTCGGGGCTCGCCGTCAATGTGCTGAAATATGCCATCGGCCGGGCTCGCCCGCTCTATTTCGGGGACTTTGGCGTGCTGGCCCTGCATCCTTTCGCCTTCGATGCGCGCTTCGCCGGCTTTCCATCCGGCCATGGTACGACAATGGGCGCGGTGTTCGGTGTCGCTTTGCTGTTGTTTCCGCGGCGCTGGTACATCGCCCTGGCGATCACCGCCTGCATCGCCTCGACGCGGGTCTTCGTCGGCGCGCACTATCCCAGCGACACCGTCGCCGGCTTCGGCCTCGGCTGCGGCTTTGCGCTAGCCTGCGGGCTGGTCTTTGCCCGGCTCGGCTTCATCTTCCGGCCGATGCCATCGGGGTTGCCGATCCGTAAGAGAACGTTTCGGCTGATTGGGCAGAGAAGGAAGGCTGCCTGAGCGTCCGAAGTTCAGTTGCCGTCCAGCCCGCCATAGGATCTGACCAAGCCCGCCATGCCGGGCGATTGGTGGTCTTCGCTTTCGAGCCCTTGTGCAACGCCGACGCGATCGGCGACCGGCCGGTTCTGGCTGACCTTCCACTTGCCGTGGATTTCGCTGATCTCGATTTCCAGCCCGATAATGCCCTTGATCTGCGACTGGATGAAGGGCGCCGGCGCATCGCTCACCGCCCAGGGCGCGGCGCGAGCGCCTTCCTGGGACACGGTCAGATCGGCGATCTGCCGCGCCAGCCAGTCCTGGTCATCCATCACCTTGACCGTGCCGCGCACCTGCACGATGGCATAGTTCCACGTCGGCACCACCTTGCCGGTCTCGCGCTTGGTCTCGTACCAGGACGGCGTCACATAAGCATCGCTGCCCTGGAAGACGATCAATACCGGTGACGCCGGGTTGTCGGCCAACAGGCCCCATTGCGGGTTGGCCCGCGCCAGATGCGCCCGCAGCCTGCCGTTCGGCCCGATTTCGGCGTCGAGCAGGAACGGGATGGCGTTGGCGACCGGCCCCTCGGGCCCGTTGGAAACCAGCAGGCCCAGCGGGTGCGCCCGGATCAGCCCGTGCAGGATCTCCGGCCGCGTTTCCCTGAAATGAGGAGGCTCGTACATCGCCGGCGCTTCGTCCTTTGCCTATCTCAGCCGCTTCGGGCGCGGATCCGACAATTCACCGGCCAGCCGGCGGTCGAGATAATCAGCGCATTCCTCGAGCAGCAGGTCGGCGTCGTTGGAGAAGAAATGGTTGGCGCCGGGCAAGGTCTTCTGCGTGATGGTGATGCCCTTCTGCGTGTGCAGCTTGTCGACCAGGCCCTGCACATCCTTCGGCGGCGCCACCTTGTCGGCATCGCCATGGATGATCAGGCCCGATGACGGGCAGGGCGCCAGGAACGAGAAATCATAGGTGTTGGGCTGCGGCGCGATCGAGATGAAGCCTTCGATCTCGGGACGGCGCATCAGAAGCTGCATGCCGATCCACGAGCCGAAGGAGTAACCGGCGACCCAGCAGCTCTTGGAATCGGGATGCAGCGACTGCACCCAATCCAGCGCCGCGGCGGCATCCGACAACTCGCCGGTGCCGTGGTCGAATTCGCCCTGGCTGCGGCCGATGCCGCGGAAATTGAAGCGCAGCGTGGTGAAATCCCGCTTCTGGAACATGTAGAAGAGGTCGTAGACGATCTTGTTGTTCATCGTGCCGCCGAATTGCGGGTGCGGGTGCAGGACGATGGCAATCGGCGCGCTCTTTTCCTTGGAAGGCTGATAGCGACCCTCCAGGCGGCCGGCAGGACCGGTGAAAATGACCTCAGGCATAAAATACTCCACTGGGTAATACGAATGCGCGGTGCCTGGAACGTTTCCTCTGGCCTTGACGCAGGGCGAGCGTCTTCTTAGAAGCTAGTTTAGAATTGTTCAAAACTGGGTGGCAAGACATCGAGCCCGGCCACCCGCGCCGCAAGCCGCGTAAATAGGACGGCTCGCCTTGGAATTTCAAGGAAATAACGCCATACGCCAGCGGAATGGCTTCTGACGGGACTTGACGGACGAAAATGGCCGCAAAACGCGCCTATCTCGATTATAATGCCAGTGCGCCGCTGCTTGCCGTGGCCCGTGAGGCTATGGTCGCGGCGCTTGACGTCGCCGCCAATCCATCATCGGTTCACGCCGAGGGGCGTGCCGGACGGCGCCTGATCGAGACCGCCAGGCGTGACGTGGCGGCGCTCGTCAACGCCAAGGCGGAGCATATCGTGTTCACCTCCGGTGCCACGGAAGCAGCCTCGACGCTGCTGACATCCGACTGGCGGATGGGGCGCGGCACTGTGCGCATGAGCCGGCTTTACGTGTCGGAAGCCGATCATCCCTGTCTGTTGAATGGCGGACGCTTCCCGGCAGCGCAGGTGAGCCGGATCGGCGTCGACGCCAACGGCATCGCCGATCTCGGCGCCTTGGCATCGGCGCTCGGCGGCCATGACAAGAGCGAAGGCCTGCCGCTGGTCGCTATCCATGCCGCCAACAACGAGACCGGCGTCATCCAGCCGATCGATCGCATCGCCGAAATCGTCAAGGTGGCGGGCGGTATCCTCATTGTCGACGCCGTGCAGGCCGCGGGGCGCGTTTCGATTGATCTATCGGAGGGTTACGCCGATTATCTGATTCTGTCCTCACACAAGATCGGTGGTCCCAAGGGCGTCGGCGCCATCGTCGCCGCTTCCGATCTGATGATGCCGAAGCCGTTGATCAATGGCGGCGGCCAGGAAAAGGGTCATCGCGGCGGCACTGAAAACCTCGCTGCCATTGCCGGTTTTGGCGCGGCTGCACGCGAGGCTCTTGCCGGACTGCAAGCTATGGATGCGGTGCGCCAGCGCCGCGACGAGGTCGAGGCCATCGTGAAATTGCTGGTGCCCGACGCGGAAATCTTTGGAACCGGTGCGCCAAGGCTTGCCAACACGGCATTCTTCGCTATTGCGGGCGTCAAAGCCGAAACCGCGCAGATCGCCTTCGATCTGGCCGGTGTGGCGCTGTCGGCCGGCTCCGCCTGCTCGTCGGGCAAGGTCGGGCCGAGCCATGTGCTGAAAGCCATGGGATACGGTGACAGTCTCGGCGCCTTGCGCGTGTCGATCGGTTCAGCGACCGGCCCGGAAGACATCGAGTTGTTTCGCGTTGCGCTGAGGGGAATCGCCGCGCGTCGGGCGAGTAGGGAAAAAGCCGCGTGAGCGGTTGGGAGCATCGGACCGAAAAGTGCGTAGCGGTTTTCGGGAAAATCCGATGCTTGACGAAAATGATTTGGGCCTTTCGGCCTGGTAGAGCCGTGCGTTTCATGTTGGCCGGGTGAATTTCCGGTCGGGGCGCACTATATGGAACTTACGCTGCCGCGAGCGCTCTTCGGCGTTCATTTTGGCGGTGCCATAGTTTGAAAACTGTCGGGCCTTGACCCCGGCGTGGATGGAGAACGCATATGCCTGCTGTGCAGGACACGATCGATCGGGTCCGAAAGATCGACGTCGACCAATACAAATACGGGTTCCAGACCGAAATCGCTGTCGACAAGGCCCCCAAAGGTCTCAGCGAAGACATCATCCGTTTCATTTCGGCCAAGAAGGAGGAACCGTCCTGGATGCTGGAATGGCGTCTGGAAGCGTACCGCCGCTGGCTGACCCTTGACGAGCCGACCTGGGCGCGCGTCCACTATCCGAAGATAGATTTCCAGGACATCTACTTCTACGCGGCACCCAAGAGCACACCCGGCCCGACCTCGCTGAGCGATGTCGATCCGGAACTCTTGAAGGTCTACGAGAAGCTCGGCATTCCACTGCGGGAGCAGGAAATCCTCGCCGGCGTGCAGAAGACCGACGCCTCGGAACTCGAGGAAGTCAGCGACAATGTCTACAAATCGGGCCGCGTCGCCGTCGACGCCGTGTTCGATTCCGTCTCCGTCGTCACCACCTTCAAGAAGGAGCTGGCGCAGGCCGGCGTCATCTTCTGCTCGATCTCGGAGGCCATCCGTGAGCATCCGGAACTGGTGAAGAAGTATCTCGGCTCGGTCGTGCCGACCTCCGACAATTACTACGCGACACTGAATTCCGCCGTGTTCACCGACGGCTCGTTCGTCTTCGTGCCCAAGGGCGTGCGCTGCCCGATGGAACTGTCGACCTATTTCCGCATGAACGAGAAGAACACCGGCCAGTTCGAACGCACGCTGATCATCGCCGAGGAGGGGGCTTATGTCTCCTATCTCGAAGGCTGCACGGCGCCGCAACGCGACGAGAACCAGCTGCATGCGGCGGTCGTCGAACTGGTGGCGCTCGACGATGCCGAGATCAAATATTCGACGGTGCAGAACTGGTACCCCGGCGACGCCGAAGGCAAGGGCGGCATCTACAATTTCGTCACCAAGCGCGGCGACTGCCGTGGTCATCGCTCGAAGATTTCCTGGACGCAGGTCGAGACCGGTTCGGCCATCACCTGGAAGTACCCGAGCTGCATCCTGCGCGGCGACGATTCCTCGGGCGAGTTCTATTCGATCGCCGTGTCGAACGGCTATCAGCAGGTCGACTCGGGCACCAAGATGATCCATCTCGGCAAGAACACGTCGAGCCGCATCATCTCCAAGGGAATCGCGGCCGGCTTCTCGCAGAACACCTATCGCGGCCAGGTTTCGGCGCACCGCAAGGCGACTAATGCCCGCAACTTCACCAATTGCGACAGTCTGTTGATCGGCGACCAGTGCGGCGCGCACACCGTGCCCTACATGGAAGCCAAAAACTCGACGGCGCAGTTCGAGCATGAAGCGACGACGTCGAAGATTTCCGAGGACCAGAAATTCTACGTCATGCAGCGCGGCATCCCGGAAGAGGAAGCGATCGCGCTGATCGTCAATGGCTTCGTCAAGGACGTCATCCAGCAGCTGCCGATGGAATTCGCCGTCGAGGCGCAGAAGCTGATCGGCATCTCGCTGGAAGGCAGCGTTGGGTAATTAGGAAAATGCTGAAGGCCTTGGGAACAGTATTGGTAGGCTCGTTTGCGATAGCGCTGTTTCTGGCGATCTCAGGCGCCGTGGTAGCGCTTGTCGGCTCTATCTGGGGCTTTTCAAGCCTGAAGCACGCCGGCGCCTCCGTTTCCGTCTTTGGTGGTTTTTGCTTTTTTGCTGCCCTTGTTCTGTTTCGCTACATCGGCCGGATAAAACCGAGGACGCAATGCAAAGCCAATAGCGGGAGCGTCGAGTGATATCGATGACTGCCCCCAACACCGATTACACCATCACTTACGACGACTATTTCAGAGAAAAGAAAAATGCTTGAAATCAGAAACTTGCACGCCCGCATCGTCGATGACGGCACCGAAATCATCCGCGGCTTGAACCTGACGGTGAAAGCCGGCGAGGTCGCCGCGATCATGGGGCCGAACGGCTCGGGCAAGTCGACGCTGTCCTACATTCTCGCCGGTCGCGAGGACTATGAGGTCACCGAAGGCGACATCCTCTACAACGGCCAGTCGATCCTCGAAATGGATCCGGCAGAGCGCGCCACGTCGGGCATCTTCCTCGCCTTCCAGTACCCGATGGAGATACCGGGCGTCGCGACCATGGAATTCCTGAAAGTGGCGATGAACGAGCAACGCAAGGCGCGTGGCGAAGAACCGCTGAAGATCCCGGAGTTCCTGAAGCGCGTGAAGGAAGCCGCCGCCTCGCTCAGCATGGACATGGCGATGCTGAAGCGGCCGCTCAATGTAGGCTTCTCCGGCGGCGAAAAGAAGCGCGCCGAGATCCTGCAGATGAAGCTCTTGGAGCCGAAACTGTGCGTGCTCGACGAAACCGATTCCGGCCTCGACATCGATGCGCTGAAGATCGTGTCCGACGGCGTCAACGCGCTGCGCGCGCCAGATCGGGCGTTCTTGGTCATCACCCACTACCAGCGCCTGCTTGAGCACATCGTGCCCGACACCGTGCACGTGCTCTACAAGGGTCAGGTCATCAAGTCAGGCGACAAGTCGCTGGCGCTCGACCTGGAAGCCAATGGCTATGCCGGCGTGATCGGCGAAGCCGCGTGAGATGCCAGAGGGCAAGGTCAAACTAATGAATATGCACGCACAACCGCAGCGGACACCGGCCGAGACAGCGTTGATCGACGCGTTCGGCGACCGGCTGTCGCTGCTGCCGGGCGACGGCGCGGTGATGCTGAAGCGCGACGACGCCATCGAGACGATCAAGCGCGGCCTGCCGACGCGACGTGTCGAATCCTGGCATTACACCGACCTGCGCCGGTTGCTGAATACCGTGCCGGACTTCGACCCGGCCGCCATGGCCAAAGCCATTGCACCGATCGTCGACGGTTCCGCCGTGGTGTCGATCCTGAACGGCAAGTCCGACGCCAAAGTGCCGGTTCTTGAAGGCGTCTCTTTCCAGCGCCTGTCGGAAAAGCTGATCGACGGCAGCGCAGCACCGGGGCTCGAGCCCTATGGCAGCGACGACGCGATCGGCGCGCTGAACACGGCTTTCGTCGCCGACGGGTATTTTGTCGACATCGCCGATGGTGTGGAACTTGAAAAGCCTGTCGAGTTGCAGAACCTGCAGGTCGGCGGCCAGACCCATGTGCGCCTGGCCGTTCGTGTCGGCGCCGGCGCCAAATCCGTCATCGTCGAACGGCAGACGGGTGACGGCGCTGCCCTGGTCAGCTCGGTCAGCCAGCTCGTGCTCGGCGAGGGCGCCGAGGTGACGTGGCTGATTGTCCAGGAGCAGCCGGAAACGGCGACGCATCTGGCGCAGTTCAAGGCCCATATCGGCAAGAATGCGAAACTGACGTTGTTCGTCATGAACGCCGGCGGCAAGCTGGTGCGCCAGGAGATCATGGTCAGGACGACTGGCGAAGGCGCCGATTTCAAATTGCGCGGCATCAATCTCTTGGCCGGCGACACCCACACCGACGTGACCATGGTGCTCGACCACGCCGTGCCGCACACGACCTCGACGGAAGTCATCCGCAACGTGGTGACGGGCAAGGCGCGCGGCGTCTTCCAGGGTCGCATCAACGTCCATCAATATGCGCAGAAGACCAACGCCAAGATGGCATGCAACACGCTGCTGCTGTCGGATGACGGCGAGTTCTCGACCAAGCCCGAGCTGGAAATCTTCGCCGACGACGTGATTTGCGGCCACGGCGCGACGGTCACCGAAATCGACCACGACCATCTGTTCTACCTGATGGCGCGCGGCGTCGACGAGAAAAGCGCGCGGGGCTTGCTCGTGAAAGCCTTCGTCGCCGAGGTGATCGAGGAACTGGACGATGAGGCGATCGTCGAAGCGCTGGAAGCGCGGCTCGACGGTTGGTTCGCGGCACACGGGTGATCTGATGAACGCACCGGGCAAGATGGGAGATTTCTACGACATCGAAGCGATCCGCCGCGATTTCCCGATCCTGTCGCGGGAAGTCTATGGCAAGAAGCTGGTCTATCTCGACAATGGCGCCTCGGCACAGAAGCCGCAGGTGGTGCTGGACACAATCCAGCACGCCTATTCCCAGGAATATGCCAACGTCCACCGCGGCCTGCATTTTCTGTCGAACGCCGCGACCGACGCCTACGAAAAGGCCCGTGAGACGGTGCGCCGCTTCCTCAACGCGCCAAGCACCGACAACATCGTCTTCACCTCGAACACGACCTCGGCCATCAACACCGTCGCCTATGGCTATGGCATGCCCAACATCGGCGAGGGCGACGAGATCGTCCTGTCGATCATGGAGCACCACTCCAACATCGTTCCCTGGCATTTCATCCGCGAGCGGCAGGGCGCGAAACTCGTCTGGGTGCCCGTCGACGATCTCGGCGTCTTCCACATCGAGGAATTCGAGAAGCGGCTGACCGACCGCACCAAGCTGGTCGCCATCACCCAGATGTCGAACGCGCTGGGCACGGTGACGCCGATCAAGGAGATCGTGCGGATCGCGCATGCGCGTGGAATTCCCGTCCTCGTCGACGGCAGCCAGAGCGCCGTGCATATGCCGATCGATGTGCAGGATCTCGACTGCGACTTCTTCGTCTTCACTGGCCACAAGGTCTACGGCCCATCAGGCATCGGCGTGCTCTACGGCAAGAAGGACATTCTGTCCGGCATGCGCCCCTTCATGGGCGGTGGCGAGATGATCGAGGAAGTGACGGAAGATGTCGTCACCTACAACGAGCCGCCGCACCGTTTCGAGGCCGGCACGCCGCCGATAGTCCAGGCGATCGGGCTCGGCGCGGCATTGGACTATATGGAATCGGTCGGCCGCGAGCGCATTGCAGCACACGAGGAAGATCTGAAGAACTACGCGCATGAGCGGCTGCGCGCCATCAATTCGCTGCGCATCTTCGGCGACGCGCCCGGCAAGGGCGCCATCATCTCGTTCGAACTGCAAGGCATCCATGCCCATGACGTGTCGATGGTCATCGATCGGCAGGGCGTTGCAGTTCGCGCGGGCACCCATTGTGCCCAGCCCCTGTTGAAACGTTTTGGTGTAACCTCCACATGCAGGGCATCGTTCGGCATGTATAATACCAGGGCCGAAGTCGACGCTTTGGCCGAGGCGCTTGAAAAAGCGCGCAAATTCTTCGGATGACGATTTTTTGGGTGACGACCATGGATGATGCAAGCATCGCTGCCGAGACCACTCCGGAAACCGCGCCCAACGCGGTGGTTTCGGGGTCGGCCATTCCAGCCGACGAGTTGGCACGGCTGACCGACGACATCGTCTCGGCGCTGAAGACGGTCTACGATCCGGAAATTCCGGCCGATATCTACGAGCTCGGCCTGATCTACAAGATCGACATCGAGGACAATCGCTCGGTCAAGATCGACATGACGCTGACCGCCCCCGGCTGCCCGGTCGCCGGCGAAATGCCCGGCTGGGTGGAGAATGCCGTCGGCGCCGTCGAAGGCGTGTCCGGCGTCGAGGTCAACATGACTTTCGACCCGCCATGGTCGGCCGACCGCATGTCGGAAGAGGCGCAGGTGGCGGTTGGGTGGTATTGAGGTCAGTCTACCTTGCCGCCATAAGCCTTGGTATACTCCGTGACGAGGCGAAATATGTCACCGAAGTGCACGTCTAGGTCGTTTGTCACAACCCAGAGTCCGCTTAAACCGGCAAGATGAGTATTGATTCGGTCCCACCGCGCCTTGAGTGTTGTAGACAGTTTTCGTCTTTCGACTTCTGATATACCAATGACGAATGACATTTTATATCCGCGGTAGTCATAGGCAGATAATTTCTCTATCGACGTCCATGCAATAAACTCAGGGGCTATGCGACGATCTTTGAAGCCGGCGGGAGCTATGATTACAACCGTTTGGTTCGGACTGATCAATGCCCATAGAAAATGCAAGAAGTGGGCTCCAAAAAGCAATACACCCATCCAGCCCAGGAACTGATTGAAACTACCTGCTGAAACGAATGCCAGCATTGGCCAAGCAAAAAGAAAACTCACCGTACACGTGAAGGCTCCAAGGATGACCAGGCCGGTCAAGCGGAGCGGTGATCGGCTAAACTCCACGATCTGGGTCACGTCAATTTTAACTTCGCCACAATCCATATGCTCTTCGTAACATGCAAGATCGAGGGTGTGGCAAGAGCCCTCCCACCTAGCCTCTT
The DNA here is from genome assembly GCF_020164875.1 of Mesorhizobium sp. CO1-1-8. Classification (NCBI taxonomy): domain Bacteria; kingdom Pseudomonadati; phylum Pseudomonadota; class Alphaproteobacteria; order Hyphomicrobiales; family Phyllobacteriaceae; genus Mesorhizobium; species Mesorhizobium sp. CO1-1-8. The sequence goes on along the minus strand of NZ_JAIUGZ010000001.1, from coordinate 252,013 downwards.
GTCATCAGCTGTCGATTGGACCATTTAATAGCATCATTCCGTAGGCCTTGAACCTGCGTGAACACGGAGAAAAAGAATGGGACGCTTCGCCGTCATCACGATGACCGAAAAGGCCGCCGACCGGGTGCGCGAGATCGTCGCCACCCGCGACAACGCGCACGGCATCCGCCTCGGCATAAAAAAAGGCGGCTGCGCCGGCATGGAATACACGGTCGATCTGGTGACCGAGCCCAACACCAAGGACGACCATATCGAGCGTGACGGTGCGCATGTCTATGTGGCGCCCGAGGCAGCGCTGTTCCTGTTCGGCACCGAGATGGATTTCGAGCAGACGACGTTGCGCACCGGTTTCACCTTCCACAATCCGAACCAGAGCTCGGCCTGCGGTTGCGGCGAATCCGTCGAACTGAAACCGGCCGATCTGAAGGCGCTGGCAGAGGCCCGCGCTTCCTGAGTTCCCTTCGCCCCGTAGGCGGGGCGAAGAACGCTACTCCACCCACATGCCCGTCCGCTTGTGCCAGTCGGCGATCGATTCCTCGGGATAGACGTCGAAGGCCTTGTCATGCTTGCCAACCTCCGGCTCCACCCAGTTCGCCTTGTATTTCAGCATCAGGTGCACCTTGCTTGGCGGAATGGGTAAATCGCTGTCGATCGCCGAGGCGAAGGGATGCACCAGTTCCGGCCATGTCGGATCGTAGAGCCAAAGGGCCGCCCCGCATTTCTTGCAGAAATTGCGCTCGCCGGTCGAGATTTCGCAATGCGGATGCTCGTCGTCCTCGATCTCCGCCCGAAAGACGCCGAGACTGCGCTTGCCCCTGATGTTCAGTGTCTCGTTGTCGGCACCCAGATTGATGGCAAACCCGCCGCCGCCCTGCTGCTTGCGGCAGATCGAGCAGTAGCACAGCATGAATGGCGCCGGCGTGTGGCTCTCCACCTCGAAACGCACGGCATTGCAGCGGCAGGACCCTTTGAGCAGAAGCGGCATGACAAAACTCCGACGGATGGCTCTCAACCTGTCAGCATGATTTTGTTTGCGGCGATGACAAGGCCAAATGCCGGTGCCATGATCGCGGCATGGACAATGAACGCATCGCCGAACTGTTCGAAGGCCTTGGCCCCGTCAGCATCCGCAAGCTGTTCGGCGGCAAGGGCATCTATTTCGACGGCGTCATCGTCGCCATCGTGCTGCGCGGCGAATTGCTGCTGAAGGCCGACGAGCAAAGCGCGCCCGAGTTCGAGGCCGCCGGCTGCACGCAATGGACCTATACCGGCTCGCGTCACGGCAAGCTAGTCGCCATGCCCTACTGGAGCGTTCCCGACAGCGCTTTCGATGATCCCGACGAGATGACGGCCTGGGCACGCCGGGCCTATGAGGCGGGGCGGCGGGCGGGGAAGTAGCTGCGTAGCGCGAAGCCGCCCCCTCATCCGGCCGCTTCGCGGCCACCTTCTCCCCGCTGGGGAGAAGAGGTCGGCGCCGGTGCCGGCAAGCTCCTCTCCCCTCGGGGAGAGGTCGGATTGCCCTGAATTGCCGCTTGCAATTCGGTTTCGGCAATCCGGGTGAGGGGCCCTTCGCCGCGTGAACCTACAGCGCCTTTGCAATCCTCGCCGCCAGCCGCGCATTGTTTTCGACCAGCGCGATGTTGGTCTTCAGGCTCCGGCCGCCGGTCAGTTCGAGGATCTTCGACAGCAGGAACGGCGTCACCGCCTTGCCGGTCACGTTGAGCGCCTCGGCGGCCTTCTGCGCGGCGTCGATATAGCTCGCCATCTCTTCAGCCGGGATTTCATGGTTCTCGGGCACCGGATTGGCAATCAGCATGCCGCCGGCGAGCCCCAGCGCTGCCCTCGTCTGGTAGAAATGCGCAATCTCTTCCGGCTCGTGCAGGGTCAGCGGCGCGCGGAACGGCGATTGCCTGGACCAGAAGGCCGGCATCGTCTCGCAGCCATGGCCGATCACCGGCACGCCGCGCGTCTCCAGCACCTCCAGCGTCTTTTCGATGTCGAGGATCGCCTTGGCGCCGGCCGAGACGACGATGACCGGGGTACGCGCCAGCTCGTCGAGATCGGCGGAAATGTCAAAGCTCTTTTCCGCACCCTTGTGCACGCCGCCGATACCGCCGGTGGCGAACACTTTTATGCCGACCATATGCGCCGCGATCATCGTGGCGGCGACCGTGGTGCCACCGGTGCGCCCTTGCGCCACGGCAAAACCGAGATCGGCGCGCGACAGTTTCATGGCGTCGCCCGTCATCGCCAGCGATTCGCGCTCGCCGTCCGAAAGCCCGATCTTGATGCGGCCGCCAACCACGGCGATCGTCGCCGGCACGGCGCCGCCATCGGTGATGATCTTTTCGACATCGGCCGCCATGGCGCCATTGTCCGGGTAGGGCATGCCATGGGTGATGATGGTGCTTTCCAGCGCCACCACCGGCCGGCCGGCCGCCAGAGCCTGCGCCACCGGCGCGTGGATGTCGATGAAGGGGCGGGCGGTCTCAGGGGTCATCAGGGTCTCCAATCCGGAATGCGGAGCGTCTGTCGGGACATCAGGCAACATCGCGGCACTATGAATTTGCCGGTCTCATGCCATTTCCCTGGCATCCGGCACAAGAGCCAGCGCTTCCGCGAAGCTCGCCGCGGTAAACTCCGGAACGGCGTTGGCGCTTTCGATGGCAAGCGTCGCCCCGGCAATGCCTTCGCGCAGAGCTGCCCGCAGCGGCAGTCCGTGCAGCAGGGCAGCGACCGTTGCGCCCGCCAGCGCATCGCCGGCGCCGGTGACGTCAGCGACCTTTCTTGGCGGCGGCGGCAGGATCGAGAAGGCGCCGGCGTCATCGAAGCCCAGCATGGGCCCGCCGCCCGCCGTCACCACGCCGCTGACGAGGCCGCTGCATCGCAACCCATCGACGACCTCGCGCTCCGTGGCATTCGCGGCGACGCCGGCCAGCACCATGGCCTCGCGCCGGTTCATGAACACCAGCGAGAGCTCCTTCAGCACCGGTATCAGCCGCGTTACCTTGGCCGGGGAAATGGCAATGGCGAAAACCGGCTTGCCCGCGGCGAGCGTGACCATCCGTTCCAGCGCCGAAGAGGGCAGGTTGGCGTCGCACAGGATCGCGTCGGCGGCGGCGATCACCTCCCGCACCTTGGAGCGCCTGATCTGCTTGGGAAACGCCAAATCATAGAGCGCCATGTCGGCAAAGCCGACGATCAGTTCGCCCTCGCTGTCGATCAGTGCCGTGTAGCTCGGCGTCGTGCGGTCGAGGAAGACCGCCGACAGGTCGGCAATGCCAGCCTCGGCAATGGCTCGCGAAACGGTGTCGGCAGCCGCATCGCCGCCGCGAACCGACATGAGCGACGCGGAGACGCCGCGCCGCACGGCACTGCGCAAAGCGTTGAAGACGCCGCCGCCGACATCCTCGCGCATTGTGCCCGGATTGGAGGCGGCGGGCACGTAAGCGCCGGACACCTGGCCGCGCCGATCGATATGGGCGCCGCCTACGGCCAGTACTTTCGCGGATTTCAGCATGCCGGCGATATGACCTTTGTTATTCCAGCCGCACAAGCGCTAGGCTGTGCGACGGAGCTTCGCATGCGAGGCGGCGATTCGGCAGGTCGAAACAACCGAGCCGTCTGGCCCAACGTAGTGCAATCCTGATCGAATCCCTTGGACAAAAAAAGAACAAATCCGGATATTGTTTGTTTTTCAGATATTTGATCCCTCTTGCCAAATGAGAACAAAAAAGGTACAAATAGGCAGGGATTACGGATTGTCCGGCCTTCATTGACGACCAAGGGGTGATGTATCATGGCTCAGAATTCTTTGCGGCTGGTAGAGGACAAGGCAGTGGACAAATCAAAGGCTCTGGATGCGGCGCTGTCGCAGATCGAGCGGGCTTTCGGCAAGGGCTCGATCATGCGGCTCGGCGCGAACGAGCAGGTCGTCGAGATCGAAACGGTGCCGACCGGCTCGCTTGGCCTCGACATCGCGCTTGGCGTCGGTGGCCTGCCGCGCGGCCGCATCATCGAGATCTACGGGCCGGAAAGCTCGGGCAAGACGACGCTTGCCCTGCACACCGTGGCCGAAGCCCAGAAGAAGGGCGGCATCTGCGCTTTCGTCGATGCCGAGCACGCGCTTGATCCGGTCTATGCCCGCAAGCTTGGCGTCGATCTCGAAAACCTGCTGATCTCGCAGCCCGACACTGGTGAGCAGGCGCTGGAAATCTGCGACACGCTGGTGCGCTCCGGCGCCATCGACGTGCTGGTGGTCGATTCGGTCGCGGCGCTGACGCCCCGTGCCGAAATCGAAGGCGAGATGGGCGATTCTCTGCCGGGCCTGCAGGCCCGCCTGATGAGCCAGGCGTTGCGCAAGCTGACCGCCTCGATCTCGCGCTCCAACACCATGGTCATCTTCATCAACCAGATCCGCATGAAGATCGGCGTCATGTTCGGTTCGCCCGAGACGACGACCGGCGGCAACGCGCTGAAATTCTACGCATCGGTGCGCCTCGACATCCGCCGCATCGGCTCGGTCAAGGACCGCGACGAGGTCGTCGGCAACCAGACCCGCGTCAAGGTGGTCAAGAACAAGCTGGCCCCGCCCTTCAAGGTGGTCGAGTTCGACATCATGTACGGTGAAGGCGTGTCCAAGACCGGCGAACTGGTCGATCTCGGCGTCAAGGCCGGCGTGGTCGAGAAGTCGGGTGCCTGGTTCTCCTACAATTCGCAGCGTCTCGGTCAGGGCCGCGAGAATGCAAAACTGTTCCTGCGCGACAATCCCGACACCGCACGCGAGATCGAGCTGGCGCTCAGGCAGAATGCCGGGCTGATCGCCGAGAAATTCCTGGAGAATGGTGGTCCCGAGCGCGGTGAAAGCGACGACGGTTTCGAGGAAGAATCCGGCGCGATGTGACAGCTCGATGTCGGCCGGAGTTCGGCCATAATCGCGTTCTATTATCTCAGGCTTAAGTAATTGAGTTCCGCGTTATTGCGTTTTGAAACCGCCGGCCCAGTGCCGGCGGTTTTGCATTTTGGCGCCGAAACCAGGCCGGTTCGAACGGCCGGCAAAGGCCGTGGATTGGACCAATTCCGTGTTTCTGGACAGGGTGAAGCGCGGCGGCTAAAAGGCCAAGTCTTAATCTTCTAAAACGCAGAGCCCATTTCCGCCGGTTCGCCGGCGGCTCTTCCGAAAAGGCAGCATTCATGAGTGGCGTGAACGAAATCCGGTCGACATTTCTCGACTACTTCCGCAAGGAGGGTCACGAGATCGTCGCGTCGAGCCCGCTGGTGCCGCGCAACGATCCGACGCTGATGTTCACCAACGCCGGCATGGTGCAGTTCAAGAACGTCTTCACCGGTTTGGAAAAGCGGCCCTATTCGCGCGCTTCGACCGCCCAGAAGAGCGTGCGCGCCGGCGGCAAGCACAACGACCTCGACAATGTAGGCTACACCGCGCGCCATCTGACCTTCTTCGAGATGCTCGGCAATTTCTCCTTTGGCGACTACTTCAAGGAGCGCGCCATCGAGCTCGCCTGGAACCTGATCACCAGGGAATTCGGGCTGAACAAGGACAAGCTGCTGGTCACCGTCTATCACACGGACGACGAGGCGGCCGGGTTCTGGAAGAAGATCGCCGGTTTTCCCGACGACCGCATCATTCGCATCGCGACATCGGACAATTTCTGGGCGATGGGCGATACCGGCCCGTGCGGTCCGTGCTCGGAGATTTTCATCGACCGCGGCGAGCACATCTGGGGCGGCCCTCCCGGCAGCCCGGAGGAGGATGGCGACCGTTTCCTGGAATTCTGGAACCTGGTGTTCATGCAGTATGAACAGGTGACAAAGGAGGAGCGCATCGACCTGCCACGCCCCTCGATCGACACCGGCATGGGCCTGGAGCGCATGGCGTCCATCCTGCAAGGGGTGGAAAGCGTCTTCGAGACTGATCTGTTCCGTCACCTGATCGACGCGGCCTCGTCCGCGATCGGCCATGGCCCCGACAAGGAGACGGTCGCGTCCTACCGGGTCATTGCCGATCATCTGCGCTCGTCCTCCTTCCTGGTCGCCGATGGCGTGCTGCCCTCGAACGAAGGCCGTGGCTATGTTTTGCGCCGCATCATGCGCCGCGCCATGCGTCATGCGCAGTTGCTCGGTGCCAACGAACCGCTGATGTGGAAGTTGGTGCCGGCGCTGGTGCGCGAAATGGGCCAGGCCTATCCGGAGCTGCTGCGCGGCGAACAGTTGATCACCGAGACGCTGAAGCTCGAGGAAACGCGTTTCCGCAAGACGCTGGTGCGCGGCCTCGGTCTGCTCTCGGAGGCGACCGAAACGCTGCATGCCGGCGACATGCTGGACGGCGAGACGGCCTTCAAGCTCTACGACACCTATGGCTTCCCGCTCGACCTGACGCAGGACGCACTGCGCCAGCGCAGCATTTCGGTCGATCTTGCCGGCTTCACCAACGCGATGGAGCAGCAGAAGGCCGAGGCGCGCAAGCACTGGGCAGGCTCCGGCGACGCGGCCACCGAGACCATCTGGTTCTCCGTGCGCGAGAAGGCCGGCGCCACCGAGTTCCTCGGCTATGAGACTGAAGCTGCCGAAGGCATCATCCAGGCGCTTGTCCGGGATGGCAAGGCTGTCGACAGCGCCGGCAAGGGCGACGCGGTGGCGATCGTCGTCAACCAGACGCCGTTCTATGCCGAGTCCGGCGGCCAGATGGGCGACACCGGTATCATTTCAGGCGAAGGTTTCTCGATCGAGATCTCGGATACGCAGAAGAAGGCCGATGGGCTGATCGTCCACATCGGCAAGATGGCCAGCGGCACGGTCAAGACAGGCGCTGCCGTCGAGCTGAAGGTTGACCATGCCAGACGCTCCAGGCTGCGCGCCAACCATTCCGCGACGCACCTGATCCATGAGGCGCTGCGCGAGGTGCTGGGCAGCCATGTCGCGCAGAAGGGCTCGCTGGTGGCTCCCGAGCGCCTGCGCTTCGACATCTCGCACAACAAGCCCATTTCACCGGAGGATCTCGAAGAGGTCGAGCGCATGGCCAACGAGATCGTCGTCCAGAACAGCCCGGTATCCACGCGGCTGATGTCGGTCGACGATGCTATCGCCGAAGGCGCCATGGCGCTGTTCGGCGAGAAGTATGGTGACGAAGTGCGCGTCGTGTCGATGGGCACGGGCGTGCATGGCGCGAAGGCCAACCGGCCCTATTCGGTCGAGCTCTGCGGCGGCACCCATGTCAGGGCGACCGGCGATATCGGTCTGGTGCGTGTCGTCTCCGACAGCGCGGTTGCCGCCGGCGTGCGCCGCATCGAGGCGCTGACCGGCGAAGCCGCGCGCAAACACCTCGACGAGCAGGACCGGCGTTTGAAGGCGACGGCGGCCGTGTTGAAGATTTCGCCGGCCGATGTGCCGGCGCGCGTCGAGACGCTGCTCGAAGAGCGCAAGAAGCTCGAGAAGGAATTGACCGAGGCGCGCAAGAAGCTGGCGCTGGGCGGCGGTGCCGCGGCCGGTGCGCCTTCGGAAAACGAGACGGTGGCGGGTGTCGGCTTCCTCGGCAAGACGGTCTCCGGTGTCTCGCCTAGGGATTTGAAGCCGCTGGCCGATGCCGGCAAGAGCTCGCTCGGCTCAGGCGTCGTAGTCTTCGTCGGCGCCGGCGAGGACAACAAGGCCAGCGTCGTCGTGGCCGTCACCGACGACCTCATTGGCCGCTTCAGCGCCGTCGACCTGGTGCGCGTGGCCTCCGCCGCATTGGGCGGGCAGGGCGGCGGCGGGCGGCCCGACATGGCCCAGGCCGGTGGCCCCGATGCGTCGAAGGCCGATGATGCGATTGCAGCGGTGAGGGCTGCACTCGCAGCGGCGTAGGCGAGTGGACTGATTTTAAAGGAACGGTTGGAGGGACAGCGGGGGGCGCTGCCCCGCGGACGTCTCTTACTAGCCGACTTTTTCAGCCCGCACGAAGTTCGGCCGAGCCGCAATGCGCGTATACCAGTCCCGGATATCAGGGAACTCAGCCAGCACCTTTTGCCCCTCGCTGACCTTGACGAAATAGGCGATGATCGGCGCCGCGTGCAGGTCGGCCAGTGTCAGTTGCTCGCCGAGCAACCATGGTCCCTCTGCCTTCAATGAGGTCAGCACTTTCAGCGCCGTCTCTGCCTGTCGCAACCCGCCGGTGATCAATTCCTCATCCGGCTCAGCCTTTTCGAGCCGCTCGACGGCGACATCCCAGACCATCGCGCGATAGCCATAGGCGTCGAGCATGCCAATGATCTGGGCCATCCTGGCGCGGCCGCGCGCGTCGGCAGGCTGCAGCGCTGGTCCGTCGAAGGCCTCGTCGATATAGCGGGCAATCGCATTGGTCTCGAAGAGGTAAAACCCGTCATGCTCGAAGGCCGAGATGCGGCCGAACGGATGATGCTCGAAATACCAGGCGGGAATGCCATCAGTGGCAAAGACATCGACCGGCACAAGCTCGCAGTCGATGCCTTTTTCCGCGAGTACGAGGCGGACGATGCGTACATACACGCTGTAGCCCGCCCCGTAGACGATGGGCTTGCCCATCTCGCTTACTTGTCAGGCCATCGCCTTTTGCAGGTTCTCGTCGATCTTGTCGAGGAAACCGGTGGTCGAAAGCCAAGGCTGGTCGGGGCCGATCAGCAGCGACAGGTCCTTGGTCATGAAGCCGGATTCGACCGTCTGGATGCAGACCTTTTCCAGCGTTTCGGAAAAACGCTTCAGCTCGGCATTGTCGTCGAGCTTGGCGCGGTGCGCGAGGCCGCGCGTCCAGGCGAAGATCGAGGCGATCGAATTGGTTGACGTTTCCTCGCCCTTCTGGTGCTGGCGGTAGTGGCGGGTGACCGTGCCGTGCGCGGCTTCCGCTTCCACCGTCTTGCCGTCCGGCGTCATCAGCACCGAGGTCATCAGGCCGAGCGAGCCGAAACCCTGCGCGACCGTGTCGGACTGCACGTCACCATCATAGTTCTTGCAGGCCCAGACATAGCCGCCCGACCATTTCAGGGCGGAGGCCACCATGTCGTCGATCAGGCGGTGCTCGTACCACAGCTTCTTCGACTTGAATTCGGCCTCGAACTCGGCCTCGTAGACCTCCTGGAAGATGTCCTTGAAGCGGCCGTCATAGGCCTTGAGGATGGTGTTCTTGGTCGACAGATAGACCGGATAGTTGCGCAGCAGGCCATAGTTCAGCGAGGCGCGGGCAAACTCGCGGATCGACTCGTCGAGATTGTACATGGCCATGGCGACACCGGCGCCGGGCGCGTCGTACACATCGTGCTCGATCACCTGGCCGTCCTCGCCGACGAACTTGATGGTCAGCTTGCCCTTGCCGGGGAAGCGGAAATCGGTGGCGCGGTACTGGTCGCCGAAGGCATGGCGGCCGACGATGATCGGCTTGGTCCAGCCGGGCACCAGGCGCGGGACGTTCTTCATGATGATCGGCTCGCGGAAGATGGTACCGCCGAGGATGTTGCGGATGGTGCCGTTCGGCGACTTCCACATCTTCTTCAGCTTGAACTCCTCGACGCGCTGTTCGTCGGGGGTGATCGTCGCGCATTTCACGCCGACGCCGTGTTTCTTGATGGCGTTGGCCGAATCGATGGTCACCTGGTCGTTGGTGGCGTCGCGATGCTCGATGCCGAGGTCGTAATATTCAAGCTTGAGGTCGAGATAAGGGTGGATCAGCTTGTCCTTAATGAACTGCCAGATGATGCGGGTCATCTCGTCGCCGTCGAGTTCGACGACCGGGTTCGCCACCTTGATCTTCGCCATGAAAGAATGCCTCGTTGCTGGGATATGGGACGGCCTTGCCCGCGTGGCGTTGGGCCGGGAGATGTCGCCCGTATATCAAAGCGCTTTTGGCCACGCAAACGGCGATCGGTCACGAATTGGGGGCCAGAGTCGTCGTCATTTGCGAATGCTTCATTTTCCCGGCCGAATGTGGCAGGGACGCTGAAATGCCGCAAACAGCAGTTCATTGACAATCATGCCCGTCACCAAAGATCCCGATAGCATTGCAGTCGCCGGCCCGGCGATCATCCTCGTCGAACCTCAGCTTGGCGAGAACATCGGCATGGTCGCGCGCGCCATGGCCAATTTCGGTCTGTCGGAGCTGCGCCTGGTCAACCCGCGTGATGGTTGGCCGAGCGAGAAGGCACGCGCGGCGGCCAGCCGCGCCGACCATGTCATCGACGCTGTCACCGTCTTCGACGATCTGGCCTCGGCGCTCGCCGACCTGAACTTTGTCTTCGCCACCACGGCCAGGCAGCGCGACGGCTTCAAATCCGTGCGCGGGCCGGTGGAGGCGGGCAGGCTGCTGCGGGCGCGCCACGTGATGGGCCAGCGCACCGGCATCCTGTTCGGACGCGAACGCTTCGGCCTCTACAATGACGAGGTCGGCCTTGCCGACGAGATCGTGACTTTCCCGGTCGATCCCGATTTCTCCTCGCTCAACATCGCCCAGGCCGCGCTTCTGATGTCCTACGAATGGATGAAGTCCGGCCTGGAAGACGAGACCAGGACCAATTTTTCCGGCCCGGACATGAAGCCGGCAAGCAAGGAAGAATTGCACGGCCTGTTCGCCTATCTCGAAGGTGCACTGGAAGCGCGCGGCTATTTCCGGCCGGCACCGAAGAAGCCGAAAATGGTCGACAATCTGCGCGCGGTGCTGACACGCGCCGGCTTTGCCGAGCCGGAGCTCAAGGTGCTGCGCGGCATCATCTCGTCGCTCGACAGGTTTTCGCCGGCGATGCCGCGCGGCGATGGTTCCCCTGGCGATGACCCACGGCGCTTGCCCGCGGCCGCCGCGCGTGCCCGCAAGGCGGAAGCGGGGCGCCTTGCCGACACCGGCAAGGACGATGACATACCGCCGCTGGGCGGAAAAGGAACCGACAATGACTGAGCGGCCGATCCTGATGTTCGATTCGGGCATCGGCGGGCTTACCGTGCTGCGCGAGGCGCGCGTGCTGATGCCCGACCGCCGCTTCATCTATGTCGCCGACGACGCCGCGTTTCCCTACGGCGCTTGGGAAGAGCCGGCGCTGAGGGTGCATATCCTTGAATTGTTCGGCAAACTGCTTGAGCAGTTTGCGCCGGCCATTTCCGTCATCGCCTGCAACACCGCCTCGACGCTGGTGATCGATGCGCTGCGCGAGAGATTTCCCGAGCATCCTTTCGTCGGCATGGTGCCTGCGATCAAGCCGGCGGCGGAACGCACACGCTCAGGGCTGGTTTCGGTGCTGGCGACGCCTGGCACCGTCAAGCGCCAGTACACGCGCGACCTGATCAGCAAATGGGCGCAGAAATGCCATGTCCGCCTGGTCGGCAGCGACAGGCTGGCGGGACTGGCTGAGATCTACATGCGTGAGGGCTTCGTCGATGAGGAGGCCGTGCGCGCCGAGATCACGCCGTGCTTTGTCGAACATGATGCGCTGCGTACGGATATCGTCGTGCTCGCCTGCACACACTATCCCTTTCTCGCAAATCGCATGCGCAAGACAGCGCCTTGGCCGGTCGACTGGCTCGACCCCGCTGAAGCGATCGCGCGCCGGGCGTTGTCGCTTCTCGCCGACATCGATCCGGGCGGTCGTGGGGAGATGCTGCCTGAAGGGCCCGACCTTGCCGTCTTCACATCGAAAAGAGCCGATTTCCCGACTCGTCGCCTGATGCAGGGGTTCGGGCTGGCGATGTCGTGATTGCGAAGCGGAACATCATGGCAGTCGTTGCGTTTTTCTCCTGACGCTAACGGGAGAAAGAGCCATGCCAGCCACCTCGAAAGCCCAGCAGAAAGCCGCCGGCGCGGCTCTGTCGGCCAAGCGCGGCGAGACCAGGAAGAGCGAACTCCAGGGCGCTTCCAAGGGAATGTACGAATCGATGAGCGAAAAGCAGCTCGAGGAATTCGCCGAGACGAAGCGCAAGGGCCTGCCGGAGAAGAAGTCGAAAGACTAGGACAGTCCGCCGTTCAACGGAAACGCCGAAGAACACCAGCTGGAATCAAAAAGCCCGCGGCGAAAACCGCGGGCTTTGAAATGAATGTCGACCGCTGAGACCCGATTGGAGCTTACCAGCGTCCGCCGCAGCGCTTGATCTTGTAGCGGACGACCTTCTTGTGGCCGTGCCGCCAGATAACTTTTTTCTTGATCACGATGCGGCAAGCCTGGTGATGCCGGTGTCCTTGCCAATGCCTGGCCTCCGCCGGCTCCGGTGTCATGACCGCCATGGATCCCGCCAACACAGCGGCTCCTGTCAGGGTAAGGAAGAATTTCTTCATACGAATGTAGCTCCTCTGCTCCGGTCCCTTCCTGATGCCGCTGGCGCAACCTCCCGCCACATCCGGCACTGTACTCAACCCAGAGACGCTATATCGTCGCCATGGCCTACGCCAGCCACAAGCTTGACACAGGTTAAATCTCCGTTTAATCAGCGCCAACACCGGGCCGCAATGCCCGGTGGTTTTCTTTATGTGCGCAAGATGCGTGGAAATCCAATTCTACTATCTTGTTTGAACTGACGTGTCCCGTGGGTTTTCCGCCGCGTTGCGTGGGAAAACCCTGTCAGGTCTCGAAAACGGAGGCCAGAGGAGGGCGCGTTTCCTTCACCCGGACCATGAGGTTCCGGGTGTGTTGTTTTGAAAAGGGAATGCGATGAGCAAGCGCGAATCCGCGAAGTACAAGATCGACCGCCGTCTCGGCGAAAACATCTGGGGCCGCCCGAAGTCCCCGGTCAACAAGCGTGAATACGGTCCCGGCCAGCATGGCCAGCGCCGCAAGGGCAAGCTTTCCGATTTCGGCCTGCAGCTGCGCGCCAAGCAGAAGCTGAAGGGTCACTATGGCGACGTTTCGGAAAAGCAGTTCCGCAAGGTCTATGAAGAGGCTGACCGCCGCAAGGGCGACACCTCGGAGAACCTGATCGGCCTGCTCGAATCGCGTCTCGACGCGGTCGTCTACCGCGCCAAGTTCGTGCCGACCATTTTCGCCGCCCGTCAGTTCGTCAACCACGGCCACGTCAACGTCAACGGCAAGCGCGTCAACATCGGCTCGTACCGCTGCAAGCCGGGCGATGTCGTCGAAGTGCGCGAAAAGTCCAAGCAGCTGGTTATCGTTCTGGAAGCGGTCGGTCTCGCCGAGCGCGACGTGCCGGACTACATCGAAGCCGATCACAACAAGATGGTCGCGACCTTCTCGCGCATCCCCGGCCTGGCGGACGTTCCGTTCGCCGTGCAGATGGAACCGAACCTGGTCGTCGAATTCTATTCGCGCTAAACGAGCGCATTCTGCGACATCCTGCGAAGGCCGCCCGTCGAGGCGGCCTTTTCTTTGTCGGTCATGTCCGCTAATCCGGCGCTCTGGGCCACTGAAAGCGACGTGCCATGAACATGCTTCCAGACATTGAAACGCTCGAACCGATCGCCGACAGCGAGGGCGGCTTCCACCCGCTGTTTTCCGACGTGCCGTCCTCGGTCGAGTTCAACAAATTGCGCAAGCGGCTGCTGCGGCTGACCCGGCAGGCAATCGAGGATTTCACGATGGTGAAGCCCGGCCAGCGCTGGTTGGTTGCGCTGTCGGGCGGCAAGGATTCCTACGGCCTGCTCGCGGTGCTGCTCGACCTCAAATGGCGCGGGCTCTTGCCGGTCGACCTGCTGGCCTGCAATCTCGACCAGGGCCAGCCGAATTTCCCCAAACATATCCTGCCGGACTATCTCGACAGATACGCCATCGCGCATCGCATCGAATATCAGGATACCTATTCCGTCGTCACCGACAAACTGCCTGCGGGCAGCACCTATTGCTCGCTCTGCTCGCGCCTCAGGCGCGGCCATCTCTACCGCATTGCGCGCGAGGAGGGATGCTCGGCACTGGTGCTCGGCCACCATCGTGAGGACATTCTCGAAACCTTCTTCATGAACCTCTTTCATGGCGGCCGTCTCGCCGCCATGCCGCCAAAACTGCTCAACGACGAGGGCGACGTCATGGTGCTGCGGCCATTGAGCTACTGCGCCGAGGCCGATCTGGAAAAATTCGCTGCCGCCATGCAATTTCCGATCATTCCCTGCGATCTCTGCGGCAGCCAGGAAGGTCTTCAGCGCAACGCCATGAAGGCGATGCTCGAGGACCTGGAAAAGCGCATGCCAGGCCGCAAGGATACGATGCTGCGCGCGCTGTCGAACAGCAGGCCATCGCATCTGCTCGACAGAAAGCTGTTCGATTTCGCTGCCCTCAACGAGACCCTCACCACAAGGCAAGACATTTCCGATGACATTTGACGACACCGCGATCGACTGGCTGGCCGGCATTCTGGCCGAGGCGGCGTTGGCCGAGATCATGCCGCGTTTTCGCCGGCTGGGCGATGGCGACATCCGCCAGAAGACGTCGGCCGCCGACCTGGTGACCGAAGCCGACGTCAATGCCGAGCGGCTCATCACCGCCAGGCTGCGCGAGCGCTATCCCCAGGCGATGGTCGTCGGCGAGGAGGCCTGTTCCGACAATCCTGCGCTGTTGAACGGGTTGGGCGATGCCGATCTGGCTTTCGTCATCGACCCGGTCGACGGCACTTTCAACTTTGCCTCCGGTGTGCCGCTGTTCGGCGTCATGCTGGCGGTCGTGGTCAAGGGCGAGACGGTTGCCGGCATCATCCACGATCCGGTCGGCAAGGACTGGCTGATCGGCGCCAGGGGCGCCGGCAGTCATATCAGGCATGCGCACGGCAGCCTGGAGAAGGTGCATGTCGCAACGGCAGCGCCGATCTCGGAAATGACCGGCTCTGTCTCCTGGCAATACATGCCCGAACCGGAACGGTCGCGGTTGGCGCGTAACCAGACGAAGATCCTGTCGCAATTCGCCTATCGCTGCGCCGCGCACGAATACCGCCTGCTGGCGAGCGGCCATGCCCACTTCGTCGTCTATAACAAGCTGATGCCGTGGGACCATCTGGCCGGCGTGCTGATCCATGCCGAGGCCGGCGGCCACGCGGCGCGCTTCGACGGCAGCGCCTATCGGCCCTCGCATCTCGGCGGCGGCCTGCTTGTCGCGCCAGACCAGGAAAGCTGGCACGAATTGCGCCGCGAGCTCTGGGCGCCACAGGATTAATTGCTGCGTTAGCCGAAGGAGAGCGATACAATCGCGCGCAATCCGGAGGCTCTCGAATGAAACCTCGGTTCGCACTTGTCGCGGCGGCTCTTGCCGCCGCTCTGTTTGCCAGTCCCCAGGAAGCAAGATCGCAAGAGCGCAGCTGTCGCAGTCCCGATCCCGTCGACACAATAAAGGAGATGTCGGACGCTATCTATGCCTGCTGGAAGCCGCCACCCGGAACCGCAGGCATGTCCCTGACACTGCGGTTCTCGCTTCGCCGCAACGGAACGCTGATTGGCAGACCACGCGCCACATATTCCGATCTGGGAACCGATGCCCAACGCAGCCGGGCTTTCGTGGCATCCATCCTCAGGGCACTCGATGATGCTCTGCCACTGCCGTTTTCGGACAGCATGGGTGAAGCAATCGCGGGGCGCATGCTTGCCCCTCGGTTCACGGCAGCTCTTGAAGGTGCGTCCTAATGCAAGTCGGTTATGTGCCCTGAAACCGGCGGGTTCTGTGGCTGGAACATCTTGCCGCGCTCGGCAATGAAGATCATCAGCAGCGCCGCGACCGAGACGCTGCAGAAGCCGGCGGCCAGCGGCGTCACAGTGCCGTTGAAGGCCTGACCGATCAGCGTGCCGAGAATGCCGCCGAGAAACGTCTGCATGAAACCGAGGATCGACGACGCCGTGCCGGCCAGTTGGCCGAGCGGCTCCATGGCCAGCGCGTTGAAGTTCGCGCCCAGCGCACCGAACGGAAGCATGGCGCAGGCAAAGAAGGTGATGAACAGCCAGAGCGGCATCTTCATTTCCAGCGAAATCACCAGCCAGGCAAGGCTGATGACCAGGAACAGCAGCAGCGCGCTCTGCGACAGGCGGCGCATGCCGATGCGGCCGACAAGACGCGAATTCAGAAAATTGGAGAAGGCGAGCACGCCCGCGACGCCTGCGAAGATGACCGGGAACATCTCGCCGACATGGAAGACGTCGACATAGATCTGCTGCGCTGAGGCGATGAAGCCGAACATGGCGCCGAAAATGAAGGTGCTGGCGAAGGCATAGCAGATCGCAATGCGGTTGGTGAGAACGATGCGGAAGCCGCCGACAATGGAGTTGAGTGTCAGCGGCCGGCGATGTTCTGGATGCAGCGTTTCGGGAAGGCGCAGCAGCGACCAGGCCGAGACGAGGAGCGCACCGACGGCCATGGTGACGAAGATCCAATGCCAGGTCGCAAACAGCATGATGAACTGGCCGATGCCGGGAGCAATGACCGGTATGGCCATGAACACCATGAAGATCAGCGACATCACCTCGGCCATGCGCCGGCCGTCGAACGTATCGCGCACGATTGAGACGGCGATGACGCGGGTGGCGGCTGCACCGATGCCTTGCACGGCCCGGCACAGCAGAAGTGTTTCAAAGCTTGGTGCAATGGCGGCCGCCGCGGCCGCGGCTACATAGATCACCAGCCCGGCGACCAGCGGCGCGCGACGCCCGAAGCGATCCGAGATCGGCCCGAAGAACAGCTGTCCGCCGCCGAAGCCCAGAATGTAGGCCGTGATGACGTACTGCCGGTGGTTTTCATTTTCGACGCCGAGCGAGGCGCCGATCTGCTGCAGCGCCGGCAGCATGATATCGATGGCAAGCGAGTTCAGCGCCATCAGCGCCGCGCACAGAGCGATGAACTCCCAACGCGGAATGGGCAGTTTGCTTGCCGATTGCGGCGCTGGTTTTGGCTGGTCCACGGCAAGTCCGATCTTTCAAACGAAAATGCGCCGGCGGGCCGGCGCATTGGCTCGTCTTGGTCCTGGGTTCAGGACATGAAAATTGCCGAGGTGCCCCCGACGCCTTGGTGCATGACTCTGAAAATCAAAATCAACCTTCGGATGGCAACATGCACAAAACAGAAATCAGGCTGCGCCTTTGACGCTGACGCCCTTCTCGACGAGGAATGTCTGCAACTCACCGGCCTGGAACATCTCGCGGATGATATCGCAGCCGCCGACGAATTCGCCCTTGACGTAGAGCTGAGGGATCGTCGGCCAGTTGGAGTATTCCTTGATGCCCTGGCGCAGTTCGGCTGAATCCAGAACGTTCACGCCTTTGTAGTCGGCGCCGATATAGTCGAGGATCTGGACAACCTGGCCGGAAAATCCGCATTGCGGGAAACCGGGCGTGCCCTTCATGAAAAGGACGACGTCGTTGCCCTTCACTTCGTTGTCGATGTAGTCGTTGATGCCGCTCATGGAATATCCTTTCCCGCCTGTGGGAGTCAGGCTCGAAACATACCCTTCAAATAAACCCAACGATTGCGCGAAACAAGACGTTAGCCGTGCCGTGGCTGAAATGGCGCAAAGGATGAGCCGTGTTGGGCCAAGCGCTAATAGGTCAGTCCGGAACGCTGGTCTGTAGCGCCAGTGCGTGCAGCACGCCGCCCATATTGCCCTTCAGCGCGTCGTAGACCATCTGGTGCTGCTGGACGCGGCTCTTGCCGCGAAAGCTCTCGGCCACCACCTCGGCCGCATAATGGTCGCCGTCGCCGGCGAGGTCGCGGATCGTCACCTTGGCGTCCGGAATGCCGTCCTTGATCAGTTTTTCGATGTCGTGGGCATCCATTGCCATGGCAAAATCCTGTTTCGAGCGGCCGGTAGCCGGCCATAGATGAGAGTCGCGCGAGCCTAAAGCCTTTCCGGTCCGGATTGAAGCCGTTCTGTCCCGCCAAGGACAAGACGGCTTCAGAGAAAGATCAGGCCGGTGGGCTTGCTTCATCCTCGGCAACGTCCTCGCGTGTCGAGAAAGCGCGGCCAAGGCTGAAGGCAAGCACATAGAGCGGCGCGTTGAGCAGCAGGCTGACAATGGGGAGATAGCTCGTCATTTGCCAAGCTGGCGAGAAGAAACCCTGGCCGTAGCCGTCGCAGACGAGCGACGAGCCGTACTCCCACATCGCCCCGACGACCACCGCGCTGGCAAAAAGCTTGATGCAGGTGACAATGTGCCTTGCCCGTGCCGGATCCGGCGCCAAGCGGTTCCAGAGCACCAGGCACACGATCGGAACCGCGTAGATGAGGTTCTGCAGCGCCAGCATAGGGATGGCGCCGTTGGCCGCGGCAAGAAATTCCGCGCGTGTTTCCAGCTGGGCGCAAACCTCGCTCGAGGTCGTCGACAGCAGGAAAAAGACGAACGGCCCGAGGAACCAGAAGAAGAAGAACGACGGCCAGAAGACGACTGCAAGCAGCGCCCGCGCAGCCAGTGTGGTCAACTGGCCTGATCCATGAAGCGCGGGAACCAGCCTTCGTGGGCTCCGCTCAATTCGCTGACCGGGATTGCCCTGGCATCGCCAAGCTTCAGCGCGCTGCCGCCTGTGGAGCCGATCCACGGCGCGAAAATGCCGAGTTCGCTCTGCTGCTTGCGAATGGCGTCCCACTCGTCACTATCCGGATCGATCGACAACGTCAGCAGATAACGGCCCTGATCCTCGCCGAACCAGACCGGGATCGGGTCGGTGCCGACAAGCCCGGGAACGGTGGCGCCGATGCCGGACGCCATCGCCATTTCGGCAAGTGCAACGGCGACACCGCCATCGGAAACGTCATGCGCAGCCGTGACGACACCGGATGCGATGAGCGCGCGCACATGGTCGCCGACGCGCTTTTCATGCTCTAGATCGACCGGCGGCGGCGGGCCGTCCGTGCGGCCGTGTATGTCCCTGAGATAGACCGATTGCCCGAGATGCGTTCCCCAGGACGCCGGCGCGCCGACCAGCAGGATCATCTGGCCCTCGGCCGCAAAGCCGATCCGCACCATCTTCGACCAATCGGCGATCAGCCCGACGCCGCCGATGGTCGGGGTTGGCAGAATGCCCTGGCCGTTGGTCTCGTTGTAGAGCGAGACATTGCCGGAGACGATCGGGAATCCGAGCGCGCGGCAGGCGTCGCCGATGCCTTTCACCGCGCCGACCAACTGGCCCATGATCTCGGGCCGTTCCGGGTTGCCGAAATTGAGATTGTCGGTAGCGGCCAGCGGCAAGGCACCGGTGGCGGTCAAATTGCGCCAGCATTCGGCCACCGCCTGCTTGCCGCCCTCATAGGGGTCGGCCTCGCAATAGCGCGGCGTCACATCGGAGGAGAAGGCGAGCGCCTTGGTCGCATGGCCTTCGACCCGCACCACACCGGCATCGCCGCCGGGAAGCTGCAGCGAATTGCCCTGGATCAGCGTGTCGTACTGCTCCCAGACCCAACGGCGCGAGGACAGGTCGGGACCGCCGAGCAGCTTCAGAAGCGCATCGGCAACATCGGCTTGCGGAACGTCATTGGCGGCCAGCGGCGCCGGCTTTTTCGGCTCAACCCACGGCCGGTCATATTCCGGGGCCTTGTCGCCGAGATCCTTGATCGGCAGGTTGGCGACCTCGTCGCCCTGGTGCAGCACACGGAAGCGCAGATCGTCGGTGGTCTTGCCGACAATGGCGAAGTCGAGCCCCCATTTGTGAAAGATCGCCTCGGCTTCCCTTTCCTTTTCCGGGCGCAGCACCATCAGCATGCGCTCCTGGCTTTCCGAGAGCATCATTTCATAAGCGCTCATGCGCTCTTCGCGGACCGGCACCTTATCGAGATAGAGTTCGATGCCGAGGTCGCCCTTGGCGCCCATTTCGACAGCCGAGCAGGTGAGGCCGGCCGCACCCATGTCCTGGATGGCGATGACGGCGCCCGAGGCCATCAGTTCGAGGCTGGCTTCCAGCAGGCACTTTTCGGTGAAGGGATCGCCGACCTGTACGGTCGGGCGCTTCTCGTCGATCTTGTCGTCGAATTCGGCCGAGGCCATGGTGGCGCCGCCAACGCCGTCGCGGCCGGTCTTGGCACCGAGATAGACGACAGGCAGGCCGACGCCCTTGGCTTCCGACAGGAAGATCGCATCGGTCTTGGCAAGGCCCGCTGCAAAAGCGTTGACCAGGATATTGCCGTTGTAGCGGGCGTCGAAATTGACCTCGCCACCGACCGTCGGCACGCCGAAGGCGTTGCCATAGCCGCCGACGCCGGAAACCACGCCTGAAACGAGGTGCCGGGTCTTGGGGTGGTCGGGCGCGCCGAAGCGCAGCGCGTTCATCGCCGCGATCGGCCGTGCGCCCATGGTGAAGACGTCGCGCAATATGCCGCCGACGCCGGTCGCCGCACCCTGATAGGGCTCGATGTAGGAGGGGTGGTTGTGGCTCTCCATCTTGAAGACGACGCAGTCGCCGTCGCCGATGTCGACCACGCCGGCATTCTCGCCCGGTCCCTGGATGACCTGCGGCCCGGTGGTCGGCAGCGTGCGCAGCCACTTCTTCGAGGATTTGTAGGAGCAGTGCTCATTCCACATCGCCGAGAAGATGCCGAGTTCTGTGAAGCTCGGCTCGCGCCCGACAAGGTCGAGAATGCGCTGATATTCGTCGGGCTTCAGCCCGTGTGAGGCAATGAGCTCGGGGGTGATCGGCACGGAATTGGAAATGGTCATGGGCGGCGATTTTTATCCGGGACGTTGGGATTTTGAGCCCCGTCTTATCGCAAGCTTGGGAGCCAATACACCCCATCGGATGCTGAAAAACAATGGAAAGCTACAAGGAAGGGCTTCTGCACCGCCATTGGGGAACGGGATGACATTCCGGCCGTTAGGTCTCCAACCAATCAGGAGATTTGGACCATGGCCACCAAGCAAGGCAAGAAAGATAATCGCCTCTCGGAGAAGGAGGCTATGCATATCGCGGAGACCACCGATGTTTCGCCTGGGCAGGCCAAGGAGCTGGCTGAGAAGCACGGGAAAGACAAGGCCAAGAAGGAAGCCAAGAACTTCAAGGCAGAGGGCTGATCTGAGAGCCAGCTTTTTGTAGGTGCTCTGCGCCAAATCGACGCCCAAGAATAATGGGCCTGTCAGTCGCGAGTTGGCTCAGGAGAAGCTGTCGTAGCCGGCGCGGCCTTCATCGAGAAGTCGCCGGATCACCGCAACGCCTTCGGCGATGTCCTTGCGCTGCCTCGGTTGCGAAACACCGAAGCGGACGCCATGGAAAACCTGCTCGGAACGGCCGGCCTTGAATTCGTCCTCGTCGTCGATCAGCACGCCATGCTCAAGGCAGGCGTTCTTGAAGGTGCCGGAAAGCCAGGGGTCGGGGAGGGTCAGCCAGACAAAGGGCACCCTGTCATGCGACTTGAACGCGAAGCCGGCCAAAGTCTCGCGCACGATGGCGATGCGGGCGCCGATTTCGGCGATGCTGCGCTTGCGTATCTCATCCGCCTGACCGGACAGCACCAGCCTTGTATTCACCTCCGCCAGCAGGAAGGGCATGCCGCCGGTCATCATCTTGTGGGCGACACGGATGCGGTGGCGGTAGGCGGGCGGACAGGAAAGCCAGCCGCCGCGCACGCCGGCTGCGACCGACTTCGACAGGCCGCCCGCGACAATGGTCCGTTCAGGCGCATATTCGGCCAGCAACGGTGTCGGATCATCAGTCAGATTGCCATAGAGGTCGTCCTCGATGAGGACGACGTTATATTCGCGTGCGACACGGGCGATTGCCTCGCGGCGCGCCGCCGACAAGGTGGCCAGCGTCGGGTTCTGCGCCGTCGGCATCAGGAAGATCATCTTGGGATGCTTTTGCGCACAGACGCGCTCGAAATCCTGCGGATCGATGCCTTCATCGTCCGATGCCACCAACGCGGTGCGCCGACCGATCAGACCGGCGCTGCGGGAAATCTGCGAGTAGGTGAGGTGCTCGAAGGCAACGTAATCGCCAGGCGTGGTCAGCGCCGCGATCGCCGCCATCACCGCGGCATGGGTGCCGAGTGTGGGGACGATTGCGGCGGCGTTCGGGCGGAAGGAATTGCGCGACAGCCAGCGGGCGCCGGCTTCGTACCAGCGGTCGGGAAAATCCCGCGTATAGCTAGAAATCTCATGCGGATGATCCTGCGCCGTGCGTGATAGCACATCGGCGACATCAGCGCCCTGGCCGATGTCGGGTGCCGCGGTGCTGTCGAAACGCAGCTTGCCTTTAGGCGCATCGATATAGCGTGTGCCTTCGCCGCCGACGTCCGGAGCCGGAAAATCCGGCTTCGCGCGCTGGCCGAGCACATAGGTTCCACGCCCGACTTCACCGCTCACCAGCCCACGCTCGCGCAGCAATTGATAGGCCCGACCGACCGTGCCGACAGTGGTGCCGATGTCATAGGCGAGGTCGCGTTGCGGCGGCAGCTTTGCGCCGGCATCGATAACCCCCCGGTCGATGTCCGTTTCGATGGAATCCGCCAGCCGCTGATACAGCGGGCCGGAGCCCGCAGTGAGATCTGGAAGCCAATTTGTCATGGTGACAATTTTCTATATTGCACAGATAAATGAGTCAATACATATCAATCGTGTGCAAAAAAGGGTACAATTAAGAACGTTGGCAGAGAGAAAATGAATGCAATCGTGACAATACGTGATTCGAGCGCTGCATTGTCAGGCCAATCGACACGCCCGTCGGTTCAGCGCGGCTTTGTCAGCCGCCTTGTGCGCGTGCTGAGGTCGCTGGCAAGATGGATCGACAACTTGCTGGAGCGCCGCCGCAGCCGGCTGGCGCTGCTGGAAATGACAGACGATCAGCTCAAGGATATCGGCGTCTCGCGCTGCGATGCCCACCGCGAGGGCATTAGGCCGTTCTGGGACTGAAAGCTAACGGAGTTTTGGGGCCCTGGTGCGTGTAACGCCATGGTCCGCAAGGACAGCGACCACGCACAGCACGAGAAAAAGTCCGGTGATGGCCGTCGCCGAGATGGCGACGCTGGTTGCGCCATTCTTGGCGACATCGAGGAAGGGGTAGGGCACTTCACCGGCAAGCGGAGCCCGTACCAGCGCATAGACCAGATAGGCCACGGGATAGAGCATCCACCAGGAGATGTCGCTCCAGCGCGTCCGGCCGTCGGCGCCCGATGTCAGCCACCACAGCACGAACAGCACCGGCGTCACATAATGTAGCAGCACGTCGCAGAGCAGGAACAGGCCCTGCGGCTGCCAGAGCCGTGCCAGGACCGTGGCATAGACAATGAAGACCAGCGCGATCGAAACGGCGACGCCGGCGCGCATCCGTGTCCCGGCGAAGGCAGACAACCACGCATAGCCGGAGGGCGACAGCAGCGAGGTGTGAACCAGCACCGCGCCGATGTTGGTCAGGATGGTGAAGAAGTTGAAGACGAAAATGATGGAGCCAAGCAGGCTGCGGCCGGCTTCCATCGATGCCGGAATGCTGATGCAGAACTGCAGGATGAGCCCGGCCAGACCGATGACCAGCCCCACAATCTGCAGAAAGCGGCCCATGGACTAGGCCGTCGCGGCGCAGGCCGGATTGCCGGCTTGCCAGCGGGCAATGTCGGAGCCGATGCGGGCGCCGAGCGGATCGTTCATCAGCGGTCCAAAGACGTCGATGCGGCTAGAATTGCCTTGCGCCTGCACGACCAGCAAAGGTTTGCCGCCATAGTGCTTGGCCGGCACCAGCAGGAAACGCGGCGTGCCGCTGAACGAATTCAGCTCGTTGGCCATCTGGTACGGTTTGAAGGCCGGGTCCTTGCTGGCGATCCAGCATTTGTGGGCAGCGATCGCCACTTGTTCCATGGCCAGCAGCGCCGCGCTTTTGCCCGAGGGAACAGGCGTGCTCTTTGGCGTTGACTGGCAGGATGCCAGCACAAAGCCCGCCGCGGCGACCAGTGCGATCGTCTTCGACTTGATCAAGCGGCACCCATCTCGAGCTCGGACAGAAAAATCTTCAAACCATCGGTCATCTCGCCCCACACACGCGACAATGCCGGGTGTTGCGAGGCGATCTGCTGGTAGGCGTCGAATTTGGGATAGGCGTCGAGCAGGCCGTGGCGTCCTGTCATGGCGCGGAAATTGTTGAAGATGAACCGCGTCGGCGTCAGCCAGGCATCGGCCAAACTGATGTCGTCACCGAGTGCGAAGGGCCCTTGTGCCATGCGCCCCTCGATCGCCGCCAGTCCATGATGCAGGCGGGCGAACTGGGCGTCGATCTCGACATTGTTGCGCTTCGGCACGGAATGAAGCTCGAAAAGCTTCATCATCGGGGTCAGCACATCGAGATCGGTGATGCGGGCGAACATACGCACCAGCGCGCGGTCCTTGGAATCGGGCGGCAGCAGCGCCGGTTCCGGAAACCGTTCCTCGAGATATTCGGCGATGACCACCGATTCGACGATCGTCTCGCCCGAGCCGGTGATCAGAACCGGAATCCGGTTCATCGGTGAGATGGCGCGAAACGCTTCCGGGATGGGAAAGCCGGGCGGCGGCGCGATGATCTTGAGCGGCACATCCTTGATGTAGGCCAATGCCCGCACGATGGACGAGTAGGGCGACAACGGCCGCGAATAGAGTTTCATGACCGTCTCTCTCCCCAATGAACCAGACTTGCTCCAAAGAGACAGGAATGTCCGGCTGTTTTCAAGCTGTTCGCTTCGATATCGTCAGGCAGCGATGCCAAGGGCGCTCTCGAACAGTCCGCGGCCGTCGGTACCGCCATGGGCTGCTTCGATCAGGTTTTCCGGATGCGGCATCAGCCCGAGCACATTGCCGCGCTCGTTGACGATGCCGGCAATGTCGTTGATCGAGCCGTTGGGGTTGGTGCCCTCAGCATAGCGGAACACCACTTGGCCTTCGCCTTCGAGACGGGCAAGCGTGTCGGCGTCGGCGAAATAATTGCCGTCATGATGCGCGACCGGCGAGCGGATGATCTGGCCCGGCTGATAGCGGCGGGTGAACATGGTGTTGGCATTGGTGATCTCGAGCTTCACCTGCCGGCAGACGAATTTCAGCGAGGTGTTGCGCATCAAGGCGCCCGGCAACAGGCCGGCCTCGACCAGGATCTGGAAACCGTTGCAGACGCCGATGACCGTCACGCCCGCGGCCGCTTTTTCGGCCACTGCCCGCATGACCGGCATGCGCGCGGCGATCGCGCCACAGCGCAGATAGTCGCCGAAGGAAAAGCCGCCCGGAATGGCGATCAGGTCGACATCGGGGATTTCGGTGTCAGTTTGCCAGACGGTGACCGGCGGCGTTCCCGAAATCTTGGTCAGCGCCGCAATCATGTCGCGGTCGCGGTTGAGGCCAGGCAGGAGGACGACGGCTGCTTTCAATTTAGGCGATCTCCACCGCGTAATTCTCAATCACCGTATTCGCCAGCAGCTTGTCGCACATGGCCTTGAGGTCCGCTTCGGCCTTGGCCTTGTCGCTTTCGGCCAGCTCGACGTCGAACACCTTGCCCTGCCGCACCGTGCCGACACCGCCGAAGCCCAGGCCGGACAATGCGTGTTCGATCGCCTTGCCCTGCGGGTCGAGCACGCCGTTCTTGAGGGTGACGGTAATGCGGGCCTTGATCACGCTGGACATGCTCCTGTTCTGACTATCGGGTCGCAAACCGCGATCAGTGCGGCTTGCCTTTGAGGCCGTCGGTCGAGGCGACAAGCACCGGGCCGGTGGGGCGCGGCGGCTCGTTCTCGTTCATGATGCCGAGGCGGCGGGCAACTTCCTGGTAGGCCTCGACGAGGCCGCCCATGTCGCGGCGGAAACGATCCTTGTCGAGCTTGTCCTGCGTCGCCACGTCCCACAGGCGGCAGGAGTCCGGCGAGATCTCGTCGGCGACGACAATGCGCATCATGTCGCCCTCGAACAGGCGGCCGCACTCGATCTTGAAGTCGACGAGCTGGATGCCGACGCCCATGAACAGGCCGGAGAGGAAGTCGTTGACGCGGATGGCAAGCGCCATGACGTCGTCGATCTCCTGCGGGCTCGCCCAGCCGAACGCGGTGATGTGCTCTTCCGACACCATCGGGTCGTCGAGCGCGTCGGCTTTGTAATAGAATTCGATGATCGAGCGCGGCAAAACGGTGCCTTCCTCGATGCCGAGCCGCTTGGACAGTGAGCCGGCGGCGACATTGCGCACCACCACTTCGAGCGGAATGATCTCGACTTCCTTGATCAGCTGCTCGCGCATGTTGAGCCGGCGGATGAAGTGGGTCGGAATGCCCATACGGTTCAAATGGTTGAAAATATACTCGGAAATGCGGTTGTTGAGGACGCCCTTGCCGTCGATGACCTCGTGCTTCTTCTTGTTGAACGCGGTTGCATCATCCTTGAAGAACTGGATAAGCGTGCCCGGTTCGGGTCCCTCATAGAGGATCTTGGCCTTGCCTTCATAAATGCGGCGGCGATTTTTCATCTGATTTTTCTCTGGGGTTCCGGACAGGCGGTATCAGACCATTTCCTGTCCGTCTGCCTGAAATAGTGCGGCTACGGTAGGGTTCAATGCCGGGTCTATCCCAATCACATCGTTTGCTCAATCGGCAAATCCTTCCAATCAACCGCTTTCGGGACTGAAATGCCGCAGCGCAGCATGCGATGAAGCGTATTGACCGGCCCGCGACCTTTTGGTTTGTGCTTTGGCAACGCACATATTCACTGCCAACGAATCGAATTTGACCCGGAGGGACGCCATGAGCAGCATGAAAGACCGCGAAGAGGGCTTTGAGCGTAAATTCGCATTCGACGAGGAACTTCGGTTCAAGGCCTCGGCGCGCCGCAACAAGGCGCTCGGCTTGTGGGCCGCCGAAAAGCTCGGAAAGTCCGGCACTGATGCCGACGCCTATGCCAAGGAAGTGGTTGTCTCCGACATCGAGGAGGCCGGCGACCACGACGTGTTCCGCAAGATCCGTCGGGATTTCGACGCGGCCGGCGTCGAGCAGTCGGACCACCAGATCCGCCGCACCATGGACGAGTTGATGGCGCAAGCGATCGAGCAGATCAAGAACACCTGATCCGGCCATGCGCTGATCCCGGCCATACGCTGGACCAATCGACCGCCCGGCCTATCCGGGCGGTTTTTCTTTGCCTTTGCCGCGGTTTCCGGCTGAAACTGCGGTCGCTAACAAGGAAAGAGTTCATGTCCCTGAAGTCCCGCCTCGCGGCCGATGAAACGTTGTTCACCGCATGGTCCGGTGTGCCGGATGCCTTGACCGTCGAAATCGTCGCCAAGCAGGGTTTCGATGCCGTCACGCTCGACATGCAGCATGGCGGCCATCACGAAGACAGCGTGCTGCGTGGTCTGGTGCCGGTGCTCGCAACCGGTAAGCCGGCACTGGTGCGCATTCCCGTTGGCCGTTTCGACATGGCAAGCCGCGCGCTCGATTTCGGCGCCGAGGCTGTCATCGCGCCGATGGTGAACTCGGTTGCCGACGCAAAACTGTTCGCGGCCGCCATGAAATACCCACCGCTCGGCGAGCGCTCCTGGGGCCCGACTTACGCTTTTCCGCGCCACGGCCAAGGCGCCCAGGCCGACTGGCTGCGCGACACCAACCAGCGCACCATGGCCTTCGCCATGGTCGAGACGCGTGCGGCCCTCGATGCGCTCGATGGCATTCTCGACACGCCCGGCATCGACGGCATCTTCCTCGGCCCGTCGGATTTCTCGATCGCCTGGAGCAATGGCGCCACGGTCAATTCGACGCTGGAAAGCATGATGGAGACGGTTGCCTCGGTGGCCGAGCGCACCCGCAAGGCCGGCAAACATGCGGCGATCTACGTTGTCGAGCCGGCAATTGCCGGCCGTGTCGTGTCGATGGGCTATCGCCTGCTGGCCATGGGCTCCGAGCATTCGCTGATCGGGCTTGGCGCAAAAACGCTGATCAAGAGCGTCCGCGATTCGATCGGGTCCTGAACGATCAGGGTTTCAAATCCGTCAGGAATTTGGCGAAGGTCATCGAACCTTCGGGCCACGGCCCGAAGCCTGAATCCGCGTTCAGATGACCGGTCTCGCCGGCATCGATGAACAGCGAACCCCAGGCGCCGGCGATATCCTCTGCGACATCGAAGGCGCAGAACGGATCGTTGCGGCTGGCAATCACGATCGAGGGAAAGGGCAGCGGCTCACGCGGGTAGGGGCCGAAGGTCATCAGGTGCCTGGGCCTGATCTCGGGATTGGCGACGTCGGGCGGTGCCACGAAGAAGGCCCCGGCGACCGGCTTGCGGAATTGCGGAATGGCTTGCACCGCAGTGGCGACGCCGAGCGAGTGCGCGACCAGCACGACCGGCCGCTCGGCCTCGTTGACCGCCTTGGCGACGCTCGCCGTCCAGTCCTCGCGCACTGGCTTCGACCACTCCGCCTGTTCGACGCGGCGCGCCGTCGACAGCTTCGACTGCCAGCGGCTCTGCCAATGGTCGGGGCCGGAATTGGTGTAGCCCGGCACGATGAGAATATCTGCTTCCTTGACCTTCATGGCGCTGAGATAGCGAGCGGCATCGCTTCGCGCAACCGGCAGAAACGCCACTTTTGATCACAATAGTGAACACCATGTTCGCTTCTTCGCGTCTTGTGTGAACGATGCCGATGGACGATCTGTGGTCAGGAAAAAGAAACAGCCGTGTGCGGGAACCCTGACTTTGGAACTGACACGACGTACAATGATCGGCGGAGTGGGGCTTCTCGCTTTGGGAGCTTCATCGCAGGCCGGTCGAACGGAGCATTTGATGAGCGAGTTGCCTTTTGCCGCCACCACCCCGGTCAGCGTTGCCCGCGTCGGGCTGAAGGCGCGCGACGCGGAAAGCCTTGCCGCATATTATCGCAGCATCGTCGGTCTGCAGGAACTGAGCCGCGCCGATGGGGCGATCACGCTGGGCGCTGCCAACCGTCCGCTGCTGGTCATCGAGGCCGATCCTTCGGCCAAGCCGGATGATCCGCGCAGCGCGGGCCTGTTCCACACCGCTTTCCTGCTGCCCAGCCGCGCCGATCTCGGCCGCTGGATCAACCACGCCATATCAAACAAGATCGCCATCGAGGGCGCTTCCGACCATCTGGTCAGCGAAGCGCTGTACCTGACCGACCCGGAGGGCAATGGCATCGAGATCTATGCCGACCGCCGTCCGCAGGACTGGAAGTGGAATGGCGACAAGATTGCCATGGCAACGGAGCGGCTGAACATTCCGTCCGTCGTTGCCGAAGTGCCTGCGGGTGACGCCGGCTGGCAGGGCGCGCCGGAAAACAGCATCGTCGGCCATGTCCACCTGCGTGTCGGCAGGCCGGAAGACGCCGAAGCCTGGTGGAACCAGGAATTCGGCTTCGACACGGTGGCGAAATATGGCGGCCAGGCGGTGTTCCTGTCGTCGGGCGGCTATCACCACCACATCGGCGCCAACGCCTGGCAGAGTTCGGGCGCCGGCCGCCGCGATCCGAGCCGGTCGGGCCTTGCCTGGGTCGAAATGCGGTCGGACAATGTGAAGGCTGAGACGAGCCGCGAGGATCCGTGGGGCACGGTGATTAGGACCGTTCCAGGGAAAGCTTGATGGCGTTGGCGACAGCTTCTTTCTCCCCGTATAGTGACGGGGAGAAGGCAGCTTATCCGAACACCCGCTTGAAGATCGTGTCGACATGCTTGGTGTGATAGCCCAAGTCGAATTTCTCGCGGATCTCGGCTTCCGGCAGCGCTGCGGTCACTTCCTTGTCGGCCAATAATTCCTCAAGAAAATCAGCGCCTTGCTCCCACACTCTCATGGCGTTGCGCTGCACCAGCCGGTAGGAGTCTTCGCGCGACAGGCCGGCCTGCGTCAGCGCCAGCATGACGCGCTGCGAATGCACGAGGCCGCGGAACTTGTTCATGTTTTTCATCATGTTGTCGGGATAGACGAGCAGCTTGTCGATGACGCCGGTCAGCCGTGACAGCGCGAAATCGAGCGTCACCGTGGCGTCCGGCCCGATCATGCGTTCGACCGAGGAGTGCGAGATGTCGCGCTCATGCCAGAGCGCCACATTCTCCATCGCCGGCAGCGCCATGGAGCGTACCATGCGGGCAAGCCCGGTGAGGTTTTCGGTCAGCACCGGGTTGCGCTTGTGCGGCATGGCCGACGAGCCCTTCTGGCCCGGCGAAAAATACTCCTCCGCCTCCAGCACTTCGGTGCGCTGCAAATGCCGGATCTCGATCGACAGCCGCTCGACCGACGAGGCGATGACGCCCAGCGTCGCGAAGAACATGGCGTGGCGGTCACGCGGGATCACCTGCGTCGACACCGGCTCGGGCTTCAGGCCGAGCTTCGCCGCCACGTGCTCCTCGACATAGGGGTCGATGTTGGCGAAGGTGCCGACCGCCCCGGAGATCGCACAGGTGGCGATATCCTCCCGCGCGTGCACCAGCCGCTCGCGGCAGCGCGAGAACTCGGCATAGGCTTGCGCCAGCTTGACGCCGAAGGTGGTCGGCTCGGCATGGATGCCGTGGCTGCGGCCGATGGTGACGGTGTCCTTGTGCTCGAAGGCACGGCGCTTGAGCGCCGAGAGCAGGCCGTCGATGTCGGCGAGCAGGATGTCGCTGGCGCGGGTCAGCTGTACGGCAAAGCAGGTGTCTAGAACGTCCGACGAGGTCATGCCCTGGTGGATGAAGCGGGCGTCCGGTCCGACGAATTCGGCAAGATGGGTGAGGAAGGCGATGACGTCATGCTTGGTGACGCGCTCGATCTCGTCGATCGCCTCGACATTGAATTTTGCCGCACTGCCCTTTTCCCAGATGGTTTTGGCCGCTTCTTTTGGAATGACGCCGAGTTCGGCCAATGCGTCGCACGCATAGGCTTCGATCTCGAACCAGATGCGGAACCGGGTCTCGGGCGACCAGATGGCGACCATTTCCGGCCGGGAATAGCGAGGGATCATCGGTCAGTCCTGACATATCAAGAAGTTTGCCCGCGTCCTAACAGAGGTGCGCAAAATGCTCAACGCTGCTGGCGCGCAAACCAGACGCCCGCGGCAAACAGAGCGATGAAACCAACTGGAAAATAGAGCCGGATGCCCAGCACCACGAACTGATAGAGCGCAATCAACGTCGTGAAGACGAACTGGAGAACCCAGGTGCGGGTGAAAGCAGGCGCATGCCACTCGGCGTAATAGGAGCGGTACTGCAGGGCAAACAGCCCGCCGGTCAGGCCGATCGTCGCAGCAGCGAGGCACACGAAGGCCGCGGCGAAGGCGACTTCCCACCGTCTTCCCTGCGAGACCAGCCGCGCCGCAAACAGGCCGATCGGAAAGGCCAGCGCAGCTCCCACCGCAAACAGCGCGGTGACAATGCGGATTTTCGCCGGCGTCTCCCAGTCGTCCAACAACAGAGTGACAAGTGCACTGGCGCCCATCGTCGCCGCCCATAGCAAGGCGCCACAAAAAGCCATGCGCGGCGTCGGTATCGCGCGGCGAAGGTGGTTCAGCGCACGATCGCGCGCGGCGGGTTGAGCAGGGGATGTCACAGCCGGCCGGTCACCGCGATCCAGCGAAAGTCCGGCCCCTCGAAGCCGTATTGGCGCACCGCGATCAGCACCGCATAGGCGCTGAGGCTGTCCATGGAAAAGGTCTGCACGGCGCCGATGCGATAGCCGTTCGGACAGCCCCGGCTTTTCGGTATCGCCTTATCCTCGTGCAGCAGCTTCGTCGTGCCGCCATCCTGCGCCTCGATGCGCAGCAGCCGAAAGCCGTTGATCTCGCCCTGGCTCTCGCAGCCCTCGGTGTTGTTCATGCCTAGCTCGTCGAGGCGGAACTCGAGCGGCTGGTCGACCGGCGAGAAGATCGGGCGCGGGTTGACCGCCATCCGGTGCGGATCGGCCGAAAGCTCGGTCACCGGATTGAAACCCGCGGTGATGCCGCGATTGGCGCTCAGCTCGGCCTGACTGACAATGGCTTCGCCTTTTTGCCGGGCCTGAAGGCGCGCCGCGTCCAGTTTGGCGTTCTCGTCCTCAAGCCGGACCCGGATCGGTGTGCCCTTGAGAAAGCTATCGGTGCTGGTGTCGATGTAGTAGCGGTTGGCATAGGGAACGCCCGATCCATCCTGCACGCCATATTCCTCGAAAGCAAAGACGCTGCCGTCCTTGGTGAAGCCGAGGATTTCAAGTTCGGCGACATCGCCGGCATGAGCGGCGATCGAGGTCGCAAACTGTGCAAGCAGGCCAACGGCAAACAGAAAGAGCATTCGCATCGGTCTTCACCCCCGTCATCGTCTCAATCCCCTAGCACGACAGAATCCAAACGTCGTGCCGTGCGAAAGCCGATGCATCCAATCGGCCCGTCATTTGTTAATGTCGGCAGCCCCAATGGAGAACCACCATGACCGACACCAGCAAAATTCGTGAGCATATGGAAGTCGTCGGCGCCGATGGCGTGCATGTCGGCACTGTCGACAAGGTCGATGGCCAGCGCATCAAGCTGACCAAGGCCGATAGCGGCGAGGGCGCTCACAAGGGCCATCACCATTACATTCCCCTGAGCCTGATTGCCGAGGTCGATGGCAAGAAGGTCTGGCTGTCGGCGAATTCCGATGTCGCGGTGACGTTCGAGGAAGAAAAGTCCGACCCGGTCTGATCAGCCCTTCGCTTCACCCCAGGCGTGACGACCAGACCGGAAACAGATCGTTTTCGGCAGGCGTCGCGGCAAACACGCCGCGGCTGATGGCCCGCGCCATCGTGGCGCCGGCCGCGGCATAGAGATCGATCGCCGCATCGGCGGCGAGTTCGATGCCGCTCGTGCTCGTCGCCAGCGCAAACACCAGGTCGCCATCGGCCGGCGTGTGGGTCGGCCAGATGGCGCGCACGAACCCGTCATGCGCCGATATCGCCAGCCGTTTTGCAGCGGCCTTGGTGAGAACCGCATCGGTGGCAATGACGGCGATGGTGGTGTTGCCGCCGGTCTCCGTCTGCTGGTTAAAATGCTTGTCGCGGTATTTCAAAAGAATCCGTTTCGCCTCGTCCGGCATCGGCGAGGGATAGCCAAGCCCACCGAATTCGTCGCCGATTTCGAACGGCGCCGCCCAGAAATGGCGGGTTCGACCTGTTGTCACCGATCCGGTCGGGTTGACGGCGGCCAGCGCACCGATGGTGACGCCATTGTCGAGCAGCGTCGAGGCGGAGCCGAGGCCGCCTTTCAGCCCCGAAGTAAGCGCGCCGGTGCCGGCGCCGATCGTCCCAAGCTGGAAATCGGCGGTGGCGGTTTGCGCTGCTTCATAGCCAAGCTCGCGGTAGGGCGGATAACGGCCCCAATCCTTGTCGCCGCCATTGCGCAGGTCGAACAGTATCGCCGACGGCACGATCGGCACGCGAAAGCCACCGACCTCGAGGCCGATGCCGCGTTCACGCAACGCCGCCTGCACGCCGGAAGCCGCGTCAAGGCCGAAAGCCGAACCGCCCGAAAGCACCACGGCGTGCACCACCTCGACCGAATTGTGCGGTTCGAGCAGGTCTGTCTCGCGGGTGCCCGGCGCACCACCCAGGATCTGAACGCCGGCCACCGTCGGCCCATCGCAAAGGATAGCCGTGACGCCTGATTTCAGCCTGGCGTCGGACGCATTACCGACGCGCAGGCCGGCAACGTCGGTGATCAGGTTGCGTGGGCCGGTGCGAAACATCAGTTGCTTTCCAAAGGCGCAAAACGCGTGCCGTCGAAGCGGAAGACGCGATAGGGGCTCTTGCTGAGGTCGCCCTTCGCATCAAACCGGATCGGCCCGATCGCAGTGGTGAAATCCTGTCCGGTCAGGGCTTCGGTCAGCGGCTTGCCCGAGCTTTCTGACAGGCCTGACGCCGCCTTGGCGACCTCGATCGCCGCAAAGGCCGGCAGCGTATAACCGTCCGGCACGATCTTCTGCGTGGCAAAGGCCGCCAACACTTTGGGGTCGGCGACATCGGCCCATTCCGGCGGTGCGATCATCAGCGTGCCCACGGCATAGGGCACGTCGCCCGGCGGTGTGCGGAGATTTTCGCCGCCGGCAAAGACGATGCCCGCTTGAAGCTGTGCGGCATCGCGGCCCATGATGGCGATGTCGTCGCCGTCGCCACCGGCAAAGACATGCGTCGCGCCGGCCTTCTTCAGCCGACCAATCATGCCGATCTGATTGTCGAGCTGTGGCCGGAACGTATCGATGAATACCGGTTTCAGCGCTGCCTGTTCGGCCGCTGCCCGCAACGTCTCGGCGATCTCACGGCCGTAGATGGTGCCGTCGTCGATAATGGCGAACAGCTCGTTCTGCCACAGATGGATGAGGGCGGAGGCGACGGTGTTGCGCTCATCGTCGCCGCGTGGCCCGAGGCGATAGACCGGCCAGCCGGTCTTGGCGCGGCGGTCGGTCAGGCTCTCGGTTCGCACGCCAACGGTGATGACCGGAATGTTGGCGTCCTTCAGGATCGGCATCGCCGCCTCGATCGCCTCGGTGCAGAGAAAGCCGACGACGATATTGACCTTGGCGGCTGCGAATTCCCTGGCCGCGGCAGCGCCGCCATCAGCGGTGCAGGCGTCATCCACGGTCTTGAGTTCGATGCCGTTCGCTTCGGCGGCCAGACCGGTGCCGGC
Source organism: Mesorhizobium sp. CO1-1-8 (assembly GCF_020164875.1). Lineage (NCBI taxonomy): Bacteria > Pseudomonadati > Pseudomonadota > Alphaproteobacteria > Hyphomicrobiales > Phyllobacteriaceae > Mesorhizobium > Mesorhizobium sp. CO1-1-8. The sequence goes on along the minus strand of NZ_JAIUGZ010000001.1, from coordinate 217,577 downwards.
CTCGATCTGCTTGCCGAGAATCGCCGATGGTCCCGACAGGGGCGCTGAGACGCCGACCAGCAGCGTCTGGGCGCTGGCGGCGCTGGCCATGAACAGCCAGAACAGCGCCGCTATTGTTGTTGTCCTGGGTCGCATTCGGGCGATGGGGTCCTCCGTGCCGGTCTTATGCTCCTGGCACTATTGCCGCCAAGACCTAAAGGCTGCCCGGCCTTGGTGCAACACGGGATTTCGGGATATGGCTCAGGCACTTCGCTTGTGGCGGGCTATGTCTGGCCATATATGTCGGTAGGATCCTGGGCATGGAAAATTTACGGTGCTGAAGAAGAACGACATTGGGCCGCAGGCCTATCGCGATGCGATGAGCCACTTTGCCGGCCACGTCCATGTGGTCACCACCGACGGGCCGGCCGGCAGGCGAGGCACGACGGTGATCGCCGCCTGTTCGGTGTCGGACACGCCGCCCACCATCCTGGTCTGTCTCAACCGCGAAAATGCCAAGAATGAGCTGTTCGTGAAAAACGGCAGGTTTGCACTGAACACGCTGGCCTCGCACCAGGAGCCGCTGTCGGTCGGCTTTTCCGGCATCACCGGCCTGCCGGTCGAGGAACGTTTCGCGCTCGGCGAGTGGGACGTGATCTCGACAGGCGCGCCGACGCTGAAAGGGGCGCTCGCCGTATTCGACTGCGAATTGATCGACACCAAGGACCTGGCCACCCATCGTGTGCTTTTTGGCAAGGTGACAGGCCTGCGGATGGGCGATAATTTGCGGCCGCTGATCTATCACGCCCGCGGCTACCACGTCCTGGAAAGCGGAGCGGCGGCGTTCACGGAGAAAGAATGACCGAGCTGAAACCGCGCGCCGCGCCAGGGACGATCGACGAGACGCTCGATCTCCTGACCGGTGCGGACTATGTGGCAGACCGGTCGCTGGCGACCGTGCTGTTCCTGTCGTTGCGTATGAAGCGGCCGCTTTTCCTCGAGGGCGAGGCCGGCGTCGGCAAGACCGAGATCGCCAAGGTGTTGGCACAGGCGCTTGGCCGCCGGCTGATCCGCCTGCAGTGCTATGAAGGCCTAGACGTCTCGTCCGCCGTCTATGAGTGGAACTACGCCGCGCAGATGATCGAAATCCGCATGGAGGAGGCGGCCGGCAAGGTGGAGCGCTCCGCCATGGAGCGCAACGTCTTCTCCGAAAAATACCTGATCCGCCGACCGGTACTCGATGCGCTGACCGGAAAGACGGGCGCTGCCCCGGTTTTCCTGATCGATGAGCTCGACCGCACCGACGAGGCGTTCGAGGCCTTCCTGCTCGAAATCCTGTCCGACTTCCAGGTGACGGTGCCTGAACTCGGCACCATCAAGGCGGAAGAACCGCCGATCGTCATCATCACCACCAACCGCACCCGTGAAATTCATGACGCGCTGAAGCGGCGCTGCCTCTATCACTGGGTCGACTATCCCAATGCCGAGCGCGAGTTGGAGATCGTGCGCCGTAAGGTGCCGCAGGCCAACCAGCGGCTTTCGGCAGAAGTGGTCTCCTTCATCCAGAAGCTGCGCCAGATCGAATTGTTCAAGGTGCCTGGCGTCGCCGAAACCATCGACTGGGCCGGCGCGCTGACCGAGCTCGACAAGGTGGCGCTCGATCCGGAAACCGTCTTCGACACCATCGGCGTGCTGTTGAAATACCAGGACGACATTGCCCGCATCGAACAGGGCGAAGGCCGGCGCATCCTCAACGAGGTGAAGGCCGAGCTTTCGGCGGCGGAGTAGGCGATGTTGCGCACCGAACCGAAAGAGGCCATGCCGCACGGGCGGATCGCCGACAACATCGTCTATTTTGCCCGCACCTTGCGCAAGGCCGGCATGCGGGTCGGACCGGCTTCCGTCAAGGACGCAATCGAGGCGGTGCTCGCCGCCGGCATCGGTTCGCGCGATGATTTCTACTGGACGCTGCACGCCGTGCTGGTGTCGCGGCGTGAGGATCACGCCATTTTCGATGAAGCCTTCCGGCTGTTCTGGAAATCGCGCGAGTTGATCGAAAAGATGCTGGCGATGTTTTCGCCGGTCGCACCAGACAACAGGGAAAAGCAGAAGCCCCGTGCTGCCGAGAACCGCGTCAGCCAGGCCATGTTCGAAGGCCATCAGAAGAACCAGCCTCGCCAAGAAGTCCCCGAGATCGAGGTCGACGCCCGCTTCACTTTCTCCGGCAACGAGGTGCTGCGGGCCAAGGATTTTGCCCAGATGAACGCCGCCGAAATGGCCGACGCCAAGAAGGCGATCGCCCAGCTGCGGCTGCCTTTCGACATGGTGCGGACGCGGCGTTTCAAGGCCGATGCGCATGGTCGTCGCATCGATCCGCGCGCCATGATGCGTTCGGCCGCGCGCACCGGCGGCGAATTGATCCTGCCGAAATTCCGCTCAGCCCGCGAGGTTCATCCGCCGCTGGTTGTGCTGGCCGACATTTCCGGCTCGATGAGCCAGTACACGCGCATTTTCCTGCATTTCCTGCATGCGCTGACGGAAAAACGCCGGCGCGTGCACACCTTCGTCTTCGGTACCCGGCTCACCAACCTGACCCGGCAGATGCGCCATCGCGACCCCGATGCAGCCCTGGCCGACTGTTCGGCGGCGGTCAGGGATTGGTCGGGCGGCACCCGCATCGGCGACACGCTGGCGGAGTTCAACCTGATATGGTCGCGGCGCGTGCTGGGGCAGGGCGCGGTCGTGCTTCTGATCACCGACGGGTTGGAGCGCGACGATGTCGCCGGCCTATCGGAGGAGATGGAGCGCCTGCACAAATCCTGCCGGCGATTGATCTGGCTGAACCCATTGCTGCGCTTCGACGGCTTCCAGGCGCGCGCCCGTGGCGTCAAGGCGATGCTGCCGCATGTCGACGAGTTCCGCTCGGTGCACAATCTCGACGCGCTCGTCGATCTCTGCGCGTCATTGGACAAGAAGTCGGCACAATCCGTCGATCCGCGCCGGTGGCTGGAAGCTGGCGCGAGGCACGCCGCATAACCATATCTTTCCCCATCCGGAAAACAGATCCCGAGAAAAACAGACTTCTGGAGAAACGGTCATGGAAAACAGCATTTATCTGGATGAGGCCCGCGACCCGCTGATCATTGCGGAGGGCTGGATGAAGGACGGCAAGGACGTGGCCATCGCGACAGTGGTCGAGACCTGGGGATCGGCGCCCCGACCTGTAGGCAGCCATCTGGTCATCGACACCGACGGCAATTTCCACGGCTCAGTCTCGGGCGGCTGCGTCGAAGGCGCTGTGGTCAGCGAGGCCATCGACGTCATCGACAGCGGCAAGGCCAGGATGCTGGAGTTCGGTGTTGCCGATGAAACCGCATGGCAGGTCGGCCTGTCCTGTGGCGGTCGCATCAAGGTGTATGTCGAAAGGCTCGGCTGATCTAGAATGGATCCCTATGCACTGAAAACACTGAACGCCGAACGACGCGCCCGCCGCGCGGCGATCCTGGTCACCGATCTCGGTGATGGCCGAGACCGGATCGTGCGCGAGAGCGATCAGGTCGCCGGCGATCTCGGAACCGCGATCGCCAAGGCGTTCCGCACCGGCAACTCCGGTTCGGTCGAAGCAGAGGGGCGGACTTTCTTTCTCAACGCGCATCTGCCGCAGCCGCGTCTGGTCGTGATTGGCGCCGTCCATATCAGCCAGGCGCTGGCGCCGATGGCGAAGATCGCCGGCTATCCAGTGGAGATCATCGACCCCCGCACCGCCTTCGCCACGCCGGATCGCTTTCCCGACGTGGCGCTGCATGCCGAATGGCCGGAAGATGTGCTGAAACGCCAGCCGCTTGACAGCTACACCGCGCTCGCCGCTGTCACCCATGACCCAAAGGTCGATGATTTCGCGCTGAAGGCCGCGCTCGACGCCAACTGTTTCTATGTCGGAGCGCTCGGCAGCAGGAAGACGCATGCCAAGCGCGTCGAACGCTTGCTGGCAATGGGCGCGAGCGCCGAACAGATCGCGCGTATTCATGCGCCGATCGGGCTCGACATCGGTGCTGCCAGCCCGGGAGAGATCGCTGTTGCGGTGTTGGCCCAGGCGATCCACGCCTTCCGCTCGCGCGGTCTCGATGCCAAGGGCGCGGCTGCGTGAAATTCGGCCCGATCCCGATCGAGACGGCGGAAGGCGCGGTGCTGGCGCACTCCACCATCGCTGGTGAACGCCGCTTCCGCAAGGCCCACAGGCTGAGCGCCGAAGATGTGGCGCTGCTGCGGGCTGCCGGTGTTTTCGAGGTCGTTGCGGCTGTGCTGGCTGAGGACGACGTCGGCGAGGATGCGGCTGCGCAAACGATTGCCGAAAGCATGGCCTTTCGCGGCATCGAGGCCAAGCCTGCCGCGACCGGGCGGGTCAACCTCCATGCCAAGGCGCCGGGCATCTTCACGGTCGATGCCGCTGCCATCGACGCCATCAATGCCATCGATCCAGCCATCACCATCGCCACGCTGGCGCAGCATGCGCCGGTCGAGAAAGGCCAGATGGTCGCGACGGTGAAGATCATTCCCTTCGCGGTCAGTTCGGCGCTGGTCGACGCCGCGACAGAAATCTGCGCCGCAGGCGAGATCTTTGCCGTCAATGCCTACCGGCCCGTGCGTGTCGGCGTCATCCAGACGGTTCTGCCGGGCATCAAGCCTTCCGTGCTGGACAAGACGCTGCGCGTCACCGAAGCGCGGCTGGCGCGCACCGGGGGCAGGCTGACGGCCGAGCGCCGCACGCCGCATGAGATCGCGCCGGTGGCGGAGGCCACGGCTTCCCTGGTGGGCGACAATGACATGGTGGTGATCTTCGGCGCCTCGGCGATGAGCGATTTCGCCGATGTCATTCCAGCGGCGATCCAGAAAGCGGGGGGTACTGTCATCCGCGCCGGCATGCCGGTCGATCCAGGCAACCTGCTGGTGTTGGGTATGCTTGATGGCAAGCGCGTCATCGGCGCGCCCGGCTGCGCCCGCAGCCCTAAGGAAAACGGCTTTGACTGGGTGCTCGACAGGCTGATCGCCGGTCTCGACGTGACGGCCAGGGATATTGCCGGCATGGGCGTCGGCGGGCTGTTGATGGAAATCCCGACGCGGCCGCAGCCGCGCGAACCGCTGCCGGCCAAAAGCCAGCTCAGGGTCGGCATCGTCCTGCTGGCGGCCGGCCGGTCGAGCCGCATGGGCGGGCCGAACAAGCTTCTGGCACTGTTCGACGGCAAGCCGCTGGTGCGCCGCACCGCCGAGCGGGCGCTCGGCTCGAAGGCGTCTGGCACTGTCGTCGTCACCGGCCACCAGCGCGAGCGGGTGCGCGCCGCGCTGGCGGGCCTCGACGTGACCTTCGCCGACAATCCCGATTTTACCGAGGGCCTGTCCACTTCGCTGAAGGCCGGCATTGCCTATCTGCCGGAAGACGCCGCCGGCGTGATGATCGTGCTCGGCGACATGCCTGATATCACGTCCGATGACCTCGACAGGTTGATCGATGCTTTCGGCAAGGCCGGCGGCAATTCGGTGGTGCGCGCCTCGCATGACGGCAAGCACGGCAACCCGGTGCTGTTGCCGCGTTCGCTGTTTCCGGCGATCGCCCATCTCGAAGGCGACACCGGCGCTCGCCATCTGGTCGAGACCGAAGGGCTCGATGTCATCGATGTCGAGATCGGCGCGGCGGCGTCTGTCGATGTCGACACGCGCGAGGCGCTGGAAGGCGCCGGCGGCGTGCTGCAGGATTGACAAACCCAAGCCGAATTAAGCATGCCTTGGGCATGGCTTTCCGGTTCCCTCCCTCTGCGTTTGCGCCCTTACCCCCCTCTGGCCTCCCGGCCATCTCCCCCTCAAGGGGGGAGATCGGCAGTTTCGATGGCGGCGTCCATCTTGCTTTGGAGATTGGCGAAAGCCGAAGGCGCATCCAATCTCCCCCCTTGAGGGGGAGATGGCCGGAAGGCCAGAGGGGGGCGTGCCGCGCAGTCATCACAGCCATGCTTTTCTTGTTTTCTTCGGCCGCCAACGCCGACACGTTGTCCTTAAAACCCTTCAAGGACGATCTCTTCGCCTATCCGGCCACGCTGTCGTCCGACACCAACGGCGCCTACACGGTCATCGATTACCGCGAGATGCGTGACATCAACCAGCGTGACCAGGTGCCCGAGCGCCGGGTAAACGCCCAATATACCGACACCAGCGTGCGCAAGGTGCAGCAGGATCTGTTGCTGAAAACCGACGCCGGCGATGTCAGGCATGTCGCCGTCGGCAAGACCGAGGGCGCCGGCATCATCGTGCTTTACCTGCACGGGCAGGGCGGCAGCCGCAAGCAGGGTGTCGACGACTTCACCTTCGGCGGGAATTTCAACCGGCTCAAGAACCTGATGGCCGGCAATGGCGGCCTCTATCTCAGCCCGGATTTTACCGATTTCGGCGACAGGGGAGCAGCGCAGGTGGCAGCGCTGATCGGTCACTATGCCGAACAATCTCCAGGCGCGAAGATCTTCGTCGCCTGCGGCTCGATGGGCGGCGCGCTGTGCTGGAAGCTTGCCGCGCGCAAGGACATGGGCGGCCGCATCAGCGGCCTGCTGCTGCTCGGCTCGCTGTGGGATGAGAGCTTCTTCGCCAGCCCTGCTTTCAAGCGCCGTGTGCCGGTCTTTTTTGGCCAGGGCAGTCACGACGTGGTCTTCCCAGTGGCAAATCAGGAAGCATTCTTTCGCTCGATCCTGGCCAAATCGAAGACTTACCCGACCCATTTCGTTCGTTTCGAGTCAGGCACCCATGGCACGCCGATCCGCATGACCGACTGGCGCGGCACGCTCAACTGGATGCTGTCGAAGTCGCCGTGACCGGCGCTGCCTGCAAGCCCGTGTGATGCTCAAGGCGCAGTGTTGTAGTCGACGACAGTCTCGGGGTTTTGCTCGCCGTCATAGGATGCATCGACGTCGTACTGGACCAGCGAGAAATTGCCGTTGCGAAACAGATACGTGCCGGCGTCGGAAGCATCGCCGACCCCGCGCCACTTGTTGAACGTGGTGATCGTCTGAGTGGTCTCGTCATAGTCGGAATTAACCGCCCAGCCGGACGTCTGGAAACCGACGATGCTCATGCCAAGCAATTTGCCGTTGGTGTCATTGTTCTCGTAGCGGATGTCCATCTTGGGTTCGGCGAATTGCAATTGCTGCACGGCCGACATCTCGTCGGTCATGTAGTAGACCGAGCTTTCATTGTAGGCGGCGGCCGAGCAGGAAAAATGGAACAGCCGCGTCTCCTTGTCGGGGTCGCCGGGCTGCGCGTCCTTGTCCTTGTATTTGATTGAAAAGACCGTCGGCTCGTCGGCCAGGAACTGTTTGTCGCACTGGCCGCCATAGGTTGCCAGAAACGCCTTCCTGGCCTGCTCCAGCGCGGTGTCCTTCTTCGGTGGCGGCGGCCCGTCGCCGCAGCTTGGCGGCAGCGCTTCCTCGAAACCGGCGGTGGAGGGTTTCAGCGCGCCTTTTTCGATATGGATCGGATCGAAAGGTGGCTCCGCCTGGATCTGGGCATTCACCTGGCGCAGCGTATAGCAGCCGGCAAAGACCTTTTCGCCGCCGCTCTTGTCGGTGGCGCGGATGGCGACGGGGACGTTGTAGAAAATGCTGCCGGCCGCACCTTCGTCTGAGACAGCCCCGGTCAAGACCTCGACCTTGTCGGTGCCGTCATAGCCCTTGACGAAACTGTCGAAATCCTTTGCTGGCTTTGTATCGCCGAAATACCCCCAGGCGCGGGCGAATTCGTGCCGGCTGATGGCGCTGTAGAGCGAACGCACAACAGCATCGGCGCTCGACCGATCGTCGACATAGGGCGCTTTGGAGGCATCGTCGGCGGCCAATACCGTCTGGCCGATCGGTGCAAGGGAGAGAAAGGCAGTCGCTGCGAAAAGGGCGCGTCTCATCGGGAACCTCCGCTCGATAAGAGGATTCTACGACGGCGATTGCGGCAACGTGGTGACGCAGGGTCGACGGTCTTGAAGAATCGCGCGCGAAGGCGCTACGTCGCGTCCGCCGGCGTTCGGCCGGGCAGGAGATTTGACGTGACGATATCGATGTATGAGGCATCCGTGCCGGTCTTTTCAGCCAGGCTGAAAGCGCTTTCCAATGTGCTTGCGACCGCGGAACAGAATGCGCTTGACCGCAATATAGACCCGCAGGTTTTTCTGACGGCGCGGCTGGCGCCAGACATGTTCGCCTTGACCAGGCAGGTGCAGATCGCCACCGATCATGCCAAGGGCGCGCCGTCACGGCTCGCCGGGCGCGAAGTGCCGAAATACGACGACAATGAGGCGAGTTTTGCCGATATCCAGGCTCGCATCACGAAGACGCTCGACCTTCTCGCGACATTTTCCGCTGCCGAGTTCGACGGCTCCGACGACAAGATCATCGAGCTGAAGCTTGGCGGACGGGAAAGTTCGATGTCCGGCCTGCAGTATCTGCTGCATGTGGCCATGCCCAATTTCTATTTCCATCTCACCACCGCCTACGACATCCTTCGCCACAACGGCGTGCCGTTGGGCAAGGCGACGTTCCTGGGATCGCGCTAAGGAATTGGTTTTTGGAGATGTCCCGGACCGATCCGGGACATCCTGAACACCGGGTGTAGCTAGCGAACGGACATTTCGCGGGCGATGCGGGGGAAGTCGGCCGGCTTGATCCCGATGTCGGCGCGGTCGGCATTGCTCATCGAATGAAGCAGCGCGAGCGCCGAGCGGTATCTCAGGTGTTCCTGCGGCCGAGGCCGGGCGAACATTTCAGCGAAGAAACCCATGATTCAAGCCCCAAATTGGTCCTCCACAGCCGCCAATATAGGTGAATCGTGACAATTGTGCAGTGCAGCATTTGCATACCTGCCATGTCTTGGTGAATTTTTTTCGCTATTTTCTGCAACCGGATGAAACTTTTGGCCGACGCGCATCGTAGCCTCGAATGCTGGCTACGTGGCCGGTTTTTCCTCGACGGCTAAAGTCGTTACGATCGGTGCCATGCATTTTTAACGAGCCGGTTCTATGCTTCGATACCCGAATGGTCGGGCGAGGGGGAGGCTGACATCGCTACTGGCGCCAAGCGGGATTTCGCTTCGTTGCTCGACGACCTCTTCATCGCCCCCGATAAGAATGGCGAGGGCGAAGAGGCCGGCGCTCGCCCATCCATCCCGTTCGACTATCTCTCGGTGGCCGATGAACTCCATTCCGGCCGCATCAGGGTTTCCGCTGCCGAATATCGCGAGGCGGGCACGGATTTGGCGACTGAATTCGCCGCCTTGCTCGATCATGCCAAGCTGGCTCTCTCCGGCGAAGAGCCAAAGCCCGAGGAGAAACTGCCGCCGATCGATCCCGAAGCCATCGCCGTCGAACTCGGCCTCAATCAGCCCAAGCAGGTCGCCGATTTCGGTCGCATGCGCCGCAGCTTTGCCTTTGCCAACCATCCCGACCGCGTCGCCCCGCATCTGCGCCAGCGCGCCATGATCCGCATGCAAGTGGCCAACATGCTGATCGACGAGGCCAAGCGCCGTGCACTGGCCGGTGCTCGCCGCTAACGCCACTGGTTCACGCAAAAGTCGATCTGCCGAGGCTTGGAGAGCGCCTCTGCTTTCCCTATAGATGCGGCTTCCTCCCGCGCAGTCGCGCCAGCCTTCCTCCGGAGCCGAATTCCATGCACAAACGCCGTCTCGGTCGGACCGATCTTCTTGTGACCCAGATCTGCCTGGGCTCCATGACTTGGGGCCAGCAGAACACCGAGGCCGAAGGCCACGCCCAGATGGACTTGGCTTTCTCGCGCGGCGTCAATTTCATCGACACCGCCGAGCTCTATCCGATCCCGCCCAAGGCGGAGACGCAAGGGCGGACCGAAAAGATCATCGGCAGCTGGATGAAAGCCAAGGGCAACCGCGACAAGGTGATCCTGGCCTCGAAGGTCGTCGGCCGCACGGCCAACAGCTGGTTTCGCGGCGACAGGCCATCGCAACTGGTGCGCGCCGATATCTTTGATGCCATCGACAAGTCGCTGGCCAAGCTCGGCACCGACTATATCGACCTCTACCAGATCCATTGGCCGGAACGGGACATTCCCTGGGGCGCCAACCCAACGCGCGTCGGCGCCCTATCGCCACGCGCCGATTCTGTCGGCGCGCCGGCCGACGAAACGCCGGTCGCCGAGACGCTTGCCGTGTTCGATGAGTTGGTGAAGGCGGGAAAGATCCGCCATTTCGGCCTGTCAAACGAGAGTTCCTGGGGCGTGATGCGCTTCCTTGCGGAGGCTGACAAAGGGATCGGTCCGCGCGTCGCGTCGATCCAGAACGCCTACAATCTCGTCAACCGCACCTTTGAAGTGAACCTCGCCGAGGTCTGCGAGCGCGAGCAAGTGTCGCTGCTGCCCTATTCGCCGCTGGCACAGGGCTATCTCACCGGCAAGTACGACCACGGCGCGCGGCCTCAGGGCTCGCGCACGCAGTTGTTCAATCGCGGCCAGCGCTACGAGACGCCAGGTGCCGCCGAAGCACAACTTGAATACAATGAGCTGGCGCGCTCCTTTGGCCTGGAGCCGGCATTGTTTGCCAATGCCTATGTCTCGAGCCGGCCGTTCGTAACCTCCAACATCGTCGGCGCAACGACGCTTTCGCAGCTCGACATGGCGCTGTCTTCTGTCGACGTCACCTGGACCGACGAAATGCAGAAGGCAGTGGATGCGATCCACCAGCGGGTCGGCAATCCCTGTCCTTGATTGGCCTGGAATGATCCAGAAATGACAAAAGGGTGGAGACAATGGTGAATTTTCCGATCGAGGCTATCCGGGGAAAATTTCCCGCTCTCTCCCTGACCGACAAGGGTCGCCGCCGCATTTATCTCGACAACCCTGCCGGCACGCAGGTGCCACAGGCAGTGGCGGACGCGGTGTCGCGTTGTCTCTTGACTACCAACGCCAACCTTGGCGGCTATTTCGAAACGACGATTGCGGCGCAAGTTGTCGTCGACGAGGCGCATCAGGCGATGGCCGATTTCCTCGGCGCCGCAAGCCCCGAGGAAATCATCATCGGCGCCAACATGACGACGCTGACCTATCACATGTCACGCACACTCGGCCGCACGATGCAGCCCGGCGACGAGATCATCCTCACCCGCATGGACCATGAAGGCAACGTATCGCCCTGGCTGCAGCTGGCCGAGGACCTCGGCCTCGTCGTACGCTGGCTACCTTTCGATGAAAAGAGCTGGCAGGTCGAAGAGGCGACGCTGGCTGCTCTGCTTTCAGACAAGACACGGCTCGTCGCGTTGAACTACGCCAGCAATTTGACCGGCTCGATCAACCGGGTGAAGGCGCTGACTGCGATAGCCAGGAATGCCGGCTCGCTTGTCTATGTCGATGCCGTCCAATTCGCGCCTCACGGCCTGATCGACGTGCAGGAGCTCGGTTGCGATTTCCTGATCTGCTCGGCCTACAAATTCTTCGGTCCGCATATGGGCATTTTGTGGGGTCGGCGTGACGTCATCGACGGCCTGAAACCCTACAAATGCCGCTGCTCGTCCAATGGTCTGCCGGAGCGGTTCGAACTCGGCACACCGCAGATCGAGCTGATGGCCGGTCTCACCGCCGCGGTCGATTACTTTGCCGACCTTGGCGCGGCAGCGGGCGAGGGCGGTTCAAGAAGGCCGAAGATTGCCAGAGCGTTCGAAGTCTCGATCGCCTATGAAAACCCGCTGGCGCAACAGCTGATCGACGGCCTCTCCGACATCTCAGGTCTGACGATCCATGGCATCACCGATCCGAAGCGGCTTGGCGAGCGTGTGCCGACGGTTTCCTTCACCGTCGACGGCATTGTGCCGGAAACGATCGTTCGGCAGATGAACGCCGAGAACATCTTCCTGTGGTCGGGGCACAATTACGCCTGGGAGATCGTCCACCAGCTCGGCATTCCGGCCGAGCATGGCGTCGTGCGCATCGGCATTGCCCACTACAACACGACAGCCGAAATCGACGAGACGCTGGAGAGCGTGCATCGGGTCATCGCCATGCTCAGGCAGCAACGCTCCTGACGCTGGCATTCACCGCGTCTTGCCGCCGAAGCCGGTGAGGAACGCAGTGAGATTGTCGCCGAGTTCGTCGCAGAGGTAGCCGCCCTCCTGGACGATGACCGTCGGCAGGCCGAGCTTTGCGATGGCCTCGCCGATGCGCGAGAAGCCAGGCGTCGTCACCGAAAGTCCGCCGAACGGATCGCCCTCGAACGCGTCGAGGCCGAGCGCCACGACCAGCGCGTCCGGCGAAAAGGCACGGATGCGCTGGAACGCCACATCGAGCGCTTCGAGAAACGCCGCGTCGGCGGATTTGCGCGGCAAAGGCAGGTTGAAATTATAGCCGAGGCCCGGCCCTTCGCCGCGCTCGTCGGCATGGCCCCAGAAGAACGGATAGAAGCGCACGGGATCGGCATGCACCGAGACGGTCAGCACATCCGGCCGTGCATAGAAGATGCCCTGCGTGCCGTTGCCGTGATGGAGGTCGACATCGAGGATCGCCACACGCGAAGCCTGTTTGCGCAGAACCTGAGCTGCGACCGCGGAGTTGTTGATGAAGCAGAAGCCGCCGGCGACATCGGCAAACGCATGGTGGCCGGGCGGGCGGCACAGCGCATAGGCGGTCGGGGCGCCTGACATTACAGTCTCGGCCGCATCGACCGCGCTCCAGGCGCTCCACAGCGCGCTCTGCCATGTTTCGCCCGAGATCGGGCAAGCCGTGTCGGCCATGTGATAGCCGGCCTGGCCGACCGCCGAGGCAGGATAGGAACCATTGCGCGCAATCGGATGGATGTTGGGAATCACTTCAGCCGATGCGCCTTCGATGCGCTGCCAGCGCGTGTAGATATGCTCGAGGAAATCCAGATATTCCGGCGTGTGCACCGCCGCGACCGGGCCGAGCCCATGATTGCGAGGCCGCTCGATCGTGCAACCCGCCGATAATGCGCCGGCTAACAATCTCTCGACGCGCTCCGGCTTTTCCGGATTGGGTTGTGCTGCGCCGCTCGAAAGGAAGGCCTTGGGGTCGTGGCGCTTCTGTTCCTCGGCATAGAAGGCTTTCATTCCTGCTCCCCGTTTTCCGGTGCGTCGGCGAAGGCAAAGAACGCCTCGCCGATGATTTTCTGGGTCTGTTCGTAGCTCGACCAGGCGATGCCCAGCCTCTCGTAGAAAGCCTTGGCACTTTCATTGTCGGTGTCGACGGATAGCCTGAGATAGACGCCGCCTTCCTGCCGGCACTGTGCCGCAACGTGCCGCAGCAGCCGTTCGCCGATCTTGCGGCCGCGAAAGCGGTCCTCGACATAGAGGTCCTGCACATAGACGCCGGGCCGTCCCATCCAGGTCGAAAAGATCGGAAAATGCAGGCACAGGCCGGCAAATTCGCCGCCGACCTCGGCGATCAGGGTGGAGAAGGCGGGCTTTTCGCCAAAGCCGTAAGTGCGCAGATCATCTGCTGTCGAAATGATCTCCTCGGGCGCACCGATGTGCGTGCCGAGTTTCAGGATCGCGGCGTGGATGGTTTCGACGTCTTCGATCCGTCCGGGGCGTATCAGCACGTCATTGGCTGTTGGATTCATCACGGTCGTGTCTCAAAACGCCACCCGGTCGCCGCCCTTGAGGGCCAGCATGTCGCGCGCTTCGGTTGGCGTTGCAACCTCCAGCGACAGCCCTTCGAGAATGCCACGGATGCGACGCACCTGATCGGCATTGGATTTCGCCAGCTGTCGGCCATCGTAGAGGCTGTCTTCCAGCCCGACACGGACATTGCCGCCCATGGCCGCGGCGATCGAGATCAGCGGCATCTGCTGGCGGCCGGCGGCCAGCACCGAGAACTGGTAGCTGTCGCCGAACAATTTGTCGGCGATCCGCTTCATGTGGACGAGATTGTCCGGGTCGGCGCCGATGCCGCCCAATATGCCCAGCACGAACTGGATGAACAATGGCCCCGACACCAGCCCCCGGTCGCGGAAATGCGCCAGCGAATAGAGATGGCCGACATCGTAGCATTCGAATTCGAAGCGCGTGCCGCACCCCTTGCCCAGCCTCTCAAGCACCCCCTCCATGTCGGCAAAGGTGTTCTTGAAGATGGTGTCGCGCGTCGCTTCGAGCAGCTTGGGTTCCCACTCGTGCTGCCATTCCCGTGGCTTGTCGAGCATCGGAAACAGCGCGAAATTCATCGACCCCATGTTGAGCGAGCACATTTCGGGCTCGGCACGCAAAGGGGCTGCTAGCCGCTGGTCCAGCGTCATCAGCGATGAGCCGCCGGTGGTGATGTTGATCACCGCATCGGTCGCCTGTTTGATGCGCGGCAGGAACTGCATGTAGACGTCCGGATCGGCGGTCGGGCGGCCATCTCTGGGGTCACGGGCGTGCAGATGCAGGATCGAAGCGCCGGCTTCTGCCGCGGCGACCGCCTCAGTGGCGATCTGGTCCGGCGTCACCGGCAGATAGGGCGACATTGACGGCGTGTGCACCGAGCCGGTGACGGCGCAGGTGATGATGACTTTTCGCGAGGCCATGCGTTTACCCTTCGACCGGCAGGTCGAGCTCGGAGGCGAGAACGTCCAGCGAGTCGCCGATGATGGAGACGATCTCGCCGACCTGCTCCCTGGTAACGATCATCGGCGGCGCAACCATGAAATTGTCGCCATCGATGCCGCCCTTGACCCTGCGACCATAGATGATCAGCCCGCGCTCATAGGCGAGGTCGAGCAGCCGCTGCGTGGCTTTCTTGTTCTGGTCGATCGGCCGGAGCGTCTCGGGATCGGCAACCATCTGGGCGCCGGTCAGCAGGCCCTTGCCGCGCACGTCGGCGATGAACGGAAACCGCTTCGCCAGCCCCTTCAGCCCGTCCATCAGCGCGTCACCCATGGCAGTCGCATTGGCGATCAGGTCGAGCCGGTCCATTTCACCGAGCACGGCAAGGCCGGCGGCGCAGGCCAGCGGGTTGCCGGCATAGGTATGGCCGTGCTGGAAGCCACCCGAGTCGAGCAGCGGTTGCACCAGCCGCATCGATGCGGCGAGCGCGCCAAGCGGCGCATAGCCCGAACCCAGTCCCTTGGACAGCGCGACGATGTCGGGCTTGCAGTTCCAGTGGTCGCCGCCGAGGAATTTGCCGGTGCGGCCGGCACCGCTCATCACTTCGTCATGGATGAGCAGGATGCCGTAGCGGTCGCAGATCTCGCGGATGCGCGCATAGTAGCTGTCGGGCGCTACCAGCGCCGCGGTCGCCGCACCCCCGATCGGCTCCATGATGAAGGCCACCACGCTCTCGGGGCCTTCGGCCAGGATCTTCTCCTCCAGCATGTCGGCATAGCGGATGCCGCGCTGTTCCATCGAAAGATTGTCGCGGTCGCGCCAGGCATTCGGCGCCGGCACGGTCGGCATCACCCGCATCATCGGCTCGAACGTTTCGGCCAGCGCATCGTCGCCGGTGATCGAGAGCGAACCCAGCGTGCCGCCATGATAGGAGGGGAAGCGCGTGATCACCTTCCAGCGGCTGGCCTGGCCGGTGGCGACCGCCCATTGCCGCGCCAGCTTGATGCAGGATTCCGCCGCTTCCGAGCCGCCCGAGACGAAGAAGATGCGGTCCATGCCTTCCGGCAGCTTGCCGGCGAGTTCCCGCGCCAGCTCCTCCGCCGGTTCGTTTTCGAAATGCAACCGGTAGGCAAAGGTGGCGCGGTCCATCTGCCGCTTCATGGCATCCAGCACGTTGCGGTTGGAATGGCCGATATTGGCGACCATCGGGCCGCTCGAGCCGTCGATGAAGCGGCGGCCGTCCTGCGTCCACATATAGATGCCCTCGGCGCGGTCGATCAGCGGCCGGCGCAGGCTGGACAGATAGAACAGATGCGACTCTCGCCGGGCGTCAGTGTCTTGCGTGGAGGTCTGGACTTTCGACATGTCAGGGCTTTCCGAGATAACGATCGAGGACATTTTTTGTGACGCGCTCGACCATCGGGTCTTGTCTTAGCAGGCCGGCGACCCATTCGCAGCTTCCGGCGTGGAACACCTCGCCCTTGCCACGTGGGAAATTGACGATCATGCCGTTACCGCGTTTGACCTTTTCCAGATTGGCGTCGCTCGCCTCGCCGAACAGCGTTTCGGCGGTGAAGCGGCCATCCTCGTCGGTGAGGAACTGGTCCTCGATCGGGATATCGGCGCTTTCCTCGACCTGGGATGCCATGCCGACTGCGAGAACCTGCAGGCCATCAGGCGCGCCGCTATCGGGCGTGGGGTAGGGCAGGCCGCCGCGTATCTCGAACTCGAGCCCGTCGACCTCGTAGCCATACACATGGCTGTCGGCGCCCAGCAGGTCGCCATAGTAGATGCCAGTGCCGGCAAAGGCCCAGTGCTCGGGCCGGTAGACCGGAAAGCCACGCACGCCGCGTGGTGCGCATCCGCCCCAGCCGGCATAGAGGCCGCGGGTCGCATTGAGCCCGAAGGTCGCCGAACCCGGCCGGCCGATTTCCGGTGCTTCCCAGGAATTGGTGGCGCGGGTGACGTCACCGCCTGGAAGATAGGCCGGGTCTTCGGCACGCGAGCGATATTTGTAACAGACCTGCCGGCGGCCCTCGTCCTCGAGCCGTGTCTGCCACATGAAATTGCCGGCAAAGCGCGCCGCATGGCCGCCGCGCTCGACATATCCGTCGACGGCATCGCGCATCTCCCAGGTCCAGTATTCGTCATGGCCGACGAAGACGGCGCAGTCGTAGCCGTCGAGTATCTCAGGTGAGAGATGCAGATCGTGCTGGCTGGCGAGATCGACTTGATAGCCGGCCCGCTCAGTGAAGCGGAAGAAGTGGCTGTCATAACTGGCCCAGCCGGACGAAGCGTATTTCTTCGAATGGCCGGTGGCGAGCGCCCACTCCATATGCGGATAGCGCGGCACGGTCTTGGGCGGCACTGCGACTTCCAGCGGCACGCGCGGCGCATCCTTCGGCAGCACGACGAAGCCGCGGCACCAGGGACGCTGCGTCGACACGATGGGCGAATACTGGTTGCGGTCCGGCCCGGTAATGCCCTGGTAGTGGTTGGAACCGCCCCAGGTGTTGTAGGCCAGCCATGTTCCGGTCGCCGCCACCTGCAGCACACGGCCGGGCATCTTGCCGGGCAGGGGCGCCACGATGAACAGATGGTGGGATTGGATCGGCTTGCCGTCGCGGCCGTCGGCGGTCAGCGTCACCCGATAGGCTCCGGACGACCAATCGTTGCCGACACGGAATTCGAACGAGGCTTCCCAACCGCAGCCTTCAGCCGAACATTGGTCCGGACTTTCTTGCCAGCGCGCCGCGATGCCCGATTTCTCGAACACTTTGGTTTCGCTGCCGCCATCCCGGGTGATTGTCATGCCGAACGTCGGAGCTGTCGAACTGACATGCAACGCCACCGTTTCGCCGGCGCGATAGGAAAATCGGTCGCTGTAGCACCAGATCTCGCCGCGCTCGCCATCCATGCCAGGCCATTCGTAATAGTGGCCTCGCACCGCGTGCCGGCGCTGCTCCGGCGTCAGTCCGAAATCGGGGAATTCCGTGTTTGGTCTGGTCATGGTCATACTCAGGCGGAAAGATATTTCTTGAGGAAGCTGCGCGTGCGTTCCCTCTGCGGCGCGCGGAACATGTCGGCAGGCGGGCCTTCCTCGACGACAACGCCGCCATCCATGAACAGCACCCTGTCGGCCACTTCGCCGGCAAAGCGCATCTCATGCGTTACGATGAGCATGGTCATGTGTTCGGCGGCAAGCTGTTTCATCACCGCGTTGACCTCGTCGACCAGCTCCGGGTCGAGCGCCGAGGTGGCTTCGTCAAACAGCATCACCTTGGGCTGCATCGCCAGCGCACGGGCAATCGCCACACGCTGCTTCTGGCCGCCCGAAAGTCGCGAGGGATAGGCGTCGATCTTGTCGGCGAGCCCGACCTTGGACAAGAGGCTATGCGCCAGCGCATGCGCATCGCTCTTGGCCATGCCTTTGAGGATGATCGGTCCCATGGAAATGTTCTCGAACACGGTCAGATGCGGGAACAGATTGAAGTGCTGAAACACCATACCCATCTGCTGGCGCACCTTGTTGATGTGCCGCTCGAAAGCCTGGCCGTGCAAGGGCTGGTTGACTTGCACGCCATCGAGCCAGACTTCTCCGCTGTTCAGGGATTCCAGATGGTTGATGGAGCGCAGCAGCGTGCTCTTGCCGGAGCCGCTCGGACCGATGATCGCGACGATCTGCCCGCGGTCGACCGACAGATCGATACCCCTCAGGACCTCGACGGCGCCGAACGATTTGCGCGCGCCGCGAACCTCGACCATTGGCCGCTGCGTGCTCATCGGGAAGCCTCCACATGTCTTTCGAACAGGCGCAAGGCCGCCTCGAGCACAAGGTTGAGAATGTAGTAGAGCGCCGCTGCCGTGATGTAGAACTCGAACGGGCGGAACGTTTCGCTGATCGCCAATTGGGCCGAATGGACCAACTCGGCGATGCCGATGACCGAAACGATCGAGGATTCCTTCAACAGCGCGATCAGATTGCCGCCGATCGGCGGCGCGGTGTTGCGGATGGCTTGCGGGATCACGACATGGCGCAGCGTCTGCCATTTGCCAAAGCCGATGCTGCGCGCGCCCTCCGTCTGGCCGACATCGACGGCCACGATGCCGGCGCGGATGATGTCGGCGTTGTAGACTGCAAAATGCAGGCCAAGTCCGACAATGCCGGCGGCAAGGGCAGGGATGTCGATGCCGATCTGCACCAGGCCGAAATAGATCAGGAACAGTTGCAACAGCAGCGGCGTGCCCATGAACACCCACATAAAGGCGCGCACGGGATAGGCGACGATGTTCGGAGCGTAGAGCACGATGACCGCGAACAGAATGCCGCCGACGAAGCTGAGCGCGCCCGCCGAAACGGTCAGCACCGCGGTCCACCAGGCGCCGATCAGCAGAAGATCCCAGTACGGCGCGACGACGGTGAAATCCAAACCTTGCATCGTGCTCTCCGGTCAGACGATGGCAAAGCGTTTGTCGAGCAGGTCGACTACCCGCGCCACCGCGTAGACCATGATCATGTAGAGCAGGGCTGCAACGCCGAATATCTCGAACGGCTTGTAGGTAGAGCCGATGAAGCGCTGGGCGGTGTAGGTCAGTTCGACCACCGAAATGGTCGACACCAGTGCGGACCCCTTCAGCAAAGCGACCGTATTGACCCCGAGCGGGCGGATCATCAGCCGTGCGGCCTGCGGCAGCACGACCTTTCGCAAGGTCTGGAAACGGCTGAAGCCGATCGTGCGGGCAGCCTCGGTCTGGCCCCGATCGACCGCCACAAGAGCGCCACGGATCGATTCCGCCATATAGGCGCCAATGTTGAGGCCAAGGCCGATGACGCCGGCGGTGAACGGCTCCAGATTGATGCCGATCTGCGGGCCGCCGAAATAGAGCACGAAGAGCTGGATCAGGCACGGCGTACCGCGAAACAGGCTGACATAGAGCGTGCCGATGGTCCGCAGGATTGCCGACCTCGACATCTTGGCGGCCGCGGCCAATGAAGCAGCCGCCAGACCCAGGATAAGAGCCAGCACCGTGATCTCGATCGTCACCAAAGCGGCTTCCACGAAGAACGGGAAGACACGCTGCATCAAGGATAAGTCCATGAAACGGCCCAGCAGGAGTGAGGCCCGGCCTCAGACGGCTTTAGCCGCCTGAAGCCGGGAGGGATCAACGGATGTCACTGCCGACCCATTTCGTCGAGATCTTTTCGTAGCTGCCGTCGGCCAGCATGTCGTCCAGAGCCTTCTGCATGGCAGCCTTCAACTCCGGATTGTCCTTGCGGATGGCGATGCCTATGGCCACAGCGCCGCCTTCGATATCGGGCGTGTTGAGCTGGCGGACCTTTTCGCCCGTCTCCTTGACGGCAATCTTGACCGGAATGTTGTCGACGACGATGGCATCGACGCGGCCGGCCCTCAGCTCCAGCAGCAATTCCGGCAGGCCCTTGTAGGTGCGGATGTCCCAGCCACCCTTTTCGCGCGCCCATTTCTCGTGCGTTTCGCCCAGCGTCACGCCGATGGTCTTGCCCTTGAGGTCGTCGAGGCTCTGCACCTTGGACGCCTCGTTGACGAAGACCGCGCGGCCGGCATGGTAGTAAGGTCCGACGAAATCGACCACTTTTTCGCGCTCGGGTGTGATCGTCATCGAGCCGACGACAGCGTCGTATTTGTTGGCGAGCAGCCCGGCGATGATGCCGTCCCAGGCAGTGGTGATGACGGTGCCCTTGACGCCGATGCGCTCGGCGATGGCCTTGCCGATATCGGCATCGAAGCCGACGACTTCGTTCTGGTCGTTGACGAAGTTGAAGGGCGGATATTGACCGCTCATGGAAATCTTCAGCTCGCCCGCCGCCTTGATCTTCTCGAGGTCGTCGGCCCTGGCCGAAACGGCCGTGAAGGTCGACGCAAGCAGCAGGGCCGCAATGGCGATGCCGGAAAATGCTCTGTTCATCTGACTTCCTGTCCTCTGGATGGCGCACAAGGTTTGTTCTTGGGAGGCGTGCAGACGCTTTCCTGTCATCAATGATTGCCTTTGCGGTATCATTGCGCAAATAGATAATGGGAATAGGGAGCATAGATATCAGGAATGGCTTTGCCGCGCCCCGAACGGCTGGTTTGGGATCTGGACTGGAACCTTCTGCGGACGTTCGTCGTCATCGCGGAAGTGAAAAGTATCACGCGCGCTGCCGAGCGGCTGAACCTCAAGCAGCCCAGCGTCAGCAATGCGCTGCGGCGGCTGGAAGACCGGGTCGGCCGACGGCTGGTCGAGCGCGATGCAACACGCTTCGAATTAACCGAGGTCGGGAGGCTTCTCTACGAGCAGAGCGTCGAGGTGTTCGGCACCATATCGCAGTTGCCGCTGTTGATGCGCGGCATCAGCGACGACGTCACCGGTCACGTGATGATCGCGACGGCGAGCCATGTCGTCTCGCCATTGTTCGATCAGGCGCTGGCGGAATTCCACCGCAACTACCCGCGCGCCAGCATCACCATTTCGGTCGCGGCAAGCACCGAAGTCGCCAAGCAGGTCAGGGAGCGGCGTGCCTCCTTCGGCATCTGCCTGGTCAGCCAGCGCGATCCGGCGCTGGAATATGCGATGGTCTACCGCGAGTTCTTCGGCTTCTTCTGCGGTCCGCAGCACAGGCTCTACGGGCGAGCCGGATTGACGCTGGCCGATCTGCGCGATCAACCTTCGGTATCGTTCCAGACCGACCATATTTCGGACGCGTTGCGGCCGGTCGCGCTGCTACGCAGCGAAGCCCGGCTGAACGCCGATGTCGTCGGCGTGTCCTCCAGCCTGGAAGAAGTGCGGCGCATGATCGTTGCCGGGCTCGGCATCGGCCCGCTGCCGCTGCACGTCGCGCGGCGCGATGTGGCGGACGGAACGCTGTGGCGGCTGCCGCCCTACGACGCGCCGCCGGCGATTGACATCTTCCTGCTGGTCAATCCCGACAAGGCGATGAACCGCGCCGAGAAGGCGCTGCTGTCGGGGCTGCAGACGTTGATCGCCGAGACACCGCTCGACGACCGCATCTACCAAGGCTGATCGGCCGAGACAGGCCTATTCGATCAGCAAGGCGGCTGCGCGGTTTCGCATCGGCTCGTCCAGCGCCACCGAGGTGCGCGCGGCGAGGTCGAAGCGCACGCTGGTCGTCCGGCTCGATGCCCGGACGATGCCGTCGAGCGAGCCCGACATCACCTGTTCGAAGGTGATGGAGGTGCGGCCGATCTTCACGACATGCGAGCGGATGGTGATGAGCGCACCGGCTTTTGTTTCATGGCGATAGTCGATTTCGGTGCGCACATCGGCCCATCCGATTTGCGATGCCTGGTTATCGTCCTGTCCGGCGATATGGCCGAGAAGCTGGAAGCTGGCATCGTCGAACATCGCCGCGTAGTGACGCACATTCACGTGCCCCATCACGTCGCACATCCAGGGATGAGCGACGCCGACAAAGGTGACGAGAGATTTGCTCATGGGGATTTGCTCCGTGGCCCTCGACGATCACGCAGACGCAATATCGAAACGCGCGACGACAGGCAAACGGTCTGCTGTCCCTGGCATCTTCGAACCGAGAATGGCGTTCGGGCTTGGTATTCGTTAGCCGCGCCCTTGGCCGGCTCCATCAAACGGACTATCTCAGGGGAGGCGGCGTTTCCGCCACGGGGGTCGGCATGCTCAGAGTGCAAAAGGTCAAGGTCGACGAGATCTACGTGCCGACAGCGCGCAAGAAGACGCTGCATCCGGAGACCGTCCGCCATCTGGCCGAGGACATCCTGGAAAACGGCATGAAGACGCCGATCCAGGTCCGCCATGACGGCAAGCGCCACATCCTTGTCGAAGGCCTGCACCGGCTGGAAGCGGCAAAGTGGCTCGGCGAGACCGAGATCGAGGCCTATCTGGTGCAAGCCAAGCGCCACTGACACGTCGACAGAACATCCAGTTTCTCGATCAGATATGCTGCTTTGACAAGCCGAATGCCTCGGCGTTTGGCGGAAACGCGCCCATCGCTTCGCCATCCATGGGTCTGCGCCGCATCGCTGCGCTCCTGCTTCGCCGTGGATGAGGAAGGTTGATGACGCCTAGGGCCAATCTACGGTGTCGACATTTTTTGCGGCCGGTGTCGGTTTGCGGCTCATCGGCTCGTCCTTGGGACGGAAGCCAGATCAAACGCAGGATGCCATCATGACCACCAAGCTCGACATCGCCCCCACCAACGACCGTGAACTGGTTCTCGCCCGCATCATCGATGCGCCGCGCGAAAACGTCTATCGCTGCTGGACCGATCCGAAACTGATCACGCAATGGTTCTCGCCAAAGCCGTGGACGACGCCGCGCGCCGAGATGGATGTGCGCGCCGGCGGCTCGAGCCTTGTCGTCATGGCTGGCCCGGACGGCAACGAGTTCCCCAACCCAGGTGTCTTCCTCGAAGTTGTTCCCGGCAGGAAGATCGTCTTCACCGACGCCTACACAGAGGCTTGGCAGCCTTCGGAAAAGCCGTTCATGACCGTCGCGCTGACCTTCGAGGACGAGGGCAACGGCAAGACCCGCTACATCGCTCGGGTCAGGCACTGGAGCGTCGCCGACCGCGAACAGCATGAGAAGATGGGGTTCCATGAGGGTTGGGGACAGTGCGCCGATCAGCTCGAAGAACTCGCCAAAACGCTTTGATCCGCATGACGCTTTGATATCGACAGGTGAGGAGATCGATATGTTCAAAACCCTGTTTTTCGCAATTTTTGCTTCGGCCGCAGCACTGCTTGCCTGCCCGGGCACCACCAATGCAGAGGAGACAAAACCTGCCATGACGACTGAAACGAACGCACCGCCGAAGCCGGAAAAGTCCGGCCTGCTGCCGATCGACGGCCTGAATTATTATTATGCAATCTATGGCAAGGGCGAGCCCCTGCTTCTGCTGCATGGCGGCCTTGGCACCACGGATATGTTCGCGCCGATCCTGCCGAAACTTGCCGAAAACCGCACCGTCGTTGGCGTCGACCTGCAGGGTCACGGCCGCACCGCGCTGGGTGACCGACCATTCACCGTGGAGGCGATGGGCGACGACATGGCCGCCATCGTCAAGGCGCTCGGCTATGACAAGGTCGATGTCATGGGCTATTCGCTGGGCGGCGGCGTCGCCTTCCGCATGGCCGTCCAGCATCCCGAAGCGGTGCGCCGCCTCGTCCTGGTATCGACCGGCTACGCCACGGACGGCTTCTATGACGAGATGCGTCCGCAGCAGGCACAGGTGAGCGCGGCCGCGGCTGAGTTCATGAAGGACACGCCGATGTACAAATCCTACGTCGCGGTGGCGCCGCATCCGGAGGAGTTCCCGAAGCTCCTCGATGCGCTGGGCGGCTTCATGCGTCAGAACCGCGACTACTCGGCCGACGTCGCCAAGCTGAAGATGCCTGTCATGCTGGTCTATGGCGACAGCGATATGTACAAGCCCGAACACGAGATCAAGTTCTATCAGATGCTCGGCGGCGGGCTGAAGGACGCCGGCTGGATGCGCGAGAACCTGTCGCAGAACCGCCTGGCGATCCTGCCCAACCGCACCCACTACGATACCTTCTTCGCGCCGGAGCTGACGGCCGCGGCGCTGCCGTTCCTCAACGGCCAGACCAAGGTCAAGACCTGGGACGAGGTCGTCGGCGAAACGGAGTGAATGCCAAAGCCCGCCGGCTGTTGGCGGGGAGCCGGCACTCCGTGGAGGCCATGACGGCTTTCGGCGTCATGGCTCACCCCACTCGCATCAGCATAAGCGATGACGTTGCATCAAAGCTTTTCAATTGACCCAATCGGCCCCGCCGATACCCTGCGCGCCTATTCTCTCCCACCAGCGGATCCAGACAATGGCAAGATATGAGGGCGGATGCCTGTGCAAGGCGGTGCGCTACCGCGCGGACGCGGCCCCCATCAACGAACGCGTCTGCCACTGCCGGGTTTGCCAGAAGGCGATCGGCGCCGCCTTCAACGCACGCGTCCTGTTTCGCATCGACGACGTGATGATCGACGGGCCGCTGGCGACTATAAACTCTTCGCCGGATCTCAAGCGCGGCTTTTGCCCGAGCTGCGGCACGACGATGTTTTCCCGGCGCGATTCCGCTGGTATCATCGGCATCACCACCGGTTCGCTCGACGATCCCACGGTTTTCAAGCCGCAAATGCATATTTTCACGGCCTCGAAGCAGCCCTGGCTGGTGCTTGATGACGGCCTGCCGAAATACGAAGGCGCCCCTCCGCCAGGCTAATTTTTCCCTTCTCCCCTTGTTGTGGAAGAAAGTGGATCGACACGCAGCGCCAAGGGCGGGGGGAAGAGCGCAAGCATGGCCAAAATTTAATCCAAATCAACACGAGATAGCCGGCAAAGCGTCATTGGCGAGCCATCTTTGTCGTCCTATTTAAGGGTCGCGGGTACGGCATTCGAGGAGACGACGGATGAACGACAGCATCAGCACCCTGGACGAGCTTTTGAGCGATCCGATGGTCCTGCTTGTGATGGAGCGCGATCGTGTGCGTCCCGAACAGGTGCGCATGCTGCTCGAACGGGCTCGCAGGCCTTCGACGGATGAGCCCGAAGTGCCGCCGGCGCATGTGATCGCCAGGACATGCCAGAAACTCTGGCTCTGCCCGTAGTCGCTTTGCGATTTTCCCTGTGTCCTCAAGCCGGCCCCAAGGTGGGCCGGTTTCGAACGGCGTGCACCTCGGCGCGCCAGCTTACAAATCCGTAAATTGATTATCCGGCCCATGACGATAAGGCTTGCCCGGGATTGACCGATGGTCGGTCCACGCAACTCCGATCTCTCATGCACGGAATTCGATTTTGGCCGATATCTGCACACAAGGCCTGGATACGGGCTTCGTCGGCCTGGGGTTCGCCAAGGTGGCGTTCCTCGGCGTGGTGCAAGGCATCACCGAACTGCTGCCAATTTCCTCGACCGCCCATATGCGCATCGTGCCGGCCGTGCTCGGCTGGCAGGATCCTGGCTCGGCCTTCTCCGCCGCCATGCAGCTCGCGGCCCTTGCCGCGGTGGTCAGCTATTTCTGGAGCGACGTCAGGGACATCCTGTTTGGGTCGCTCGACGCACTGGCGCGACGCGATTTCGCCGACCGGCATTTCAAGGTGGCGCTCTGGATCGTGCTGGCGACGATCCCCATCGTCATTGCCGGCGTTGCCCTGTCGGGCCTGCTCAATGCCTGCAATTCGCCGCTACGCAGCCTGACGGTGATCGGCTGGGCCTGCATCGCAATGGCGATCCTGCTGGCGCTGGCCGAGATCTTTGCCCGTCACCGGCGCAACATGGGCGATGCGTCGCTGACCGATGCGCTGCTCGTCGGTATCGCCCAGATCGGCGCGCTTGTCCCCGGCGTCTCGCGCTCGGGCTCGACCCTGACGGCGGCACTGGGGCTCGGCTTCAAGCGGGCCGAGGCGGCGCGCTTCTCGTTCCTGCTCGGGTTGCCGGCGATTGCACTCGCCGGCCTCAAGGAACTCTGGGAACTGCATAAGGTCCATCTCGACGCCCATGGCTGGTCGGTCCTTGCCGTCGGGCTGGTCGTCGCCTCGATTTCCGCCTTCTTCGCCATATGGGGGCTGATGCACGTGCTGGAGCGTTTCTCGGCCTGGCCGTTCGTCATCTATCGCGGCCTGCTCGGTGTCGTTCTGCTGCTGGGCGTGGCAATGGGATGGCTCGTCTAAGGCAGTCCACAGTATCGCTTGAAACGGGCTATATCCGTACCAGACCTCAACTTCGATTCCGGTACGCACATGGATTTTTTGACCCTCCTGCAATCACTGCCGTTGCTGCTGGCGTTGGCCAAGGGCGCACTGCCGTCGGTGGCGGCATTTGGCATGGGATTTGGCCAGTGGGCCGCTTCACTGCCGCCCTGCCGGGACTTCACCTTCGAGGCGACCAGCTATCTCGTTTGCGAGGTCGATCCGAAACGATATCAGGTCGAGCTGTTCTGGAAGGATGCGGCGGGCAAGCCGTTTCAGTCGCTGCACAATCTGCATGCCGCGCAACAGGCGATCGGGCGCACGATGTTGTTCGGCATCAATGCCGGCATGTATCACCCGAACCTCGCGCCGGTCGGTCTCTATGTCGAGCGTGGCCAGGAGATGGCCTCGGCGAAAACGGGAACGGGAAGCGGCAATTTTTCCCTGCAGCCGAACGGCATCTTCTACATGCGCGACGGTAAGGCCGCGGTTCGTGCCACTCGGGATTTCGTGAAAAGGCGCCCGACCGTCGACTATGCGACGCAATCGGGGCCGATGCTGGTGATCGACGGCAAGCTGCATCCGAAATTCCAGGCTGACGGCACTTCGCGGAAAACCCGCGACGGTGTCGGGGTGCGAAAGGACGGCGTCGCGGTCTTTGCGATTTCGAACGGCACGGTGACCTTCCATGCCTTCGCCCGGCTTTTCCGCGACGCGCTCGGCTGCGACAACGCGCTGTTCCTCGACGGCACGATATCAAGCTTGTTTGCGCCTGCCATCGGCCGCAAAGACGACTACTGGAATCTCGGCCCGATGATCGGCGTTTTCAGAAAATCCTAGCCGGTTTCCATCGCGCTTACCCGCACGGCGGTATGGGCGAAAAAAGATTGATTCAAACTTTATTGGTAATTTCTCATTCATAACTGATCCGGTTTGTCCGTCGGCTGTCGTTTTGCCCTCGGTCTGTTGTGTTTTGAGTACAGGTCCAGATGCGGATTCCGGGCGTCGTCAGTTTTTTGATAGCATCGCTATGCCTTGCCGGCTGCTCGTCGACGGCCGGCGTCGATGCGCTGGATTTGCAGAAACCGTCCAACGAGACCACCAGTTCCGTGATCCGGCCGCCGGCACCGATCGCCGCTGCTCCGGCGGCAAGGGGTAACAGGGCGGCAAGGGCCGGATTGGGTCCCATGTCTGACAACGGTCCGGGGGAAAAAACGCGCCCGTTCGGCTTGGCGGAGGAGGAAGAGACGGGGGTGTTTGCCGCGCCCGACGTACCTGACCCCCAAGTGCCTGATGTCGGCGGGCTGCCGGTCGAGCCGGCAGCCTTGGTGTCGCCGCCTAAGCTGTTGACCCGCGCGGCACCGGCCATGCTTGCCGGGCCGCTCACCCGTTACGGTTTTCGCGACGCCAAGCCGATCAATTTCGGCAAGGCTTCGCCTCGCCGCCTTGCAGTGCACGGCGTCGATGTCTCGCGTTGGCAAGGCAACGTCAACTGGGACAAATTGCGCGCCCAGGGCGCCAACTTCGCCTACATCAAGGCGACCGACGGTGGCGACCACCTCGATCCGATGTTCATGAAAAACTGGCGCAACGCCGACGCCGCCGGCTTGAAGCGCGGCGCCTACCATTTCTTCTACTGGTGCCGCACGGCGGGCGAGCAGGCGGACTGGTTCATCCGCAACGTGCCCAGGGTCGAAGGCGCGCTGCCGCCGGTGATCGACGTCGAGTGGAATGGCGAGTCCAGCTGCAAGCGGCGGCCGTCGCGCGAAAAGGTGCTGGAAAAGATGCAGGTGTTCATGGACAGGCTGGAGCGCCATTACGGCCAGCGGCCCATCATCTATACCGCGCCCGATTTCTACCGCGACAATCTCAGGGGCGAATTCCTCGACTATCCGTTCTGGCTGCGTGCCGTGGCCCAGCATCCGTCAAAGGTCTATCCCGGCCGCAAATGGCTGTTCTGGCAGTATTCCGGCTCTGGCCTGTCGCACGGCGTCACCGGCCGCATAGACCTCAATGTCTTCCATGGCGACGAACGGCAATGGCGCGCCTGGGCCGGCGGCCGGCAGACGGTAGCCGACGCCAACTGAGACGGTCGTCAGTCCCGGCGCACTTCGCTCTGCCTGATGTCCGCGGTCTGGCCCAGCACCAGTCTCGGAACACCTTGATCTTCGGTGTATTGCGGCGGCTTTCCAGGTGCGCCAGCCAATAGCCGTCGCCGTCCGAGCCGAGGACTTCGAATGGCTGTATCAGTTGACCCTTTGCCAGCAAGGCACTGTAGATGTTGCGGGTGAGAATTATCGGACTGCTCGATGGACACGCTTCCTTCGGCAGCATTCGCTGAGCAAAGTGTCAGGCTCTTTGACCAACATGGACGCATGGGAGGAAAAGATGGGTGTGTCATCGGAGGCTCTGGCACAGGGCCGTCAAACGATCAGCGCTTACGAGAATTATGCGGAACAATACGATGCCATCGTGCGCCATGTTCCCAACGAGAGGGAGCAGGCGTCGCTGAAGCGCCTTGTGGCGATCGCGGGCACAGGCGGTCGGATTCTGGAAGTCGGGTCGGGACCGGGATACGATGCGGACTTTCTGGAGAATTTGGGCGCCAAGGTTCGGCGCACTGACGCGACCAAGCGGTTTCTCGAGTTGCAGGCCGCGCGTGGCAAGCATGCCGAGTTGCTCGATCTCATCACCGATGATCTCGGCGGCCCGTACGACGCAGTCCTGGCCCTATGCGTCCTCATCCACGTGCCTCGCGGCCAGACCGACCAGGTGCTTGCCAAGATCGCCGGGTCGCTGCGGCCGGGCGGCGCCTTCCTCGTCTCGATGCGCAATGGCGACGGCGAGACATCAGGCGAATATCACACGGTCTACTGGCGCAGGGACGACTTCGCGGCCCGTCTCGAAGGCGCCGGGCTGGTCCTTATCAGGGACGATTTCAACGTCGGCCGCAATAGCGAAGAATGGAACACGTTCCTGGCCGTGAAGCCTGCATGACGCGGAGTGGGCTGTTGCCGTTTGCGCTGCTCAGCCTTTTTAGATTTGCGAAAATAGAAGACATTGCCGCGGCCATGCTGTCTACGTGCAGGTTCCTGCACTCCTGGGGGGAGACGAGTTGGAACTCAAGATCATGCTTGTCGGCTTTGCCTGCGTGGTCGCGGGCGCGCTGTCGTTCATCACCTTCATAAAATGGCGAGAGGTGAAGGCACTCAGCCGCTGGCTGCCGACACCGGGAAAGATCATCTCGTCGCGCGTCGAAGCCCGTGAAGTGAGACGCTCTGGCGTTGGCTCGGACAGCACCGACACCACCGAAATGCGCAATTTTCCGGCGATCACCTTTGAATACAAGGTTGGCGGCAAGAAATTTCAAAGCTCGCGCTACAGTGTGAAGGAGAATTTGGGGAATTTCGAAGTCAAGGAGACGCTTGCGCAGTTTCCTCGCGGCGCGGAAGTGACCGTGTTCTACAATCCCGTGGATCCGAGCAAAGCCGTGATCGAGCGCACCCTGCCGGACGGCGCCTTCAAGTTCATGGTCCAGCTTTCGGCCGGACTGGTGGTCGGCGCGCTGATACTGGTGTTTTCCGTCGGTGGTCTGCTGGAGGCGATCGGCCCGCATCTGCCCAAGCCGCAGAACCTCGGCGCCGGGGCGCTGCTGCTGTTCATGGGCCTGTTCATTCTGCGCATGGGCTTCGCCCAGAAATCGTTGGCCGAGCAGGCGGCAAAATGGCCGGTCACCGCCGGCCGCATCGACGCCTCGGGCCTGCAGGCGCTCAAAAGCCATTCAGGCTATCGACGCTGGCGCACGGTCTTCAAATCCCGCATCGTCTACTCCTATGGCGTCGACGGCCAGCACTACAGCGCCGATCGTGTGACCTTCGGCGGAACAGTGACGGCTTCGCTGCCCGGCCTCGTCGGCGGCCAGGCACGGCAGTATGTCGAAGGCAGCAAGGTCGACGTCCACTACGACCCCGCCAACCCCGGCTCGGCGGTGCTCGAATGCCGGGTGCGCGGGCTCTGGCTGCTGTGGGTCTATTCGGCTGGCTTTCTCGGCGGCGCCGCGTTTCTGGTCGGGCTGCTCTGAGGCGCCGGACGCCTTCAGCAATGGACGAGCGGTCCGCTGTCGAAGCCAGGCCAGGTGAACCGCAGCGTGGCGCCATGCCTGACGATATGGATGACGCGCGTGAACGGTTCCTCGAGCGACGGGTCCGACCCGTAGCACTGGCTTGCATGCACCACCCAGCCGGTCGGGCTTTTGCGAAACGTCGCGTGCTCACAGCCGAACTCGGGAAGCGAAAGCGACGCCTGATCCACGGTGAACACAGTTTCGCGCTGGACGTCGGCGGCCGCACTGCAGTTCAGCCTGTCGCTGGACCATGCCCCTACATAGGGCGCCGCAGCCGATGCCGTGCCGCCCGCGAATGCAGACATTGCCATCACCATTGCCAAACGCCGCATCACCAGGCTTTCTCCTTCGGCCATTACGCTTGACCATACAGACTGTCGGGGTCGGCACAGGATAAGTTTTCGTCCAGGAGCAGACAAACGCAGCCGTTCCGGATTCCGCTTATGATTTCGCGCGGATGATGCGACTGTGCGGCCCCAGGGCAACGCTTTCCCAGAGACATCCAATGATCACCCGCACACTGGCCATCGTTGTCCTCGGTTTGCTCGGGCCCATGCAGGCCGCCGACGCAAAAGAATGCCTTCTCAGCCACGCCACCTATCGCGAGCCGCGCTCGGGCGCCGTCATGCAATTTCGGCCGCTCGCCAACGAGCCGGCGGCGCTGACGGCGCAGGTGTTTTCACTGAGTGTGCCCAACACCGACGCAAGCCTGCCGGCCGACATCACCTGGACCAACGGCAGGAATTCGTTTCCGCTCGGCACCATCCGCCACACCTGCACCGACGACGACCGCGAAGCGGGCCTGCAGGACGGCAGCGGACTGTGCAGACTATGGGAGGGCCAGGTCTATGCCTTGACCGGCGGTGGCGCCGAGCAGTTGAATTCGCGCGAAGCGACACCGGCGCCGACAGGGCTGCTCTTGCCGGGTTTCGGCGTGGCCTTTACCGAAGGAGCCGACTTCGCCAATGCCAATCCAGACGGCTCCGCATGGGATGCCTTTACCTTGACAGGATGCAGCGATGAATAGGATGCGATCGATCGTCTGGGCCAGCGCCCTGCTTGCATCCGCGACGATATCCGCCGTGGCGGACGAACCGGTGCCGTCGCGCCCGCCCATCGATAAATGCGTCTGGGAAAGGTTGTCTGACAAAAATGTCAGGCTGGCCGCCTGGGCGCAGCGCTGCGACTTCGGCTTCCGCCAGATCCATTTCGAATTCGCTGGGAACGCTCTCGCCATCAAATACAGCGACGGCGGCGCGGCCGATCCTCTCGTCGAACTGTTCGACATCATATCAGGTGAAACCGCAGAGGCTGCCTTGCAGCGCCTGTTCCTGGAAAAGACCGACAAGGCCGTCAGCGCCCGCTGTGTGCTGACGCCTTACACGCAGGGCACGGAGCCTGCCGGCGTCAACCGCTACACATTCAGCCCTGACGCCGCCTATGCGAAAGAGCTGAAAGCGCTTGCCATCTCCGACGAGGTTCCCGAACCGCCCTGCGGCGACTGGGGTGAAATGCCTGACGGCATCCAGTATTTCGAGGTGCCGGCGGGTGAGGGGCACACCTTGCTGTTTGTGCGCATCGGCCAGGACGAGCCATTGTTTGACGAGCAGACGCTACGCGTGTTGCCGAGGGGGTGAGAAGCGCTTTCTCGCCAGGTCAGGCGGATTCGGTCACGGCACCGATCCGCCGGTAGACGAATGTTTCTTCTCTCGAAGGAACTGCGGCAGTGCGCTTGGCTTCGTCGATCAGCATTGCCATGCGAGCATGGATCGGCGATTTCGCGCAAGCCGGGTCCGTTGCAGCGGCATCGCCGGCGATCGCCATCGCCTGACAGCGGCAACCGCCCCAGTCGATCTCGCGCCGGTCACAGTTGCGGCACGGCTCCTGCATCCAGTCGGTGCCGCGAAAGGCATTGAACGCCGGCGAATCGGCCCAGATCAAGGACAGCCTGCGTGGTTCGAAACGCTCGAAGCTGAGCGACGGGATCGTCTGTGCGGCATGGCAAGGCAGTACGGTGCCGTCAGGCGTCACCATGAAGGCGTCACGCGCCCAGCCGCCCATGCACGGCTTGGGATAGGTCGCGAAATAGTCCGGCGTCACAAAATCGATGTTGATGATGCCGGCTAACCGCTCCTGTGCCTCCGCGACGATCTCCGCCTGCCTGTCGACCGCTTCACGCTCCGGCATCAGTTGATCGCGATTGGTCAACGCCCAGCCGGCATACTGCACATTGGCGATCTCGAGCCTCTCCGCGCCCAGCGAAAGGGCGAGATCGATGAATTCCGGCACTTCCTCGATGTTATGGCGATGGATCGGCGCGTTGATGGTAAGAGGCAGACCGGCAGCGCGCGCGCGACGTGCCGTTTCCAGCTTCTTTTCGTGGGCGCCCTTGTGGTTGCCGATGCGATCGGTGGTTGCCGGCCGCGCGCCCTGAAAGCTCAGTTGCAGATGGTCGAGACCGGCTTCGGCAAATGCCTCGATACGGCCCTCGACGATGCCAACCCCCGCGGTAATCAGATTGGTGTAGACGCCGCGCCCCGCAAGCCCGGCGATCAATTGCTCAAGGTCGCGGCGCAGTGTCGGCTCGCCTCCGGACAGATGAACCTGGAGCACTCCGAGATCGGCGGCCTCCGAGAACAGGGCGAGCCAGGTCTCTGTGTCGAGTTCGCGATTGGCCTTCAGCAGTTCGAGCGGATTGGAGCAATAAGGGCATTGCAGCGGGCAGCGATGCGTCAGTTCCGCCAGCATGCCGATTGGAGGGAGGAGGGGCGTGCTCATAGCCTCACCAGCAACTTGTCCGACCATTCCTGCAGGAAGGCGATGACGTCGGTCGCCACGGCCTCCTGTTCAGCCTCATAATCCGCGGCAAGGCCGGCAATGATGTCGCCGACCGTGGACCGTCCATCGCAGCGTCGCAATATGTCGAGACTGACATCGTTCGGCCAGAATATCTTTTCCGGTGAAAGCACGGCGAATGCCTGCCGCACGGCGTCGTATTGTATGCGCACGTGCTTCGGCAGCGAAGGTGTCGACCGCGGCGACACCACGGCTCTTTTGCGCAGCGCCATCATAGGGCTGCCTCGGGCTGGAAGGCGCCGGGCGGTATGTTTCCCTGCTCGCCATAGGCGTGTTGAAGCGCGTCAAGCATGGCCCAGAGTATATCGCATTTGAACACCAGTGCATCGATTGCCTGCTGCTGGCGCTCCGCCGTATCGGCGTGGCTGAGCACGTAGGCGAGGGCGAAGCCGGCGTCACGCGAGGCCTGTTCGGGCCGTTGTCTGAAATAGGCCAGCGTACCCTCGGTGATGTAGTCGTATTTGGCCAGCATTGCCGGCACCCGCTCGCCAATGATGAGTGGCGAGAACATCTCGGTCAGCGAGGACGCGACCGCCTCGAACAGCGTCCGGCTTGTGCAAAAAGAAAGGTAAGCGCCCACCGCGAAGCGGGTCGCCGGCAGTGCCAGCCTTTCGCTCTTCACGGCCTCGGCGTCCAGGCCGAGCGAAGTTGCCAGATGCAGCCAGCGCGCGATACCGCCGCTCCAGCCGTCCTCGCCGTCATGATCCTCGATCCGCTTGCGCCACGCGGCGCGAAACGCTGGATCCTCGGCATGCGCGAGTATCATGGCATCCTTGCGCGGGATGACCGCCTGATAGCAATAGCGGTTCAGCGCCCAGGCCTTCATCTCCGCCTTCGACAACGCGCCGCTGGTCATCCTGTGGTGAAAGGGATGGCGATTGTGATAGCGCTCGGCGCCAACCTGCCTCAATACGGCTTCGAGAGCGCTCGTGGAGAGTCCGCCTTTGGCTGCATCGCGGAAGTCGCTCAAAATTCCATCTCCATACCGTCGCTTGCGATTTCCCAGCCTGCCGCCTTGACCGCCGCGTGCTCGGCGGAATTCTCGTCAAGGATGGGATTGGTGTTGTTGATGTGAACGAAGACACGACGGCCGACTTTCACATCGGCCAAGCCGGCGATCGAACCCAATTCTCCTGAGATCGCCAGATGCCCCATGCGCGCGCCGGTTTTCTGACCGACGCCGGCGACGATCATCTCGTCGTCGGTATAGACGGTGCCGTCAAACAAAAGACCGGCGGCATCGGTGAGACGCGCGCGTAAGCGCGCATCGATGCGCGCGCAGCCTGGGATATAGAAGACGGAGCCGCGGCTGCCGATCCCGGCAATTCGGACTCCGATCGTGTCACCTGTGTCGGAGCTGAAATTGGCATCCGGATGGTCTCTATCCTCCAGATAGAGTGCTATCTTCCCGGGCACGGGAAAGGGCTCGATCACTACGCCGGTCTCGCGGCCTTCTGCGTCGCAGATGGCCAATTCTTTCGCCGGCGGCAGGATGCGCCGCGGCACAAGCGCTGGATCGAGAACGTTGAAAATCGAATTCGCCTCCAGCGTCGCCAGAACCTGCACCGTTGCATAGATGGCGAAAGGCTGCCGCTCGCGCAGGCTGAGCAGTCCGGCGATATGATCGACATCGGCATTGGTCAGCACCACCGCGCGAATAGGCGTCGAGCGCAGCGGCGCATCGCCCGCGGGCTGCAATTCAGGCGTTGCAGCGATTTGCTGGCGGATGTCGGGCGAGGCATTGAAAAGAACCCAACCCAACCCATCCGCCGAGGCGGCGACACTTGACTGGGTTCGTGAATGCACGCTGGCCATGCCGGCGCGAGTCGCACGACTCAGACGGTAGTTGCAGTTCCATTGCGGAAAGCCGCCGCCCGCCGCCGATCCGATGATCCTCAAATGCATGAAAATGCCCGCGCGCCGGCTTCTCTGACCTGCAGGCAATTTGCAGTCACAAAAAACGCTTCGCGCGCTTTGCGTGCGTCAAAATCTTTCACGAAAATCCCATGCGGCGAGGGGATGCGCGCCCCTGTCGCCAGGGACGCGCACCTCTGCGGCCTACTTCTTGGGAGTAATTTCAGCAGGCAGATACCGTGAAATTTCGAAGCCAGCGGCAACCTGACACATGGTCGGTTTTTTCCAGTTCTTCTTCATGACATTTCTCCTCTTCTACCAGCCCGAAGGGACCGATCCTGTCGTTAGCCAACCATTGCAGGGCACCGACGCAATGGCTCGTCCATCAAGTCTCAAAATGGACAAATGAAACAATAGGTTTTGAAAAATTGAAAACAAACTATCGAGAATAATTGCAGTCCTTATTTCAATTGTTCGCGGCGTAGGGTTTCTTCTCCTCCAGTGGAAGGTTTGCATCTTCCCACCCATCAGCGCCGAGCGGATACCAGATTACTGAACTGTAGCCCCACTGGACGGCCCGTTTCGCCGCATTCCACGACATCCAGCAATTCGTCATGCAGTAGAACACAATCGCGCGCGACTTGTCCGTCCCGGCCTTGGCCGCGAGGCCTTGGCGAAAATAGCTGGCGGTCTCCTGCGAAATAGCGCCGTATCCCACATTGGCCAGCCATGTGCTGCCTGGAATGTCCTTTCTGACCTTGTCTCTCCATATCGTTCCTGCCGGCAAATTGGCCGGCTTGGGAGTGTTCGGCATCACGTCGAAGAAGATCGCCTTTTTCGCTCGCCACAACGCTTCCGCTTCCACCGTCGTCACCACTCTCGCGCCTTGCAGCGTCCGCGGCACCGGCGCCCGATAGTCGTCCATCCGGAAACCGCTGGGTTCGGCGACATCGCCGGCCCATGTCGGCTCGGTCAGAACCAGAAGGTTCGCGGCGACCAGCAAGAAAATAGTCTCCCTTCCATTCATTGGGTAATCAGGTTGTCGTGTTCGTCGATCAGCGGCACGTTGTAGCTCAGCAGGATCCTGGTGATCTCCGCCTGGTTTTCCCTGATCACCCGGTTGA
The DNA here is from genome assembly GCF_020164875.1 of Mesorhizobium sp. CO1-1-8. Taxonomy (NCBI): domain Bacteria; kingdom Pseudomonadati; phylum Pseudomonadota; class Alphaproteobacteria; order Hyphomicrobiales; family Phyllobacteriaceae; genus Mesorhizobium; species Mesorhizobium sp. CO1-1-8. The sequence continues at coordinate 181,353 of NZ_JAIUGZ010000001.1, read as the reverse complement.
GCGTCCGCTTCCATTCCTGGTCGGACGGACGTACGCCCATGGTGATGCGGTAAGACATGCGCGAGCCGGTTTTTTCCTTCACCAGTGGGACGATCGTCACATCAGCTCCGAGTTCCTTGGCATAGTAACCTGCCATCGGTCCCCACAGTACCGCCGCATCGATCTTGTGTGCCAGCATGTCCTTGATCATGACCTCCCCCATGGATGGGGTGACGCGCGTATCCACCGCAAGCGGATAGATCTTGGCGGTCCGCAGAAGCTTGTTGGCGGCCATGTTGGCGGTTGGCGGCGTGCTTTCAACGACGCCGATCGTCTTGCCCGTGAGTCTGGGATCCTCGATCGTTTCCACGCCTTCCATATCGTTGCTTTTCGGATGCACCAGTACATAGGCGGAGCGATAGTAGGCGTTGGTGTTCTGCACCAGCTCATCACCTTGGGCATAGCCCATGATGATGTCGCATCGGTTGGCCCCCAACGTATTGCGCACGAAGCCGGTGATCGTTGGAAACCAGGTGTAGGAGACGGACTTGCGGCCGGTTTTCGCGGCAACCAGCTCGGCCAGCTTGTTTTCGAAGCCTTCGCCGCTCTTGTCGGTGAAGGGCATATTCGAGGGATCGGCGCAGACGCGCAGAATGTCGGGGTCGACCAGTTCTCCCGCCGCGCCAAGGCCGGCGCCTTGCGCCTGCGCGTTCGACGGCAGCAAGGCGAGTGTGCCGAGGATCGGCAGAACGACGCGCAGCTTCAATGCATCGCGGCCAATCATGTCATCCACCCATGCAGGATGCTTCGGAATCCTTCGCCGCCTGGGCCTTGTCTTCGTGCTTGGGCGGCCGTCCGCGGGGCGCCGCGCCATCTGCGCGCGCGCGCAGATAGACGTAGAGATCGTCCAGGTAGCAATAGACGTTCTTGTTGTCGCCAAAGGCAGGCATGACGTTTTCCTTGCCGCCGCCGACATTCTTGCGGCCTTCGGCGACGATCGAGAGGAATGTGGCGTAATCCATGGTTTTCAGGCTGTTGACCAAAGCCGGCGCATAGCTCGAACCTGTCGCGTCCTGTCCGTGGCAGACATGGCAATCGGAGTGATACCGGCGGTAGCCGCTGAACGTGTACCAATCGACGGTTCCGTTTTCGATCTTGTAGGTCGGATTTCCGTCCGCATCCAAATACTTGCCGCCTTCTTCCTTTACCGCCTTGGCTTTTTCCATGCTGTCGTCGGCCTGGGCGAGGCTTGAGCTTGCCAGAGGCAGCAGAGCCAGGACCAAAGCCGAAATTACAATGCGAACGGACATTCAAACGCTTCCTTCATTTGCCACTGGACACGGTTTTGCCGTCGCGACCGGCATTGATCGGTTTTTGAGTGCGTAACCGAATCGAGAGCCCGGCCATGGCTTCCGGATGATCCGGGCTCTCGTTCTTCAAGCCTTTGGTCTCACAAGACCCGAGGCGTGCTCAAGGTTCCCAGCGCATCAATCCGGGAGACCGAAGACGGTGAGCTGACCGCCCAGCGTCGTGTAGTCGGCAAGTGCCGCGTAGCCACCGACGGCACCAAGACCAGCGGTGCCAACGACCGCGGCCTCGTCGCCTTGGGCACGGCCCTGATCGACGGCGCCATGCCAGGCAGCGGCGTTATCAGGCGAAAGCAGGCCGCCTGCCAGGCCGATACCTGCCCAGCCACCGACGCCGGACAGAACAGCGATGTACTGTTTGCCGCCCTGCTCGTAGGTCGTGATGTTGCCGATAATGCCGGACGGGGTCTTGAACTTGTAGAGTTCCTTGCCGTCCTTATCGACCGCCTTGATGTAGCCTTCGAGTGTACCGTAGAAGACGACGTCGCCATCTGTCGCCAATGCGCCCGACCACACCGAGAACTGCTCGGGCTTCGACCAGACGATCTCGCCCTTGGCCGCGTCCCAGGCAATGAAGTTGCCCATGTTGCCGTCGCCGCCAGGTGCGGGATACATCGACACGGTGGCGCCAACATAAGGCTGACCGGCGGTGTAGCTCACCTTGTAAGGCTCATAGTCCATGCAGACATGGTTGGTCGGGACGTAAAACAGCCCGGTCTTCGGCGAATAGGCCGCCGGCTGCTGGTCCTTCGTTCCAAGCGCCGCCGGGCAGATGCCCGTCGAGTTGGTGTCTTCGCCGTTCTGCTGGGTCGAATATTTCGCCACGACCTGCGGGCGACCATATTGTTCGCTCTTGGGGTCCATGACGACTTCCGTCGCCCAGTTCACGGCCGGATCGTATTTCTTGGCGACGAGAAGGTCGCCGGTGGCGCGATCCATGGTGTAGGCAAAACCATTGCGATCGAAATGCACCAGCACGTCGTGCTTGGCGCCGTTGACCTCCATGCCATCGACGAGGATCATCTCGTTGATGCCGTCATAGTCCCATTCGTCATGCGGGGTCATCTGGTAGAGCCATTTGGCAACACCCGTATCCGCATCGCGGGCCATGATCGTCATCGACCAGCGATTGTCGCCGGGGCGTTGTACCGGGTTCCAGGTCGAGGGATTACCGGTACCATAGTAGACCAGGTTCAGTTTGGGATCATAGGAATACCATCCCCATGTCGTGCCGCCGCCGGTCTTCCACTGCTCGCCTTCCCAGGTGTTCGTGCCGGAATCCTTGCCCACCGGCTTGCCAAGATGCGTGGTCTTCTCGGGATCGATCAGGGTGTCTGCGTCCGGACCTTCCGAATAGGCTTTCCAGGCGAGTTTGCCATCTTTCAGATTGTAGGCGGCCAGCCAGCCGCGAACGCCGAATTCGGCGCCGGATACGCCGATAAGCACCTTGTCCTTGATGACGACGGGGGCAGCCGTACCGGATTCGCCTTTGCCGCCATCGGTCTGGTCGCCGTTCTTGACCGACCAGACGACCTTGCCGGTCTTCGCGTCGAGAGCGACGACCGTGGTGTCGGCCTGATTGAGAATGATCTTGCCGTCACCATAGGCAACGCCGCGATTGACCGTATCGCAACACATGATCGGAATGACGTTGGGATCCTGCTTGGGTTCGTATTTCCAGAGGATCTTCCCGTCATTCTTGAGATCGAGCGCAAAGACATTGTTCGGGAAAGGCGTGTGAACATACATCACATCGCCGATGATAAGCGGTCCACCCTCGTGGCCTCGTAGCACGCCGGTGGAAAAGGTCCACTTGACCTGCAGGTTCTTCACATTGTCCGCAGTAATCTGGTTGAGTTTGGAATAGCGGGTATTGGCGTAGTCACCCGTCTGCATTGCCCAGTTCTTCGAATCCGAAGCCAGCTTTGCAAGGTCCTCGTTAGCCGACGCCGTAAAGGCCGCGCCGAGCGACAGAAACGCCGCAGTGGTTAGAATATAGGTAGCTTTCGTAAGTACACGCATCCGAATTCCTCCCGAGGTTCATAGTGATGAATCATTTGCTGAGCCCACAAGGGCTTGCCCAAGCGATTCACGGGGGGGAAATATTTCCGGCAGCGTGTCACGACCTAAGCCAGATGTGCAGAGGGCACCGTTACTGCCCACCTCACCTTGGCCTACGAAAGACTGTCGCCGCTCCCTAATGACGGTGACGCCCTTGAAGCCGGAAACAGGGTGAGGCTATGTCATCGCAAAACGCTAGGCAAGCAAAAAAGCCTGGGTGTTTTTTTGCACCGCAATATCGTAAATGATGCGGTGCAATATAAGGAAATAAGTAGGACAGTATTTGTTAGATGAAGTATTTCTGATCGCGAAATAACGATGGGCCGCATAAAATTTGATTATGTTTTGAGTTTTACATTTCACCTAAGTGTGAGTTTTATTTGGAGGTATTCAATTCGATGTCTCGGCCTGGCCGTGTACGCGCCCCATTGGGAATCGATAGTGAGCCAAGCATGAGATGATCGTTGGAGTTGGGGCATGGAGCGGGCCATGGGGCCGGCATGCGGAACCACGGTCGACCAGCACCGCATTCCTCCTTTGGTCGTATACGGAAGCCATGGGCGCTTGACTGACTCTTCGGCACGTTGCCAACTGCCACGGTGATCCCGACTGGGCGCATTGCGCCCAGGCCAACCGGAGGTTTTCCCGTGATCAGATATGGATTTTCGACTTTGCCGCTGCTCCTTGCCGCGCCGCTGGCCTTCGCAAACCCGGCGGGCGCCGCGGGAGATTACCCGACAGCAACGATTGCCGATTACGTGCTCGGCTGCATGCAGACGAACGGCCAGACACGTCAGGCGCTGGAAAGCTGTTCCTGCTCGATCGACGTCATCGCCTCGATCCTTCCCTACGACCACTATGAGAGAGCCGAGACTTTCAAGAGCATGTCTTTGACTACAGGGGAAAACGCGGGGCTGTTTCGCGAAAGCGCACCGGCGAAGGCAGCCCGTACCGAATTGAAGCGCGCGCAGTCGGAAGCCGACGTGCGCTGCTTTTAGAGCCTGCTCAATCCGCAAGCCGGATGGCGTTCCATCCTTTGTCTGGACGGTATCTTCCCGAAACAAGCTCCACTTTCGGGATCAAGCTGGCAAGCACCCGGCAGTCCGGCGCAAGATATCGAGACTTCAGAGTCCCGCGGTCTCCAGCGGCCACTGATTGCGAAACGTTTTGCCATCCGTATCGATCGCTTCAACCTGGATTTCGCCGTTGCCGTGCACGGTGAAATCGAATCGGAAATTGGGGTCTTCCGAAATCGATATTCCACCTTCCATGGAGAGGATCGGCTGGCCGGCTTGGGAGATCGACAGTTTCTGGACAAAATGCGCCGGTATGAAATACTGGGTTAGCGGATCCCGCTGCAGCCCCGAATTGTTAGGGTGCCGGATCATCAACTGCAGTTCCTCAGTCTTGGTCATCGTCTCTTTGGGCGGGAACTGGCGCAGCTTCATCTGACCCATCGTCGCGTTGGCCTCGTCCTGGTTCTTGACCGCAGGGGCGGAGCATCCGCCTGATGCCTTGACGAAGGTCTGCGCCATATGGAGTTGGCCGCCCTGCGTCTCAGCGATCGCACGCAGATAGGAATAGTCGTTGACGCGCACGCGCGTCGACAGATGCGTCACGCCGGCATCCTTGCCGAGCTGGAACGTTGCCGCCACCGGCGCAGGGTTGGCGTCGATGATCAGGGTAACGGATTTGATGCCGTCCGGCGCCTTGGCTGGATCGAGATAGATGTCAACGGGCACGATGGCGGCATCCTGCGCCCGCTTCGGCGCTTCGATCCGGACGACGCCGGTATCGACCAGAATTGCCCGATCGCCGAACACGTCGCCCTTCAAGTCATGCCAGATCCTTTCCGAGGACGCGGTTGTTTGCTGTGCGTTGGCGGCTCCCGAGGAGCCGAGCAACGTGCCGATGGTCAAGATGATCGCGGCGAAAACGGATGCGAGCGGCAGGGCGAGCTGCCGGCTCGAGTAAGCGTGATTTTGCATTTCGATGCCTCCACCAATGCAAGAGAGGTGGTGCCCAGGCTGGCGTTGAGGATAAGCCTTTGGCGACGCCTTGGCAAATCGCCGGCCTTACAGCTGTCTGACGCATGTCGGCGTCGTCTATTCCCATTCGAGTTCGGCAAATGCGGCCGTTGCGTTGCGCTCGTTGTAGTCGTCGAACAGATGCCAATTGTCCCGTTCGCTTTCGCCAGCGGTTTTGACTGCTTCGCGCAGCGGCGTTCCATCGACGATCGCCTTGCGGATATCGCGCGCCAGAACCTCGAAATAGCGTCGTTCCCCCGCCAGCGCCTGTGGCCAGTCGGCCGTTACAGGGCCATGACCTGGAACGACGCGCGCGGCGTCGATCGCGGTGAGCGCATCCATCTGGCGGAGCCATCCGAGCAGCGATCCGTCGAGCGTCGGCAAGGAGCCCATGAACACGAGATCGCCGGCAAAGAGCGTTCTGGTCACGGTATCGAATACGGTCAGGTCGTTGTCGGTGTGCGCCGCCTTCCATGCCCGCAGTTCGATCATGCGCCCGCCGAGGTCGAGTTGCAGGTGATCGTCGACAAGCATGGTCGGCGAGACGATCTCGACCCCCTCCATCAGCGCCTCGCCAAGCTGTTCGCGATAGTTGTGCAGATAGAACGTGCCACGCGCGTCGAGGGCACGCGGCAGATTACGGTGACCGACGATGGTCGCGCCGATCTCCCGGAATGCCGCATTGCCGAAGATGTGGTCGGGGTGCATGTGGGTGTTGACCAGGAAGCGAACCGGCTTTGCTGTTACCTTTCCGATCGCGGCGAGAAAGGCGTGCGCCTCGATCAGGCTGCCACCGCTGTCAATGACGGCAACAGCATCGGTGCCGACGACGGCACCCAGATTGCAGATCGCACCGTCGTTGGCGGCGGTCATCAATTCATCCGCGCCCTGGAAGGCGAAGACGCCGTCGGCGATTTGCCTGAGCGAGAACCGAGAACTGCCGCCTGCGGCCAGAACGGCTCGTCCGAGGCAGCACGGCAGCAAGGCGGCGCTGGCGGCGGTACAGGCGAAGCCCCTCACAAGCCTGCGTCTTAGCCGATCGATCGACATGAAGGCCTCCGATATGCATTTCGCCTGCAGGCGATCAGGTGACGTCCGGAAATCTATGATGGAACGACCGCAGAAGGTCGCTCATCACCTGCGAATTGCGATGTTGCCGTGGCAACCGTACGTCGAACACGCCGAGCACATGGGTTGGCCGCGGCGCGAGCACGATGATGCGGTCCGACAGCATCAGTGCCTCGCGTAGATTGTGCGTCACCATCAAGGCGGTCGTTGGCCGTGCCGACCACACGGTCAAAAGCAGATGCCGAAGCCGCTCGGCGGTCTGTTCGTCGAGCGAGACAAAGGGTTCGTCCAGGAAAAGCACCGCCGGCTCCGTGGCGAAAGCCCTGGCAAGCGCTGCCCTGCGCGCAAGGCCGAGCGACAGTTCGGCAGGATAGAGCGAGCGCATGCCGGCGAGGCCGAGCGTGTCGAACAGCCCGTCGAGATTTTTTGCTCTCAAGCTTTTCGGCAACGCCAGCCTGACATTCTGCTCCACCGTTCGCCACGGCAGCAGAGTCGGTTCCTGGAATACGGCGGCGATGCGGTTCGAACCTCCTTGCGGCAACTGGAAGGAGCCGGAAAAGTCTTTGTCCAAGCCGAGCAGGATACGCAGCGTCGTGGTTTTGCCGCAGCCCGACGGCCCCAGCAAGCAGGCGAATTCGCCTTGCCGGACCTCAAAGGAAAGATCCTGAAGCGCCGTGATCGAGACACCTCGCGCGGATCTGAAGATCTTTTCGGCGATGTCGACCTTAAGCGGGACGACGGCGCCAACGGGTTGCATGTCGTTCAACGGGCTGCACCAGGAGAAGTTCGATGACAAGCATCACCGCCACGAAAGCCAGCGTATAGGCAAGAATGGCGGCGACGTCGAAGAGCTGGAAATAGAGATGGATCTGGAAGCCGACACCGTTCGAGCGGCCGAGCAGTTCGACGACCAGGACGATCTTCCAGATGAGGGCGATTCCGGATCGCGACGCGGCGGCAAGATAGGGCTGCAATTGCGGCAGCAGGATATGGCGGATTCGATCAAGGCGGCCGAAGCGATAGACGGTGGCCATTTCGGCGTAACTTGGATCAAGCGTCCTGGCGCCTTCACGCATCGTCACCACGACATTCGGGATCTTGTTCACCGCCACCGCGCCGATCGCAGCCGCCTCGTTGAGGCCGAACCAGATGTAGCCAAGGACGATGACCACCAGCGCCGGGATGTTGAGGAACAGGATAACCCACGGGTTGAAAAAACGATCGACACGACGATAGCTGCCGAGCAAAACGCCGATGACGGATCCTATGATCATTGCGACGATATATGCCGCGGCGACCCTGCCGAGGGTCACGCCGAGATGGTAAAAAAGGTCGCCGTTCGCAGCCTCCCTGAGAAGCACCTGCCAGACCTGCCCAGGTCCTGGAAAGGCACGGCTTGGCCAGACGCTTGCCGCAAGGTTCCACAGCAGGCAAAGCCCGAGCAGGGAAACAGCTACGGTCAGCGCGGGCACCAGTGCCGCCGCCAGGCTGCGTCGGCCGGACATGCTCGGCGGGGCATCACGCGTGCCGCCGGTTTCCAATGCGGTCATTTCCGGGGTTCCTGCCAGAACGTGCCGGGCGCCATCTCCGGCGCGCTGCCGACCAGCTTCGCGCCGCCGATCGCCGCCAGCACATGGTATAGCCTGCCGGCGTCGGCCGCTTCCTCGGCGACCGACCGTCTGGGAATGCCCTGGCGGTAGCGATCGCGCAGTTTTTCCAGTTCCTTGCCTTCCGCGCGAATGACCGGCGCCAGGCGCAGCCATTCGTCATCGGATCTGGCCAGCAAGTCCTTGGCTTGCGCGGACGCCCTCACGAAACCCCTGACGGCATCGGGGTTCTCGTTGGCCCATTGGTCATGGAAGACGTAACCGAGCGCCGACACGGGTCCCAGAGCCCCGAGCGTCTTTGCCGCGTCATTCACGCCGATCAATCGACGGAAGCCATTGGCCTCGAGACGGGCGCAAAAATGCCAGAAATTCAGCACTGCATCGAGTTCGCCCTGTATCGCCTTTTCCGAAATCAGCGGCGGCGCGCCAAAGACGATGTCGCTGGTTGCCGACAGGTCGACGCCGAGATCGCGCCTGGTCAGTGCTTGTATAAGCAGCCAACTCTTGTCGAGCGGACCGCCGGCGACGCCGATCTTCTTGTCCTTGAGATCGGCGACCGTCCGGATCGGCGAACCCTCCTTCACCATGATCGCCCCCACGGCGGTGGAATAGGGGGTCAATGTGAGGTCGCCGCCTTCGGAGCGCTGGCGCGAGACCCACAGCCAGTCGGAGACGATCATGTCGATCCCGCCAGCCAACATTGCGACATTGGTTGCATCCTCGCCGGCAAAGTTGATGATCTCCAAATCGATCCCGTTCGCGGCATCGAATTTGTGCTGCCTTAGCGTATCGAGTTCCCAACTCACGGTTCCAAATTTCAGCACACCGAGGCGAATCCTGGCTGCCGCAACGGCCGGCCTGGTAGCAAGAACAGCGGCTGTCCCGAGAGCCGCCAGACGCAGCGTCATGCGCCGTGAAACCATCATGACACCTCCTCTCCAGGGTTCCGCGCTGCCAAATCAGATGGCTCGTTCCTTGCTCGGAAATGCGCATTTCCAGCGCATGACCTTGAGCGTAGGGTGTTCTTGAGACCATTTGGCGATTTCGCTGGGAGCAAGGATCATGCATTGGAACAGGGTGCCGCGACTCTCGAAATAGAGATGTTCGTCTCGGCAATTGCTCGGATTGGCGCTGAGGCAAACCGTCAATATGAGATCGACCAGGTCCATTCAGCACCTCTTGCGCGTTCCCAAACGCCCATCCCGGCGAGTCCAGTCCAACCAGGAGCCAGGACAAAATCGCCACTTGCCGGATTCCCAAGGTGCCAATGGAGAAACCGGAATGAGGTCAAGCTACGCGCTCGCCGGATCACCGTCAACAAAGACGAATGGACGGGTCTCTTGAGCAACCAGGCCTCTAAACCTTTGTACGATTGACTTTCACAACATGCCAACTAGCTTCGGAGTCACGCGGCGCGGCTCCACGGGAGAAGCGGAATTTCCACCCCACCGCGTAAGGCGCATGCCGACGGATCAAAGGATCGGCATGCGCAAATCGTCCAGGGCACCCAGACGATCAATGAGGAAATGCCATGCGCGCAATCGCATTTTTCGCAGTCATGTCCGTTGTGCCCTTCATCGCGAGCCAATCCCAGGCACAGGATGCGGCGGCGGGTGAGAAGGTCTTCGCCAAATGCAAGGTCTGCCATGTCGCCGACCAGGACAAGAACAAGGTCGGCCCGTCGTTGAACGGCGTCATCGGCCGAACGGCCGGCACGCACCCGGGGTTCAGCTATTCTCAGGCGATGGTCGCGGCAGGCAAGTCCGGCGTCAAATGGGATGAACCCACGCTGAAGACTTACCTTCACGATCCCAAGGCCATGGTCAAAGGAACAAAGATGGCGTTTGTCGGCCTCAAACAGGACGAAGACATCGCCAACGTCATCGCCTATCTGAAGCAATTCTCGAAATAGCGCTCCGCCGGCCGTTCGAACTTGCGTTCGGCCGGCGTTCGCCTCGATCACGCATCGGCTTGCAGCCTCTGCATTGCTGAAGGCAGATCGAAAAGGCTGTCGCAAACAAGGTCGGCGCCGAGCTCTTCCACCGGAATGTGGCTGTAGCCGCCGCGCAACAGAATGACGGGCATGCCGGCGGCGCGTGCGGCACCCAGGTCAGCACCACTGTCCCCGACCAGCAGCGCGTCGCCCGGGTCGACCCCAAGCTGTGCCAACGCCAGCAGCAGGGCATCTGGCGCCGGTTTCAAGTATGTCACCGCGTCTCCGCCAACGATCGCACCGAAATATTCCGTCAATCCGAAATGAAGCAGGATTTCGCGGGTCGCCAACTGCGGTTTGTTGGTCGCCACCCCCATGCTTACTCCGCCCAAATGAAAGTGGGTGAGAGCCTCCCTGACGCCAGGCATCAGCCTTGTCAGGCCGGTCAGATGCCGGCGGTAGATAGGCGCCATGACGCGGTTTGCCTCATCGAGAGCGTTGCCGAGCAGTGGCGCTCCCGACGCCGCGAAGGCTCGCTCGATCAATTTCCTGACACCGCCGCCGATCATGGCCTTGACCCGATCCAGGCGCAGCGGCGGCAGATCGCGGCTGGCTAGCAACTCGTTGACGGCGGCCGCTATGTCCGGTGCCGAGTCGACCAGCGTGCCGTCGAGGTCGAACAGGATCGCCTTCGGTGATCGAAGCGGCCTGCCTGCGCCGACGTTCATGCGGCATCCCTCCACTTGATCGAGCAGCCGATCGAGGCGACCTGGTGCAGCGGCCCGTCGCCGGTTCGGGCGACCTGCTTCATCGCCTCGAACAGATCGCGTCTCAGCCCGGGCGCTCCGGCTTCTCGTCGCGAGGCGTCCAGCCGACCGCGATATTGCAGTCCCAACTCGCTGTTGAACCCGAAGAAATCGGGAGTGCACACGGCTGCGTAATCGCGCGCTACAGTTTGGTGCTGGTCGTGCAGGTAAGGGAAACTGAAGCCGTTCATCGTGGCGAAGAGCTTCATTTGGTCGAAGGAATCCTCCGGGTAGGTGTCGGCATCGTTCGAGTTGATCGCGACAAAGCCGATACCTTCGGCCTTGAGGTCGTTGGCATCGCGCACGATACGTGAAATCACCGCCTTCACATAAGGGCAGTGATTGCAGATGAAGGCCACGACCAGGCCGTTCGGGCCGGCCTGGCTGAAGATCGAATGCGACCTGCCGTCGACGCCGGGCAAAACGGCATCGATGGCGCGCCAGCCGAAATCGCAGACAGGGGGGACGGCCGCCATGCTTGCCTCCGATGGAATGGTTTACGCGGCTTTCCGGATCGCACCGTCGGCCGCCTGTCGGATGGTTCCAATGTTGGCGCGATAGGCCGCCTCGGTGGCCCCCTTGAACACGGCCGACCCGGCGACCAGCACATTGGCGCCGGCCGCGGCGACCAGCGGGGCGGTTTCGGCCGTGACGCCGCCATCGATTTCGATGTCAATCGGGCGGCGGCCAACCAGTGCCTTGATTCGCCTGATCTTCTCGATGACCGCGGAAATGAAAGCCTGGCCGCCGAAGCCTGGATTGACCGTCATCAGAAGCACCAGATCGAGCCTGTCGAGCACATATTCGATGACGCTCTCCGGCGTCGAAGGATTCAGCGATACGCCCGCCTTCTTGCCCAGATTTTTGATCGCCTGCAGGGAACGATCGAGATGCGGCCCGGCCTCTGCATGCACCGTGATGATGTCGCAACCGGCGTCGGCGAAGGCGGCCAGATAGGGCTCGGCCGGCGCGATCATCAGATGGCAGTCGAAGATTTTGTCCGTTCGGTCGCGGATAGCCTTGATCACCGGCGGACCGAAGGTGATGTTGGGCACGAAGTGGCCGTCCATCACGTCGAGATGGATCCAGTCGGCACCAGCCCGCACGACAGCTTCGACCTCGTCGCCGAGCCGCGAGAAATCCGCGGAAAGCACGGAAGGTGCGATGATTGTCCTGGTGACCATGGTTGTCGTCTCCAATCCTGTCTGCGGTGTTGGTCTCTGCGCCAGCCGGTTCATCCTGTCAGCGCATCTTCGGCTCCGGTTCGCCTTCGAGTTTCCCTTCCGCGAACACGCGGCTGCCGCGAATGTCGGATTCCTCGATGGTGATAAGATCGGCCTTGGTCAACACCCTGCTGCGCGATGCGAAAAGCCGGTTGGCCTGCCGCAGCCGCGCCCGATCGAGCCCATTGCGGACCGAACGCGCGTTGGAGAAATGCGGCAGCCTCATGCGGATCGGAAGATACTCTTCGAGCGCCTGGGACGCCGCCTCGCTGAGGCGATAATTCTGCTCCGCGAGCATAATCTCGGCGATCGATTTCAGTTCGCTGACGCCATAGTCGGGGAAATCGAGGTGATGGGCGATGCGCGAACGCATGCCGGGATTGCTGTCGAAGAAGCGGTCCATCTTGTTCTTGTAGCCGGCAAGGATCACAACCAGATCGTCACGATTGTTCTCCATGCACTGCAGCAGGATTTCGATCGATTCCTGGCCGTAGTCGCGCTCGTTCTCGGGCTTGTAGAGATAATAGGCCTCGTCGATGAAAAGCACGCCGCCCATGGCACGCTTGATCACCTCGCGGGTCTTGGGCGCGGTGTGGCCCACATACTGGCCGACGAGATCGTCGCGTGTCACGGCGACCATGTGGCCTTCGCGGACATAGCCCAGACGATGCAGGATTTCGGCCATCCTCAGCGCCACAGTGGTCTTTCCGGTGCCGGGATTTCCCGTGAAATTCATGTGCAGCGTCGGGGCGCCCGAGGTCAGCCCGAACTTGCGGCGAAGCCGGTCGACCAGGAGGAGAGCGGCGATCTCGCGGATGCGGGACTTGACCGGCTTCAGGCCAACGAGTTCCCGGTCGAGCTTGTCCATCACCTCGTCGATATTGGACGCCTCGAACTCGGCCTGCAGATCAACCGTCGCGTCCTGTGCGGCAGCGTCCTTGGTCATCGCATTCAGCATGGTTCGGCTAGCTCCGCTCGCCTTCGGGTCTGTCGGTCGCATAAGGCACGATCGAATAACCCTGGCTGCGGCCGTCGCGCTCCTGGCGCAGCAGCCGGAACCCGGGTTCGCTGGGAGGCCGGTTGACAATGAACGACATGCGCGGCGCTTCCCAGCCCTTGGTCGAATCGAAGGCGGTTACCCGCACATACATGTTCGGACAGGCTTTCCGGCAAGCGTTGACCTCGAGCAGTATGCCCGCCGGATCTTTCAAGTCGAACATCGGGTTGCCGTACATTTCCCAATAGGTGTTTCGCGGATGCGGATCGTCCGTGTACTCGACGCTGACCGCCCAATGGTTCTTCAGCGCGTATTTGATCTGCGCCGAAATCTGCTCATCGGTCAGGTCGGGCAGGAACGAGAACTGTCCCTGCGTGACCTTGTTTCCCGGATTGGTCATCATGACGATGGTTCCTTTCGTCTAGAAGCTGGGCGTTGCGGTTGGCACGAAGTCGGCCGTGTCGGTCGATTCGTAGTTGAAGGTGACGTCCTTCCAGGTCTCCAGGGCAGCCTTCAGCGGCGTGCACCATCTGGCCGCCTGTTCGAGGATCTTGGTCCCTTCACGCAAATAATCGCGCCCCTCGTTGCGGGCCAGGATCATCGCTTCCAAGGCGACGCGATTGGCCGTCGCGCCTGCCTGGATGCCGTCCGGATGGCCGATTGTGCCGCCGCCGAACTGAAGGATGACGTCCTCGCCGAGATAGTGGATCAACTGGTGCATCTGGCCGGCATGGATGCCGCCCGAGGCGACGGGCATCACCTTGTTGAGCGAGGCCCAGTCCTGATCGAAGAACAGCCCGGTTTCGAGGTTCTGCGGCGTGCGCTCCTCGCGCAGCGTGTCATAAAATCCCTTGATCATGAGCGGGTCGCCTTCCAGCTTGCCGACCACCGTGCCGGCATGGATGTGGTCGACGCCGGCCATGCGCATCCATTTGCAGATGACGCGGAAATTCATGCCGTGGTTCTTCTGGCGCGAATAGGTCGAGTTGCCGGCACGGTGCAGGTGCAGGATCATGTCGTTGCGGCGTGCCCACTTGGCCATCGACTGGATCGCCGTGTAGCCGATGACGAGGTCGATCATGACGATGCAGGAACCAAGCTGTTTTGCGAATTCGGCGCGCTCGTACATCTCCTCCATCGTGCCGGCGGTGACGTTGAGATAATGGCCCTTGACCTCGCCGGTGGCTGCCGACGCCTTGTTCACGGCCTCCATGCAGTAGAGGAAGCGGTCGCGCCAATGCATGAAGGGCTGCGAGTTGATGTTCTCGTCGTCCTTGACGAAGTCGAGGCCACCCTTCAGCGCTTCGTAAACGACGCGGCCGTAATTGCGGCCCGACAGGCCGAGCTTCGGCTTCGTCGTCGCGCCGAGCAGCGGCCGGCCGAACTTGTCGAGGCGCTCACGCTCCACCACGATGCCGGTCGCCGGCCCCTGGAAGGTTTTGAGATACGCGACCGGGATGCGCATGTCTTCCAGCCGCAGCGCCTTGACTGCCTTGAAGCCGAACACATTGCCGATGATCGATGCGGTCAGGTTGGCGATCGAGCCCGGCTCGAACAGGTCGAGGTCGTAGGCGATGTAGGCGAAGTACTGTTGCTCGGTCTTGGTTCCGGGACCGGTGTTCGGCACCGGCTCGGATCTGAACGCCTTGGCGCGATAGAGCTCGCAAGCTGTCAGCCGGTCGGTCCACACCACGGTCCACGTCGCGGTGGAGGATTCACCGGCGATGGCGGCCGCCGCCTCCTCGTGGTCGACACCGGGTTGCGGCGTGATCCGGAACATGGCGATCAGATCGGTTTCCTTGGGCCTGTAGTCAGGCTCCCAATAGCCCATCTTCTTGTAGGGGATGACCCCTGACTTGTAGCGTTCCTTGCCTTCCTTGATCGTCCCCGCTGGCAGTATGTCGATCTTGTTCATGACAGGTCTCCTGTTTGTTGCTCAGGCGGCTTTCGCGGTTGCGATATGGGGGTCGAGTTTTCCCGCGGCGTAACGTTTCGCCATCTCATCCATGGCGATGACCTTGATCTTCGAGGCGTTGGATGCCGTACCGAAACGCTCGAAGCGGTCCCGGCAAAGGTCGCGCAGGGCATCCATGGCGGGTTTCAGGAATTTACGGGGATCGAACTCGCGCGGGTTTTCCGTCGCGACGCGGCGGAACTGCCCGGCCATGGCCATGCGGCAATCGGTGTCGATATTGACCTTGCGCACGCCGTAGCGGATGCCCCGCTCGATCTCCTCGACCGGAACGCCAAAAGTCTGGGGCATCTCGCCGCCGTATCTGTTGATGATGTCCTGCAGCTCCTGCGGCACCGAGGAAGAGCCGTGCATGACCAGATGCGTGTTGGGCAGCTTCTCGTGGATCGCCTCGATCACCTGCATGGCCAGGATGTCGCCGTCCGGCTTGCGGGTGAATTTGTAGGCGCCGTGCGAAGTGCCGCAGGCAATCGCCAGCGCGTCGACCTGGGTTGCAGTCACAAAATCGACCGCCTGATCTGGATCGGTCAAGAGCTGGTCGTGGGAGAGCGCGCCCTCGGCGCCGTGGCCATCCTCTGCCTCGCTTTGGCCGGTTTCCAGCGAGCCGAGCACGCCCAGTTCGCCTTCGACGGAAGCGCCGACCCAATGCGCCATGCGTGCGACGCGTTCGGTTATGGCGACGTTGTAATCGTAGCTTGCCGGCGTCTTGGCGTCCGCCATCAAGGATCCGTCCATCATCACCGAGGTGAAGCCGTGGCGGATCGCGGAAAGGCAGGTGGCCTCGCTGTTGCCGTGGTCCTGATGGATGCATAGCGGGATGGCCGGGTGAATTTCGGTCAGCGCCTCCATCATCTTGGCCAGCATGATGTCGTTGGCATAGGACCGGGCGCCACGTGAGGCCTGGATGATGACAGGCGCGTCGCAGGCCTTGGCCGCCTCCATGATGGCGAGGCCCTGTTCCATGTTGTTGATGTTGAACGCCGGTACGCCGTAGCCGTGCTCGGCGGCATGGTCGAGAAGCTGGCGAAGGGTGATGCGAGCCATTGTGAATCCTCCTAGATGATGAGCTTCAGCGCCGCTGCAGCAACCGCTTCGGACGTTATGTTGAAATGCCGGTAGAGGTCGGGGGCAGGGGCGCTGGCGCCGAAGCCGGTCATGCCGACGAAAGCGCCGGTCTCGCCGATCCAGCGGTCCCAGCCCAGCCGGGCTGCCGCTTCGACCGCGACGCGCGGCGCCGAGCCGAGGACGGCCTTGCGGGTGGCGCTTTCCTGCTGCTCGAAAAGCTCCCAGCACGGCATCGACACGACGGCGGCAGCGACGCTATGCTCGGTCTCCAGCCTTTCGGCGGCAGCAACCGCGATCTCGACCTCCGAGCCGGTGGCGATCAGGGTGACGGCGCGGTGCTTTGCCGGCTCGCGCAGGATGTAAGCGCCCTGGCAGGAGCGGTTCTCGTCGCTGTGCGACCGACGCAGCATCGGCAGGTTCTGGCGCGACAGCACCAGGACGCTCGGCCGATCCTTGCTCTTTAGCGCGAGTTCCCAGCACTCCGCTGTTTCGATGACATCCGCCGGGCGGAAGACGTTGAGATTGGGCGTGGCACGCAGCATCGCAAGGTGCTCGACCGGCTGGTGCGTCGGGCCGTCCTCGCCGAGGCCGATGGAATCGTGTGTCATCACATAGATGACGCGCTGGCCCATGAGCGCCGAGAGCCGCATCGCGCCGCGCGCATAATCGGCGAAGCACAGGAACGTACCGCCATAGGGCACGAAACCTCCATGCAGCGCGATGCCGTTCATGGCGGCCGCCATGCCGTGCTCACGAATGCCGTAGTGAATGTAGCGGCCGGCATAGTCACTCGGCGCAATGCGGTTCATGCCCTTGGTGATCGTCAGATTCGAGTGCGTCAGATCGGCCGAGCCGCCGACGGTCAACTCCGTTGCGCCGTTGATGGCCTCCAGCGCCATTTCGGAGGCTTTTCGCGTCGCCACCTTGGTTGCCTTCTCGACATGTTCGCGACGAAAGGCTTCGAGCGCGTCGAAGACCGTGTCGGGCAGTTCGGCGGCGACGGCGTTTTCAAAAGCCTCGCGCCGCGGCGAGGCGGCAAGCCGCTGCTCCCAGGCGCGCCGCATCGCTTCGCCGCGACCGGCAATCTCGCGCCAGGCGAAAAGGACATCATCCGGCACCTCGAACGGCGCGTGAGCCCAGCCGATGTTTTCGCGTGTCGCGGCGATCTCTGCTTCACCCAGCGGTGCGCCGTGCGTCTTCTCCGAACCGCCGAGATTGGGGGCACCCATGCCGATCACTGTGCGGCAGGCAATCAGCGATGGCCGATCCGACCGCCGCGCCGCCTCGATTGCCGCGGCGACTGCTTCCATCTCATGCCCGGCGACACTTTGGACATCCCAGCCGGCGGCCTCGAAGCGCGCCGGCTGGTCCATCGACGTGGAGAGGGAGGTCGGCCCGTCAATGGAAATCGCATTATCGTCCCAGAAGACGATCAGGCGGGAAAGCTTCAGGTGACCAGCGAGGTCTATCGCCTCGTGACTGATTCCCTCCTGAAGGCAGCCGTCGCCCGCAATCACATAGGTATGATGATCGACCAGATCGGCACCGTAGCGGGCGGCAAGCATGCGTTCCGCCAGCGCCATGCCGACCGCTGTGGAAATGCCCTGTCCGAGCGGTCCGGTGGTGGTCTCCACGCCAAGCGCATGGCCGTATTCCGGATGCCCGGCGGTGCGGCTGCCCAACTGCCGAAATCGCTGCAATTCCTCGGCCTGCATGTCTTCATAGCCGAGCAAATGATGCAGTGCGTATTGCAGCATCGAGCCGTGGCCGGCTGAAAGCACGAAACGGTCACGGTCGGGCCAGTCCGGCCTCGACGGATCGATATTGATGAAGCGGTTGAACAGCACCGTTGCGACATCGGCCATGCCCATCGGCATGCCAGGGTGACCCGAATTCGCCTTTTGGACGCTGTCCATCGCCAGCACGCGAATGGCGTTCGCCATGTCGCGCTCCGAGACGGGAGCGGTTGTGGTGACGGGCTTCAGTGCTGTTTGGCTGGTCATTGCATCCTCCTCACGACACACGGCTCTTGCGTTCAATCAATTGCAGGATGAGCGGCGTCAGGATCAGCTGCATGGCAAGATCGAGCTTGTTGCCTGGCACCACGATGGAATTTGGCCGCGACATGAACGAGTCGTGGATCATCGACAGCAGATACGGAAAATCGATGCCGCGCGGATTGGCGAAGCGGATAACCAGCATCGATTCGTCGGGCGTCGGAATCCAGCGCGCGATGAACGGGTTGGACGTGTCGACGATCGGCACGCGCTGGAAATTGATAGCGGTCTGCGAGAATTGCGGGACAATGTAGCGGACATAGTCGGGCATCCGGCGCAGGATCACGTCCATCACCGCCTCGGTGGAATAGCCGCGAGTCGAACGGTCGCGATGGATCTTCTGGATCCATTCGAGATTGATGACCGGCACGACGCCGATCTTTAGATCCGCATGCTTGGCCAAATTGATCGCGTCGGTGACGACACAGCCGTGCAGCCCCTCGTAGAAGAGCAAGTCGCTGGGAGCGAATTCGCGCCATTCGGTAAAGGTTCCCGGTGGCGTGCCGTGCTGCTTTTCCTCTTCCTCATCATGAATGTAGGTGCGGGTCTTGCCGGTTCCCCGGCGGCCATATTCGGCGAACACCTCTTCGAGAATTCCGAGTTCGTTGGCCGCGGCATTGAAATGGGTGAAGTTCGGGTTGCCGGCCTTTTCCTCCTCGGCCACCTTTGCCTTCATCGCCGCGCGGTCGTAGCGGTGGAATGCGTCGCCCTCGATGAAAGCGGCCTCGATGTTCTCGCGCCGGAAAATCAGCTCGAAGATGCGCTTGACCGAGGTCGTGCCGGCGCCCGACGACCCGGTGATGGTGATGATGGGGTGCTTGGCTGACATGGTGCTGCTCAGGCTCTAAACAGGCCGCGGCGGCTGAACAGCGGCGCACGCTCACCGATGTTGCTCGGCTCCGTGTGGTAGCGGGTGATGCGCGCGACTTCCCGCGCCGACCCGAAGATCATCGGCACGCGCTGATGCAGGCTTTCGGGTTCGATTTCCAAGATGCGGGTGATCGCGTCGGTGGCGGCACCACCAGCCTGTTCTATGAGAAAGGCGATCGGGTTGGCCTCGTAGACGAGGCGCAGCCGTCCCTGACCATAGCCCTTGCGCCGATCGCCGGGGTAGAGAAAAACGCCGCCGCGCATCAATATGCGGTAACAGTCGGCGACCAGAGAGGCGATCCAGCGCATGTTGAAATCCTTCTCGCGCGGACCTTCGGTGCCCTCCAGGCAGTCGTCGACATAGAGCCGCACTGCCTCGTCCCAGTGCCGGTAGTTGGCGGCGTTGATGGCAAACTCCTGAGTGCGTTGCGGAATGATCCGGCTTTCATAGGCCTGGACGAAGGTGCCGAGCCTTGTCGAGAAGACGAAGACATGCGTGCCGCTGCCGAGCGACAGGACGAGTGCCAGCTGCGGCCCATAGATGAAGAAACCGGCGCCTAGCTGGTTCACGCCCGCCTGCAAGAAAGAGGCGGCCGGATCAGCGTCCGGCGCGCCAGTTGCGGTCAGGAGCGAGAAGATCGTTCCGATCGACACGTTGGTGTCGATGTTGGAAGAGCCGTCGAGCGGGTCGATCGCAATGGCGAGTGGCGCTTGCCTGTCCAGCAGGACCGGCTGCTCCAGCTCCTCGGAGGCGTAAAGCGCGACCGGCGCGCGGCGCATGGCGTCGAGGAAGATATCGTCGGAGAAGACGTCGAGATCCTTCTGGACGTCGCCGTCGGCATTGGCGCCACGGGTTTCGGCAAAGGCGGCGCCGAGCACCCCCTGGTTGATGGTGTTGCGGACGTTGATGGCGGCCTGTGTCAACTGACGGACGGTCGCCACAACTGCCGAGCGGAATTCGTCAGGCTGGCCGAGATAGGAGTTCAGAAAAGCGTCGAGCGTTGCCGCTGGCATCGTAACCTCCCGGTCCGGCCGCATCTCCTCGGAGCGGATGGACTGGAGGAATGGAAACAAAGGTCGGTGGATAAGTAAAATTCAATAACTTTACTGACTCACTAAAAATAATTTAGTATGCGACATGAGGAACCTCACGCTCAGGCATTTCAAGACCATCCAGGCAATCATCAAGTGCGGCAAAATTGTCAGCGCGGCCAAGATGTTAGGTCTGTCTCCTCCAGCGCTGACAATCCAACTGCGGCAAGTGGAGGAAGAATTCCAGCTGGCTCTGTTCGACCGAACATCGGACGGCATGCGTCCCACTGCCGCAGGTCTGGCTTTCTTCGAGACGGCGCAGGCTATCGAGGAGCATCTCGGTTTGCTCCAAGACAAGATGGATGCCATCAAGGGCGTACGCACCGGCAGCCTGAGGCTCGGTGTCGTTTCCACCGCCAAATATTTCGCGCCGCGGCTGATGGCTGCGTTCATGAAGGATCATCCCTACGTCGACATGCGGCTTGCCATCGGCAATCGTGCCCAGACGATCGACAACCTCAGGAACCACGACATCGATATCGCGCTGATGGGGCGTCCGGCGAAAGAGGTTCCGGTGCGCGCTTCGGTCTTCGGCGATCATCCGCTGGTCATCATCGCGCCGCCCGACCATCCGTTGGTGGCGGCGCGCGATATCTCCAAGGAGCGGATCGCGGAGGAGCATTTCCTTATTCGTGAGCCCGGCTCTGGAACCCGCATCTCGTTGGAGATATTCCTGAGCGACGTGCCTGGGCGCATCGACGACCTCGGTGTCGAGATGGCCTCGAACGAAACGATCAAGCAGGCGGTGATGGCTGGTCTGGGCATCGCCTTCATCTCTGCCCACACCATCGCTGCGGAAACCGAGGCAGGCCGGCTTGTCATCCTCGACGTTGTCGGCATGCCGATCCGCCGGCAATGGTTCTCGGTGATGCGAACCGATCACGCAATCTCGCCGGCGATGGCTACGTTCAACGATTTCCTGATGCGCAAGGGCGCGATGTACCTGCCCCTTTTCGGAAAGCTGTATCCAGACAGGGCGGGATGACATTGCACGAACGTAAGGGCTGAAAGTTCGGTGGAGCGCCCGCGATCGTTGGCGTTACATAAGCGATATGTTATGTTGCAGTGCGAAAGAGCTGGGGCCGCGTCCTTTCACACCCGTAGGCGATCTGTATGTGCAACCCCTGCAGACTGTTCGGAAACCTCCCGGGGAGGGTTCGGGAATTCGATGGGGAAAAGGGGTAATGCTTTACACACTCGTTATGATGGTCTGCCTGACGGATGTACCGCGGACCTGCGAACAACGCGAACAGATGGTAGACGGTCTGGCGATGAATCCCGGGACTGCCTTCATGCAGGCGCAGCCGCTGGTGGCGAGGTGGATCGAGACGCATCCCGGTTATTTCGTGCAGCGCTGGCGTGTGCTGCCTGGCAGGGAGTCATGAGACAGGCGGCCAAGGTCTATTTCTTCACGACGAGCGTTTCCGAGACTGTCTTCGACAACTGGTAAAGCCGCTGCTCGATTATCGTCGGCACATCGCAGACATAAGTCAGCGACTGGACGCGTTCGTTGAAAATTCGCGTCGCGAAATTCAGCTGGTCGGTTCGCCGTTCGACATCGTCCGGATCTGCATCGGCCTTGGCGCGCAGCGCGTCGACTTCGGATGCTTCCTTGCGCAACTGTGCCGCCATTTCCAGCTGTTTGTGGGCATAGCGGGAGATGCCGGAGATCACGTGCGAACGCTCGGCGTCCATGTGGTCGAACATTCCCTGGACCAGCATCGTCATTTTTGGTCCGACCTGCTCGGGCGGCAGGGAAGTCGCGAAATCCTTGATCTCCTTCTGGGCTTCGGCAATTGGCGTCCGCCGGGCCGCCACCGCATCGACAAGCGCCGACACGCCGGGATCCTTCGCCCAGTCCTTCGCGGTCGCAGGAAGCTCCGGCCCATTCCAGATCTGGCCAAGCGAGAGCTGTGGCACCTTACGCTGCATGCAGGGCCAGTCGGGATCGGTGTTTGCCGCGCTGGCGCCTCCCATCGAGGCAAGTGTGGCGACCAGAACCAGAGTGTGAACAAGTCTCATTCGCGCCATCAGGCGTTTCCTCCCATGTCCTGTTTTCGGATCACCAAACCGCGCGAAGGGTCGTATGCGATGATGGCGCCGCCCAGAAACAGCAGCGTGCAGCCGGCGACGACGCCCAGCGAAAGCCATTCGATCTGCCCGTAGAAGGCAAAGCGGATCAGTTCGACGGCATAGGTGAACGGGTTGCAGAGGCAGATCTTGTAGAGCAGGGGGCTCGCCTCCTGGATGCGCCACAAGGGATACAGCGCCGGAGACGCGAAATAGCCGGGAAAGATGACGAAGTTCATGATGCCGGCGAAGTTTTCGAGCTGCTTGATCAGCGAAGACAAGAGCATGCCGAGCGCGCAAAGCATCATGCCCGACAAGAACAGTGCCGGCAGCACGTAGAGATAGCCGAGTGGCGGCGCCTTGACGCCCCACAGCCAGGCAACGATCAGGAACGCGTAGACCTGCACGATCGATACGGCCACACCGGCCAGCATCTTCGACACCAGCAGGAACCAGCGCGGAAATGGGCTGACCAGCAGGATGCGCATGTTGCCCATCTCGCGGTCATAGACCATCGACAGCGAAGACTGCATCCCGGAAAACAGCAGGATCATGCCGCAAAGGCCCGGTGTGATGTAGACCTCGTAGAGCACATAGGTCTTGTAGGGCGGGATGATCGACACGCCGAGCACCTGGCGAAAACCGGCGGCGAAGATGAACAGCCAGACGAGCGGCCGGACCAGCGAGGAAATGAAGCGTTCGCGCTGGTGCAGGAAGCGCAGGCACTCGCGCAGGACGACACCTTTCAGGCAAATAAGATAGTGGCGCAGGCCGAATGGCTCAGACCGCACCGGCATGACGCCAGCGACCTTTCCGGGCATCGCAGGAGCGCTCATGGCGACGTCTCCGCCATGCCCGCCGCATCGACGCGGCTGAGCTTCGAAAAGGTTTCGCGAATCGAATTTCCGCCGTTCGCACGGATCACATCCGACACCTTGCCGCTCGCGACCAGGTCACCCCGCCGCAGTATGACGACATGGTCGGCGTCTTCGACTTCGTCGATCAGATGCGTGGCCCAGAGCACGCCGATGCCCTCTGCCTGGACGAGCTTGCGGATGGTGGCGAGGATGCCCGCGCGAGACTCGATGTCGAGGCCGACGGTCGCCTCGTCAAGCAGGAGCAGGGAAGGTCGGTGAAGCAGCGCCCTGGCGATTTCGATGCGCCGCATCTGACCGCCGGAGAGGCTGCGTGCCTTGTCATGCTGGCGGCCCAGCATGTCGACCGTTTCAAGCAGCGCGGCAATGCGCTGGCGCGCTTCGCGTCCGCCAATGCCATGCAGCGAGGCGTGGTAGGAGAGATTCTGGTAGACGCTGAGGTCGAGGTCGAGTGTGCGTGCCTGGAACACGATGCCGACCCGTCTGAGTGCTTCGCCGGACGCGCGGCGAATGTCATGGCCGAAGATGCGGATCGATCCGTGACGCGTGTCGTAGAGGTGGCTTATCAGTGAGAACAGCGTTGTCTTGCCGGCCCCGTTGAGGCCGAGCAGAACGGTGAAAGTCGCAGGTTCGATCGAGAAGGAGACGTCGTTAAGCGCCCGCTTCTGGCCATAGGAATGGCTGACGGCACCAACATCGAGCGCCGCCACCTCGTCCCCCGGTCCGCTTGTCCTCATATGCTGCATGCCGGGTCGCTCCTTCAGGACGCGTTGGCTATCTGGCGCCCTGATCGCCTTCTGTCTCACTTGATCGTAATCTTGCCCTTCAGTCCCTTGTCGGCGAGGTCGGGAACCGACCAGATATATTCGCCCGGGCGAACGGTATGGAACTGCACCTGGATCGTTCCCGCGTCGTCGAATTCCAGCCAGGCTGGTCCGCCGTCCATATGCACTTCCAAATCGTTGATGACGATCTGGTCCATCCAGACATTGCGGAAGAGGTCGGTCACGAACTTGTATTCGAAACCGCCTTTGGAGGTGATCTTCCAGCGATAGCCCTGGCCGGCGATCAGCTCGAAGTCCTTCTGATTGACGGCATAGGTGGAGTCGGCCGAACCGATAATCAATTCCGGCAGGTTCTTGCTGGCACGCGACGGTTTTGACGTTGCATCCTCAGCCTTTGCTCCGATCGGAGCAAGGACAAATCCGGCGAGCGCGGCGAAGAAAAACCTGCGGCAAAGTTTCATGTCTTGAGCCTCCCGATGATCAATGTCTGCTATTTGGGCGAAATGACCACACCCCAGGGCTGCTGGCCCACGGTGAGCGATTGGACCGGCTCGTCGGTGGCGGTGTCGATGAAGGTGATATCGTTGGAATTGCCATTCGTGGTGATCAGCGTTTTCTGGTCGGGTGTGAAGGTCAGATGCCAGACGCGCTGGCCAACAAGGATGTATTTCTCCACCTCGTAGGTGTCGGTGTTGATCACCGCGACATGGTTCGCCGGGCCGAGCGCGACATAGGCTTTCTTGCCATCGGCGCTGATGGCGATGCCTACCGGCTGGATGGTTTCGGCCCGCAGTCCCTGAATCGCGAACTGGATCTTCTTCACCACTTCGCGTTTGGCGTTGTCGATGACGCTGACGGTGCCGCCGACCTCCGCGCTGACCCAGACCTGCGAGCCATCGGGCTTGAATTCGGCAAAGCGCGGGCGCGTGTCGACCAGCACGTTGTCGGTCACCTCATGCGTGCCGGTGTCGATGAAATGCGCCATGCTGGTGGTTTCCGAGGTATTGACCATGGTCTTGCCATCGGGGCTGACACCCATGCCTTCCGGTTCCACGCCGACCGGAATCTCGGCCAGGACCTGCCTGCTATCGACGTCGATGGCCGTGACGAGATTATCGTCCTCATTGGCGACATAAAGCGTCTTGCCGTCAGGCGAGAGGACGAACAATTCGGGATCGGGACCGGATGGCAGCGTGCCGACGATTTCAAGTGTCGCGGTATCGATGATCTGGACCGTATCGTCATCGCTGGCGCATAGATAGACGAATTTGCCGTCATGCGAGATGGTGATGCCGCGCGGCCTCTGGCCGACCTCCACGGTCTTCACCACCTGCATCGTCGCCGTGTCGACGACGGTCATCGTGTTGTCCTTCTCGTTGGAAACGTAGGCGGTATAGGCCGATACCGGGCTGGCTGTCAGGCCGGCCGCGAGAATGGCGAATGCGCAAGCTCGTTTCTGCACGCAAATTCCTCCCGATTGACTCTACTTGAGAGCGCATTTCGTTTCCGGCTGATCGACACCGAGCGTGTCGAGTTCAGAGACCTGGTGAAGATAGCCCTCTTGTGGCGATGTCGAGACGACCGACTTGGTGTCGCCAAGCAAGATCGGCTGGCGAAGCTGGAGGTTCCATTTGCGGAAGGTCAGCTTCTGCCCCTTGAAAGCAGCAACCGAAAAATCGTCGGAGCGTATGTAGTCGCCGATCTTTTTCGCATCGTCGCCCTTGGTGCGTGTGGTGGCCTCGCCGACGGCACGCACCGCCGTCCAGGCCGACATGTCCTTGGAGAGCATCCGCCGGCTCGTCGTCTTCAGGAAGCGGCTCTGCATCTGGATGCCGCCCCATTGTTCGCTGGCGGGATGCCACGAAGATGCAACCAGACCGGCCGTGCCGGCGACCAGCCGCGGCGTCCAGGTGCGGTAGGGCACGTAGGTGCCGAAAACCTCGCTTTCGTCGGCGACAAGCACCACGTCATGCTCCGGCAAGTCTTGCGTAAACACGGAAATCTGCTGCTGTATCTGCGTGGCGCCGGTGTCGGTGCGCCTGGCTGTGCCGGTGTCCTTGAATTCCTTCTCGGCGACGATCTGGCCGCCGAAGCGGGTTGCCGCACGGCGCAACGCATCGGCATAGAGATGATCCTGCTCATGCGATCCATAGAGCAGCACCCAATTCGGCCACTTCTTCACCATGAGATACTGCGCCAGCGCATCGGCCAGCATGCTGCGCGTCGGCGCGATGTGGAAAACATTGATGCGGCAGTCCTCCTCGCGAAGGCTGTCGTCGGTGGCGCCGACGTTGAAGATCAGCACGCCTTTGTCGCGGGCGATGTCGGCGATCGACAGCAATTGTTTGGCTGAAAGATCGGCGACCACATAGCGGTCGCCCTTGGCGATCATGTCCTCGAATGCCCGAACCGCGTCGCCTTCGGGTTTGATCTCGGTCACGTCGAGGCTGAATTTCTGGTTGGTGAACTTTCCCGTCGTGTTGTTGTCGCCGATCGCCACCTCGGCACCGGCGACACCTTCGTCACGTGGCGGCAGGTCGAGCATGGAAAGCGTCAATTGCGGTGCGTAGGCCCGCAAATAGCCTATCTTGATTTCAGTTGTCTCTTTTTCCGGCTTCGCCGCCGTTTCCTGGCCTGTCGCGTCGGAAACGTTGACGGTCAGGGAAAAAAAGCACAAAAAGGCAGCGAGAGTGCCTGGCACCGCGCTCGTCATCGATAGTAATTACCCATTCTTGCGCAAAGGTCCGACGGTTGCCGGCCCCGCGCCAAGTCAAGGTGCCCATGATCAGCTTAGCCGACCCGCAAAATTTATCAAACCCTATCGGGGGGCTTTTCGCGCCTGCCGGAACGGTGCGGAAAGTCGCCGGCGTCGATTCGCGTGGCAACACCGACGTGACGTGGCCCAGGGGTATCGACCGCCTCTTTAAAAACGTCTTGTCCTCCAAACTGGAGAAACTGTTCAAATGACCAGAATGCTGGCAAGCGTCACCGGCATCGAAGAGGCGGAGATCGCTCTTTCTGGAGGTGTCGATATCGTCGACCTGAAGGACCCGAAGGCGGGAGCCCTGGGCGCGGTGTCCACGGAAACCATGCGCCGAACGATTTCGTTCATCGCTGGTCGGGCTCCGGTCAGCGCGGTCTGCGGCGACCTGCCGATGGAACCCGAAACGATCCGCATCAAGGCCGAAGAGATCGCGGCGACCGGCGTCGATTATGTGAAGATCGGATTTTTTCCTTCGGCAAATATCTCTGCCTGCGCACAGGCGCTCGAACCGCTCGCCGCACGAACGAAGCTGATTGCCGTGCTGTTTGCCGATCTGGCGCCGGACTTCGAGCTTCTGCCGATGTTCGCCAGGCATCGCTTCCATGGCGTGATGGTCGATACCGCGCAAAAGGGGAAGGGCCGGCTGCTCGATCATCTGCCGCCGGAGCGTATTCCGGGATTCGTCGATCGAACGAAATCGCTCGGTCTGATGGCCGGCCTGAGTGGATCGCTGGAAGCTCCGGATATTCCGCGCCTATTGCCTTTCGCTCCCGATTTTCTCGGCTTTCGGGGGGCGCTGTGTGGCCATTCCGGTCGCACCAGTTCGATCAGCGCCGAGGCGGTCTCGCAGATTCGCGAGTTGGTCCCGGCGGAATCCGGGACCGGCGGTCAATCGAGTATCGACTATCGCCTGTTGGCAGCGAGAGGCTATTCGCCGGACACCGATCCGACACTGGGCACGGACAGGATTTTTGTGCGGGATTTTGTACTGCCGGTTCAGATCGGTGCCTACAGCTTCGAGCATGGCCATACTCAAAAAGTGCGCTTTGATGTGACCGCCGACGTGCTGCAAATCACCGATCATCCCGAGGACATGCGCCATGTGTTCTCCTACGACATCATCATGGACGGCATTCGCACCATCGTCGCGCGGGGACATATTCAGCTCAGCGAGGCTTTGGCCGAGCAGGTGGCAGCGCACGTCCTGGAGAACCAGCGTGTCGTGCGGGTCACGGTAAGGGTGGAAAAGCTCGAGCTCGGCCCTGGCGGCGTCGGCGTCGAAATCGAACGCAAGCGCCAATCGGCGGGACGCGGTGCTGCCTCCGGCACTGCTGGCCGAAAAGACCGAAGCGTTGTTTTCCGGCCGCGCCAGGAACGCCCCGAAATGCTCCGAAGGGCCATCGTCAAACTTGGCGGCAGCACGGCCCATGCGGCGGAGATGAAGAGCTGGATCGCAGCGCTGGCGGGTTCCAGGCTGCCGATCGTCATCGTGCCCGGCGGCGGGCTCTTTGCCGATCATGTGCGCGAGACGCAGACCCGCATGGATTTTTCCGACACCGCCGCTCATGCCATGGCGATCCTGGCCATGGAGCAGTTCGGCCATGTCATCCTCGACCGGGACGAAAGGCTGACGCCGGCCCGGTCGCTGGACGAGATCGGGCGAGCGTTGGAGGCGGGGAAGGTTCCGGTGTGGCTGCCGTCGTCACTGGCACTGCCGGCGCTGGATGTTCCGGCCTCCTGGGACATTACCTCCGATTCTCTGGCCGCCTGGCTTGCCGGCAAGCTTAGCGCGAACGCGCTGTTGCTTATCAAGCAGACCGGTGCATTCTTCGACGGCGATACCGCTGACAGCCTGAGGACCCGAGGCATTGTCGATCCAGGCTTTGCCGCCATGCTGCCTGACGGCGTCGATTTCCATCTCGCCGGTCCGAAGGATGCTGCCGAGGCCGGCGCGATGCTCGCGTTGGGCAAGTTGCCCGGCATCCGGATCGTGGCTTCAACAGGGTCGTCGGCAAAGAAGGCGGGATAGCCGATGGTGAAGCTGCATGTGCCGCGCTGGGCGTGGGTTCTGACGGGTTCCGGGCATTTTTTTACGGAGAGCTTCGCACTTGTTCGCCAACTCGAACATTGCGATGTCTTCGTGTCGAAGGCCGCCAACGAAGTGCTGCGCATGTACAAGCTTAAACTTGATTTCCCGGAGACGACGCGCGTGCTGCACGACAAGACCGCGAGCGCGATCCCGGTCGGCGAATTCTACCACGGTGTCTATCACACGGTCGTAGTGGCGCCGGCCACTTCCAACACGGTCGCCAAATGCGTGCATGGCATTTCCGACACGCTTGCCACCAATGTCTTTGCCCAAGCGGGAAAGTGCCGTGTGCCAGCCATCGTCTTTGCTTGCGACACCGCGCCGGAACTCGAGACCCAGGCGCCGCACGGGCTGGTCAAGGTCTATCCGCGCAGGATCGACCTGGAAAATACCAAGCAGTTGAAGAGTTTCGAGCGGACCCAGGTGGTCGAGTCGCTCGCTGATCTCGAAGCCTCGCTCACACGGCGCCAGGCCGAACTCGCAAGCGATGGCTGAGCGGCTGGTTTTTCTTACCGGCCATCTGGCCAAGGCGCGGCTGGAACGGCTGCTGGCCGGGCTGGGCAGAAGCGAATTCGCGTGGGAAATCGTCGACGTCGGCGTCAAGGTCGCCGCGCTGATGAGCGAGGACATTGTGAAGCGTCGGCTCACTCTGACAGGAGACGTCGACCGCGTCATCCTGCCCGGACGCTACCGGGGAAACATCGAGCACCTTTCGGAGCATTTCGGCGTGCCCTTTGTGCGCGGCCCCGACGAGATCGCTGACCTTCCAGCCTTCCTTGGCCGGGCGGGCAAGCCGCCGGATCTGACGCGTCACGATATGCGCATCTTCGCCGAGATCGTCGATGCTCCGATGCTGTCGGTCGAGGCGCTGATGGCGAGGGCCTCGATGTTGGCTGCGGCCGGCGCCGATGTCATCGATCTGGGCTGCCTGCCGGAGACGCCGTTTCCGTTGCTGGCGGAGGCTGTGCGAGCGCTCAAGGCACGGGGGTTTATGGTCAGCGTCGATTCGGCTAGCGTGGACGAACTGACGATCGGGGCACGCGCCGGCGCGGACTATCTTCTCAGCCTCGATGAGAACACGCTGCCGTTGATCTTCGATCACACGGCTACGGCAGTGTTGATACCGTCCACGCCTGGCGATCTGGATTCGCTCGGCCGGGCCATCGAAGCCGCGCAAAAGGCCGGTGTCGCCTTCATTGCCGATCCCGTGCTCGACCCGATCCATTTCGGCTTCGCCGTTTCACTCGGGCGCTTCATCGAGGCACGGCGCCGCTGGCCGGACGTCGAATTGCTGATGGGCACCGGCAATCTCACCGAATTGACCGACGCGGACAGTTCCGGCGTTACGGCCGTTTTAACGGGACTCTGCTCGGAACTCCGGATCCGAAACGTGCTGGCGGTGCATGTCAGCCCACACACGGTGCGGACGATCGAGGAGCACGATATCGCCCGCCGCGTCATGTTGGCTGCCTGCACGGACGGCGCGTTGCCGCGCGGCTATCACCCAGGGCTGTTGCAGATCCACGATCGCAAGCCTTTCACAGCCTCCACCGACGACATCGGGGCATTGGCGGCCCAGGTGCGCGACGCCAACTTCCGGATCGCGGTAGCGGAGGACGGCATCCATGTTTTCAATAGCAAAGGGCATGCGGTTGCCACGGATGCGTTCGAACTCTTTGCCGGGCTGGACGTCAACGCCGATGGTGCACACGCTTTTTACCTCGGCGCGGAACTGATGAAAGCGGAGATCGCGTGGCGGCTCGGCAAGCGTTATGTGCAGGACGAGCCGCTCGCATGGGGCGTTGCAGCGCCGGCTCCCGAAATCGACCGTACCCGTCTTGCCGAGCCGGGGAAGACGCTCCGCGCGAGGAAAGAGCGCTAGGACCATGCCCTACATTTGCGAATCGATCATCACGACCGTCAACAAGGCAGGCAACGTCCACATTGCGCCGATCGGCATCATTGCCGAGAATGACGGTTGGGTGATCGCGCCCTTCCGGCCGTCGGTCACGCTCGACAATCTTGCCGAAGTGCCGTTCGCCATCGCCAATTATACCGACGACGTGCGTGTCTTTGCCGGCTGCCTGACAGGCCGCAAGCATTGGCCAACCGTCCCGGTCGACGGGTTTCCGGTGCCGAGGCTCGAGTCGGCGCTGGCGTATTCGGGCCTCGAAGTCCAAGCGGTCGATGACAATGGCGTGCGTCCTCGCCATTTCTGCCGCGTGGTGCGGGAGGAAGCGCTTGCGCCGTTCACCGGCCTCAACCGAGCCAAGGCGGCGGTGCTTGAGCTGGCCATTCTGGTCAGCCGGCTCGGCATGCTGCCGCGCGACAAGATCGAGGCGGAAATCGCCTACCTTTCGATCGCCATCGAAAAGACAGCAGGCGACGGTGAAAAGGAAGCCTGGGGCTGGCTGATGCAGCGTGTCAGCGATCACTTGACCGCCAAAGGTTCCGGTAGCGAGGACGCGCGGGCATAGGCGCGAGCGCCGCAACCGCTTACGAAGGATATCCCGCCAAAAGTGCCACCGCGGACGCGGGTGCCGCGCTGCTCGCTTGCCCGCGAACAGTGTCATCGGCGGGGATGATGTCGGCGAAATCGACGTAACTGCGTTCCATGCGTTCGGCCAGTCGCCTGATCTGCCAGCGACCGCTTCCGGCGCCGACGATCGGGACATCCCGAGGCAGGGTTCCGGCAACCAGCGCCGCTGCATCGTGCACTTTGCGCAGTTGCTGCTCGCTGAACCAGCGCGCGACTTCACCCCATTCCGGCGGGGTCAGGTCAGTGGCGTCGCGCCCGACCATGCGCGCCAGCCGCGCGATCGAGCCGTCCACGGTCTTTTCCTTGCCGTCGGCGGGAGGGTGCCTGTCGTCGTCCTCGTCGAGCACGCCCAAGATGCGGTGAGCGTCGGCGATCGAGGCGAAATACTCGTTCATCAGAGGCGTCAGCCTGCCATGGACGGGAGCCGACGAGGCTACGCCGAACAGGAATGTCCTGGTAAAGCCGGTATAGACCAATTCGCCGGTTAGAAGCCGTCCGGCATCGGTGTAGCCATCATTGGCCACGGCGCCGTTCTTGATGGCGATAATATCGGTGGTGGTGGAGCCCATGTCGACGAACAGGGCATCGCCGGCGAGTTTTGCCACCAACAAGGCTGTCGCGTGCCAATTGGCGGAAGCCACATCGGCGGCTAGCTGCGCTGCCCGCTCGACCCCGACGAAACCGGATGGTCCAGCATAAACCAGCTTTTTGTCTGTGGGGAAATGGGCGGAAATCTGACCCAGCAGAGCCGCTACGCCGACATCGCGGGACGGAAAGATGTCCGACAGTTCGCCTGTCATGGTGAATGCGTTGAGATCCGCACCCGCGTAGATCGGAGCCGTTTCGTCGAGGGCTGAAGCCAGTTTGTGCAGCCCTTGCCACAGCGGCGTGGCGATCGTTACCGCCTCGACGATGCGACCGTCTTGTGCGCGGGTCACCTTCAGATGCGCGCCGCCAATGTCGAAACCGGCAATGATGCCCTTTCTTTTTTCCACGCTTCAAGCTTTCATGAGGGAGGCAATTGGTCGGTGAGAAAAGCGTTGCGTATCATTCCGGTTCTCGACCTGAAAGATGGCGTGGTGGTTCGCGCCCAGCAGGGAAAACGCGATCGCTACAGGCCGATCGTTACGCCGCTCAGCCGAAGCCCCGATGTCGTCGCGGTCGCTGAAGGACTGCGTGGGCTTTATCCTTTTTCGACCTTCTACATCGCAGATCTGGACGCTATCGAAGGCGCTGCGCCAAACAGCGACGCACTCGCCCGGCTGAGGACGATGGCGGAGCCGCCGGAACTTTGGGTCGATGCCGGCGTGGCCGACGAAAAGACACTTTTGGCGGCGCTTGCCGAACGCTCGCTGTCTCCTGTTCTGGGCTCTGAATCGCAGCGGGACGACATGTTGTTGCGCCGTTTTCGCGATCATCCCGATCTCATCCTGTCCCTTGATTTCGTCGGCGATAGTTTTTGCGGACCGCGTTCTCTTCTCGATGAGCCCGAGCTTTGGCCGCAAAAGGTGATTGTCATGACGCTGGCCAAGGTCGGTGCGGCCGCCGGTCCCGACTTAGGACGGTTGCAGGAGGTCAAGGCCAAGGCCGGAAATCGCGCCGTCATCGCGGCCGGCGGCGTCCGCGATGAGAACGATATCAGGGCCTTGTCCGCAATGGGCGTCGCCGCGGCACTGGTCGCAACCTCATTGCACAACGCTACGCTCACGCCCGGCCGCCTCGCGTCACTCGGCGCCTGATCATCATTGCTCGTCAACTCCCGAAGGGCGTGCGCCCTTCGGGAGTTGACGTTTCAAAAGCCCAGAACTTTTTTCAGCCGGCGCAACAGACCATCCGTCTCAGAAGAGGGTTTTTCCTGTGCGGGGCTGTCTCTTGTCTAGGCTGCGAACGGATGCTTGACCTTGTCGCGCTGGGCCGTTGCTTCGGCGGCGGTCGGGGTTCCTGCAACGGCGCGCTGGATAGCTTCTTTTGTCGCCTCGTAATTGTATTTCTGGATTTTGGCGTCGTCCGCCGCGTCCCAATGGATGAATACCCCGACGCAGATGAACACGTCGTCTGCTTCGTTGGCCGGAATGGTCCCGTCCGCAACGCTGTCCTGCACGGCCTTTGCCACGGCGTGCTGCGCCGGACCGAACATCTGGACCGCCTGTTTGGCGCCCTTGATCGTGACCTTGTTGAACATCACGGTGTTGGGTTTGCATTGAAGATTAGGCGCGATCACCGCCAAAAGCGAAGTAAAGCCGTCCTTGTTGTTGGTAAGCGCGTTGCAAAATGCCGTTTCGACCGCGCTCCCCCGCGGGCCGATGAGCAGGTCGACATGCGCGACTTCGTTGCCGTCTCCCACCAGCGATTCACCGACCATAACCTTTGAGATTTTTGCCATGCCAATTTCCTCCAAGACACAATTATGATGTCCACGGACGCTGCAACCGAGCAGGCGCTCGATGGACAGCTATCCTTGTTGGCAGCGCCCGGATTTGCCCGGACCGGTTGGCTAGATAGCCGCGGAAGCACAGCTTCCGCTTTTGGAAGTCAAGCACCAACGCCGCGATTATGCAAGGTGAGGGCGAGGGTGTGGACTAAAAGAGTAGCCACGGTGAGGTCGGCCGAGGTGCCGGGGTTGATGTTATCGGCCTTCAGCCGGCGGTCGAACTCCATGAGCAGACGAATGCGCGACGGTTCGTCGCCCTCGGCATGGAGCGCAGCCTGAACGGCAACGGCTTCCTGCCGTGCCTGATTTGCGACGTCAACGCCGTGCTTGCGCATCACATGGCTGTCGAGGAAGCCGGAGAGAAACGCCATGTAGACGAATATCGTCGGCCACATGCCGGTTTCTCCACGTGCTAACGCTCCATCCAGCGCCGCGAGCCCGACCCCGAACACGTCGCCGAAACAGCTGCCGTACTGGCGGGCAATCATGTCGCGGTCGGCGGCCTCCCGCATCGCGTCCAGCAAATGGACCTTCGGCTCCTGCCGCACATCGTTGGCGGCTTCTCCGAGGCCGCCTGGCGCGGCCGTGACAATCGCCTCGAATACTGCCTTGGTATCCTGCACGCTCAAAGCCCGAAGCAGCGAATCGAGATTGTCCTGCAGTCTGTCACCGCTCATTTCGGCGGCGCATATCAGAGGCCCTGTCAGAAGGATGATCCCGAGATTGGTATTGGTTGCGACCGCCAGTCGTGTCGCGCGCACCGCCTCCAGCATGCGCTGTCCGACCGGCAGACGAGGATCGGTCAGCGGCCAGGAGGACACCTCCGCACTCATCATGAATTGGGCGGCGGACATGCCGTGTCCGTCGGCGAACAGATGGACGTTGCCCGGTTTGAGGGCTTCGATCTCCATCCTGCAGGCATCCTTGTAGCTGGCCCGGAGGCGTTCACGCGAAACCGCCATCCTACCGGCCCTCACGAATTCGCAGGCGCGGCAAAACGGTAGGGCCGCGGCGCGGCGGCCGCTTCGGCGCGGTCGGCCAGGAGTTTCAGCAAGGCATCGGCAATTGCTTCGGCGATGTTCACGGCGACCACCGATTGCAATCCCGACCAGGCGGGCATGCTGTTCACTTCGAGTATGAACAGATCGCCATCGTCAGCCCGCACGATGTCCACGCCGGCAAAATCCGCGCCAACCGCGGCTGACGCGGCGACGGCCAGCGACGCCAGTTCCGCCTTGCCATGTTCGGAAACCTGTTCCGGCACGCCACCCCGGTTGACGTTCGTGATCCAGTCGTCACTGATGCGGCTCATCATCGCCACGGTCTCGCCGGCGCAGACAAAGACGCGGAAATCCCGGAAAGGCGGACCGGCACGCGACACATATTGCTGGAGGTAGTAGACGCTGTTCACCTCTTCTGCGGCCGGCAGGTCCGAGAGCGTGCGGATCAGCTTTATCCCGCGGCCTTGCGCCCCGAACAATGGTTTCAGCACCAGCGGTCCCCGCGTAAGCTCTTGCGCCGCGATCTCCTCGGCGACGGCAAGTCCTTCTACGGCAAAGGTGCGTGGCGTAGGCAGGCCGGCATTTTTCAAGAGGAATGTCGTCATCGACTTGTCGACGCATCGCTCGATCGCCTGCGCGGAATTCCACACAGGAACCGACAGTCTTCTTAACGCGTGCAGCACGCCGAGCCGCCGGGTAATCGCTTCGAACGATCCGGCGGCGATCGAACGCACGAGCACGGCGTCGGGCAGCGTGCCGCCGAAGCCGGGGATCGAAAGTCCGCTCGGGCTGCCGGTGTCGAATGCGATGGCCGCCAGGGGCGCGGCTGTAACGGCGGCGCCCCGCCGACCAAGCCCTGCCGCCAGGCCGTTGGAGCCGGTGTCCACTTTGTCGCTGACGATCAGAATGCGAGGGATCATTTGGCCTCTCGGGTACGGGAATGTCGGCGGCGCGAGCGATTCCACGCCCTTATTGCCGAGTCCGCGGCAGGGCTGCACGAAATACAGTCGTTGGGCAGGCGAATGACGGACGAATTCCTTCGCACCGTCATGCTCTAGCCGAGACTTCGTTCGAGCATCTTCAGATCACGCCGACCGGCGCGAAACGTATCGCCGGTTTCGATCGCTGTCACGATCACTTCGGCCGGGCTGAACAGCAGCGGGTCGATGGCATAGAAATCGCCCTTGAACCGCGTGAATATCTCGGCGAAGGGTTGGCCGTAGTCCCGTGAGGCGCTGCTGGGAAGTTTTTCCGCAAGTTTGCCAGCCTCTTTCGCGGATCCTTTCACGAAGAGCTGGACGCTGCCGCCATAGATGATGGCATCGTTGGTTCGGCCCATGGCGGTCAGGAAATCCGGATGGGGGGCGGGGATCGGCGCCGTTCCGATGCCGTCGACAACGTTCTCCAGCGGGAATTTGAGATCGTTGATCTTGTGCAGCGCAACCTCGAGCGCGCGCGCAACGATCTGCACGCCGCCGGCAAGGCTTTGTGTCGGCGCATAGAGGAAGGTGAGCTTTTCCGTCGCCAGTCCAGTTGCCTTGCCCACTTTCTCAACGATCGCGCGGGGAGGCGGTTCGGCCGTCTCCAGGATAAGCACCGCGGACGATGCGATGTCGCGATAGGAAAGTGTTTCGAACAGCGGCTCGACCCGGGCGAGTGCCCGCGCCGGCCCAGATCCCATGGCGAAATAGTCCTGGCCAGACAGGTTCCAGCCCGCATACTGGCTGCCCAGGCAGGCTAGCACCGGCTGCGAAGATCGCGCTTCGACGGTGAACGGCCATTGCTGTGACGCGCGATCCATGAACACCGAAACGCTGCCGAGGCCGCCCATCGCAGCCTCAGCCATGCGCATCCCGGCCTCGACGCTGCCGACGGTCTTGGCGCCGGCATCGATCAGGCGCTCGCCCAATGGTCCCCTCGAAACGACGATACGCAGGCGTTCGGCGTCGCCGACCATGCCGTCAACGATGCGCTGTGCATTGTCGTTCAGGAATGCCGAACCGTCTTTCATGTCCGGTCTCCTTCCCATTGGAGTTGCAATTGACTGGCTTGTCCCTTGATAAGCCGCTTGGTCGATTGGGCGCTCGGGCCGCGCGCGAAGACCGTGCAGACAGGGTCGCCGGCAATCAGACGGGTGCCGGCCGACTGTTGGTCCGCTGTCCATTCAGGCCAGGCAACCGACGGAAAGTGAGTGATTGGCGTCGCGGCGTAGGTCACCATCGATGCCATCGAATCGACGAAGCGCGGCAAGCGGAAGACCTGGCCCGTCGCGGCGCGCAGATGCGCTTCGATCAATGGCGCGTCGATATCGTCGAAAATGTCGAGGGTGGCGCCCGGCCTCGGATTGATCTCGATGAACTTGTAGCCATCCGGCCCGCGGATGAGATCGGCGCTGCACAATCCAACCAGGCCGGCCCGCCGCGTCAGACTTGAGAGCCAACCGCCGATGACCGCCGCCTGTCTGCGATCGAAGCGTCTCAACCGCACGGCGCCACCGTAACGATAGGGCGCTGTCGGGGCGGGGGACGTCCATTGTTGGCTGAAGCCCACGACGTGCGCGGTTTGGCCATTGCCGACGAATAGGGCCGAGACGCTGCGTCCGGCGACGAAGCGCTGGAAATAGCGGCCGGCGGTCGGGCTTTCTCCGGCTGCTCGTCTGACGTGCCCGCCGCCGGCGCCGCCCGCGGTCTTGACCACCCAGTTCTCCGGATCAGGCGGCTGGTCCCATCGCAGTTGCGGATGCGGGATGCCGAGTTCGGCGCAATCATCGGCCAGCAGCTGCGGATCCTTGATCCTGCGGATCGCGGCGCCGCCATTGCCTGCGAGCGGAAAGTGTCGCGCGATCTTGTCCACGATCTCAGGTATCCGCTCGAACCCTGAGCCCAGGATAATGGCGACCGGCAGGTCGTCGCCAGCCAACCGCCGAAGCGTGTCGATGATGCGCTCGCCGTCTATGCCCCCTTGCAGGCCGCCTGGCAATATCGTCGCGCGGTCTGCGAGCGCGACGGTGTCCGTATCGCAAAAGAAATCGGCGACCAGCGGACGATAGCCGGCGCGACGCGCGGCGGCGGCCAGCGCCCGGCCTGAAATTGCCGCGATCAAAAGAGATCCGGCGTTACTTGGCAATCTCGCGTGCAAGGGAAAACGCTTCCTGAAAATCGAGCGTGATTGTCTTTTCGGATTCGATCATTCTTTTGAAGAGACCGAATTCGACCTTATATTTGACATTGCCGATGGCAAGCGGACCAATGCCGACAGCTTTTGCCGCTTCGAGTGGATCGCCATTGGCATTGACGGCCAATCCTTCGATACCGGCGGGGGGAACGGCATTGACGTCGGCCGCAATAAGCAGGTCATTGCCTTTCAATTGGGCTTTGGAGACCACCTGGACGCCAGCTTTGGCGCAAGCCAGGATAATTTCGTTCGCCTCGACCAGCTTTGTCTTGCGGGCGTCGCTCGATCCGTCAGCGGCATCGACGATGATGTTGAACCTGCTTTTGATCTCGGCCGCGATCTGCTTGACCCTTTCGATGCCGTCATGGCCGACAAGTGTGACCCGGGCGCCTTCCCCTGCCGCGATGACGGCGGTGCAGAAGCCGACGACGCCGGTGGCGCCGAAAACAGCTACCCTCGTATCCCTGAGCGCACGCTGGAATTTCTTCTCCAGCGCCTTTTCGACCTTGGCCACCATCGCGGCGGCCGTGGTGAACGAGCCGGCCGGATCGGCAAATACCGAAACCTGGAAAGGCGGCACCATCGCCTTCTTCGCCGCGTCGAACATGTCGAGCGCCAACGAGGCATCCTTCCCGGCGATGAAGATGCCGGTGTCTACACCCGCATCCGGCGGGCGCGAAAAGATCGCGTCCTGGACCAGTCCTGTCACTTCGGCGAGGCCTACATCGACATAGGGGACGACGGCGTCGAAACCTGCGTCGAGCGCCATGTTCACGTCGAAGGGGCTCATCTGCTTCAACGGTGTCAGCATATGCAGGATGTGTTTGCGGGCCATTTCTTGCCTTTCTGCCTGAAACTGAAGCGTCAGCTGCCGACGAGATTCAGCTTGGTTGAGCTGATCTTCGCGCCGGAGTTCCTGCCCTTGACGATCTTGATCTCAAGGCCGTCT
Source organism: Mesorhizobium sp. CO1-1-8 (assembly GCF_020164875.1). NCBI lineage: Bacteria > Pseudomonadati > Pseudomonadota > Alphaproteobacteria > Hyphomicrobiales > Phyllobacteriaceae > Mesorhizobium > Mesorhizobium sp. CO1-1-8. The sequence goes on along the minus strand of NZ_JAIUGZ010000001.1, from coordinate 142,552 downwards.
TCAACTGTCGTCTTCCGAACCGCGTCGACGAACTTGAGTGCGGCGTCCTGCGATGGCGCGAACGCAAAGCCTGTCGGCCCCCAGGAACTCTGGCCGATGCCGACGGCGCCTGCTTCATTGAGACAGTGGGCCGCCGTCTCGACCCGCTTCGAGGTGAACACGCCCCCCTGTGCCGGGGCGAAATGGCTGCCGATCAGCATCTGTATCGCGGTGACGGCGGCGCCGAATGTCGGAAGGTCCCGCTCGACCAAAGCCGGCATAATGCCCATCAGCACCCTCCGGCAGATCTCCCCACTGCCTGCCGTTGGGAATGGCGGCAGCGAACGAAACGCCGCGACCTCGGCTGCGCCATGCAGTCCATGCCCGGAATGGTCGAGGATGAGGATGACGCGCCACTCTTCCGGAAACGGCAGCCGCGCGACGACCGGAGGCGTTCCGCCACGGTCGTTCTTGCCGGCGTCGACTATGACCCCGCCATCTTCGAAACTTGCGATGCCGATGCCGGATCGACCGCCCCGCTCAAGCAGGCTCGCGTCGCCGGCGATATCCAGAGGCAAATTATGGAGAGTGCGCAATGCCGAGGCGACGGCAAGGGCGATCTGCGTGCCGGACCCCAGACCCGCATGACTGGGGATCGACTGCTCGACCACCAGATGGTGCTGGCCGCGAATGCCGAGATGCTTGCAGAGCGTCGACAGATGCTCGCTGGCACGGGCGCTCTCGGAGCCTTCGACGATGGTCTCGCCTGACCGCGACAGGGTGACGACGGTTTCGGGTTCGCTCAATGGAAGCCCGACGCTGCCGAACCGCCGTCCGGCATCGCCATTGAGATCAAGGAAGCCAAGGTGCAGGCGAGCGGGCACTCGTATGGTAACAGAATTCGACATCTGCCCCCCGATGGGTGCATCATGGATGCATCATGGAAGTTTAGGTGCCCGGTACCATGATAACTGTTTTCGTCGATGGGGCAAGTCAAAGAGAATGCATCCACGTGTTTGCCGGCTCCGGCGCGTAGACAGACCGAGCAATTCGCGGAGGTCGAGATGAACGAGACAGTCAAGGAAAAGGTCTATTCGGAAGCCGAGATCGCCGACCGGCTTGAGAAGGAGCTGCCGAAATGGCGTTATGAAAACGGCTGGATCCGGCGTAAATACAAGACCCATAGCTGGAAATCGACGCTCATGGTCATCAACACGGTTGGCCATCTCGCCGAGGCGGCGTGGCACCATCCCGATATCACCGCCTCCTATGCCTGGGTCGAGGTGCGCCTGATGAACCACGCGGCGAAAGGCATCACCGACAAGGATTTCGAGTTGGCGAAAAAGATCGAGGATGTTGTCCAGTGGCAGCCGGCCAAGGAAGGCGGGGCACTGGAAGGCACTCCGCTGACCGATCAACGCTTCGCTTACGTCAAATATGACTAGGCAGGGTCGGAATTTATTGGCGCGTATGAAAACATTCACTGATCCGCTGCGAGGTGGGGTTCACGGCCAATCCAGTTTCGTTTAGGATCGGGCCGGCACCAGAAAGTAGTTTAGCGAATGGCGGTTGCTTGGATCGGCAACCGGGAAGCGCTGATTGAGCACGCGGCTGCGCATGCCGCGTCGCTATTGTCGTCAAGTCGGTGCCCGGTTTTCAGCCTTGATACGGATATAGACGGCACAAGAGCGGCGATCGCGCTGGCCGAGCGGGCTGGCGCGGCATACGACCATGCCGATGGCGCGGCACTTGCCCGAGAGACCGCGCTTTTTACGGACAAGGGGGCAATGACCGTCGCCCCCGGTGAGACGCGTCGGCGTGCCGATGTCGTGGTGATCGTAGGCGAGCTCCCGCGGATCCATCATGGTCTTGTTGGCGAACTCGCTGGGACGGTTCCCGACCTCTCGACCGGGAACCAGCGCGCGTTCTTCGTGGTGGGTCCAGACGGGATGTCCGTGCCGCCGCTGAACGGCGGGCGCAAGGCAACGCAACTTTCCTGTGGCCAAGCTAGCCTCGCCGCCACGCTGGCGGCACTGAGGGCACAGTACAAAGGGCAGCGTACATCGCAACCGGTGTCGAATTTCAATGATTTTGCCAAAGCTCTGGCGGCCGCGCATTTTCCCGTGTTCCTGTTTTCAGGCCACGCCGCCGAAGGCCTGGCATTGGAGATGCTGCAAGGACTGATCGCCGATCTCAATCGCAAATCGCGCGTATCCGGCCTTCATCTGCCGGCGAACGAAAACGGGTGGGGAAGCACGCTCGCCTCGGCCTGGATGACAGGTTTTCCGCTGCGCACCGGCTTTGCGCGCGGCTTCCCGGAATTCGATCCCTGGCGCTGCGATGTGGCGCGCATGATCGCTGCCGGCGAAGCCGACCTGCACCTGCGGATCTCCGCCGCAACGGCCCAACCGCAGAAAAAAAGGGCACGCATGGCGCTGATTGTGCTGACGAAAACGGAAAAGCCGGTTGCCGGCGCCGCAGTCACCATCGCCATCGGCGAAGCTGGGCTCGATCACGATGCGGTTGTCTACTCCAGCCGCACGGGCTCGCTCAGGTCGATCGATGCGCAAGCGGCCTCGCAATTGCCCTCCGCCGCGACGATCATCCGCCTGATCGCTACCCACGCTTTCGCCGAGGCACTGCCATGCTGACGAAAATCGCCGGCGGCGACATCATCGATCCCGTCAACGGCCGTCTCGGCAAAGGCGACCTCTGGATCAAGGACGACAAGATCGTTCCGGCGCCGGCGGGAGGGGCGGCCGACCGGACCATCGAAGCCAGCGGCTGCATCGTGATGGCTGGCGCCATCGACATCCACTCCCACATCGGTGGCGGCAATGTGAACACCGCGCGGCTGCTCTTGCCCGAACAGCATGCCGCCCATCAGGTGAGGCCAGCAACGACGCCGCTCTCCAATGCCGGCTGGTCGACGTTCCAGACCGGCTGCCTCTACGCAAAGATGGGCTTTACGACGGTCGTCGAGCCGGCGATGTCGCCGGGAGCGGCGCTTCACACGCATCTCGAACTGGCTGACATCCCGATCATCGACAAAGCGACCCTTGCCATTCTCGGCAATGACGATTTCCTGTTGTCGATGATCCGCGACGACGCCCCCCGAACGATGATCGAGGACTATGTCGCCTGGACGGTCGCTTCGACGCGGGCGCTTGGGGTCAAGGTGATCAACGCCGGTGCGGCGGCCGCCTTCAAGGAGAACGTCCGCACCTTCTCGCTGGACGATGTCGTGCCTTCCTATGGCGTCAGTTCGCGCAAGATCGTCAAGACGCTGCAGGCCGCCGTCGACAGTCTTGGCCTTCCGCATCCTTTGCATGTCCATTGCAACAATCTGGGCAGCCCCGGATCGGCGGATACGGCGGCTGCGACGATTGCAGCGGCGGAGGGGCTGCCGCTGCACCTGGCCCACCTCCAGTTCTATGGCTATGGCACCGAAGGAAAACGCGGGTTTTCTTCCGCCGCCGCACGGCTTGCCGAACTGGTCAACGCGACGCCGGAAGTCACCATCGATATCGGCCAGGTAATGTTCGGCCAGACGGTCACGGTCTCCTCCGACGTCATGCGGCAGTTCTCGGCGCGTGGCAGCGCACACCCGAAAAAGACCGTCATTCATGATGGTGACGGCAATGGCGGCGGCATCGTGCCCTACAGCTATGGCAAGGACTTCTACGGCACGATGCAGTGGGCGATCGGGCTCGAGCTTTTTCTCCTGATCGACGATCCCTGGCGTGTGTTCTTCACCACCGATCATCCCAACGGTGCACCTTTTACCGCTTATCCGGCGCTGTTCGAACTGCTGATGAGCCGGGAAGCGCGCACCGAAATGACCTCCGGACTTTCACGATCCGCCCTGGCGCTCTCTACCCTGGCCGCAATCGACCGCGAATACACGTTCGAGGAAATCGCCATCATGACGCGCGCGGCGCCAGCCAAGCTGCTCGGCTTGACGGATCGAGGCCATCTCGGCGCCGGCGCAACAGCAGACATCGCTATCTACCGCAGGGACCGCAGTATCGCGAAAATGCTCGGACGGGCGGCGTATGTTTTCAAAGATGGCGATCTCGTCGTGCAAGACGGGGAAATCATCCATTACCGCTGGGGCAAGGCATTGAGGCTCAAGCCACCTGTCGACAAGGCAATGGTGCGACGGCTCGAGGAGTATCACCTGCAGCGCTACGGCCTGTCGCTGGACTGGTTCAATTTTCCGGATTCCGCGATTGCGCGCGAACAGCCATTCGGCGAGGTGCCATGCCGAACATGAGCGTCAATGGGGTAACGATCGACGATACCTTCGCCGAAGCGTTCGGCATGCGCGCAACCGCCATCGTCATCACCGCTCCGAGCCGGAAATGGGCTCGCCAGGCGGCGATCACGATGACCGGCTTCGCCACCTCGGTGATCGGTTGCGGCTGCGAAGCGGCAATCGATCTCGACCTGCCGCCATCGGCCACACCGGATGGCCGGCCCGGCTGCCGCGTCATGATTTTCGCGATGGGAACGGACGAATTGCAGAAACAACTGCTCAATCGTGTCGGCCAGTGCGTTTTGACCTCGCCGGGTTCCGCCTGCTTTGCCGGGCTGCAGGGAAGCGCCGAGCTCAAGCTCGGTTCGGCGCTGCGTTATTTCGGCGACGGCTGGCAAATCTCCAAGAAGATCGGCGACAGGCATTTCTGGCGTATTCCCGTCATGGATGGCGAGTTCCTGTGCGAAGCAACGACCGGACTGACGAAGGAAGCTGTCGGTGGCGGCAATTTCTTTGTCATGGCGCAAAGCAGCGCCAACGCTTTGGCCGCTGCCGAGGCCGCGGTCGGTGCGATCGGCATGGTGCCTGGCGCCATCGTGCCGTTTCCGGGCGGCATTGCCCGTTCGGGTTCCAAGATAGGTGGCAAATACAAAGGGATGATCGCCTCGGCCAACGAAGCCTACGCGCCGACGCTGCGCGGTGTCGTCCCGAGTGAGCTCGGTCCCGACATCAACGCCGTCCTGGAAATCGTCATTGATGGTGAGACCAATGAGGCCGTTGCCGGCGCGATGAAGGCGGGCATCAAGGCTGTCATCGAGCTCGGACCGAAAAGAGGCGCGGTTCGGATCAGCGCCGGCAATTACGGCGGCAAGCTCGGAAAATTCATCTACTCGCTGAAGGATATGCTGCCATGAAGGCGTTGACCTTCACCCTGGTTGCCGAGCCGCCGGAGCGCCTTGACCTGTCGCCGCTGACGCCGGAGCGGCTGGCCGGGATCGAAAGGCGCGACGTCGAAAGAATCCAGATCGGCATGTCGAAGCACGGATCGAAGGTGGGCGACATTTTTCGCGTCGCCGGCAGCGATCCGGCAAGCATCGTGTTCGAAGGCGGAAGCGCGCGCCTTGACCTTGTGGCGCAAGGCATGCGGACCGGGTCGGTTCGCCTCGTTGGCAATGCCGGCGCCCAGGCCGGGCGCGCCATGCGCGGTGGCAAGCTGACGATCGAAGGCAATGCGGGTCCATACGCCGGCTCCGGGATGCGCGGCGGCAGGCTTGAGATAACGGGCAATGCCGGCGACCACCTCGGTGCGCCGCTCGTCGGGGAACTGGCCGGCATGAATGGCGGTTTGTTGATCGTCAGGGGCAAGGCGGGCGCCTTCGCCGCGGACCGCATGCGGCGCGGCCTGATCGCGGTGCTGAAAGGCTCCGGCGACCATGCCGGCAGCCGCATGATCGCCGGCACCCTGGTGGTGGCTGGTGGCACCGGTGAGATGCCCGGTTACTTGATGCGTCGCGGTTCGATCCTTCTCGATCGCGCGCCGGCACGCATGTCGCCGAGCTTCGTCGAATGTGGCGCACCCGAGAGCGTTTTCGCCGCCATCATTGATCGTCATCTGATCGCCGACGGCATTTTGAAACGGCCGCTTCTGGGGAGCACACCGCACAAATATGGCGGGGACAATGCAGTGCTCGGAATGGGCGAGGTTCTTTTTCCGCGCTGAGATACGTCGACATAAGAACCATACGATGGCAGGACGCAGGTGCTTGCCGCTGGGTGGCAGTGGTGGGGCCGACTGTCATCCGACCCGCAACGTGGAGAACACATGAAAATCATCTCTCAGACGAAAGCTCATGGCGGCGTGCAGGGCGTCTATTCTCATTTCTCGACGAGTTGCCATTGCGACATGGCCTTTGCCGTTTTCGTGCCTCCGCAGGCGCGGGAAACGCCTTGTCCAGTTGTGTGGTATCTCTCAGGCCTGACGTGTACCCACGCCAATGTAATGGACAAGGGCGAGTACAGGCGCATGGCCGCCGAGCTTGGCTTGATCGTCGTCTGTCCCGACACCAGCCCGCGCGGGGCCGACATTCCGGATGAAAAAGACAACTGGCAGTTCGGCTCCGGGGCCGGCTTCTATCTCGATGCGACGCAAGAGCCTTATGCGAAGAACTATCGCATGTATTCCTATGTCACCGAGGAGTTGCCGGCTCTCATCGCGGCTGAATTTCCAGCCGATATGGCGCGCCAGGCTATCTCCGGCCATTCGATGGGCGGGCATGGCGCGCTGACGATTGCCTTGAAGAATCCGCAGCGTTTCAAGAGCTGCTCGGCCTTTGCCCCGATCGCCCAGCCAAGCACCGCCGGCTGGTCGAGACCGGCCTTTGAGAAGTATCTCGGCAAGAATGAGGTTTCGTGGCGAACCTGCGACGCGACGTCACTCATCGATGACGGATACCGTTTCCCCGAATTTCTGGTGGATCAGGGAACGTCGGATGGATTTCTTGACGACGGGCTGAGGCCTTGGCTGCTCGAAGCGGCCTGCACAAAAGCCGGCATTCCGCTGAAGCTGCGGATGCAGGATGGATACGATCACTCGTATCTTTTCATCTCCAGCTTCATGGACGACCATCTGAGATGGCATGCTGAGAGGCTTTGAGCTGGGCAAGCCGAAGGCACGGCCAGATGCAAACAACTCATTGAATTCGACGCCTTACACCAAGGGCGCCGCGCCTGCCGCCATCAAACGCGTGCGTTCAGCCCCAACGCGGCTATGCGAAAGAGCTGAAAGCGCTTGCCGACCCGCATGAGGTTCCAGCACCGCCGTGCGGCACTGGCGCGAAAATGCTTTCCGGCATCCAGTATTTCGAGGTGCCTGCGGGGGTGGGGCGCAAGCTGCTGTTCGTGCGTATGAGCCAGGACGAGCCGTTGTTTGGCGAGCAGACGCTGCAAGTGTTGCCGGCGGGGTAGGAGGCGGGATCAAAGTCTGATCCGGATTGAGTGGAAGCCTGCCTCTACGCCTCGACGTACTCCGCCAGGCTGACACCCTTGGGCACATCCAGCCCATCGGCTCGCAAGCCTTCGATGTGAAAGCGAATTGCGTCGCGAATTTCGGTTTCCACCTCGGGCACCGTCGCGCCAGTCGCGATACAGCCAGGCAGGTCTGGCACATAGGCAGAAAAATTATTTCCCGCTTTTTCGATTACTACCGCGTAACGCATGCCATCACTCCTTCAAACCGGACTGCTTGAGGATGCTGTTCAGTGTCCCTGGCGCAACCTCTTCAGACGGCTTGCCGGCCACGGTGACGCGGCCGGCTTTGATCTTGTGCTTTATTGGCGATGACTGCCCTTGGTTGCAACCAGATACCAGCCGTCGGCCTCCAGCAGGCGAATGCTTCGCGAACCGTTAGCCGAGGGGGCATCAGTCCTCAGCTGCACCCGCTCGTCGAACCGCACGTGTCGCACTTCTCACAGGTCCCGTTGCGCACCATGGTGAAATTCTGGCACTCGGAGCAGGAATTGCCGGTGTAGCCCTGGAGCAGCGACTTGGCGCGGCGGTCGTTGGCGAGTTTCTTTGCCTCGGCCGCTTCATTGGCCGCAGCGTCGGTGAACAGCGCCGCCGTGGCGTCGGACGCCTCGGAAGCCGCATCCTCGAAGGCGATGTCCTCGGCCAGTTCCTTCGCCCGCTCCTCATAGTCGCGCTTGTAGGCGACCGCTTCGTCGCTGGCTGGTTTCAGGGCCAGCACGTTGGAGCCGGAGAAGGCGGTCGGCACTGAGCGGGCAGGGGCGCCCGAAGGAGCCGCAAAGCCTTTCGGATCGTTGCCGCTGACGCGCGACACCAGCTTCACCGGCGAGGCGCCACGGGTCAGGCCCTTGGAGACCGCATCGGTCTTGCCTTCGCTGATGCCACGGCCAAGTGCGGTGTTGGAAAAGTCCGACTGGTCGACATGGGCGAGATCGTTGCGGCCGAGATAGGAAATCGCCAGCTCGCGGAACACGTAGTCGAGGATCGACGTCGCGCTCTTGATGGCGTCATTGCCCTGCACCATGCCGGCCGGCTCGAACTTGGTGAAGGTGAAGGCGTGCACATATTCATCGAGTGGCACGCCATATTGCAGGCCCAGCGAAATGGCGATGGCGAAGTTGTTGAGAAGGCCACGCAAAGTCGCGCCTTCCTTGTTCATGTCGATGAATATCTCGCCGAGACGGCCATCGTCATATTCGCCGGTGCGCAGGAAGATGGTGTTGCCACCGATCTTGGCCTTCTGCGTGTAACCCTTGCGGCGGCCGGGCAGCTTTTCCTGCTCGCGCGACACGCGCTCGATGATGCGCTCGACGATCCGCTCGGTGATCTGTGCGGCACGTGCTGCCGCAGGTGCGGCGAGCAGCTGCTCGACGGCATCATCCTCGTCGTCCTCGCCATCGGCGAGCAGCGAGGAATTGAGCGGCTGCGACAGCTTCGAGCCGTCGCGGTAGAGCGCATTGGCCTTCAGCGCCAGCTTCCACGACAGCATGTAGGCGCCCTTGGCGTCTTCCACCGTCGCATCGTTGGGCATGTTGATGGTCTTCGAGATGGCGCCGGAAATGAAGGGCTGTGCCGCCGCCATCATCTGGATGTGGCTGTTGATGGACAGCGAGCGCTTGCCGATCTTGCCGCACGGGCTGGCGCAGTCGAACACCGCGAGGTGTTCGGCCTTGAGGAACGGCGCGCCTTCCAGCGTCATTGCACCGCAGACATGGATGTTGGCGGCCTCGATGTCCTTCCGGGAGAAGCCGAGCGCCGGCAGGATCTCGAACGAGAAGTCGTTGAGCTGCTCGTCGGTGAAGCCGAACGTCTCCTTCACCCAGTCTGCGCCGAGCGTCCACTGGTTGAAGACGAACTTGATGTCGAAGGCCGATTTCAAGGCTGCGTTGAGCGCGGCGATCTTGTCGTCAGTGAAGCCCTTGGCCTTGAGCGCGCCGGGGTTGATGGCCGGCGCCTGGTTGAGGTTGCCGTGGCCGACCGCATAGGCCTCCATTTCGCCGATCTGGGCTTCGGAATAGCCGAGCGTGCGCAGCGCTTCCGGCACGGCGCGGTTGATGATCTTGAAGTAGCCGCCGCCGGCCAGCTTCTTGAACTTCACCAGCGCGAAGTCGGGCTCGATGCCGGTGGTATCGCAATCCATGACCAGGCCGATCGTGCCGGTCGGCGCAATCACGGTCGCCTGGGCGTTGCGGTAGCCATGCTCCTCGCCGAGTTCGATGGCGCGGTCCCAGGCGGCCTTGGCGTGGGCAGCAAGGTCCTGCTGCTTCAGGTCGGAGGCGACCAGCGGCACCGGGTTGACGGCGAGCTTCTCGTAGCCCTGCTTCTCGCCATAGGCGGCACGGCGATGGTTGCGCATGACGCGCAGCATGTTCTGCGCATTGCGGTCGTAATCGGCGAAGGCGCCGAGTTCGCCGGCCATCTCGGCCGAGGTGGCATAGGCCATGCCGGTCATGATCGCGGTGAGTGCGGCGCAGATGGCGCGGCCTTCATCGGAGTCGTAGGGAATGCCCGACGTCATCAGCAGGCCGCCGATATTGGCATAGCCGAGGCCGAGCGTGCGGTATTCGTAGGACTGCTTGGCGATCTCCTTCGACGGGAACTGCGCCATCATGACCGAAATTTCGAGAACGATGGTCCACAGCCGCACCGTGTGCTCGTAGGCTGCGATGTCGATCGTGCCGTCGGCGTTGCGATAGGGCAGCAGATTGATCGAGGCGAGGTTGCAGGCCGTGTCGTCGAGGAACATGTATTCCGAGCACGGGTTGGACGCCCGGATCGCACCGGCCGATGCGCAGGTGTGCCAGTCGTTCATCGTCGTGTTGAAATGCAGGCCCGGATCGGCCGACGCCCAGGCGGCGTAACCGATCTTTTCCCAGAGATCCCGGGCCTTCAGCGTCTTCAGCACCTTGCCGTCCTTGCGGGCGGTCAGGTGCCAGTCGGCATCGTCCTCGACTGCGCGCAGGAAATTGTCCTTCAGCGACACCGAATTGTTGGAGTTCTGGCCCGAAACCGTGAGGTAGGCATCCGAATCCCAGTCTGTGTCGTAGGTCTTGAACGACATCGAGCTATAGCCCTGCTTGGCGAACTGGATGACGCGGTAGATGTAGTTCTCCGGCACGGCCGACTTCTTGGCCGCCTTGATCTCGCGCTTCAGTGCGGAGTTGATCGACGGGTCGAAGCAGTCGTCGCCATTGCCTTCGCAGTTGACGCAGGCCTTCATGATCGCTTCGAGATGCTTCTTGACGATCTTCGAGCCGGTCACCAGCGAGGCGACCTTCTGCTCTTCATTGACCTTCCAGTCGATGAATTCCTCGATATCGGGGTGGTCGGCGTCGACGATGACCATTTTGGCGGCGCGGCGCGTCGTGCCGCCCGACTTGATGGCGCCCGCCGCACGGTCGCCGATCTTGAGGAAGCTCATCAGGCCCGACGAGCGGCCGCCGCCGGACAGCTTTTCGCCTTCGCCGCGCAGCAGCGAGAAGTTGGAACCGGTGCCGGAGCCGTACTTGAACAGGCGCGCTTCACGCACCCAAAGGTCCATGATGCCGCCCTCGTTGACGAGGTCGTCCTGCACGCCCTGGATAAAGCAGGCATGCGGCTGCGGATGCTCGTAGGAGGATTTCGACTTGGTCAGCTTGCCGGTGAACGGGTCGACATAGAAGTGGCCCTGGCTGGGGCCGTCGATGCCATAGGCCCAGTGCAGGCCGGTGTTGAACCATTGCGGCGAATTCGGCGCCACGCGCTGGGTGGCCAGCATGTAGGCAAGCTCGTCACGGAAGGCGCGCGCGTCTTCCTCCGACCCCTTGAAGTAGCCGCCCTTCCAGCCCCAGTAAGTCCAGGTGCCGGCAAGCCGGTCGAAGACCTGGCGGGCGTCGATCTCGGAACCGTAGCGCTCGGCTTCCGGCAGCTTGGCGAGTTCCGCCTCATCGGCGACGGAGCGCCACAGGAAGGAGGGGACGTCGTTCTCTTCGATCTTCTTCAGGCGCGCCGGAACACCGGCCTTGCGGAAATATTTCTGTGCCAGGATATCGGCTGCGACCTGGGAGAACTGCGCCGGCACGTCGATATTGTCCAAGCGGAACACCACCGAGCCATCCGGATTCTTGATCTCCGAAAGCGCCTTGCGGAATTCGATCTCCGCATAGGCAGACTGTCCTGGCTTGGTGAAACGACGCTCGATGCGCATTGGTCCGGTCCCTTTTGTCTATATATAGCGCTTTTCCCCAGGGATTTCTGCCCCGATGCGAAACGCGCATGTCCGCCGTCTGCCGGCGTTCGAAAACGGCCGACTCTCCATTTCGCAGCTTCCGCCGGCCCTGCTGGTCAAACTCCTTGCGAAGTGCCTGTCCAACGCGCCGACGAACCCACGGGTCCCTCAAAGCTGATTTTTTCCGATTCCCTCGATCAAGGGAAATTCACACTATCTAGGGTCGAACCTACCTGCAAACACTAAATATAGTATTAACAGACAATTTATTCAAGCCCGACAATTGTCCCTACCGACCCCAACCGCCCCGCGATTCCAACGCTTCCGCCGGCCTCGTAAACAGGCGGAAATGCGAGCAAAACGCACATAGTCCGGGAAAAGACCGGGCTCAGAACTTTCCGGTCGCACTCTCAACAGGAGCGCATGGCCTATAAAAGGCGACTCGTTTTGCGCCGTCAAGGATTCGTTTACGTAGCTTTTGTGACCCCAACATCTTGTGTGTCACATATGTGGATAACGGGGATAGAATGCGGTGCGGCGGTCGCAATTTTGTGGCCACGAGGCAATCCAGACGCGGCAACGATCCAAAGGTCGTGAAGACGGTCCCGGCGCGAGCTTGCCCAACCGTCCCGGTAAGATCAGCCGTAGTGAAGCCGGGGTTTTGGCTCGGTGCCGGTGAACTGCACCCCGATACGGTCATTGCGTCGCCAGCGGACCTCGCAACGATAGGCAATGCCGTCGAGCGGCACATAGAGAAGGAAGCGATCGGGAACCCGGGATTCCAGCGGCACCTTCAGTTCGGCGCCGCCTTCGTGTTGATTGCGCAGCGTGCAGCCGACTTCCGAATTCGAAATTCCGGTGATGATCGACCCGCCCTTGAGCACGCGCGGACGACGCTCGCGCTGGGGCTCGTCGGACTCGTTTGGAGTTGGATTTGCGGGATTCGCCATCGATCAAAAAATACCAGAGCTGCCGAATCCTACCCTTGATTCCTTAGCAAAGCATTCATGCCGATGCGCGGCAACGCGTGTCTGGCCTTTGCAAGCCAGCCCCGTTTTGCAAAGCGCGCGGTGTGGCCGTCAGGAGAAGCTGTGCGGGTCGGCGCAGAAATAGGCGATGATCTGGCAAAGATCGGGTTCGTTGACCATGCGCACCGCTTCGCTTGCGCGGACCCATTTGCGGGTGCGTGAGTGTTTTTCCTTCCAGCGGTCCGCGACTTTGTCGACATGCAGCGGAAACACCAGAACCTCGCACGGCACTTCTTCGCCGGAAGCCAGTACCTTGGCGTAAAAGTAACGGCCGGCTTCAAGATGAGAGACACGGCCGCGCAGCCCAGCCTCCTCGCCGGCTTCGCGCGCCGCGGCCTCGCAGAGCGGCTCCCTGGCCTCCGGCCAGCCCTTGGGCAAAACCCAACGGCCGGTATCGCGGCTGGTGATCAGCATGATCTCGACGCCGTCTTCCGTGTCGCGCCAAGGCAGGGCGGCAACCTGCAGGCGGCACGGCGCCGTGCCGAAGAGCCGTCGTACCCTTTCGGCCAGATGATTGTGTGTCGTTGGCCTCGTCAACATCGAAGAAGCTAGCCCCAGCCTCCGGAATCGTTTGCCGTCTCACGAATCTTACGGCTAATTGTCGGCAATAAAAGTAAAAAATTTCATTCGCCTGGCCGATTTCCGCCAATAGACGTCCATTTCGCAAAATATCCGGCCCTGCCGGACCTGTTTGCGAAAGCAAATCCATGCCCGGTGCAAGCTGCTGGTCTGTAACACGCAGGTTGTTGCGAATCAGCCTGCGTGGTCGTCGGCGATCGGCTTCTGGTAGGTGAAGCCCATGTCCCAAGGGAAATAGATCCAGGTGTCCTGGCTGACTTCCGTGACGAAAGTATCGACCAGCGGCCTGCCTTTCGGCTTGGCATAGACGGTGGCGAAATGCGCCTTGGGCATCATCGCGCGCACGATGCCCGCCGTCTTGCCGGTGTCGGTCAGGTCGTCGATGATCAGCACGCCGGCGCCATCTTCGTCGAGCAGGGCGGGGGTGATCTCCTTGAGGACCTGCAACTGCCCCTGGCTTGTATAGTCGTGATAGGAGGCGACGCAGACCGTCTCGATGACGCGGATGCCAAGTTCCCGCGAAATGATCGCCGCCGGTACCAGCCCGCCTCGCGTGATGCAGACGATCGCTTTCCATTGCCCCTTATTGGCGCCGGCAAGCCGCCAGGCGAGCGCGCGAGCGTCACGATGGAACTGGTCCCAGGAGACCGGAAAGGCTTTTTCGGGAAGGGACATGTCGCGCACTCCACAGCACGCGGGGATCGCGCGCAAGAAAACAGGGGAATGCGCGCGGAATTAGCTGGAAAGCCCCCATCTTGGCAAGAGCAGGGGCCTTGGCAAGGGCGAGCGATCGCTGTGGACTTACCGCGACAGGAAGGCTGCCACCGGCGCGGTGCGCAGCACGCTGCGCGTCACACCGCCGAACAGAAGCTGACGCAGCCATGAGTGGCTGTAGGCGCCGAGCACCAGCAGATCGGCGCCGGTTTCCGCGATCCTGGTCTGGATGATGTCATCGACCGAACTGCCGCCCGATTGCTGCACCGAGACGCTGACGGTGGCGCCGTGGCGCGATAGCGCCGACGCGATTTCGGCGCCGGCGGCCTCCGGGCTGTCGTTGAGCGTTTCAGGAGGGTCGATAACCAATATGTCGGTCTTCTCGGCTTCGATGATGAAGGGCAGCGCGTCGAAGGCGGCGCGCGCCGCTTCCTTGCTGCCGTTCCAGGCGAGCAAGACGCGTTTGAAGGTGGTGATCAGCGGACCCTCGTGCGGCACCACCAGCACCGGCCGACCGGCATCGTAGACCAGCGTGTCTACGTCCGCGCTGGAATCGCCGCCCGTATCGCGCTGCGCCGCTATGATCAGGTCGGCGGCCCGCACGCTCGAAATCCCGGTCAGCGCGCTGTCACCCGAAAAACTCTCGAGGCTTCGCCACTCGAAGGAAAGGCCGGAATCCTCGATATGCCTGAGAAACAGCGTCCTCAACTTCTCGGCCCGTTCCCGGTTCATATCTGCCGAAACCTGCAGGAATTCGGTGTCGGGAAAGCCTGTGGCAGAGGTGTAGGGCACGGGAAGCGTTTCGGCGTGGATGCCGACCAGATGGCTCTGGAACCGGGTGGCGAGCGGAATGGCACAGTCGAGCACGCGCTCGGCGTCCTGCTCGTTCTGCAGAATGGCGACGATGGTTTTGAATCGCATGACAACCCCTCAGTTTACGAGCTGGCGAACTCGTGCCAGGGAAACGTTGCAGCGTCGTGCTTTGTTCCGGGCTGGGCCAGATCAGCCGGGATTGCTGGCGAAGCCGGCGACCATCGCCTCGACATCGGCGCGGGCGGCGTCCAGCGCCTCCTGGCTGCGGGCACGCACGACCAGCTCGGTCCAGAACTTGCCATCGCCATATTTCGGATAGGAGCCGATGATCGTATCGGGATGCGCTTTCTGGATATCACCCAGCGGCCCGCCGATGAGACCTTCGCCGAACGGGCAGGGCACGGTCGCCGACAGCATTTTCGTGCCGGCCTTCAGCGTCGGCACGACATTGTCGAGCATGGCTTGGAAAATCGATGGCACGCCAGCCATGACGTGGACGTTGCCGATGCGGAAGCCAGGCGCGACCGACACCGGATTGTCGATGAGGTCGGCGCCGCGCGGCATCCGTGCCATGCGCTTGCGGGCCTGCGTGTATTCGATGCCGCGCGCGGCATAGCTTGCTTCCAGCATCGCATAGGCCCGGGCATCATATTCGCAAGGCACGCCAAAAGCCTCGGAAATGGAATCGGCCGTGATGTCGTCATGCGTCGGACCAATGCCGCCGGTGGTGAACACATAAGTGTAGCGCGTGCGCACGGCATTCACCGCCGCGATGATCTCGTCTTCCTCGTCAGGGACGATGCGCACTTCCTTCAGGTCGATGCCGATCGCCGTCATGATGTCGGCGAGATGGCCGATGTTCTTGTCCTTGGTGCGGCCGGACAGAATCTCATCGCCGATGACGAGCATGGCGGCGGTCACGATTTCAGGCATGGAAGGCTCCGGCATGACGGGTCGCCTGAGATAGCGCGGCACGGCAGCGGCCGCAATGCCGCTCGAGCGGCGAACAAGCTGCACCTATATGCCGGGATAGCATCGAGAAGCGTTATGGCGAGATCGCCATGCCGGCCGCGATTCTTTTCGGAACGGCCGACCGCGTTATCGACACCCGTACCCACGGCGATCCCATGCGAAGCAGGATCGACAGGCTTGATTTCGAAGCCGTCGGAGGGCTCGGCCAGATGTCGCAATTCAACGAGCCTGAACGGGTCATTGCCTTCATCAAACGCCTTGCAATCCGTGCATTCTCCGATCCGACATCCAGCCAGCTTCACGACAATTTCAAGGAACCATCGGTTGATTGACGGGTTTCACCTGTGTCGCTCCCAAGACGACAAAGACGATGAGATATGGAGTAATCCAAAATGTACACCAAACTTCTAGCAGCATCCGTCCTGACGGTTGGTCTCGCCACATCGGCGATGGCGCAGTCGTCGGACAGCACCTATTCAAACCACAGCTGGTGGCTGTTCGGCAATGAAGACCAAACGACTGTCGATCCCAGCACCACCGGCAGCATCAATGCAGATGGCTCCGGGTTGAATACCTTGGGCAACACCGGCGCGACTGGCCCATGTGCCGATCACACGCCCGGCCCTGATGCGAATGCCCAGGGGAACGTCAACGATCAGTATTGCGGCAAATGATGCCACGGGCAGCTGCTGGCCGCGGACTTTCTCGACGTCTGCGGCCGGCGGCTTGCCTGCCCGATAAAAATTACCGGAATTAATCTGAGACTTCTGTCTGCGGCCGGTCGCGGCCGTCGGCCAGTTCCTCGTGCCATTTGCCTTCGGCATCCTCATACTGGATGCCGTCTGTCGCCCCGGCGACCTGCTGCTCGGCCGAGGCGATTTCGGCTGCGCGCAATGCGTCCTGATGCGTGGGGAACGTCTCGGAAAAGGTCGCTCCGACCTTGTAGGCCCAGCCGCCGTCATGCTCGACGATCTTGTAAGTCAGCTTCGCCATGGAAAACCTCCGGTTGAAAGGTCCGTCTGCTCAATGCAGCCGGTCGTCGGGCAGTCTGTCGTCGGGCACCAGCACTTCCGATTCCTTGGCGGCTTCAATCAGCGCCCGGCGCGCATCTGCTGTCGAACGATAACCTTCCAGCACTTTGAGGCAAGTGTCGAGGGCATCACGATGGCGCGGGCCGCGATTGAGCGGCCACACCGTCATCAGGCACTCCGCGGCCTCCTGGGCGCTGCGGATGTGGCGATATTTGCCGACGTGGCCAAGTTCGACGACGACCGGCACTTCAAAAGGTTTGTTGTCCATCATGGCCGCAACGCAAAGCAGCCAATTTGGTTGCAACCATGGCCGTCAGCCTGCGCCCAAACGTCTCAGAGGCTGTTTGAAGACTCTACACCTGCGGTCAGCGCCGCAACGGCAAGAATGCCTGAACAGGTTTCCTCCCACGCCCGGCCGCGCCCGCCGCAGTCTCGCTCCACGCAACAGCTTGCGGACGGAATAGCAGCGAAACACCGTCAAGCCGTCTGGGGGGGGCGCACCGTGTCGGGAGCGCGACCGATCAGCCCGCCGCCTTCATCCAGTGCTGCATCGTGGTCACCGAACGGGCAAGCTGTGGCGCCGGGTGGATCGTCTCGCTGAACGTCGCCGCCGCACGCCACCCCCAGCGCGGATCGGCCAGGAAGGCGCGCGCCAGCGCCACCATGTCGGCGCGGCCCTCGGTGAGGATCGTTTCGGCCTGCTTCGGATCGTCGATCAGGCCGACGGCACGGGTCGGAATATCAGCGCCCTTGCGCACGGCTTCCGCCAGATGCACCTGGTAGCCGGGGCCGGTGGGCAATTTCTGCAACGGCGAATTGCCGCCACTCGAGCAGCAGAGATAGGCAACGCCCTCGTCCTTGAGTGCTTTGGCCACTTCGATCGCGTCCGCCACGTCGAAGCCGCCGTCGACCCAATCCTTCACCGACAGCCTTGCGCCGAGCATCAGCTTTGGCACCGCCTTGCGCACCGCCTTGGCGATTTCGACGGCAAGACGCATGCGGTTTTCCAGCGAGCCACCCCAACGGTCCGTGCGCTGGTTGGACAGTGGCGATAGGAACTGGAAGATCAGATAGCCGTGCGCGGCGTGCAGTTCGAGGAAGTCGAAGCCGGCGCGTTCGGCTCGCCTTGCCGCATCAGTGAAGCGCTCGATCAGCTGCAGGATCTCCTCGTCCTCCAGTGCGTGCGGCACGTTCCAGCCGGTGTCGTAGGGGATGGCCGAGGCGGAGACGGTCTGCCAGGGATCCTCGTTTGGCTGCAAGGGCCCGCCGCCCTCCCAGGGCTTGCGGTTCGAAGCCTTGCGGCCGGCATGGGCGAGTTGGGAGCCGAATTTCGTGCCGGGTGCGGCGACGCGTCGTGCGGCGTCCAGCGCGCGGCGGGCGGCCGCTTCATTGTCTTCGGAATAAAGGCCGAGGCAGCCATGGGTGATACGCCCGCGCCGCTCGACATCGGTCATCTCGACCGTGACCATGCCGGCGCCGGACATTGCGAGGTTCATCCAGTGATGGAGATGCCAGTCACTGGCCGAGCCGTCCTCGGCGGAATACTGGCACATCGGCGCGACGGCGATGCGGTTGGGGAAGGTGAGGCCGTCGAGGGTGATCGGCTGGAAAAGCGACGCTGTCATGAGAAACTCCGGGAGGTTCGCAGCTATTTAGGCGACCGATGGCGCCTGCGCCAGACACGAGGCGGTGAAAGGGCTTCTGGACCAATCAGTGACGGGATTGCCGAAATGCCGGTTCGCGGCTACGCCTCGGCCAAGCATGTCGCCCAAAAGTGGCTCCGGTTTTGGGAGAACGACATGCATAAAACAGGAGCATAAGCGCGATGCGCTTTCGCATGGAGACCACGATGGAAGATCGTATTCGGGTCCGTTCGGAGGAAATCCTTTCCGACGACTGGGCCGTCTTGAAGAAGACCGTCCTGGACTACCGTCGGCGCGACGGTCAGTGGGAGACGCAAATCCGCCAGACCTATGATCGCGGCGACGGCGCGGTGATCCTGCCCTACGACCCCTTGCGTTCGACCGTGCTTCTGGTGCGCCAGTTCCGCTATCCCGCCTATGTAACCGGTCATAGCGAACCGCTGATCGAGGCCTGTGCCGGCCTGTTGGACGAAAACGATCCAGAGACCGCCATCCGCAAGGAAGCCGAGGAAGAGCTGGGTTACCGCCTGAAGGATATCGAGCGGCTGTTTTCGCCCTATATGAGCCCCGGCAGCGTCACCGAACGGCTCTGGTTCTTCATCGCCCGCTATTCACCCGCCGACCGCATCTCGGCTGGCGGCGGCGCGCAAGAAGAGGGCGAGGACATCGAGGTTCTGGAAATGCCGCTCGACGAGGCACTGGCCGGCATCGCCGAGGGCCGTATCCTCGACGCCAAGACCATTATCCTGATCCAGCATCTGAAACTCAATCCGATCGCAGCCTGAACCGAGCTTCGGGTGGCCCGCCACCCGAAGCTCGAAGAGCGAAGGGTGGTGCGGATGAAGGGACTCGAACCCCCACGCCTTTCGGCACTGGAACCTAAATCCAGGGCGTCTACCAGTTCCGCCACATCCGCATGGGTCGGCAATCCCATGTAGCCATCATTCTGTCAATGTCAGAGACAAGATGTGGGTCAGCGACAAGATGTGGGTCAGGCCCGAATGCTGGTTATTCGCCGGAATGCGAAGACTGTTGAAAATTGGCCTCGCCTGTGACAAAAGGCGTGTCAAATGTGACGGGACGCGACGATCCGCTTCTGCAGAATGTGATAAGAAGTAGGAAAAACAGGAACTTATTCACATTTTGGAACGCAGTTTGGGAGAGTTTGAGCCGGGTTTTCGGTCAAATCGCCAGGTTCCGTACCAAAAGCCATTCCCGGCAAGAATATACCGGCAGGCTGTGAACGGCAGAGGCCGTGGCAGTCTCATTGGTGAAAACAAAGGTTTTACGATGCAGGTCACCGAAACGCTCAACTCCGGTCTCAAGCGAGAGATCAAGATCACCGTGCCGGCCGGTGACATGGAAGCCAAGCTGATGGCGCGGCTTTCGGATGCCCGCAACAAGGTCCGCATCAACGGCTTCCGCCCCGGCAAGGTGCCGGTGCAGCACCTGCGCAAGGTCTACGGCAAGTCGTTCATGGCCGAAGTGGTCAACGAAATCCTCAACGATTCGACCCGTTCGATCATTACTGGGCGTGGTGAAAAGGCTGCCATGCAGCCCGAAGTCATCATGACCGAGGACGAGAAGGAAGCCGAGAAGATCCTGGCCGGCGGCGCCGACTTCGAATTCCGCCTCAACTACGAGATCATCCCGGCGATCGAGATCAAGGACTTTTCCGACATCAAGGTGACGCGCCAGGTGTTCGACGTGCCTGATGCCGAGATCGACGAGCAGGTCCAGCGCGTTGCCGAATCGGCGCGCAGCTACGAGCCGAAGACCGGCAAGGCCGCCAATGGCGACCGCGTCACCATCGACTATGTCGGCAAGATCGACGGCGAAGCCTTCAATGGCGGCGCCGGCACCGATCAGCCGCTGGTGCTGGGTTCGAAGGAATTCATCCCCGGCTTCGAGGACCAGCTGGTCGGCGCCAAGGCTGGTGACGAAAAGCAGGTCACTGTGACTTTCCCGGAAAACTACCAGGCCGCGCATCTGGCCGGCAAGGAAGCGACCTTCGACGTCACCGTCAAGGAAGTATCCCAGCCCGGCGCGCTGGAAATCAACGACGAGACCGCCAAGAACCTGGGCCTGGAGTCGCTGGAGCGCCTGCGCGACGTCGTGCGCGGCCAGATCGAGAACCAGTTCGGCGCCATGACGCGCCAGAAGGTCAAGCGCCAACTGCTCGACCAGCTCGACGCGTCCTACTCGTTCGAGGCACCGTCGAAGCTCGTCGACGCCGAGTTCAACAACATCTGGGCGCAGGTCAATCGTGACCTGGAAGCAGCCGGACGCACCTTTGCCGACGAAGAGACGACGGAAGAAGAGGCGCGTGCCGAGTATCTGCGGCTTGCCGAGCGCCGCGTGCGCCTCGGCCTGGTGCTGGCTGAAATCGGCGAGAAGGCCGGCGTGACCGTATCGGACGAAGAGCTGCAGCGCGGCCTGTTCGAGCAGGTGCGCCGCTATCCAGGCAATCAGCAGCAGGAAGTCTTCGAGTTCTACCGCAACAATCCGGAAGCGTTGAACACGCTGCGGGCGCCGATGTTCGAGGAAAAGGTGGTCGACCATCTGCTCGGTCAGATTTCGGTCACCGACGTCAAGGTCAGCAAGGAAGAGCTGATGGCCGACGACGAAGAGGACGACACCGCGGTCAAGGCGAAGCCGGCGAAGAAAGCCGCCGCCAAGAAGGCCGACGCCAAGAAGGCCGACGACGCGGAAGAGCCCAAGAAGAAGGCCGCGCCGAAGAAGAAGGCCGGCACGGACGCCGAATAATACCAGCGCTCCGCTGAAACAGGAAAGGCCGCCCTCGAGGCGGCCTTTTTTCGTTGCCAAACTGCAACAGCCGGCACGCTTCGCGAGCTATGGCCTGTGGCGACCAAGCTTTGATCATTATCTGCGCTTCTATTGCAAGCCGCTTGGTTGTTGGAGGGCGTGTTGAGACTGTTCGTCGAATTGGGATACGCTGCGGCAATTGCGCTGGTCCTTGTCTCTGTCTGCGGCATTGCCCAGGCCCAAACGGTGACTGACAATTGGCGGTTCGAAACCGGCGAAGACGGCCTGGTCAAGGCTTCTGTGTACGCCACCAACAAGCTGATCACCGGTGGCGGCGCCTTGAGCTACAGCCCGATCCTGACGATTGCCTGCCGGGCAAACGGCGAGCCGCACTGGACCGAATGGCTGCAACTGAACGACGCCGTCTCGGCCAGCCGCAAGATCACCATGTCGGTCACGGTGGACCAGGGCAGCAAGGTCGATGAGAGCTGGTCGGTTGGGCCGCGCGGCCGGATGCTGGTGCGCGACGGCGCCGATGGCATCAGGCGCCTTGTCGCCGCGAATCGGCTCCAGCTTTCATGGCGGTTCGGGCTGCTGGCGGGGCGGGGCGAGGCCGATTTCGACCTCGCCGGGTTCGGCAAAGCGGTCAACCAGGTTGCCGGCAGCTGCAACACTGATCCGCCGTAAACGGACCGCGATCCGAGGCGGCTATAAGAACGGCTTGCTCATGCACTCAGCTCAATCTCTTGCGCAAGTTCGCCTGCTGTCAGAACGCGACGACATCACCAGGAAGTGGCGCAAGCTCGGCCACGATGCTGCGGCCTGGCAAAGATCGAGACCTTGCCGCACGGCGGGAACTCGAGGGGGTGCCGCCGCCTGTCGATGACCAGAAGCGCCGCACGCTCCTGTCGAAGGGCCATGGGCCCATGCTGCGTCGTCGCATCGCCAACCGTCCCCTTCATGTTGCCGCTGCCAGGCTAGCGGCACCATTTTTCGACAGCAATTGCAATTGCCTTGGTGCAGTCGACGAGATCGCGCACCGAAACGCGTTCGTTCGGCTGATGCGCCTGCGCAGGGTCGCCGGGGCCGAAATTGACGGTCGGGGTATTGCCGAGGCCGGTCGGCAGGCCGATGTCGCTGTGCGCGCCAAAACCACTCAGGACCGGCGAGAGATTGGCTTCTTTGACAGCCTCCTGGAAGACGCCGACAAAGGGATTGTCCGACGGGATCTCGGCGCAGTCGGCGTCGAGGATCCACTCGACGCGGGCAGGGTGCTGGCGAAGATAAGGGTCTGCCTGGCAAACATTGGCGATATGTTCTTCGATTTCGCGCTTGACGTTGCCGCCCAGCTTGAACTCGTCATGCTCGCTCGGCAGGTACTGCGCGTCGATGATGATTTCACCGCGACCTGCCATCGAGGAGGGATGCTCGCCGGCACTCATCTGGGTGACGATGATCTGGTTCGGCAGATCCATCAACGGATGGTTCTTCCGGGGATCGAACATCCAGCGCCGGTTGAGGATGTCGATGCCGTCGAGGATTTGCCGGCAAAGCTGGACGGCATCGACCGGCCCGCTCGAATACCAGGCATTCGGCGTCAGTTCCGCATGTCCGCCTATGCCGTCAATGATGATCCTGCCCCACAGGATGCCGTGACAGAGCGGTGCGATCTTGTTGGCCGTCGGTTCGGTCATGATACCGGCATCGGCGTGAAAGCCGCGATCGACCATGGCCAGTGACCCCATGCCGCCGATTTCCTCGTCGACGACGGTGGTGAAGACGACATCTCCGGACAAGGGAATGTCGAGTCCCTTCAGGATCTCGACGGCCATCAGCATGCAGGCGACGCCGCCTTTCATGTCGACCGTGCCGCGACCGTGCAGAAATCCGTCCTTGAGGACGGGCTGGAACGGGTCGGTTGTCCAGTGTCCGGCAGCGCCCGGCGGGACGACGTCGATATGGCCGGTCAGCATGATGGAGCGCCCACCGCCGGTGCCTTTCAAGACACCGCCGAGATTGGGTCTGCCCTCGAATGTTCTGCCCTTGTTGGCGCCGGCACGCCCCTTGTATTTTTCGTAGAGCGCCGGGCCGTCCGGATCCCACAGATCGGTCGAGAAGCCGAGCGCCTCGATCCGCTTTTGCAGATACAGCTGGCAATCACGCTCGCCGGGGCCGGCCTCCTTCGGATTGGATTTTACGATTGAGGGGAAAGCGACGAGATCGCTCAGTGTTTCGACGATACGATCGGCGCTTGCCTCGACGCGCGCGGCGATGATCTCTTCCATGGACGGCATCATGATCTCCAACGTTGGGAAAGTCGGTCGGCGAGAAGGACGAAAACCAGAAGGGCGCCGACAATCCCCACCTGCCAGACCGTGTTGATGTTCAATTGCAGGAGGCCGGTCTTGAGCGTGACCAGCAGCAGGACGGCCGCGAACACGCCGCCGACGCCACCGCGCCCTCCGGTGATGGCGATGCCCCCAAGCATGGCGGCAGTCAGCGATTCAAGTTCGAGGTTCTGGCCGATATTGGGCCTGCCGCTGCCGAGCCAGGCGATCGAGACGAGCCCCGCGGCGCCGGCAAGCGCACCGCTCAGCACGTAGAGAATGAAGCGAACGCGATCGACCGGTATGCCGACCAGTTTGGCCGAACGTTCGTTGAAGCCCATGGCGTAAATCCAGCGCCCCCAGGCCGTCGAGAGCAGCACCATGCCGGCAAGCGCAAAGCAGGGGATGGCAAGGGTGAGGAAGGGCATCGGAATGCCCATGACGACGCCGCGCCCCCACAGAAGCAGCCATGGAGGCACGCCCGCCTGGGCAGCACCGCCAGTGACGGCAAGTGCCGCGCCGGAATAGACGAAGAAGGTGCCGAGCGTCGCGATAAAGGGGAGAAGGGCGAGCCCGTTCACCAGCCATCCGTTCAAGGCACCGAGCATCGCGCCGGCCAGGATGCAGACGGCGGGCAGCAGGACCGGCGGCAATCCTAGCTCGAGGCAAAGCATCGCGACGATGGCGGACAGCGAGACCGCACCGCCGACCGAGAGGTCGATGCCGGCGCCACCGGCCATGATGACCAGCCCTTGTCCAAGGCCGACCAGGGCGAGGATCGTCGAGAACTGAAGGATGGTGGTGACGGTGCCGAGATTGTAGACCGAGGGCTTGAGCGCCAGCAGGCCGACAATGACGATCAGCCAAAGCGCGCAGAGCAAAGCCAGGGTAAGGGCCGGGCCCTGCAGGTTGCGGAGCGTTTTCATGCGCGGGCTCGTTGAAATCTGCCGAGTGGCAATCCGTTGCAAACAGCTTCGAAGCCAAGCACGCCGATGATGAGAACGCCGGTGACGACAGGCTGCCAAAGGGAAGGGACACCGATCAGCAGCAGGCCGTTCTGCAGGATTCTCAGAAGCAGCACGCCGAGCACGGTGCCGATCAGGCTGCATCTGCCGCCCAATATGCTTGTGCCGCCAAGAATGACGGCGGCAATGGCATCGAGCGCCAGCGTGCTGCCGATCGTCATTTCCACGTTGCGGTAGGTGGCGACGTAGAACATGGCGGCAATGCCGGTCAGCACACCGCTGACGACGAAGGTCATGAAGCGGATCTTGATCACTGGGATGCCCGAAAGCCGCGCTTTTTCCTCCGAATTGCCGATCGCCAGCAGATGCAGCCCATAAGGAGTTCGCCGCAGCGCCAGCCAGACAGCCAGATAGGCAACGGCAATCACCAGGGCAGGGACGGGGACGCCGAGCACGCTGGTTGCAAGAAGATTTGTAAGGCTCGAGGGCAGGCCCGAAAGCCATTGCCCTCCGAGAAGTACGAAGACGGCGGTGCGGTAGACGCCGAGCAGGCCGAGCGTTCCGACAATCGCCGGAACGCGGCCGAGAACGACGACGGCCGCTGTGACACAGCCGAGCAGCGCGCCGACCAGCGGGCCGACAACGATCGCCAGCAGCGGATTGCCGTCGGCACCAAGCACGCGGCCGATTGCGATGGCCGCGAGGCCCATGACGATGCCGATCGAGACATCGATGCCGCCCATGGCGAGCAGCAAGGTCATGCCAAGGCCGATCAGCAGCAGTTCGACGCTGTTGCGCAGGACCGTGGCTGCATTGCCTGATGTCGCGTAGTGAGGCGATGCGACAGAAAAGATGACGATCGCCAGCAAACAGGCGACAAGCAGAGACCACTCTCGCCCGTTCATGGAGAAGACACCGTTTCCAATCAGCCGCACCGGTTTCATGTCACAGCTCAGAAGTTGAACTTGTCGACATTGTCTTTGGTGAAGACAGCCGGCGGCCCGAGAAGCAAAATGCCCTTGGCGGCATCATAGGTGACGGGCTTTTCCAGGCCGGCGACCTTGTTTTCCGCTTCGAAACTCTTGCCGTCGATCAGCTGTTTGCCGGCCCAGACCGTGAGATAGCCGAGTTGCTCGGGATCCCAGAGCACGGTGAAGCCGAAGGCGCCGCTCTTCAGGTAGGACCGTGCCGTGTTCGGGCTGCAATAGCCCGCACCGATGACCGAGCCGATCTTGCCGGCGGTTTCAATGGCCTGGGCAACGCCCGGGCATGTCGAGGAGGCGACGGCGATGATGGCCTTGATGTCCGGGTTGGCTGCCATCAGATCGCCTGATATTTGCGCGGCGCGTTCAGCGGTGCCGCCGGCGAATTGCGGCGCGAGCAGCTTCAGCTTCGGATATTTGCCGGTGGCCTCTTTCTGCATGAAGCCGATCCAGGCATTGAGATTGGACGCCGTTGCTTCGCCGGAGACGATACCGATGGTTGCGTCCTCACCAACGCGCTTGACGAGTTCGTCGATGATCGTCGTGCCGAGGCCTTCGTCGGTCGCCTGGGCGACATAGACCGCGCGGCCGCTGTCGGGTGCATCGCTGTCGCTGGTGAACAGTTTTATACCCTTCGCCTTGGCGCTCTCGACAACGGGCGCGATGCTGGACGCATCGAGGACGCTGACCGAGATTGCCTCGACGCCCTGATCGATCAGGTTCTGGACGATCTGCAACTGGTCGACCGGATTGGTGTCGACGGGCCCCGAGTAGATGAAGTCGACGCCCAGATCCTTGGCGGCGCGATTGCCGCCGGCTTCCATGGCGTTGAAGTAAGGGATGCCGATCAATTGCGGAACGAAGGCGACCTTGTGTTTGTCCGCGGCATGCGCCGCGGTTGCAATGGCGAGTGACAGTGCGGAAGCGGCGAGCACTTTCTTGAATTGTGAAAGCATTGTGTTTGAACCTCTCTGGAAATGACGTGCGTTTCAGTTTGTTTTTTCAAGCGCCCGCACGTCGGGATGAGCGCCTGTTATGAGCGAAACGACTTCCTCGTGATCGGTCTCGGCCGCCAGCCGTTCGGCCACCTTGCGGCCGCGCCGGAACACCACGATGCGGTCGGCAACCTCGAAGACTTCGGAAATATTGTGGCTGATGAGCACAACGGCACAACCGCGCGCGGCAAGCCGCCGTGTCAGCGCCAGGACCTTGCGCGTTTCGGCAACGGCAAGGGCCGCGGTCGGCTCATCCATGATAACCAGCCTGGCGTTCAGATTGAGCGCCCGGCAGATTGCGACGGCCTGGCGTTGGCCGCCCGACAGGCTGCCTACGGGCGCTTCTGGATCGGAAATATGAGCATCGAGCTCCTTCAGCAGGCCGTCGACGCGCTGGCGCATTTCTTTGCGCTTCAGGAACGGAATGCCCAAAATGGAGCGTTTCAATTCGCGGCCGAGAAAGACGTTTTCGGCAATCGACAGGTTCTCCGAAAGCGCCAGTTCCTGAAAGATCGTCGCGATCCCCGATGCCGCGGCATCCTTGGGCGAGGAGAAGGCTACCGGATTGCCCTCGATGACAAGCTCCCCATCACTGGGCGGATGAGCGCCTGCCAGGATCTTGATGAAGGTCGATTTGCCGGCGCCATTGTCGCCGAGAAGCGCCAGCACCTCACCGGAGCGGATCTCCAGATCGACATTTGCCAGCGCGGTCAGCGCGCCGAAGCGCTTGGCGATGTTTCTGGCGACAAGAAAGGGCTCTGTCATGACGGGTTCCCCAACGATTGCGGATCGGCTAGGCGGCGTTGCTGACCCAGCGCAGCACGTTGGTCCAAAGCCGCGCATAGCCGGGCCATTCGACAAAACTGTTCGGCAGCCAGTGAGGACCGATGTCCGACGTCCAGACCAGCGTGCGCCCTTGGCCATGGCGCCCGGTGACCAGCAGGGGATGGCCGCCCTGATCCTGCGGCAGCCGTGCCAGCACCTCGACATCGTCCCGATCGCGGGCGATGACCTCGTTGGCGCCGAGCAGAAGCGGCCACTCGCCCTCGATGCCGGCAAAAAGCGGGTGGTCTCTGGAACCGGTGATCTCCGGACGAAAGCCCTCCGGAATTTCGAGCCGGTCATCATTGGGAAGGCAGGTCACCGGCAGCGCCTCCTCGACCGCCGTGCGATGCCAGCGCGCCTTGCCGTCAATGCCCTGGAAGCTGAAATAGCCGCCGATCATGATCAGACCGCCGCCGGCCAACGTCCAGTCGCGCAGAAGCTTGAGCCGGTTGGGAACCGTTTTGCCGTGGAGCCAGACATCGGGGTGGAGCAGGAGCGAATTCGCGCCAATGTCGGACAGGATGATCGCCCTGTATTGCGACAGCCCTTCCATGGTGAAAGGCAGCTTCTCGACGGCCTCGTGGGCGGGCATGTAGTCGAGATCGAATTCGCTGCCCTTCAAAGCGTCCACCAGGGGTGTTGCGCCCAGGTGAAAGGTGACGCTGCCGAACTGGTCGAACCCCTTGTAGTGGGTCGCCGAACTCACCCAGCTTTCGCCGACAAGAAGGACTTTTGTTTTCGCCATGATCATACTCTCCTGATTTCGTCGGTTGATGCGGTTTTCCGCGCCAGGTCGAAACGTCGATAAGCCATTGTTTCAACTCGCCATCACGGCATTGTTCGCTAAGGCGGTAGCCTTCAGCGTGGCAAAGTCTGCGATGTAACCCTGCGCGCCTTCGACCGTTGTCGTCAGGCTCGCCCCGATCGCCGCGTAGCGCGCGGCGTCATCCAGCGACGCGCCATGCAGCCAAAGGGCAAGGAAGATGCCGGCAAAGCTGTCGCCGGCGCCTGTCGCGTCGACGCGATTGACCGGCAGCGCCGGCACCTCGATCTGCGGACCGCCATTCGCCGGAAAAACGACGGCGCCGAACTCACCAAGGGTGAGCACGACCGTTCCCCGCTGTTTGATGCGTGACAGCATCAGCCGCACCTCTTCGATCGTCGTCGCCATGCGGCTGCGAAAGTCGAAGATCTCCCGTATCATCACATCGTTGATGAAGGTCAGATCGATCTGTTTGACCATCTGCGTGAAGGTTTCCGGCGTGCGTGCGCTTTTGGGAAGACCGGCCGAATGCAGACTCACCTTCCAGCCCGCCTGATGAAAGCGCGCAATGGAGGCGGTCATCGTCTCGTAGTGAAAGCCTTCGATATGAAGGCAGGCCGGACGTCGCTCGGGCTGGATATCCAGATTGGCTGTCAGGTCGACCTCACCAAGCTCGAACGGCTCGCTGATGATCGTGCGGCTGCCGTTGCGCTCGATGATGACGATCGCCTGGGAGAGACGGTTGTTGGGCGTGTTGCGGATCGGCAAGACGTGGACACCCAGTTTCGAAAGCGCGCCGAGCGCCCAATCGCTCTCTGGATCCTGGCCGACCGCTGTCGCCAACTCGACGTCCAGCGCATAGGGAGCTCCGATGCCGGCGGCGGCCACCGCGAGATTGGCCGCAGGGCCACCCAACGCCTTGTCGATGTGGCTGGCGGTGATCCGGTCATCGCGATGCGGCAGCACGTCGACGCGGCACAGGAAGTCGACACTCACCCTACCGGCGACCAGAAGTCTTGGCAGGTGATCGAGATTCTTTGGCCTGCGTGCTGCGCGGCCCGGCAGTGAGCGCGCAAAGGAGCTCGGCCGATACATCAGCGCGGAAACCGCCTTCTCGATGCGGTCGCGCGTGCCTTCCTTCAGGCCGGCCGTTCCGTTGATGAAGTTCGACACCGTGCCGATGGAGACACCGGCGGTTCGTGCGACATCCGCTATGGTCGGGCGCTTGCGTTGCAATGGAGGAGTTCCAATTGAAGCGTTTCAAAACGGTAGCAGCGAAAATGCGATGCCTCAACGGAATTGTCTTCTAAAAACAGGAGAGTATTCTTCTTAATTGGAAGATTGATCCGGAAGGAGGGCGAATCTAGAGTTTCTCTTCCAAGATTGAACAATTTTCAAATTTTTTGGCAAAAGATTGTGCAAGCGAATTTCCTGCACTTCATTCAATTGCCCGGCTTGATCGGGACGTTCGTGGCATGCCCCGGCCTGCCTAGATCAGCAGCAGACCCTTCATGCTGGCATATCCCTTCCGACCGATGATGATGTGGTCGTGCACCGCGATGCCCAGCCGCTTGCCAGCGTCGATGATCTCCTTCGTCATCTCGATGTCGGCGCGCGATGGCGTTGGGTCGCCTGACGGGTGGTTGTGCATCACGCTCAGTCACGCTGGATCACGGACACACACAGTGGAGCAAAGGAGCGTGAGCCGAATAAAACGATCTAACTGCGGCATTGCATTGGGGTAGGGGACTGGTAGTCGCATCAGAGGCGTCCAGATGCGATGACCGCTGCTCATCCCACTTCCGTTCAAATTGCATTGTCGGGCCGACGATAGATTGAAGCCGAAAAAAGCGACGCGCCGCCTCGCTGTCTTGTTGATTGTCCTCCAAGTACGAGGCCTGAAGTCGCTGCGCGGAGCCGCTTCGTCGTTCTATTTTCGGGTCCGCCAAGAATGGCCAAATGGCTATAAGAGCTGATGCCGATTGAGGCTTCAAGTCTTCCACCGGTTCCGCGGCCAACAGCTACTCACTCTCGTGGTCGCTTATCCGACCTGCGCCGCCGGTGATAACGTGAATTTGGGGCGCTTCCACAGTGCCGGTTGGCATCGTACCACTCGAACGGGCGAAATTCGGCGGCCTCTCAATGGGATGCCGATTTGATTGCGTTCATACCTTGCCGGGTCCAAGTATAGACGCCGTGATCGCGGACCATGTACAGGAAATCGATCCATGCCCGCCTGATCGAACAATAATCCTCGTAGATAGGTTTGATATGCTGGTCGAGCTCGGCTTCGCGATATTCCGATTTCCAAGGTATGCGCCTGAGCAATTCCTCCAACACGACCATCTTTTTCCGTCGGTTGCGCATCGGTAATGCTTTGAGCCGCCCGCCATCGAAAAAGGCGCTCAGCACCTGCCGGGTATCGAAATCGACTTCGGCGACACTGGCGTTTTGCGGCACCCGCGACGGCGCTGCAAGTGCGATCGTCGTCTGTTTCAGGTTTTCGAGCGTGGCCCTAAACCGGGTTTCGTGCCCCGGAACCATTTCCACCAATCTGGCTTGCTGGAGCGTTTTCAGGTGGCGCATGGTGCCGGCCATATCCAGCCGGGCGCTGGCGGCGATCTCGGCCGGCATAAGGGCGTCGTCGAGCATCGCCGTCAGCACCCGCAAGCGGTCCGGGTCGGTGAAAAGCAGGAGGAGCCTGCCGATCTCAACTGTCGTAACGTCTTCGTTCATGGACGAAATCTTCCCCCATATGCTGACCTTGGTCAACTTTCGGTTCGCAGCCGACGAGTAGCGCAGGCATCCTGCGGCAGCGTCAGGTCATCAGCCTGCGGCAGTCCTCCGAAATCAGCGCCAGCAGCCGCTCCCGTTCGGCCGCCACGAAGAAGTGGCCGCCGGGCAGGACATGTGCCGAGAAAGGACCTTCCGTTTCTTCTCCCCAAGCGTTGAGCGCGGCTTCGGCTATGCCGCTGTCCTCGGCCCCGCCGAAGGCGGTGATCGCGCAGGAGAGCTTCGGCCGCCGTCGATAAACATAGTAGTCGCAAAGTGCCAGATCGACACGAAGGATCGGCAGGATCAGCTTCCAGAGGCTCGGATTCTCCGAAAACCTCGCATCCGGGTTCATTTCCTCGACGTGAGCGATCAAATCCGGTTCGGAAAGACGCGATACCGCCGGACCATGGGGATATTTCGGCGCCTGGTGCGCGGCGGCGAATATGCCGGCCGGTACCTCTTCGCCGCGCGATTTCAGTTCATGGGCTAATTCGAACGCGATCAGCGAACCGAGGCTATGGCCGTAAAAGGCAAATGGCAGGTCGAACATTGGCCGAAGCACATCGGCAAGCACCGGCACGAGTTCCGGGATGCTCCGGAAAGCAGGCTCCGAATAGCGGGCTTCGCGACCGGGAAGCTGGACCGGGCAGACTTCGACATCCTGCGGCAGCCCCGCCGACCATCCGCGATAGGCTGACGCACTGCCGCCGGCAAAAGGAAAGCAGAACAGGCGGAGCCGGGCCGATGGCCGGGACTCATAACCGCTCAGCCAAGGTTCTTTACTCGATCGTGCCATCCGCAATTCCGCCAAATCCAGCCTCTTGGCGCCTCGACAAATCCGCTCTGAACTCTGCTCTTTGCTTGCGACGAGAATACGCTTCCGATGGAAATGCCGGCGCACGGTTGAAACGGATCGGCAGGCGGCAGCGATCGTCGGTAAAGAGGGGCCAGATGCGGCGGGCGTCGATCACGGCGCTTCGGCCCGGCTCGCCGAGCATCGCAAGACCGCTCGGCTGGCCCAAAATTCACGCTCCCCGGGCATTAGCCGCCTTCGGAGCCAGGGTTTCAAGATAGGCGAGCAAGTCGCTCATTCTTTCGAACTGGGCGGGATCGAGCTTTTCGTCGTCGAAAACGACGCCTAGCGCATTTTCGAGCTGCACGACGAGTTGGATGAATCGAAGCGAATCGAACTCGAGGTCGACGAGCCGATCGTCGAGGGAAACGCTGGACAAATACGCCGCCGTCTTCCCGACACATCGAAACAACACCGTCTCAACCACGGGTCACCTCCATCACCGTTGTCCTAGCCCAATACCTCTTCGTCGCGAAACTGCACCTCGGATCGAGAGCCGAGAGGCCCTTCGGCTCCCGTGGGACCGCGCCTTGTTGCGAAAAAGCGCGGTGACATCTACGGCGGTGACATCTAAGGTGACATCTACAAGCGTCTCCCGCCGCCGGTCGCGACAGCGGGGGACGGTTCGATTCCTTTGCCGCCGCTACTTCTTGTTCTTGCTGCCGTGCACTTCGTCCCGTCCGACGGACCCGGTGAACAGCTTGTATTTGCCGCGTTCGCCGCCGGTATGCGAGATCTTGAGATAGACCGTGTCCTCGTCTGGCGAGGTGAAGTCCGCACGAGTGCGTTCCGTCGGCGCCTTCATCGCGTAGTCACCGGCGCGCAGGCTCATCTTCTTATTTTCGCCGTCGGCCGTCTGATATTCAAGCACCATGTGCCCCTGGATCAGCTGAACGAATTCGTTGCTCGGCTCATCCGGAAATACGCCCGCCGGGGTGATCTGTCCGCGGACGGTGATGCGGTCGATTTTGACGATATTGTTTTCGAATAGCGTTTCGATAGTGGGGGGCCTGTCAATTGAGCCCTTGAGCGTTTCATAGGTCATCTCTAGAGATCCTTGTCCAAGATCCACGCGGTTTTGTAACCAACCCTCCCGCTATGGATGCGTTGAAAGTAGCAAGCATTCACTCGACCTCATATACTAACACCAGTTCCCGAGAAAATACAAGGATAGCTGAAGCATAAAATTGCGATTGAAAGAACTATTCTAATATGTTCAAGTTAAAATTCTTGTACATAGTCAATCATTTTTCGCGATCCTGTTAAAACAGAATCCAGAATGTATTTTACCCGTTTTGAACGACCCGGCGCTCCATGCCGGTCCGTTCAATATCGGTATCGGTATCGTCGGCGTACCGTTCCCGGGCTTTCGGTCCAATACGCCGTCCGCATCACCCCGATCGCTCCTGTTCTTCCCGGCAGTCGTCGATGCCCGGAAGCGGCATTCCCATCTGCATGACTATGCATTTCGGCCATTCCTCACACCTCCGCAGACACTGCCATTGCGAAATCGGCGGGCAATTCGGATATCTTATTGATGTAATCTTCGATTTCCCGCAGACGCAGCGTGCCGCGCAATGTCAGCGCAACGGTTTCCGCGTCCACGCGAATGAGACCCAGCTTCTCCAGGACCGCCAGCTTGTCGCCATAGGCTGCTTCGACCGAGATCCCGAAACGGTCGAAGAAATACGTCGTCGAAAACGCCTTGATGCGGAGCCGATAGAGGAATTCGAACTGCATTCGCTGCTGCTTGGTCATCAGGAACTGCTCGACCGCAGCCGTCGCTCCACTCTCGACCTTGTCGATATAGGACCGGATACTCCTATCGTTGAACCGGATGTGACCCTCGAGGTGGCTCATCGCGGACATGCCGAAACCGATCCAGTTGCACGCCTGCATCTGCCAGAGCCCGTAATAGTGCCTGGCGTCTGGTCGCAGCGCGTAGTGGAAGGAGGTGTACCGCTCGTAGCCGAGATCGGCCAGAACGGTACCGCCGCCGAGAAGTTGATCGTATTGGGCGGCATGCCCGGGCAATTCCACTCGTCCATTGCGAACCCGCGTCTTGAGCGTCGTCTGGTCATAGACCCACAGTGGGTAGAAGGCGAAATGCTCGGCGCCACACTGCGCGGCCGTCTCGATATCCGACTGGACTGTCTCGGCGGCGCTCGAGGGCAGTCCGAATATCAGGTCGACTCCCACCGAACCGATCCGGGAAGCGGCGGCGTTCTCAATGGCTTCCCTTGCGAGAAGGCCGTGATCGCGTCCGACGGCTTCAAGGCATTCGGGATGAAACGACTGCACGCCGATGTTTAGCTTGATGTTCGGAACGCGCTCGAGCACGGCGATCCGATCCGATGTGATGGTCGTCGGAAAACCCTCGACGATGACTTCCTCGAGCTCGGCGCAATCGAATTGTTCGAAGATGAAATCCAAAAGTTTGCCGAGATCGGCGGCGCTAAGCGCGGTCGGCGTGCCGCCGCCAAACTGGATCAGACTGACCTTCGGCGAGGTCGCGCAGATTTCTAGAAACGCGCGGATTTCCTTGCGCAGGGCTTCGAGATAGTTGGCGACGAGCTCATCGGTGACCTGCCGATCCGCAACTACGGCAAACTCGCAGAAATGGCAGCGCTTTTCGCAAAAGGGAATATGGACGTAAAGCGCGATAGGTCCGCTGCCGATGATATGGACCGGTGCGATCGGCAGACCTTTGGAGGTGACGGGATAGAAGTGAACCCCCCGGGGACCTGCGGTCTTGTTCATTGCGAAACCGTCCTTTCCGCCGCCACTGCCGGCCGGCTCGGCTCAGAATTGTGGCCTAGAAAACGAGCCTCGGGAGTTCGAGACCATCCCGATGGCGCTCAACGGCCAAAGGCAGTTCGATTTTCGCTTTTTCGGCGACTTTTTCATGCTCGCGTTCGCGGCGAGCACTCAACAATGCTGCGCCGTCGGCTTCGCATACCAGGCTCAGGATGCGACCACGTTCCTTGAAAATCAGGCGACAGTCGTCGAATATCGCGATTTCCCGACTGATCCTGTGCTCGTCCGCGCCGAGGGCATCCTGGAGGCCGGCCATGCTCATCGGGCGGTCGAGACATTCCAGTATGTCGCGCCCGAGCGGTGAGAGGCGATGCTCTACGGCCTCGCCGGTCCGTGAATCATAGACGGCGCGTCCGTCTTCGGTCGGCCTGAGTTCCGGCTGCAGCAATCCGTCGCGCACATACCAGCGCCGGCGCCACAGATCGATGACGCCCTCGATCTTGCGCTGCCACCGGGCGACGTTGAACAGATATCCGTTGGTGAAATTTTGGTCCGCCCAGAAATAGGCGAATTCCTCCAGCTCGTCTTCCGAAAATGGATACAGAATGGAATAGAAATCGAGCGGTCGCAGCTTCAGGTCATAGGCGTCGGGGTCGATCTGATAGGGGCTGTGCCGGTCAAAGCGAACCGGAAAGGTCGCGACCGGGGCGGGAAGGTGAACAAGCGACGGGATGATTCTGACGTAGTCCGCATAGACCGAATCGTCCTCCTTCGGAAATCCGGTCAGAAGGTTCCAATCCACCTCAATGCCGTAGCGGGCGATCCTCTTCAGGAAGGTGATGTTCTGGAACGCGGTGCTGCCCTTCCTCATTAGTTTGAGTACGGAAGTCGACAAGGCCTCCAGCCCGGGCTGGATCTTGGTCACGCCGGTGTCCGCCAGCTGCTTCATTTGCTCCACATCGTCGATGACGCGGGTCTCATAGAAGATGCTGGCGCCTTCCGGCGCCTTCACGAAAGGAAAGACGCGCGCGTAGTAGGAGGGGTCAAGGATATTGTCGACGGCGACGAATTCCCGGACATCCGGATATTTCTCGAAGAGTCCCTCGAATTGCGCGATCGCGTTTTCGGGCGACATTGAGCGGTACTGCATGGTCGCGCCGTTAATGCCGCAGAATGTGCAATGGGCGCGTTCGCCCCACCAGCAGCCCCGTGAGGTTTCGAAGAACAGCTCCGGCTGGATTTCGGTTCCGAAACGCCCGGCGCTTTTCAAGAAGTCGTCATAATCCAGCGGGATCCGCTCGTTGATGTCTGCCTCTTGGCCGATTTTGTCGTGGCCGTTCGGGAAGTTGTTTTTCATGCCTTCGCGAGAATGCACGCCGGGAATCTTCCAGCATTGGTCGGGCTCATTCCTCATCAGGTGACCGACGAAATCCGGAAAAGCGCGCAACGCCGGTCCTGCAAAAGTAAAGTCGATGGCGTCGACCCGCCTCGCCAGGACGCGCCCGATACCGGGCTCGCAGCTCGCGCCCCCGATGACCGTCATAACCTCCGGATTTCGCGCCTTGATTCGGCGGGCCATGGCGATCGAAGCGGCCGTCTGATCGAACATCGAGGTGAAGCCCACGAGCCGGGCATTTACGAGATCGTAGCGGTCGATCAATTCCTCCATGAAATCGCCCAGCTGCTGCCGTTTGGCGATCAGGTGGCCGAGAAGGCTGGGACCAAGGCAGCAGGGCACCGAGGTCGCCTTACCTGGATCGTTGTTGGGCGTGGATGCGCAACCGTCGAGCTTGCCGCGAAGCCCGTCCTCGCAGCGGCAAGCGAGCGCCGGCATATAGCGAGCGATGTATTGCTGGGTAGTGTCTTCGGAGCCGGGAAACGCGAGATCGCGGAACATCCAATCCGTGAGACCCGTCACGGTCGTCCGGCTGTCGTCGCTGAGATACCGGTAGAGATTCAGGCCGAAGAATTCAGCGAAATCATGCGTCAGGTAGTGGATTCGGGCTTGAACTTCACCGGTGAATTCACGCTCAAGCACCGCTTTGAGCTGGGTCAGTCCGAGGGACGGAGTATGGACGGCTCCGAACGGCATACAGATAAGGGAAACGGGAAACATCATTCAGTCCTCCAGTAACCGGCCGACCGCTTCGGCATATTCGAGGTGGAGCTTGCGAATTCCGGATAGCCTCGTTCGCATGGCATCCATTTTTTCGGTGGAATAGGTCGCGGAAACGCGAAGTTTGGTGAGGACGCCGAGCACCACCGAGAGATTGAAGATGATTTCCCTCAAAGGCCTCGCGAGCGTGTCGTCCGCAAGGATGCGGCCGAGCTGATAATCTTGCAGCTTCTTTGCGAGCAGCACCTCGCCGATGGTGAACATGAAGCGTTCGGCGTGTTCGGACCAAGATGCTTCGCTGGCGGACACGATGCGGAAATCATCGTGGAGAAGGTCAAATGCGGCGGCTTCCTCCTCGCGCCGCGACCGGGCCAGTCGCAGCGTGTCCAGGAGAACGCTGCCGGCGGAAGATGGATCCGCCGCCACGGCCCCGCGCCCTCCTTGCAGCGATACGAAGAGGGCGCTGTCGTCCGAGCCGTGCGGGTTGAAGAGGTGCTGGTAGCCGTCATATGCGGCTCGCAAATCGTCGAACGCAATCGTCGTGCGACGGTAGAGAATGTTCCGTCCCGGTTGATTGTCGACGATATCGAAGAAGTGCCGTTGCTGATCGTATCCGCAGACGAGGACGGTGTGATCGCCATGCCTCGTCTGGTAGAGGTCCTCGTGCTGTTCGACATGGTAGCAGTCGAGTTTGACGATCCCGAGTTCCCCTTGGGCCAAAGCGGTCACCAGGTCATCGCAGATGGATCTGGTATCGGCGGTTCGGCGAACCGTCATGCCCATGTCCGTCAGCACCTGATAGAATGGGTGACTTTCCATATAGTCGACGGCGACACGAAGCCCGTGCGAGCGATGCGGGCTGCGGACGCAGACTCCCGTCGCCACGGCTGTGAGCGTATTGATATCGCCGCCGAGGTGTCGGGCAGCGGTCAGAATCGCCTGGTAGGTGCAATCCCGGAAGAAGACGTCGGAAAACGGTTCCACATCGAGACTGACCGTTGCGGGCAACGGCGGAGCGGCAAACGTCGGCAGTGCGTGAAAGGCTTCCGCCAAGCCAAGCCTGAAGGTTTCGGCGAGGAAGCGAAGCCTGGCCGAAACGTTCACGCCGGTCTGGGCGACGAACTCCGTGGTTACCGACCCGCCGCCTATCCTGCTTTCGACGCCAATGCATCCCAGCGGCAATTGAAGGTAATCCGGCGTTGGCAGATCGTCGGCGCGGGCGTTCGAGCCATTCAGCAAATTGAACACGGCGCTGCCCGCCAAAGCTTCGGCAAGCGCCGCATTGCTCCGCACGGTGTCCCAGTTGAGCCTGTTTTCCTCGGCGCGGCGAATGCCCTCGGTCACGCGGGACAGATTTTCCGGGCCATCGTGGATGTCGTCGATGGTAACGACGAGCGGGGCGACGGTAAGCTTGCCGGTGGCGGTCGCACTTGAGATATCGGGTTCGTACCCGGAAAGAAGCGCGATCCGGATACCTGCCTCGCCAGCCGACATCCTCAACGCGACGCAAAGCGCGGTCACGAGGATATCGCGTACCGGGGTCTCCGCGCCGATCGACGCCAGATCGCTTAGGGAGATGTCGACGCGAACTCTCGATAGCTCTGCCGATGTCCCAGCCTTCCGGTCGGACATCGGCAGCAGCGTAGCGGTTTTGGTCGCGCGGAGGGCGTCCCAATAGGCGTTTGGTTCGCTGTCGCCGTCCAGCCGCTGGTCCCATAGGCGCGAATGGATCAGGCCCGCGAGGTCGGGCAGCGCCGGATGCTCGAAAATATCGAGCAATTCAATCGGCAAGCCCTGTTTTTCGAGCAACTTGACGACTAGGTTGGCGCCAATCGAATCCCCCCCGAGCGTAAAGAAGCTGTCCTCGGGGCCGATCTCGTCCAGGCTGATGCCGATGATGTGGGCCCATGTCTTCGCCAGCAATCTCTCGACAGAACTCTCGTGGCTCAGGTTCCGCGGCACCGTGTCCTCCGGTGCCGGCGCGGCGGCCGGGATGGCGAGCAGCCGTATCTGATCGACCTTGCCATTCGGCGTTACCGGCATCTTTTCGACCTGGACGAGCCTTGACGGGACCATGTAGTCGGGGAGGTGGTTTTCGAGATGATCGCGCATGCGTCTGGTGTCCTCCTGGATGTCGGACGTGAAGAAACCCACTAGCTGGGTCCGGGTGTCGCGCGTTTCAGCCAGCACCGCGCTTTCGCGGACCTTCGAATGGGCCGACATCGCAGCTTCGACCTCCGATGTCTCGACCCGGTAGCCGCGGATCTTGAGCTGCTTGTCGGCCCGGCCGAGATATTCGATCTCTCCGTTGGATAGCCAGCGGACCCGATCGCCGGAGCGGTAGAGGATGCGTCCCGGTCGGAACGGATCCTCGACGAATCTCTGGCGCGTGAGGTCCGGGCGGCCGAGATATCCGTTCCCCACGCCGACGCCGCCGATATAAAGTTCGCCCACCACGCCGACCGGGCAGAGGCGCATTTCCTCGTCGAGGATGTAGACATGGGTGCCGGGCACGGGGCGGCCAATGCTGCGTGTCCTCTCAAGGATTTCGCGACGCGAGAAGATATGGAAGGTCGAATAGACGGTGGTTTCGGTGATCCCGTAGCCGTTGACGATCGTCGGCATGTCGTCGCTCCAGCCGGAAAAATTCTCGGGCTTGATCGCTTCACCACCGAGGATGATGTAGCGCAGCGCCGTCGGCCGTTCGGCGCGCCGCATCGCGTCTGCGAGAAGATAGAAGGCGGACGGCGGCTGGCAAAGCAAGGTCACGCCGTTCGTTTCAATGAGATTGAGCAGACCGTTGGCGTCGGCGGCAAGTTCGCGGGGAACGATCACCAGTCTCGCGCCGGTCAGCAAGGCTCCGAACATTTCCCAGACAGACACGTCGAAACAGACGCTGTGGAACAACGTCCAGACGTCTTTATGGTCGAGGCCGAACATACTGGTTGCGCGGTGCACCAACGCGACGATGTTTCTCTGGCCGACCGTCACGCCCTTGGGATCGCCGGTTGTGCCGGAGGTGTAGAGCACATAGGCATTACTTTCCGGGCGTGGGTAACGCCGCAGATCGGTCGGGTTGAATTCGGACAGATCGTCGCCGGGATGGACGACCGTGCCACCGAAACCGAGAGCTTGGATGTCCTGGTCCGTGATCAGGATCTGGGCGCCGCTATTGGCGAGCATCTTCCCGGTGCGTATGGCGGGATAGTAGGGGTCAAGCGGCAGGTGCGCGACGCCGGCCTTCTGTACCGCCAGAATGGCGACAATCACCTTCGCCGAGCGCTCGCAGAACACGCCCACAATATCGTTTTCCACTACGCCGAGCTTGAGAAGCTTGCGCGCCAGCCGGTTGCTTCGCGCATTGAGCTCCGCATAGGTGAGGTGTTCCCGCCCATCGACGAGCGCGATATTTGAGGGGTGCGCGCGAACCTGTTGCTCGAACCGCGAGGCCAGCGATCCGTCGTCATAGGCCTCCATGCCGTTATCTATTCGACCCCATTCGAGAATTCGGGCCCGTTCTGTTTCGCTCATAGAGCGTAGCGACCGGACCGATGTCGCAGGCCGTTCGATCACGTCCGCCAGTATCGTGACGAAGCTGTCAGCCAACCGCTGGATCGTGTTCTCCTCGAAGCGTTGCGTGGGATATTCTAGAGCGAAGCTGCCGGTCCCGTCGTCGGGGTTGAGTTCGAGGATAAGGTCGAATTTCGAGGTTCGCGTATGAAGCGGGCGATAGCTTGCCTCGACGCCGTCGAGAGCGAGGGTCGTGACGGAATTGTCGACCATATGCAGCATGACCGAAAAGAGTGGGTTCTCGGCATAGGCGCGCTCGGTACCAAGCGTCCTGACCAAGCTTCTGAACTCAAGCCATCTCCTGCCAAGCCCTTCGAGGATTTCGGTTTTGACGGTGCCGAGATAATCGAGAAAGCTCGCATCCGTCCGGATGTCGAGATGAAATGGCACGGTGTTGAGAAAAAGTCCGACACACGAGTCCGTTTCCGGCCCTGTGCGCATCGAGACCGGCGCACCGATCACCATGTTCGTCTGCCGCGTGTGCTTGTGAAGGAGCAGGCCGAATGCGGCCATGAAGAACGTGAATTCCGTGATCTCCGCCGAAGCGCAAAGTTCGCGGATTGCGGAAACGAGGCCTCCCGGAATCGTTCCGCGTACGAGTTTCCCCGCGTCCGAGCGTCGCCGCGGTTCCGGATGGTCAAAGGGCAGACGAAGCGGCTCGGCTTCGTTGTCTTTCAGATTGCGGACGGCGTCGGCGAGATCCGCCTTGTAGCCCTCGGACGCCTGTTTCCGGCGCTGCGCAGAGGCAAAGTCGGCATAGCTGTAAGGCGCCAGCGGCGGGAGAGGGTCGCCGTTAAAGTCCGCCGCAAGTTCGCGAAGCACGATTCTGAGCGACGCCTCGTCGATAACGATGTGATGGAAATCAATGAGCAGCATGCGGTGCGCGGAGCCTTCGGAAAACAACACCAGGCGGAGCAGGGGCCCGCGCTGCAAGTCGAAGGGCTCGACCGCCGCGCGTGCGGCAGTTTCGAGGTCGGCGCCCGCCGCAATCTGGCGCTCGGCGATCTCGACTCGGGCTTTCTCGTCGAAACGCTGCACCCATCGGTCGCCTTCCGGATGGAAGGTTCCGCGCAGAACTGCGTGGCGATCAACGACCGTTTCCACCGCGCGCCGCAGACGGTCGAGATCGAGGTTCGCGCTGACGGTGAAGAGGACCGGCAGGTTGTAGGCGATCGGGTGCTCCGAGGCGAGGGCGAGCATGCGCTCCTGAGCCGAGGACAGCACGGTTTCGCCCTCGAGAGGGCGGTCACCTATCGGAGCGATGCGCGGCGCGGCGACGCTCTTCTGCCGCGCTATGACGTCCCGCAGCCGTCGTATGGTGCTCGCCTCGTAGATTTCGTTGAGCCTCAGCTCGATGCCCATGGTCTCCTGGATCTGTGCCATCAGCCGCACCGCGCGCAGAGAATGGCCGCCGAGCGCGAAGAAGCTGTCGTCCGGATCGACGTGTTCGATTTCCAGGATGTTTTTCCAGATGGCGGTCAAATCCCGCATAACCGCGTCGTCCGGCGCGATCCCGCCCTGGTGAGGCACAGGCAATGCGGCCAGTGCCCGTAACGCGTCGTGGTCCAGCTTGCCGCCAGCGTTGAGCGGGAGCGCCGGAACCTGGACGAAGCGTGCGGGGTTCAAATGGCGAGGCAGCTCACCGCGCAATACCGAGGCGAGGGATTCGCTCGAAACCGGCGAGGTGCTAACGACGAAGGCCTCGATCACTTCGTTGTCGGCCGGACCGTTGACAAGTACTGCGGCCTCCCGGATCCCCTCGCATTTCAGGATCGCCGCCCGAATTTCCTCGGCGTCGACCCTGATGCCGCGCACCTTGAGGTAACCTTCGCCACGGCCCTGGAACTCGACGTTTCCGTCGGGAAGCCAGCAGGCATGATCGCCCGTGCGATATAGCCGCTTGTAGTCTCGCTCAACCAAGGTGTTGCCCGAAGGTTGGACTCGCGCAGCGTAGCCCAGCGCCAGACCCGGGCCGCCGAGGTAGATTTCCCCGGTCACGCCGACCGGAACCGGCCGGAGACGGTCGTCCAGGATATGGAGCCTGACATTGGATATCGGCCTTCCGATCACCCGAACAAGTTCCTGCGTCAAGTCCGGGTGATAGGTCGACACGACCGCGTTTTCGGTCGGCCCGTACTCGTTGGCCAAGCGCACACTCGGGAGCATCGCGTTGCTGCGGGCGATCAGCCCGGCGCCGGCCGCTTCGCCGGCGAGCGTCACGGTATCGAGCGTGGCGAAGGCGAACCCGGCGGCATGGTC
Source organism: Mesorhizobium sp. CO1-1-8 (assembly GCF_020164875.1). Lineage (NCBI taxonomy): Bacteria > Pseudomonadati > Pseudomonadota > Alphaproteobacteria > Hyphomicrobiales > Phyllobacteriaceae > Mesorhizobium > Mesorhizobium sp. CO1-1-8. The sequence goes on along the minus strand of NZ_JAIUGZ010000001.1, from coordinate 100,353 downwards.
GAGGACGGCACCATAAATCACGGGTGCGCAGACAATGTGTGTTACGCCTTCTGTCTCGATGGACCGCACGATGCCGGCAGGGGCCCGGCGTCCCTCGTCGTCGCTGAGGATCACGGTGGCGCCGGAACAGAGCGGACCGAAGACATTCAGCACAAAGCCGTCGAACTCGTAGCCGAAGACCGGCAGCACACGCGACGATGGGGAAAGGTCATAGGTGCGCCGCTTCCAGGCGACAGCATTGACGATGCCGCGGTGGCTGATCGCCACCGGCTTCGGCGTCCCAGATGTGCCGGAGGTGAAGATGACGTAGGCGGGATCGTCGACGGACACGACGGATTGTTTCGCGGCCGCTTCCGCGGACGGTATTCGTGAAAATGAAACCTCGCGGCAGTCGGCGGGCGCGATCGCCTCTTCGCGGTCCGTAACCAGAAGGTCGGCGCCGACGGCTTCCAGCATCTGGCGGAGGCGGTTGATCGGTTCGTTAGCTCCGAGCGGGCAGAAGGCGGCGCCGGACTTCATGATCGCAAGTTGAACGACGACGGCGTTGATGCCCGCTGCCATGCGCAGCGCCACCGTCTTGCCGGACCCTATGCCCATGGCCTCAAGGCCCGCGCAGACCTGGCCGGCTTGCGCTTCAAGGTCGGCGTAGCTCAGCCGGAATTCCCCGCAGACCAGGGCGCAGGCCCCGGCCGTTTTCGAGACTTGGGCGGAGACCATGGCATCGAGCCGCGTTTCGGGCAGGTCCGCGACCGGGCCGAGGGAAAACGCTGCGATGCGCTCTTTCTCCACATCGGACAGGAAATCAATATCGTCGATCGCGATCGAATAATCAGCTATGGCCGCGACTAGGAACTGCTTGAAATAAGAAGAAAATTCGGCAACCAGGTCGGACCGGAAGTGGTCCGCGTCGAAGATGATGGACCAGGAAATCCGCTGTCCTGAGCGGTCGAACCAGAGCTCGAATGGGCTCTTGCGCCGCGTGCTATCCGCCTTGTGTATCGTGGCCAAGGCACAGAGCGGCGTATCGGCCTGGATGCTTTCGGCCAGTTTCGCGCCGAATACTTCCGTCAATGAAACGCCCTGGTTCGAATAACCGCCGACGATCATTCGCCGCGCTTTCAGAATGGCGGACCGCAAGTCGTCACTTCGCGCGACGAGACTTGTGAGAAACAGGGTGTGGCCCGGCGCATCTGCGCCGTCGGCGGCATAAGAGGGAGACAGGACGGCGAGATTCCCGTCGCCCGTTGTCCGCGCCGCAAAGGCCTTTAACGCTGCTACCATTAGGATGTAGAGCGACAAGTCAGACCCTTTGCAGACGCGTAGGATGTCAGCCGACCGGTCGACTGGAAGCGCGTCGTCGCATTTTGTCCATCGAGAGCTATCTGGCCCGCGCGCCCGCCAGCGCAGTGTGTGGAGCAATGCGTGTCGGCCCGTCGGACCGCCGCCTAGGCGTCGCCAATAAGCGAATCGGCGGGACAGGGACGCTGCTGTGGTCTCGTCGTCAACCTGCGGCGTGATCATCGAACATAAACTCCGCATCGACAAGCAAATTTGGATCGATGTGCGCCGTGCCGTCCGAAGCTTCCCGGGAGGCCAAGTCATATCTGACGCGTTGGTTGAAGGCGCCGATCACGTCCTTGATGTCGGTGAGCAGCCGGCCCTGGCTCAAGAGGCAGAACAGGCTCGGAAAATCGAAATCGGTCTGCGGCAACCACATCGATCCGCGAATGCGTTCATGCAGGCGATCGACCCAATCGGCGGCCTTTTTCGCGTTCATCGTCCGGTGTGACCACTCGAACTGGGAATTTCTGAGGGCGTATTTCGCTGCATGCTTATGGATCGGGGTCGTGGTATCATAATACCACAATTGCGCCCTGAAGAAGTCCGGCCTGGCGCGCTCGATGAAGCGTATCGTCTCGTTGACGGTGTCATCCGTTTCGCCAGGGAAGCCGATGATGAAGGAGGCATAGGTCAGGATTCCGGCGTCGTGCAAATAACCGGTCCCGGTCAGATATTGTTCCGCCGTGACCCGTTTGTTCATGTTCTGCAGAATGCGGTTGCTACCGGATTCGAGGCCGAGAAAGACGCCTTCGCAGCCGGCCTCCTTCATCAGCTCGACTATCTCGGGCGTGGCATACTGGCACCGGAAATTGCAGTTCCACTTGAATGAATAGTGCCGGTCCTTGAGCCCCTTCAGGATTGTTCGAAATCGGCTCGGCGGCACGTTGAAGGTATCATCGATGAACGTGACGCTGTTGATCCCGCCCATCGCCTGGATGGCGTCGAGTTCGCGCCAAACATCGGCCGGGTTGAGATATTTGTAGATGCCGGCGTGTTCCGGAAAGCTGCAGAACGAGCATGCGAAGGGACAGGATCGCGCGGTGCGCGCCATGACCATCCGGCGCCCGTTGCCTTTGACCGATCGCGCGAAAAGCGACCAGTCCACCAGATTTTCGTCAAGCGGATTGTCTTCCTCAACGAGCGACGTGGAAACATAGCTGTCGCCCTCCCGAAAGACGAGATTGGCAATCTCGCCGAAATCCCCACCGTCGCGAATCTTCTGGAGCACCCGGACGAGGGTCTCTTCGCCCTGGTTGCTGATCACATAAACATCGGCGCCGATCTGGGCGAGCAGATACCGGAACGAAACGGCGGACAGGATCTTGTGCTGTGTCTTGACAAAAGGGCCGCCGACGATGATGCGGATGCCCGGATCGATCGACCGCACGAATTGCACGACCTCAAGCAGGGGGAGCGGCGAGACGTAATAGGTCGTGGTGATCGCGACCGAAGACACATGGCCGCTCCGCAAGAGACGCGCGAGTTCCGCTTTTCCTTCCTGGAACATGTTCACATAGGCGTAGGTAAACCCGCGTCGTTTTAGAAAAGTCGCGAGATAGGCGATCGTCGCGCTCAGCATGTCGTCATAGCTGATGTCGGGAAGGCACTCCGGTTGCCGGCGATTGAAATAGTCGCGACAGCTGACGATCTGGTCGCCCTCCTCGTAGAAGCTCAGCCGAAGGTCCCTGTAGGCGCCCGAAGTCGACCCCATACCCGCGACCGAAGCAACATAATCGCTGAAGACCATCTGATTGCTGCCGACAATGAGACAATCAATCCGGCTCATAACGTGCGCTCCGCCGCGAAATCGAAGCCGGCGTTGAAGGGCCCGCCGTCGAGCAGAAGCGCATCGACGACATCGTCGACGGTGCCGCGAACATGCTCGGCCATGGCGCGCGCGATCGTCTCGCAAGCCCGGCGATCGCCCGCTTCGTCGAAGGTCCTACGGCCGCGATCGAAGTGAATCGTCAGCGCGATCGTCTCCTCGCCGATCTCAACGTCGAGATAGGCGTCGAAGCTTGCCGCCTGCGAATAGCGGATATTGGTGATGCTAAATGGCAAGGCGGCACTGTCGGCGGTGGCGATGTCGGGCCTGTCGATAGTGAAATTGACGACACTGTGCATGTCGCGATGGGAAAGCCCTGCGGTCGCAAGCACGTCGCCGAGCGAGAGGAAGGATCGGCCGCTCGCCTGCAGGACATGCTTTTGCAGCCGGGGAAGCAGGGCGCCAAGCGGCGCGGCCTCGTCGATGATGACCGGCACCGTGTTTGAGCAAACACCGGCCATGCTGTTGATGCCCTTGAGCGGAAGGCTGCGTCCGAATACGGCGCATCCGAGGAGGCAGGTCGTGGTCTTCTGTCGCGCGAGGGCGAAGATGCCCCACATGGCGAGCACCGCTATGTTCAGCGTTACCCGATTCGCCCGTCGTACCATTTCGAGATGCGCGCGGGCTTCCGCCGAGAGCTCGATGCGAATGGAGTTGCGCTCGCCGCGGAGGTCCGGGTTCGGATCGATCCGGACGTTGTTCTTCGGCTGGCGAGCGAGGTACTCGGACCAGAACTGGGACACGGACGCCGTGTCCTGATCGGCAATCCAGCGCACGTAACCTGAATAGGGCGCGGCTTCCGCCTCGACTTCCCCGCCTTCCTGCAGCCCGCGGTAAATAGCGCAGAAGTGTTCCTGCAACAGGTGCAGCGTCCATGAATCCGCGAGCGCATGGTGATAGGTCCAGGAAAAGACATGAAGGCGTTCGTTCAGCCGATAGAGCGCACACCGGGACACTTCCTGCGACGGATGGAAGGGGCGCCGCACATTGACCGCGTTCCTGCGCATCGCCGTTTCCCTTGCCTCACGCCTGTCGGAGAAGTCGTGGAAAGGGAGTTCCGGCGCTACCGATGCGCGGATTTCCGCCACAAGGCGCGCTCCATCGCGGACATATAGCGTGCGCAGGATCTCGTGCATCCTCACCAACCGGTGAAGCGTATCCTCAAAGCGGGCGACATCGAGATCGCCGACGATATCGCACACCATCTGGTCGACATAGATGCCTTCGATGCAATAGAAATCGTGGAAGAGAAGGCCTTCCTCGATCGGCGACACTGGCCTCCTGAAATAGCCCCGTCCGGTCGTCGTCCTCACTGCGCGCCTCCTGCGGCGACGGCGCGCGAAGGCGAGGTCATCGTCGGCTTCGGGCCGCGCATCTTCTCGACGAACGGGGCGACGATCTGGAACACGTCGTCGATCCGCTCCTCGAACAGTGCCACGTCGTCATCGTCGACGGCTATCGAACCGTAGAAGCGGTTCATGTTCGATACTAGGATCCCGGTCTCGGCCATTGCTTCGCTCGTCAACTTGACGGCGTATTGAGAGATCATGGGCAGTTTTTTCGCTTCGTCGGGGCCGGAGCGGAAATGGAAGACAGCGGCCGTATCCAAGCCCTTCATCTCGAAGTCGAGGCCGTGGCGCGCCGCAGCGCGCAAGAATGCGTCATGTATCCTTCGCATGTGCGCGGCCATCCGGTCGTAGCAACGGCCATCGTCCGCCGAGAGGATTTCGAGCGTGGCCCTGATGGCGGCCATGCCGAGGGCATAGCCGTTGAAGGTCCCGCCATGGACGATCTTGCGCGCATTGTAGAGATTCATAATCTCCCTGCGACCGGCTATGGCCGATACTGGCAGGGCGCCTCCGGCCATGGCTTTCCCCAGCGTGGTGAGATCCGGTAGGACACCGAATAGGGCCTGGGCACCTCCGAGACCGACGCGAAAACCGGTGATCACTTCGTCGAAGATGAGTACGACACCATGCGCGTTGCAGAGGCGGCGCATCCCCTCGAGGTATCCATCGTTCGGCATGACGCCGCCGCCGTTGATACAAATCGGCTCGGTCAGCACGGCAGCGATCTGGTCGCTGTAGGCGGAGAGAACCCGATCGAGCGTCGGCAGGTCGTTCCAAGGCAGGAGGAATGCTTCCTCAGTGGTGCCGCGAGCCTTTCCGTCGGTGTCGGTGAAGTCTCCATCGAATGCTTCTGGAAGAGGATAATCGAGATTGCCGACCCGTCCACCGAGCAGACTGTCGGCATTGCCATGGTAATGCGTGAAAAAGCGGATGAAACGTGACTTTCCGGTATAGGCACGGGCAAGACGCAGCGCATTCAGCACCGCTTCCGTTCCCGAAAGGGAGAAGCGCACCATCTCGGCGCTCGGGACAAAGGCGCGGATCATCTCCGCCGCCTCGACCTCGTTCACCCCGAGGTTGACCGCGGCCGCGCCGGTCAGTGCGTCCGCCAGCCGGACATTATAGCGGGGATCGTTGTGTCCGAGGATGTTCGCACCGAATTTCGAGAAGAGATCAAGATATTCGTTGCCGTCCATATCCCGGAGCCGGGCTCCGGTTCCGCCCACGAAATGGATCTGTTTGGATTCCCATGGCATTCGAAAACTGTAGTGCGTGCCGCCAGGGACCAACTGCTTCAGGCGGTCATTATAGGCCTTCGATTTGGCCGTTCCAAAGGTCATGACCACCCCGTCGACTTCGCGCCCATAGCAACCGGAACCACAATGCGTGCGATGTGAGCAGTGGCCCGCTGGGACATCATCCCGTCGGTTTCGAAACCGCGTGAGCGACAATGATCGGTGAATGAGACGGGGGATGCCGAGCCCTGCCGCCGGCAGAAATCTTCGCGGCGATCAAAAGCAGGGCAGCGTCTGCGCCCATTGCACATACGATATCCTCCGTAAGAATTTCCCTCTACGTCGGTATTCGCGATGATTTTAATAGTAGGCGCATAAAATACGCGATTAGTAAGGAGTTCTGACCTTTCAGATCGCGCGATTTCATTATTGTGCCACCACCACCAAGCAAGTCAACTCCGGTCTGTAAAACTATTTTTTTGAGGGCGACATCAGCTTGTGTGCAACTATTTCATTGATTTTATTATGTGTTTGTTGTCGACGCCAATCGACCAGGGGAAGCAGGCAATGGTCGAGCGGCGAAGGACGCCTACCAAAAAGTGTGATAGACGATTGGTGATTGCTTCCGATTGTTTGATTTGCCGCTATGCCGGTGGCGGGCTTCGGTTGAGTTCCGCCGGGACGGCGAGCGCCAGATGTTGCTATTCGACAGTACGATTGACATGAGCGTCGGCGGTTCCCTAGCCAGCCTGTTTTCGATGCCGCCCTTCGCGGCGGACAGGTCTTGGCGGCAACGGTATCTGAGAGCGATCGTCGCGGCGCTATCACAGCATCACTACGACAATTGCGCGGCTTTCAGGAATATTCTGGACGGACTGGGCCTGGATCCGGAAACGGCGGAGGAGGTCGAGGACCAGCTCTATCTGCCCGTCGGTCTGTTCAAGAGGATGATCTTGCGCAGCGTAGCGGCTTCGGAGGTCAGGCACACGCTTACCTCATCGGGAACCGGCCGGTCGGGCCGCTCGGAGATATTCGTCGACCGAGAGACCTCGCTCCTGCAGATGCGAGCTCTGTCCCGGATTCTCACGAGCGTGATCGGCGACAAGCGCATGCCGCTGCTCATCGTGGACGCACCGACCGGAGCGGCAGACCCGACCGGCTATGCCGCTCGCTCGGTGGCGATCCAGGGATTTTCACTCTTTGCCAGCGGCCGGCCCGCCTTTGCGCTGACCGCGGACATGAAATCCGATATGGACGGAATTTCAGAATTTTTGGGGCGCACGGGTGGCAAGCCTTTCCTTATCTTCGGATTCACTCATGTGATATGGCAGCATTTTCTCGAAGAACTCGCTCGGATCGGCGCGCGCCTGGATTTGTCGAACGGCATCATGATTCACGGCGGCGGGTGGAAGAGGCTGGCAGAGAAAAACGTTAACGACCGACGTTTGAAGGCGGTCGCGAAACAATGTGTCAATCTCTCGAAAATCCATAATTACTACGGAATGGTCGAACAGCCGGGTTCGATCTATCTGCAGTGTGAAAACGGCTTCTTCCACTGTAGCAATTTTTCCGAGATCATTATTCGACGGGCCGATCTCAGCATCGCGCAATATGGTGAACCCGGAATCTTACAAACGATTTCAGTCTTGCCGAAATCCTATCCGGGTCATAACCTTCTAACGGAAGATCTCGGCGTGTTGCGTGGAGAGGACGACTGTCCATGCGGCAGAAAAGGTAAATATTTCGAAGTGTTGGGACGGCTTCCGGGCTCAGAGCCGAAGGGGTGCGGCGACGTTCCCTCAAACGTGGACTGAAAATACCTGAACGGCGGTTTCCGATATGATCAGGAACGGCTAAGCGATGAAGAGGATCGAGGAACGGGCGACGTTTCTGACCGCGCGGCGCATCGCGGACACCGCGGTTTATGGCTCGCAAGATGCGTTTTCGGAGGACGTGAAATTTGTCGTCGGACAGGCCACTGACTGGGGTCCCGAAAAGGTCGTCAGGGTGCGCGATGCCTTTGACGACGCGGTCGTCGGTTTTCTTGATGCGCTTGCCCGCCGGATTTTGGCGGATACGAATGCGCGGCAATTTCCCGATATTATCGCTTTCGCCTTCTGGTGTCGCAAAGCCTCGCTCGAAAAGTTGCGCCCCGGCGTCCGCGCCGGCCGCGCAACGCTTGGCCGTGGTGTCGGATTTCACGTTTCGCCGTCCAACGTGCCGATCATGGCCGCCTACAATCTCGCGATGGGCTTGATCGCTGGGAACGATACCATCGTCCGCGTCCCTTACCGGGTCTTTCCGCAGATCGAGTATCTCTGCAGCGCGATCGGGGCAACACTATCTCAGGATGGCCACGCCGCGTTGCGAGCTACGATGGCCCTTATCCGATATGACCGGTCCCGCGCGGATATCACCCGCTATCTAAGCGCGCGTTGCGACGTCCGGGTAATCTGGGGTGGAGACGCGACCGTTGACGAGATAAGGCGGGCGCCCCTTCGGCCCCATGCCCATGAGCTGACATTTCCTGATCGTTATTCCATCGCCGTGATCGACGGCGGCGCCTGGCTTGCCGCCGAAAACAAGGCGGCTCAGGTGCATGGTTTCTACAACGACACCTATCTCAACGATCAGGCATCGTGCGCGTCGCCGCGTATGGTCGTCTGGCTCGGCCAGCACGCGCGCGAAGCTCGTAGCGACTTCTGGCCTCGGCTGGAAGCGCTGGTCGGCGAACGCTATCGCCCCTTTCCGGCGCAAACAGTCGCTAAGCTCGAATATGCCTATGGAATGTTGGCCCAGCACCCCGGATTGCAACTTGTTTCCAGCGATCCCAGGGTCATGCGGGTCTTCAGCGTGACGCCCCGGCCGGAACTTCTGGAATGGCATCCGAACGGAGGCGTTTTCGTGGAATGCGAGGCACGAGGGCTCGGCGCACTGGTGCCGGTTCTCGATCGCCGTTGCCAGACGGTGTCCTATTTCGGTCTGCCGGCGGAGGAGCTTGTTGCGCTGATCCGGACCGCCGGGACGCTTGGTGGCGATCGCATCGTGCCGATCGGCCAGACGCTCGATTTTTCCGCCATCTGGGATGGTCACGACATCTTGCGTGCCTTGTCGCGCACGATCGATGTCTTCGAGGGGCCGGTCCCGCGGAGGCCCTCGTGAGCGGCGATTCGGCTCTTGCATGCTATCGCCCGGCCGCGAACGGCAATGGTGCCGACCGGCAAAATCGTAGGTTCTTGCGCTGCGAGCCTGGATTATGATGCAACGAGAGACACTCGGTCCGGTTCTCGCGAGGGGATCGTTCGAGACGCGACGGGAGGCGATCGCCATCGATTGCGACGGGCAGCTGATCAGCTATGGCGAACTCGCCGCCGCCGCTCATGTCATCGCGACGGCAATCGACAGGCAGGGCATCGCGCCGAAGAGCCATATCGGGATACTCGCCGGGCAAACCGGTCTCATCGTGGCGGCGATGTTGGCAACCATGGCGCGCGGCTTTGTTTTCGCCGTACTCGAACCCGGTCAACCCGCGCACATCCTAAAGGGAAAAGCCGACGCGGCGGACCTTCGATGCCTGATCGTCGAACCGACTCTCCTAGCCGAGGCGCGCAATTCGCTTGCGGAATTGCCGACGATTTTCGTCGAAAGCGAGATTTTCACGAAAGAGGCCGATGGTTCCGCCAGTACGTTCGTTGGCGATCTTGCCGCGGCGACCGGGTTGCCGCTTTATCTCTATTTCACGTCAGGTACGGCCGGCCCGGCCAAGCCCATTCTCGGGCGCTCGGATTCGCTTCTCCATTTTCTGAATTGGGAGATCGGGACCTTCGGCCTGGACAAGACCGTGCGAGCCGCGCAACTCACGCCGCCGCATCACGACCCATTCCTGCGCGACGTTTTCGTTCCACTCGTCACGTCGGGAACGATATGCGTTCCGCGATCGCGCCAGATTGTGCTTTCGCCGATCGGCTTGGCCCGATGGCTCGATTCAGCCGATGTCGACTTGGTGCACTGCACGCCGACGGTGTTCAGAAATCTGTGCAACGCCCCTCTGAATGACACGCTCTTTCCGCGATTGAAGTGTGTTCTTATCGCTGGAGAGCAGCTTCGGGGCGCTCATGTTCGGCGCTGGTTTGAGGTCTTCGGTGACCGGGTCCGCCTGGTCAATCTGTACGGACCGACGGAAACGACCTTGGCAAAGCTATTCTACCGCATCTCGCGATCGGATGGAGACCGCAGCATCATCCCGATCGGCCTACCGATGGAAGGGGCCGAGGCCCGGATCATGGCAACCGAAACGGAAGAGGCTGACCCGGAAGAGCCCGGGGAACTCGTCATTGTGACAAGGTTTAGCAGCTTCGGTTATTTTCGGCGCCCCGACTTGAACCTCCCCGTCTTTGGCTCGGACCCGTCGTCGGCGCCGGACAGCCCTGTGCGCTACCGGACCGGCGACATAGTTCGACGACTGCCTGAGGGGATGATCGAGTTCATCGGCCGGCGTGATCGCCAGGACAAGATCCGGGGCAAGCGCATTGACCTCGGCGAAGTCGAAGACGCGCTGCTCGTATACGCGCCGGTCCAAAGCGTTGTGGCGACCGTCCTTACCGAGGGAGGCGGGAAGAGGCCGGATCGCTTGGCAGCCTTTTATGTCGCGGATGTAGAGCTGAATGAGCCGAGTATCAAGGAGCGCCTATCGCGTGAGTTGCCTTCGCTGATGGTGCCCGACGTGTGGATCCGCGTAAATTCCCTGCCGACTAATTCTAATGGGAAAATCGATATCGACGGGTTGGCCACGCATCTCATGACGCAGGACGGGGCCGCCGACATGGGTACCATTGAGAGCGATGAGGACATTCCAGAATTGGCGGACAAGCTGCTGGCGATTTGGAAAGAGATCTTGCGAAACGATGCAGTTGGCCTTGAGGATACCTTCATGGAAGCAGGCGGCGATTCATTGAGCATCATGTTGCTCATTGCCCGTCTTGACGAGGAATTTGGCTACGAGCTCTCGCTCTGGGAGGTATTCGACGATCTAACCATCACGAAGCTCTGTGTGCTGATGCAACCCGAAATGGTCTAGCGGAGATCGCGCGATACTCGTTTCAATTGACCGGGCAGGCGTGTTGTGGCTTAGGGGGAAAACATGGTTTCATACGAGAAGTTCATCGCCGACATCTACGATAGTTCCCCCTTTTTCGGACAGGGCAAGGCGAGGGAACTTGAAAAATTCAACGCTCCCTATTTCCGCCATTTGAGGGACCGCCCGAAGCGTGTCCTCGAATTCGGCTCGGGCACTGGCATGCTGACTGTTCCGCTTGCGCGCGCGGGCTATCGGCTGGACAGCGTCGACATCTCGTCCTTTATGCACGATGTCCTGTCGCGAAAGCTGCAAACTGAAAGCGAGGCCGTCCGGCAAAACGTCAACCAGATCGTGGCCGATGCAACGACCTTCTCAAGTTCCGAACCTTACCAGACGATAGTTATGCCGGAAGGCATCCTCATCGCGCTGCCGAGCGACATGCTGCAGATGGCGCTGCTGCGAAGCTGTCATCGGAATCTCGCGGAAGGCGGAATGATCCTCATAGATTTCTTCCAGCCTTACTATCGAGTCATATTGGGCGAGACGAAGACCGATTTTTCGCGCTTCCACACGCTCGAAGGCGATACCTACATCATGCGGGTCGACTTTTCAAACGACAGCTACACGCAGATACAGCACTGGCATGTGACCTACACGAAGATCGTCGACGGAAATGAGGTGGGAAGCACCGTGGTCGATCTCGATTTCCGCTATGTCTTCTACTCAGAGATCAAGCTTATGCTGGAGATCGTAGGGTTCCGCGTCATCGAACTGGACGTGGAATTCGCAGAGCACAGGGGCTTCTTCTTGGCAGCCCAAAAGATCTAGTCCCGACTTATCCGAAGTCCGGGAATTGCCAGACGAATCCCGCCAATTCAGGCCGCCAGCAGCGGACCGAAGTCGATCTCGCGTTCCGGAATTCTCTCACCGCGAACGACGCCGACGCGGGCCGCGACTAAGTCTTCCTGCACGCCGCGCACGATCAGAGTGACCCGGATCGGGGCGACTCCTGAACGCTCGATACGGAAAAAGCATCCGGGCGGCATTCCGACAACGGCGAATTCCTTTTCGGTGACGCGCATGAGCGTGCAATGTGGCGTGCCGTTGAAATACAGGTGCAGGTCGTTGCCGTCGCGCCTCAACACAGCGGTTGCGCCCTTGATCATGTCGACGAGCTTTCCTTTTTTGAGCAACGGCACGATCGTGCCGGGTATCCTGAAACTGCATTCGAAGGTGGCAAGGTCGTCGGATTTCCGGTATGGCGCGCGATGCTTGGATATCGGACCGAGACGGGAAAGCGTGTCGATATAGTCCGCCGGCATTATACCCAGGAGCGCGTCGTTGACCTCGACATCCAAGACCGCGTGCAAACGATCCTGTTTGCCGCGATTTATGACCTCGTGCGGCTTGGAAAAGTCGCCGTACCAGAATTCGCCCACGTTCATGTCGATGCGACGTCCTGCAATCAGGAATTCGACATCCGGATTCGTCTGCATCGGTATGTGCAGCCGGACCAATCCGAACTGGAAATTGGTGTCGAAGTCGAAATGGTTCCCTATCTTGCCACCCGCCGGGAGCCACAGGACTCTAACAACCTGGAGAACGAAGGGCAGCGACCCCAGGATTTCCTTGAGGTAGGGCGCGTGACAAGCTTCGGGCGTGAACGCATAGCTAGCGATGCTTGGAAAACCGGAGTCCGGCGTCTGCACGCCGCCCGCGGCATGGATAGCTACGCCGGCCCATTCACCCTTGTGATAGGGTCCGGGTTGCGGAAGGCGCACGAGGTTTTGGAGTTGCTCGACGTCCTTGGCGAGGCGGTTACGATCGAATTTGAACGGAAGAGCGAAAGCATCTGTGTCTTGGGCTACTGCCGCGACCATCGGCAACTCCTTTTGGTTGCATCCGCACGGCAGGCACTCTAGATTGGCTTTCCGTTTGTTGACAAGAACCAAGTAGACCGTCGCGGCCCTCCGCCCGGGACAGTTGGAGGGGGGATGGCCCGCCTCGCACCGACAATGCCAGATGCTCCGACGAAATCCTCGATCGTGCCAGTAGGCGAGGCAGAGGTGGATGTCGTCGCTGCATCGGATGCGATCAGCGACGTCGAGCTCCTTTCCCGCTACGAGGCACTACTCACCGATGACGACCGGCATCGATACAGTCAACAGCGCTTCGAGGAGGGACGTCGCCGGTTTCTGATTACGCGGGCCCTGGCTCGCTATGTGCTTTCAATCAATTGCGGTGTGGCGTCGGACGACCTGGTATTCGGCGCTGACCAATGGGGCAAACCGATGCTGCTTCATCCCTGCGAAAACCGGGTAGCATTCAACATCGCCCACACCTCCGGCCTGATAGTCGTTGCTGTGGCACGCGCAGACGCAATCGGCGTGGATATCGAGTATCCTTCGCCAATTGATGAGAATTTCGAAATCGCGCAGCGCTTCTTTTCCGCCAAAGAGGTGGAAGCGCTTCGAGCACTGCCGCCGAAGGTTCGCGATGAAAGATTTTTCGACTACTGGACGCTGAAGGAGGCCTACGTCAAAGGCAGAGGCGTGGGTTTGTCTTTGCCGTTCAACTGTTTTGCGATTGACTTTCGCGATGGGTCCCGACCCCGCCTCGCGGTTGAACCGAATGTCGACGACGGTCGCAAATGGCAGCTCGATCTCATGTCCTTGTCGAGCGGCCATCGGCTTGCCGTCGCCGTAGAGCTTCCTCCTTCAGGACGGCCTTTCGAGGTTCGGCTCTCCCGTGCGGTACCGTTTAACGTCCTGGCCTCGGAACAGTCCGGAGAAACCGGGCCAAGCCGGCCCATGGCAGCAGGAATAGAAGACCAGCCTGCGCCCAGCAAGGCTCGCTTTCCGCAGTGCCGGGATGACGTTTCGTCCGACTGCGAAGTATGAAGTGAACGATAGGATTTTTCCCTCGGTGTCGCAATTCGCAGTTGGCGTTCTTCATCACGGCGACAGAATTGCCGGCGAATACTCGATTTGGGGGCCGGATCCGAAGTTTCCCTGCGTGGTGTCGGCTGAAGGACCATCCTCTCTCGGATATCAGCCGGGCAGGGTTCGAAGCAGAAAAGCGGACGCGGCTATGCCGGGATCGAAAAGCAGTCTTGCGGTCTTCCTTGGAAAAGTGCCCGAGCCAAAGTGAGGAGCGGATCGACGTGACCTATGCCATCTATGGCGCCCGCGGATCGGGATCCGGAATTATCGAGGCAGTGTGTGCCGAATTGGGTGTCGATTACGAGGCCCGCTATCTTGATGTGCGCGCCGGCGAGAACCAGGAAGAAGCCTACCGAAAGCTCCACCCGCTGGGGAAACTACCCACGCTGGTGTTTCCCGATGGCGAGGTCGTCACGGACACCGTCGCGATCATCCTGACGCTCGATGAGCGCCATCCGCAGTCGAGCTTACTTCCGCCGGCCGCCTCTAAGGCGCGGGCTCGGGCCCTTCGCTGGCTGCTGTTCTGCGCAACCGAGCTTTACCCCCTGATTGAAATCGTCGATTTTCCGGAGCGCTTTGCCGGTTCCGACGAATGCAAGGATGTGGTGCGCACGCGGGCTGGTGCGATATGGCGCAATCGCTGGCAGCCAGTCGAGGACGCGGTGGCAGGTTCGCCCTATCTGCTGTCTGAGGGCTTCTGCGCGACCGACGTCTACATCGCTATCCTGTGCCACTGGGACATGGATCCGGATTGGCGCCAAAAAAACCTGGCGCGAGTCGAAGCTCTGTCGGAGGCGGTGCGGAACCGACCGGCACTGGTGCCTGTCTTCGAGCGGCACAAGCCGGACGAAACCATCCTGGATGCGGCGCAGCCGTCTTGAGGCAGGCGGGCGGAGATCGAGTCGCGAACGAATTCAGTCACGTCCCTTTTGTGCAACAGGCTACTGCACAATTGGTCATCAGGCAGCTTTGCGGTTCTGCCCCTTGCTGAGTAACCCGGTGACGAATTTGCCCCATTTTTTCATACCGGCGCGCTTCTCCGGCATGTAGTTCCACCTGTCGTAGTTCTTCGAGCTGACATCGTGCAGGGCATGGTTTTGGATGCGGTCCCGGATTTCCTTCGGGATGCCCGCTTTGCCCGCGAGTGTCTTCCAGGTGCGTCGCAGATCCCGATTGGTGACGACCGGGATGACGCCGCGATGACGCTGCCTCCAAATGAAGCTGTAGAGCGTGTTATGGCTGACTGGTACCGATGGGTCCTTCGCTGAGGGAAAAAACCATCCATGTTCGTTTGGCTTGATCGAGTCGATCAGCTCGGCGGCCAGCGCGGGAACCGGAATGGCGTGAGGGCGGCTATTTTTCGTCTTCGACCAGTCGATAATCGCTTCGTCGGCATCCCACTGATCGACATGCAGTCGGACAATTTCCTCGACGCGTTGTCCCGTCAGCATCAGGATGCGGGCGGCGCGAGTGTATGGCGGATGCACCGGCACATCTGGGCATTCGAGCCAGCGGTAGAGCCGCACAAACTCATCCTCATCCAGCCACCGCGTGCCGACGGTTTTCGGCTCGGTCGGAATGCCTGCCGCTGGATTGTAGGTTAACCTGAAGCGGCGAGGGGAGGTGTTTCGATAGTCGTGTTCGGACTTCATGCCCCAGCTATAGGCAGAACGGATGTAGCTGCGGACATGATCCGCCATGGCGCGAGCCCCGCGCTCGTAGATAGGGCGGATGACATTGGCGACCTCATCGGGTTCGATCTCGCGAGCCAGGCGATTGCGGCCGAGTGTGTCAGCAACCGTGTTCAGCCCTTTCTCGGCTTCCTTCCAGGAGGATTTGCCGTTATCCTTGAGGTTCTCGACATAGGCCTCAAAGAGATCGCCGACGGTTCCCGGGCGGGTGTCCATTGCGATCTTAATACTGCGTCCCTTTTGGATCAGATTGGCGAAGTCGCGCTGATAGAGTTCGCGGGCCTCGGCCAATGAGATCGACGGATAAGAGCCAATCTTCTTTTTCGTCCGTTTGCCATCGCGCCACTGCTGAGCCATCCACTCGGCCGTGACTCGAGTGGGCATGGTTTTCAGAACGAGCACCAACCGGCCCGTGCCGCGGCCCTCGCCATCGGCGAGGCTCGCCTGTTTGCCAGTCTTTTCGACCTGCTGGATGGCTCGCCGAATGGCTCCGTTAGTGAGGCTGGGCATAGCTGGGCTCTTGCTGAGTCTGGGGCCGGTACCGGCCGTTAATTGGTGACAGTAAGGCCTCCGCTCGCCGAAAACCGCCCCCAATATGCCAAATATCGCCCCCAGTACGCAAATCAAAAAAACCTAATGATTTAATGTGATTGAGCGTGACTATTCGTGCCTTCAGAGAGGTAAAATGGATGGTTGTGCACCAGGATAATGGCGGTCGCCGAGAGTTCGAGCGCGCGCTTGATCACTTCTCGCGGGTAGACAGGCGTGTGGTCGACAGTGCCCGTCTGCTGCACCTCGTCGGCGATCAGCGCGTTCTTCTTGTCGAGGAACAGGATGCGGAACTGCTCGCGCGCCTCGAAGGCCATTGCCGAGCGGCAATAGTCGAGAAGCTGCTGCCAGGACGAGAGGATCTCGCGGCCGTGGACCTCGCCGCGTGCCATGCGCTGCGCCGTTGCGGCGACGATTTTCAGGTCGAGCGCCACCGCAGGGCCGATGCCCTTGACCTCCTGCAACAGGCCAACCGGTGCGCCAAGCACTTCGGCCAGCGTGCCGAAGCGTGCCAGCAGCGCCTTGGCCGCCGGTTTGGTGTCGGCACGAGGGATCAGGCGAAAGAGCAGAAGTTCCAGAAGTTCGTAATCGGGCAGGGCATCCGGACCCGCCAGGGCAAAGCGCTCGCGCAAGCGGTCGCGATGGCCGAGGTAATGCGGCTTTTCGTCGAGCGTCGCCTTGGCTTTCGCCGCAGGCCGCATCGGCGCTTCGGAGAAGAAACTCCGCTCGTCGTCGTCACTTGTGTTCTCCATACCCCGCCCACATTGCTCCAGCGCAGACATTAGAGCTGTTTCGGCCCGGATTGAAACAGTTCTGTTCTCCGATCGCGAGACGATCCACGGCAGATCGTGGGCAGTTCCCGCTGTCAGTCTATTGCTTCCCTATACGGCAAGATGAAACCACGATTGCGCAACAAAACTTAACATCACTTAACGCATGCGGCCACTTTCACCTGACATGGTGACGCCATCGGAGGCTCATTGCCTCGCTATACTGGAGCACGCATGTTCGCCAAAATTGACTCTGGACTATTTGCCGGCCGGGCATCTCTTGCTGCCATGGCAATCCTGTTTCAATGCATTCGGAGGACAACCAGCCCAGCGGGCTGGTCGTTACCATCGACCTGCCGAATGCCGCGGATGTGCAGTCGGCGTAGACGGCCTCCTACCGGGTAAGATGCGCTCTAAGCCGGCAGGCCGGGGCGATCGAGCTTTTGGGGCGACAGCGTGAAAATCTCGCACCCTGTGTCGGTCACGCCGATCGTGTGCTCGTACTGCGCCGACAGCGAGCGGTCGCGCGTCACCGCGGTCCAGCCGTCCGACAGAACCTTCACATGCGGCCTGCCCAGATTGATCATCGGCTCGATGGTGAAGATCATGCCTGGCCGCATCTCGACGCCTTCATTTGCGCTGCCGTAGTGCAGGATGTTCGGCGCGTCATGGAACAACTGGCCGACGCCGTGGCCGCAGAAGTCGCGCACCACCGAGCAGCGCTCGCCTTCGGCAAAGGTCTGGATGGCGGCGCCGATCGCGCCGGTGCGGGCGCCCGGCCTGACTGCCGCAATTCCGCGCATCAGGCATTCATGCGTGACTTCGAGCAGCCGCTCGGCGGCGCGCTTGATCGTGCCGACCGGATACATGCGCGAAGAATCGCCGTGCCAGCCGTCGAGGATGTAGGTGACGTCGATGTTGACGATGTCGCCATCCTTGAGCGGCTTGTTGTCGGGAATGCCGTGGCAGACGACATGGTTGATCGAGGTGCAGGACGATTTCGTGTAGCCGCGATAGTTGAGCGTCGCCGGCAGCGCGCCGTGGTCCATGCCGAATTCGAAGACGAAGCGGTCTATTGCCTCGGTGGTGACGCCGGGCTGGACCATCGGCACCAGCTCGTCGAGGCAGCGCGCGGTGAGATCGCATGCCTTGCGCATGCCGGCGAAGCCGTCCTCGCCATAGAGGCGAATCTGGCCGGTATTTCTGAGCGGGGCCGTGGCAGCGTCGAGATAGGTGACCATTTTGTCCGTGTAGCGGGTAGGGCCCTGCAGGAGAGCCGACGTGAAATCTCCCCAGATTTGGCACTTGAGGGCAAAAGGTTCAAGGAAGAACTGTTTGATACGGCCGCGCGCTTCCGGATATTTGCCTCGCATGGGCGATGTCTTGGCGGTTTTTGCCCGGTTTGCTTCCCTTTCTGGTGCGTTAGGGCGGGTGATGTTTTCGAGATCGCGTCCCTTGACGGCGGTCAGGCAAACCGGATGGCCTGAAGCGCCGCTGATGGCAGCGTGCTCATGCCTGATGGGCATGGTGCCGCTGGCGATGCTGTGCTTCGGCCTGCCGGGGGTGCCAGGCTTTGGAGACGGATCCGGCGAACCAGTGAGCGTATGTCGCCCAAGACATATCTCGGGGGCGCAATCTGTTTTGGGCGACGTGGCGGTTCAGCGACCCAAGTGACGACACATTTCTGGGCCAGAAGCCGGTCAAAGCAACTTTTGACGACGAACGGCGTTGCTGCGGTGACGCCGGTTCGGGAGACAGGAATGGACAGACTGCAATTCGAGGTGCCGGTGCGCATAGCGCCCGCGCCCGGCCTGCCGGTCGAGGAGATCTACGGCGTCGAACAGGCGCTCGATTTTCTCCAGGACTGGCCTCCGCGCCGTCAGGGCCCGATCTATCAGAAAGCCTTCAATGCCTGCTTTGGCGCCACGGTGGACGTGGTCAAGACCGAGGATGCCTGCCGGGCCTTCATGGCGTTTTGCCGGGCGAGCGGACTGATGGCCAGGGACATGATGACGCCGCGCAAGCGCGGCGGTGAGGCGAGGGCGCTCCAGGCCTGAGGGCCGTTTCGCCTGCCCCGATTCTTACGTTAACGATCGCGCTTGAATGCACACGGCGATGTCGCCAGCATAGGGCTGCGCCCTTTTCGTCTCCCCGGCGACCGCAGCACGCTGCAGCCACGTCAGCGCCGTTAAGCTTCCGTTTCCACCTTCCCGGCTACGCCATTGCTTGTTGGCAATGGTTGATTCGTTGCGTCAGTCTCATGGGTTGGAAGATGTCCCCAGAAAAAGTTCGTGCATTCCCGATCGACCGTCAGGTATTCCTGGTCAGAGAGGTTGCTGCCAAGCTTGGCAACCTGCATGGCGAGACCGCCACCTCCTTCTGGAAAGCCAAGGCGTCGGAATTGCTCGATCTTGTGGTCGGATCGGGCAGGGACAGAACAGCAGCCTGCGATGAAGTGCGCAGGTTCTTCCTGGCCGTACAGAGAGAGATGTTGGCCGATACGGTCGCGGAGTCGATGCCAATTCTTTCCGCTTGAAGCAATCCTGAACCTCCAGCTTCCATACATGCTTCAATAATTCGTAAATACGGTTATTCTGGCGTGTTTTTCGGAGATACGGTCGTTGGCCGCGCGGTCTCGGCTG
This sequence comes from Mesorhizobium sp. CO1-1-8, assembly GCF_020164875.1. NCBI lineage: Bacteria > Pseudomonadati > Pseudomonadota > Alphaproteobacteria > Hyphomicrobiales > Phyllobacteriaceae > Mesorhizobium > Mesorhizobium sp. CO1-1-8. The sequence continues at coordinate 80,932 of NZ_JAIUGZ010000001.1, read as the reverse complement.
CAAATCCGGCAATTTTCCCGCCGGCCTACTCTGGGACATCGACGCGGCGTGCGTTGGTCAGCCAGCGAAACACTTCTTTTTTGAAGCCAATGGACCGCTGCTCAAAAATGCAACGAACTTTTTTAGCCATTCGTTCATTTATGCGTGCTTTCTAATTTAAGCCATGGCCTTGAGTAGTTTCACCCGTGTTCGGCTTGTAATGAACGCCATGCGCCGGAGCACGGGCGCAAATGTCGCAACCATTTTTGCCCTTACCTTGCCGGTCGTTGTCGGCGCTGCGGGCTTCGGCGTCGAGACCTCCTATTGGTACTACAACAGCCTGAGGTTACAGGCGACGGCCGATGCAGCCGCCTATGCCGGAGCGCTCGAACAGATTTCGGGCTCCGACAAGCCGACGATCGTCGCGGCCGCGGCCCAGTCCGCGGCGTCGAACGGGCTGGGCTCGGGCACGATCGTCGTCAATACCCCTCCGGCGTCCGGACCGAATACGGCGAAAAAAGCGGTCGAGGTGATCGTCGGCCAGAAGCTCGACCGCATGTTCACCCTGATCTTCACCCAGGAAAAGGTTCCCGAACAGGCGAGGGCGGTGGCCGTCATTACCGATGCCTCAAGTGCCTGCATACTCGCGCTCGATCCGTCCGCGTCGCAGGCGGTGCTGTTTTCCGGCAGCACCAGCGTTAAGCTCAGCGGCTGTTCGGTCATGTCCAATTCGATCGCTTCGGACGCCATCAAGGTTCAGGGCGCGGCCGGCCTGCAGGCCGATTGCCTGATATCGGCGGGCGGTGTCTCTCTCAGCAATCCCGTCACGACCGTCTGCGCGGCCCCGATCACCCAGGCACTACCTGCCGGCGATCCCTTTGTCGACCTGCCGGCCCCGGTGGCCGCGACCCCCTGCCAGAACGACAACAAGGCGACGCTCGGTCCAGGCACCTATTGCAGCGGCATGAACCTGAAGGGCAATGTCACGTTTTCGCCCGGCGTTTATATCGTCCAGGGCAATTTAAAAATAAACGCCAACGCGGCCATCACGGGCACCGGGGTGACCATCTTCATGTCGGGTAGCTCGACCGTCAGCATGAATGGCAATGCGTCCGTGAAGCTCAGCGCGGCGACCTCGGGCACTTACTCAGGCGTTCTGTTCTACGGCGACAGGGCCGGCATGAGCGCATCCAGCACATTCAACGGCACGGCGGACTCGCTTTTGACCGGGGCCATCTATTTCCCCAAGCAGCAAGTGAACTATCTTGGCAACTTCTCGGGCAATGGCGGCTGCACCAGGGTCGTCGCCAATACGATTCAATGGTCCGGTAACTCAACCATCAATCAGGATTGCTCGAGCCTCGGAGTGTCCAACATTCCAGCCGCGCGGTCCGTGGCACTGTCCGAGTAGCTCCGTGGGGCGTCGATCGATGCCGATCCTTGGCGATGATTCGGGCGTTGCGGCGGTCGAGTTCGCGATGGTGCTGCCCATTCTGTGCCTGGTGCTGCTTGGTATTCTAGACGGCTGGTCCTACGTAACGAGCTCACTGTCGATGCGCGCCGGTGTGAAGACCGCCGCGAACCTGGTCATGAGCGGATCGACCGATGATGCGGCGACCCAGGCCCTTGCCATTGCGAGCTGGGAAAATCGGCCGGAAGACGGCCAGGTCACGCTAAGCCACATCCGTATGTGCGGGACGACCGTGGTCGACGCTTCCACCATGTGCAGTGGGCCGAAGGTGCCGTCAATCTATGTCCAGATACAGGCATCGGGCACCTGGGTGCCGCCAATTGCCTTTGGCGCATTTGCCACTTCCACCGTCATCGGTCACCAGGAGATGATCCGTGTCCGCTAGGGTAAGCGCGTTCCGGCGGGATCGATCGGGCGGGGCCGGGCTGGAGTTCGCGCTGATCGCGCCCTTCCTTGTCATGCTGCTGTTCGGAATATTCGCCTTTGGCTGGTCGATGCACTCGGTCTCCAGTGTTCGCTATACGCTGGAGACGTCAGCACGCTCGCTGCAACTTAAGAACACGCTGACCCAGGCCGACATTCAATCGATCGCCACGCAGAAATTGCAGGCCTTGGGGTTCAAGGACGTGAACGTCACGATCGCCATCGACCCAGTGAGCGGCGGCTTCCGCATGGCGCATCTGACCGCCGCCTATGCTTTCGTCATCGACTTCCCCTACTTCAGTTCCTTCCCCATCAACTACGCGACAACGGTTACCGTGCCGCTGCTTGGCAGCGGCTAGGCTGTGGCCGGATAGCCTCGCACGCTGGGGCTCTGCTTACTTGTACGCCTTGAGCGTGATCAGACCACCGAGAATGGCTATCGCCATCAGGATCGGCGCCCACGATACGATGTTGTGACAGACGCCTGCGGCGACCGCGCAGGGCCTGGTCCCGCCAGCGTTTGGCCTGATCAGCCCCTGTGTTTTGTCGATCCACGTCCTTCTCCCACGATGAGAGTGCGACTCATGCCGGCTGGTGTCCAGATCCGCACCGCTTTTGGCGGTCGCGATGCAAGCTTGGCACCCGGCCTGGTTTTGATGGCACGGGGGCTAGCCAATACATTCGTTAGTGCTAATATTAAGATGACGTTACGTCATGTCCGACCATCTGTCGGGTGCAATAGAGGGGTTTCCAATGAGAGTGGCTATATTTTGCGCGGCTGTCGTTTTCGCTGCGACTGGTGTCGCTGTTGCCAAGGAAAAGAAGGCGGCGGTCAGTGACGCCGCCGCCTTGTGTTCCACCAACCCATCAGCCAAGAAGCCCGTTCCAAATCTGGACTGCGGTTTCACCGGAACCGCCAAATCGGAAGATAACGGCGCAAAGGCAGAGCCGCGCCTCGGATACGACTCCAATCCGTGGATTATAACAGGCTTTTGATTTCGCATTGGCGAATGCCGCTGAAGCGCTGAAGAGAGTCGTCTTGAGCGGCGCGCGCCCCGTTTCAAAACGGACTTACCACTGTGGGCTTCTCCCGTTATCGGAATGCCCTGAAAGCCCACTTCGACCGCGCAACGAAAAGCCCGCCACGGGGGCGACCTGCGGCGGGCTCTTGGAGCGGCTACATCCCTGAGGAATCGACCACTTGATAGTAGAATTATGACCCGTGTGGCCGCGTTAGCCTATGGTGTGATCGCGGAAGACTGCGCGTCAGTTGAAGACCGCGGCACAGAGCCAAGCGAAATTGACCAACATGGAGGGAGGTTTGCGCTAAACGCATTATTTTTCTGGTACGCCCAAGGGGAATCGAACCCCTGTTACCGCCGTGAAAGGGCGGTGTCCTAACCGCTAGACGATGGGCGCGCTCAGACGAAGCGGCTTATACTGGCGTTGTGCGCAACCGGCAACCCGTCAGGTGCCGCCTTGGACAACTTTTTTCCGGGCCTGCCAGATCAACCATTTCCCGAGGGTTGCGAGCTTGACGATGAGCGGGACGCCGCACCGCTCTGCGCCGGAATGATGAAGTTGAGAAGGCCTCCGCCAATCCGATATTCGCAATGCCCAACGGAACGATCATGGCCGCCGGCAGATCTTAGATCCGCGCTGCTAGCCGTCACCGCCGCTGCGCCGGCGGCAGCGCCAGTTCCAGTCACGCTCGGGGCCGACGTCGACGTGAACCGATTCCGTGTGGCAGTAGGTGCCGACGCCGCCGCGGCCGGGCATGCTTCTGATGTAGCTCGCCAGTTCCCATTTCGAAACGCCGGGCACCTGGATGTCGGCGGCGGCGCAATACATGTGCAGCGAATTCTTGGCGCCGTTGGCGCGGCGGTTGCGGGCCGGGTCGCGATAGCCTGACGTCACCGTCATCTTGCGGCCGTAATGGCCTTCGATCGTCTTCAGCACGCGCACCAGCGACGGCTTCAGGCAGGCGACATCGACGCTCTCGTTCTGCTTGAGCAGCCCGTTGGGCGCCAGCCGGGCCATGCCGGCGGCGGACGCAACCTGATAGGAGCCGCCGACTGGCCCCTCATCTTCGTTGAGGTCGACGTCGCTTTCGTCGTCGAGGCCGGACTTGCGCTTGATTTCGAACAGGGCTGTCTGGCGCACGCCGGGCAGGGCGTCGCTACCGGTGATGTGGCCGCCGGTATCGCCGCCGAGCGAAGCCAGTTGCACCGGCTTGGCTGTGGAATTGGCCGAGGCAAGCGTAATGATCGGCTTTGCCGCTGCTGGCGCCGCTTTTGCCTGTGCCGGAGGCTGCTCGCCCGTCCGGGCGTTGCCGATGAGGGGGGCTGGTGTCGCCGAGGCTGGCGTTGCGCCAAACATCGAGGCCAGGAAGCCTTTCTTCTTTGGTGCTTCGGCCTGCGGCGTCTCGCCGGCCGTCACATAGACCGGGTTGTTCATGGCCGGAGCGGCGGCGGGCTTCGGCGCTGCCACGTCGCCGTCGGCGGCGGCAATCTGCTGGGCGACCGCGTCGGTCTGCTGCGCGGTCTGTGCCTGCTGCGTCAGCGACTGCGGCGTGTTTCCGACGATGGTTTCGGCGGCGGCCGGCGTGGTCAGCGGAAAGGCAGCTCCCGGCTTGGATATAGGCACATAGGCGACCTTTTCAGGCAGCGCCGTGTCGCTTGCCGTCATCACCGTCGTCTGCTCCGTCGTGACATCAGACGAATCGGAGGCGACGATCGCCTTGCCGCTGGAGGCCGCGTTTACGTCCGATGCGGTGGCATTGTAACCAGGCATTCCGACCGACATGGTCGGGTCGCCAGCCGAGGTGCAGGAGGCCAGAAGCAAGGAGCAGAGCGCTGCCACAATGGCGCGGCGTTCTCCCTTTGCGAGGCTCCATCCTGCTGATTTCAAAGTCAAATTCCCCCTCGATGTCCGGTCGGTATATCCTTGGTGCCGCACGCATGGTCGGTGCCGAGGTGACCTTTGTCTCCGATCCGGAAACGAGACCTGTGTCAAATCCGCAAGCCTGGAAGTATTTTTGCGGTGATTGCCGAATTACGGCCGCTTGATGGTTGACGACACCATTTCGCCCGCTTTTGGCGGCCCGTCAACTCACCACACATTACAGTCCGTTACACACGGACCTTCACATAGGTGCCGGGAGCATCACCCAAGGTTTTCATATGCTTGCCGGGTTTGCGGGCAGGCACGCGGGTGTTGTCCTTGGCCTCTATCCAGCCTTGCCAGTGCGGCCACCAGGATCCTGGATGGTCGGTGGCATTGGCAATCCACTGGCTGAAGTCGCCCGTCGGCGTCCCCCCGGTCCAGTACTGGTATTTGTTGGATGCCGGCGGATTGACGACACCGGCGATATGGCCCGACCCGGCCATCACATACTCGACCGTGCCGCCGAAATATTTCGAGCCGAGGAACACCGAAAGCGCCGGCGCGATGTGATCTTCCTTGGAGGCGAGGTTGTAGACCGGGATGGTGATGTCGCCGAGCGAGACCGTGCGGCCCGCCAGTTCCATCGTGCCTTGCGAGAGGTTGTTCTCGAGATAGCAGTTGCGCAGGTAGAAAGAGTGATTGGCCGCGGCCATGCGGGTGGAATCGGCATTCCAGTAGAGCAGGTCGAAGGGCAGGGGATCCTTGCCGCGCATGTAGTTGTTGACGACGTAGGGCCAGATCAGGTCGCCTGAGCGCAGCATGTTGAAGGCGGTCGCCATCTTGGTGCCGTCCAGATAGCCCTTTTCGCTCATCGACTTTTCCACTGCCGCGACCTGTTCTTCGTCGACGAACACCTTCAGGTCGCCGGCATAGGTGAAGTCGACCTGCGTGGTGAAGAACGTCGCCGACTTGATGCGGTCGTCGCCCTCTTGCGCCATCAGCGCCAGTGCCGCCGCCAAAAGCGTGCCGCCGACGCAATAGCCGATCGCGTTGACGTCGCGTTCGCCGGTGGCCTTTTCGACCGTGTCGAGGCCGTATTGCAGACCCTCGCGGATATAGGCTTCCCAGCTCTTGGTGCCGTGGCGCTCGTCCGGATTGATCCAGGAGATGACGAACACGGTGTGGCCCTGTTCAACCGCCCAGCGAATGAATGATTTCTGCGGGTTCAGATCGAGGATGTAGAATTTGTTGATCCATGGCGGGCAGATCAGCAGGGGCCGCTTGAGCACCGTCTCGGTCGCCGGGTCGTACTGGATAATTTCGGCGACGTCGCTGCGGCCGACCACCTTGCCGGGAGTGGTGGCGATGTTCCTGCCGATCTCGAAGGGCGAGTAGTCGGCCTGCCGCAGCTTCAGGTCGCCCTTTCCGGCGGCGATGTCCTCGGCCAGCATCTTCATGCCGCGCACCAGGTTTTCGCCGTTCGAGGCGACGGTTTCCCGGAACAGTTCCGGATTGGTCAGGATGAAATTCGACGGCGAGATGGCGTTGGACACCTGCTTGACGTAAAAGCCGGCCTTGTGGCGGGTGTGCTCGTCAAGACCTTCGGCGTGCTCGACCAGATCGGCCGCCCAGCGCGAGGTGACGAGATAGGCCTGCTTGAGGAAATCGAAGAAGGCGTTGCGGCCCCATTCCGGGTCGAGGAAGCGCTTGTCGCCGCGCTCCGGCTTGACCGCGTCTTCGGTGTCTTGCGCGGCGTTGCTGGTGCGCTGAATGGCGTTGGCCCAGACCGTCATATAGCCGGAGAACAATCGCGTCTGCGCTTCCAGCGCGCGCTGCGGATCGGCAAGCCAGTATTCGCTGAGCTTGGAAAAGGTCTTCACCATATCGACGACGGGCTCGGCCACATGGTCGCGCACGTCGCCTTTTTCGCGCGGCTCGGCCCAGGCGGAAGCGGCCTTGCCGGCCTGCTCGATCATGCGCGCCATGTTCAGGGCGAAGCGTTCCGGGTCCTTCACCAGATATTGCTCGACGGTCGAAGGCTCGTCATCTTCCGCTTTGCCCGAATCGGGTGTTTTGGACATGGTTGGCGGGGTTCCTCCCGAGGCCTTTTCTTGACATATTAACATGGGACATCCGACCGGGCCAATCTCGCTCTACCTCGGCTGCCAAGGAAACAATATGACGATTAATATTGGCGAGACTGTTTTTTTCGGTGCCGGACGTTTTTGCCGCATCGGCGCGGCGATCGTTCTCATCGGGATTGCCGGGTGCTCGAGCGCCAACACGAATGGCCCGACGCCTGTCGCTGCGGGTACGGGGCCGAAGGATACCGGCACCTTTCCGAACCTGAACATCAAGCCGCAAGTGGCGGCGCCTCAGTTCACCGAAGCCGAGAAGAATGCCAAGCTCGCGCAATTGAAGGCGGATGAGAATGCGCAGGCGGCAAAGGGCGGCGGCCCCAAGGTCGCCAACCAGGCGGCGCTGACGGATCTGGCCAAGAAGCATGGCGACGAAACGCTGAAGCAGATCGAAGGCAAATGCGACCCCGCCCTCGACCCTACCTGCAAATAAGTATATAGCGCGCGCCCAACACCCCTTCGCTGTCTGGAACTGCAATGGAAGAATTTCACAAGGTTCGCCGGCTTCCGCCTTACGTGTTCGAGCAGGTCAACCGGCTCAAGGCCAGCGCCCGATCGCGTGGCGCCGACATCATCGACCTCGGCATGGGCAATCCGGACCTGCCGACGCCCAAGGCTATCGTCGACAAATTGTGCGAGGTCGTGCGCGACCCGCGCACGCATCGCTATTCCTCGTCGCGCGGCATTCCGGGCCTGCGCCGCGCCCAAGCCGCCTACTATGGCAGGCGCTTCGGCGTGAAGCTCAACCCCGACACGCAAGTGGTGGCCACGCTTGGCTCGAAGGAAGGCTTCGCCAACATGGCGCAGGCGATCACGGCCCCCGGCGACGTGATCCTGTGCCCGAACCCGACCTATCCGATCCATGCCTTCGGCTTCATCATGTCGGGTGGCGTCATCCGCTCGCTGCAGGTGGAGCCGGACGACGGTTTCATCCCGGCGCTCGAGCGCGGTGTCAAGCATTCGATCCCGAAGCCGCTGGCGCTGATCCTCAACTATCCGTCGAACCCGACGGCGCTGGTCGCCTCGCTCGATTTCTACAAGGATGTGGTCGCCTTCGCCAAGAAGAACGACATCATCATCCTGTCCGACCTTGCCTATTCGGAGATCTATTTCGACGGCAATCCGCCGCCTTCGGTGCTGCAGGTGCCTGGCGCGATCGACGTTTGCGTCGAATTCACCTCCATGTCGAAGACCTTCTCCATGCCCGGTTGGCGCATGGGCTTTGCCGTCGGCAACGAGCGGCTGATCTCGGCGCTGACGCGAGTGAAGTCCTACCTCGACTACGGCGCCTTCACGCCGATCCAGGTGGCGGCGGCACACGCGCTCAATGGCGACGGCGCCGACATCGCCGAGGTGCGCGACATCTACCATAAGCGCCGCGACGTGATGGTCGACGCTTTCGGCCGCGCCGGCTGGACCATTCCGGCACCGGCGGCATCGATGTTCGCCTGGGCGCCAATTCCGGAGCCGTTCCGGCATCTCGGCTCGCTCGAATTCTCCAAGCTGCTCATCGAACATGCCGACGTGGCGGTGGCACCCGGTGTCGGCTTCGGCGAACATGGCGACGATCACGTGCGCATTGCGCTGGTCGAGAACGAGCACCGGATCCGCCAGGCGGCGCGCAACATCAAGCGCTTCCTGTCGACCAGCGCCAAGCAGCCCAACAATGTCGTGCCGCTCTCCGCTCACCGGTAAACTTGCCGCACGCAAATCGATCTGACTTTGAGGGACGTCGCCGGACATGGCTGAAGCATTGCGTGTTGGAATTGCCGGCCTCGGCACCGTTGGCGCGTCGGTGGCGCGCGTGCTGCGCGACAAGGCGGTGGAACTGACCCGCCAGTGCGGCCGTGACGTCATTGTCACCGCCGTCTCGGCGCGCGACCAGAAGCGTGATCGCGGCGTCGAACTCAACTCGGCAAAGTGGTTCGACGATCCGGTCAAGATGGCGCAGACCGCCGAAATCGACGTGTTCGTCGAACTGATCGGTGGCGACGAGGGTCCGGCGCGCTCATCGGTGAAGGCGGCACTCGAAGCCGGCCGTCACGTCGTCACCGCCAACAAGGCGCTGCTGGCCAAGCATGGCGTGGCGTTGGCCGAGATCGCCGAGAAGAAGGGCGTGTTGCTCAACTACGAGGCGGCTGTGGCCGGCGGCATCCCGGTCATCAAGACGATGCGCGAGGCGATGGCGGGCAATTCGGTGACCCGCGTGTTCGGCATTCTCAACGGCACCTGCAACTACATCCTGACCCGCATGGAGGCCGAGGGCATCTCGTTCGACGAGTGCCTGAAGGACGCGCAGCGGCTGGGCTATGCGGAAGCCGATCCGACCTTCGACATCGAGGGTCACGACACGGCGCACAAGCTGTCGATCCTGACCAGCCTTGCCTTCGGCACCAGGATCGCCGCCAACGACATCTACATGGAAGGCATTTCCAACATCAGCCAGGCCGACATCCGCGCCGCCGCCGATCTCGGCTACCGGATCAAGCTGCTGGGCGTCGCCCAGCGCACCGAAAGTGGCATCGAACAGCGCGTCCACCCGACCATGGTGCCGACCGCGTCGGTCATCGCGCAGGTTCATGGCGTCACCAATGCGGTGGCGATCGAAACCGACATTCTGGGCGAGCTGTTGCTGTCAGGCCCTGGTGCTGGCGGCAACGCCACCGCATCGGCCGTCATCGGCGACATCGCCGACATCGCCAAGAGCCGGCCAGGCTTCCAGCATGGTCCGGTCTTCGGCCGGCCGGCGAAGGAGCTGAAACCCTACAAGAAGGCGCAGATGCGCAGCCATGCCGGCGGCTATTTCATCCGGCTGACCGTGCATGACCGCATCGGCGTGTTTGCCGCTATTGCCAAGCGCATGGCCGACAACGACATCTCGCTGGAATCGATCGTCCAGCACGCCGTCAACGGCGAGGCGGCGGCACAGAAGACGGTGATCCTCGTCACCCACGAGACGACGGAGGCCGCCGTGCGCAAGGCCGTCGACGGCATCACCAAGGACGGACATCTGACCGACAAGCCGCAGGTCATCCGCATCGAGCGGGCAGGGTAGCTTTGTCCGACAGTCGCGCGGGACAAGAATTCCGCAGGCATTGAGCTCCGGTCTGGAGGCAGGCAGCCGCCGCAGACCGGAACGAATTCGCGTCGACGCCGTTCTCTTGGTCAGCAACCAGAGGAACCGCTTCATGGCCGATACCAACAAATCCGACACCCCCGATATCGACAACATCCAGAAGACGCTGGAAAAGCAGATTGCCGAACTGCGCAGGGAGATCACCAAGATCAACAAGAGCATTTCGGCGCGGGGCGCGGAGATGCTTGATGACGCCAGCGAACAGGCGTCCGAGTTGTACGACACTGCGGCGAACCGCGCGTCGCGTACGGCGCAACAGCTGCGCAGCCAGGCCCAAGCTGTTTCGGAAGTCGCGCGCGAAAATCCCGGTACGACGACAGCTTTGGTCGGTGTGATCGGCCTGCTCGGCTTTCTGGCCGGCTTCGCCATTGGTCAGTCGACGAACGACACCTCCCGCCGCTGGTATTGACCGTAGAGCGATGGGGCCGGGCTTCCGGCCCATTCTCTTGTTTTTAGCACGTCACTTTTAAGGAGGGGCACCATGGCTTCATCAGCATTGATCAGCATCCTGATCACATTCCTCGTCATCATCCTCGTTCTCTACCTGGTGCAGCGCCTGCCGCTCGACGGTCGGATGAGACAGATCGTGCAAGTCATCGTCATCATCATCGGCATCATTTCGCTGCTCAAATATCTCGCGGTTTTCTAGGCCGCGAACAGCGCCGATGGTCAATTTCCCCTGCCGGCCCGGTTCTTTCGACCGGGCCGCCGTTGTTTCAAAATGCGGTTTAATCGATTGATGTTGCTGACTATTCGATAAAGTTTTCGGAGGGTCTTGCCGTTGTCATGCTCGTTTGACAAAACAGGCCCGCCTCCGGCGGGAGGCCGCATTGCCAACGAGGAAATCACCAGATGAATGTGGCCCAGAACATCGTCGCCGGCCTTGACCGGATACTCACCATGGAACTGGTGCGCGTCACTGAACGGGCCGCCGTCGCGGCCGCCAGGCTGCGCGGGCGCGGCGACGAAAAGGCGGCCGACCAGGTAGCCGTGGATGCCATGCGCCAGGAACTCAACCGGCTTTCCATCAAGGGCACGGTGGTGATTGGCGAAGGCGAACGGGACGAGGCGCCGATGCTCTATATCGGCGAGGAAGTCGGCACAGGCAAAGGCCCGGCCGTCGATATCGCGCTCGATCCGCTCGAAGGCACGACGATTTGCGCCAAGAACCTGCCCAATGCACTCGCGGTCATCGCGATCGCCGAAAAGGGCAGCCTGTTGTTCGCGCCCGACGTCTACATGGACAAGATCGCCATCGGTCCGGGCTATGCGGACGGCGTTATCGACATCGACACCTCGGCGGCTGAGAACATCGCCAGCCTCGCCCGGGCCAAGGGCGTCGCTGTATCGGAAATCACCACCTGCATTCTCGACCGGCCGCGTCATGCCAAGCTGATCGATGCCGTGCGCGCCACGGGGGCCGCGATCCGGCTGATCGGCGACGGCGATGTCGCCGGCGTCATCCACACCACGGACCCGGAAGAAACCGGCATCGATATCTACCTTGGCACTGGCGGAGCACCCGAGGGCGTGCTGGCCGCTGCCGCGCTGCGCTGCACCGGCGGCCAGATGCAGGGCAGGCTGATCCTCGACACGCCGGAAAAGCTTGCTCGCGCGGCAAAGATGGGTATCTCCAATCCGAAACGGGTCTATCGGACGGAGGACATGGCGCGCGGCGATGTGCTGTTTGCGGCCACCGGTGTCACCGACGGCAACATGCTGGCTGGCGTCAAGTTCGGCGACAATCACATCACCACCCACACGATCGTGCTGCGCTCGTCGTCGCGGACGGTGCGCGAGATCAAGGCCCGCCATCAGGATCTGGATAAGTTCTGACGCTCGCTTGCGAAGCCACCTTGCAATTGTTAGCCATTCGGGCGCATCCGATGCTGGCTGCAAGGATTTGACGATGAAACCGTTCGACTGGCATGCGGATCCGATCTCGCGTACCATCGCCATCACAAAGTCCTATCGCAACACCCAGAATGTGCGTCGCTTTCTCATCGGGGAATGCGGCAACGCATTCAGGTTCAACCGGCCTTTCATGGCCTGGCTCAAGGACGGTGTGGAAAACACGATGGGCGATGCGGCCGACGAATGGCTTCGGCGCCAGGCTGAAAAGCGGAAAGCGCAGTTTTCTTGACCTGTTCCGGGACGGCGCACACCCGTGAACCGCTTGGCTTTGCCTGCCTTTGGCCTACAGAGCGTCGCGTGAACGTGACGCGCTTTAAATTGTTCCCAATGCAGGTCGTCGCCCCAAAACCGCTGCGCACTTTTGGGCGACATGCATTATCGTGCGGCCAACGATGAGTTGGCAAAGCGTATGACCGGCGAGAAACGCCTCTTCCTCGATGTCAGGCAGTCGGTGTCAGGGGTTTCCTGGGAACATCGGCTGACAGAACGCCAGGACATGATTGCGCTCGCCATCGCGCAAGGCCATGGCGTGCCCGACATCGTCGCGCGGGTGCTTGCCGGCCGTGGCGTCACCGCCGAACAGACCGAGCGGTTTCTCGACCCGACGATCCGCGATCTTCTGCCGGATCCGGCATCGCTGACCGACATGGACAGGGCGGCGGCCCGTATCGCCGCCGCGGTGATGGCCAGGGAAAAGGTGGCGATCTTCGGCGACTATGATGTCGACGGCGCCGCCTCGTCGGCCTTGCTGAAGCGGTTCCTCACGCATTTCTCGGTGCCGTCGGAAATCTACATCCCGGATCGTATTTTCGAGGGCTATGGCCCCAATCCGGATGCCATGCGCGAACTTGTTTCGCGTGGCGCGACACTGATCGTCACTGTCGATTGCGGCACCAACAGCGCCGTTTCCATCGATGCCGCCAACGAGGCCGGGGCCGATGTCGTCGTGCTCGACCACCATCAGGTCGGCGGTGCCTTGCCGGCGGCAATTGCCGTCGTCAATCCCAATCGCGACGACGACCTTTCCGGGCAGGGCCATCTCTGTGCCGCCGGCGTGGTCTTCCTCGCCCTTGTGCAGACGGCCAGGATCCTGCGTAGCCGCATGGCCGATGGCACACCGCCGGACCTGCTCTCGCTGCTTGATATCGTCGCTTTGGCCACCGTTTGTGACGTGGTGCCGCTGACCGGCGTCAACCGTGCCTTCGTGGTCAAGGGACTGCAGATGGCGCGCCAGCAGAAGAATGAAGGGCTGGCGGCACTGGCACGGGTGTCGCGCATCGGCGAGCCGATCAGCACTTTCCATCTGGCCTATCTGATCGGCCCGCGCATCAATGCCGGCGGACGCATCGGCGATGCCGCACTTGGCAGCCGGTTGCTTGCGACCGACGACCCGGTAGAGGCGCGCACCATTGCCGAGACGCTCGACCGGCTCAACCAGGAACGGCAGCTGATGGAGCAGGAGATGCTCGCGGCAGCGCGCGCCGAGGCCGACGCCGAGCTTGCCGGCGGCAATGGTCCCGCCATCGTCGTCACCGCCTCCAACAGCTGGCATCCGGGCATTGTCGGCCTGCTCGCTTCGCGATTGAAGGATCATGCCCGGCGGCCCGCCTTCGCCATCGCCTTCAACACTGTGGGCATCGGCACCGGTTCGGGCCGCTCGGTCTCGGGTTTCGACCTCGGCCGGCTGGTGCGCGAGGCGGCCGTGGCCGGTCTGATCGTCAAGGGGGGCGGCCATGGCATGGCGGCGGGTATCACCGTGGAGCGGGCGAGGCTTGGCGAACTCAGGGCGTTTTTCGAAGAGCGGGCGGCAGCCGACGTGTTTCGCCTGCAGGGCGAGGAAAGCCTGGCCATAGACGGCGCACTTGCCGCTGAAGGCGCGACGCTCGGCCTGCTCGACGCGCTGGAAAAGGCCGGACCCTTCGGTGCCGGGCACGCGGCCCCGATTTTCGCGTTGCCGCGCCACCGATTGGCCGATGCGCGGCCGGTCGGCACCAACCATATCCGCGTCGAGCTGCAATCGGAAAGTGGTGGCCGCATCCAGGCGATTGCCTTTCGCGCCGTCGATACCGCGCTTGGCGAATTCCTGTTCAAGAACCGGGGCAAGACAATCCACGTCGCCGGTTCGCTGTCAGGCAATTACTGGAACGGCAACCGCGCCGTGCAGTTTCGCATCACCGATGCGGCTCGTGGGTAGGTTTTGATCAGGCGAGAACGGACTGCAGCCGGGTCAGTTCGCCGATCTGTGCCATCGTCGCCTGATAGCCGAGGTTGATCGCCTCGTCGGCGCGGTGGAATTCGGTCAGGCCGATATGGCTGAGCTTCGGCTGCAGCGACATGTCGGGCGGGTCGCCGGCAAGCCTGGCACGCGAAATGCGGTCCTGAATGATGTTGAAGGCCTCGACCATGACGCCGGTGATGCCGAGCCGCGTCTGATGCGACTGGCGCTCGGCGTCGATCTGCCCAGGCCGCGGCGCGTCCTTTTCGACGACCAGTTCGCCGGCGCTGTGCTTGATGACGGCGGCACGGCCGAACAGGTCGTAGTGAAGGTTGACCGCCACGACGAGCGGCTGCTCGTAGGCGCGGCAGACCGAAACCGGTACGGGGTTGACCAGCGCGCCGTCGACCAGCACGCGGCCATTGCAATTCACCGGCTCGAACACGCCGGGAAGCGCATAAGAGGCACGCATGGCGGTGATCAATGAGCCGCTCGACAGCCAGATTTCGTGGCCGGTGCGGATTTCGGAGGTGACCGCGACGAACGGCTTGGCAAGGTCCTCGAAACGAATGCCGGCCATGTGCTCGCGCAGCCGGGCGTCGAGCTTCATGCCGCCGAACAGGCCGCTGCCGCGCAAATTGAGATCGAGCAGGCCGAAGATGCGGCGCTTTGTCAGGCTGCGGGCGAATTCTTCGAGCTCGTCCATTTTGCCGGCGAGATAGCAGCCGCCGACCAGCGCGCCGATCGAGGTGCCGGCGATCATCGATACTTCGATGCCGGCTTCGTCGAGCGCGCGCAGCACACCGATATGCGCCCAACCACGGGCGCAACCGCCACCCAAGGCGAGCGAAATGCCTGTTTTCTTCTGGGAGTTCGTTTCGGACGCGCCGCCTGACGAGGACAGGCCATTGGCCTCCCTGACATCTGGTCTGTTACGCAATGACGCCCACTCGAGCATCATGATCTCCCTTGTCCCACGGCTACTATACGAGCGGGCCGTATCGAAATGATGAATCTGTGTGCTTGGTGTCAGGCAGAAGGTTCAAGCTGATGGTTTCCGATACGTGTTTTCCGCATCGAACAGCGGCTTTCTGCCGTCGAAGGCAAGCGTCCCCTTGCCATCGATCAGCCCCACCGTCCGATAAAAGCATGAACGCCGGCCAGTGTGACAGGTTGCGTCGTGGCCCAACACTTTGACGCGCAACCATATGGCATCCTGGTCACAATCCGTGAGCATCTCGACGACATGCTGAAAATTGCCCGATATTTCCCCCTTTTTCCAAAGCGCGCTGCGCGAGCGCGACCAGTAGTGGGCGATGCCGGTCTCCAGCGTCAGCGCCAGTGCTTGCGCATTCATATGCGCAACCATCAACAGCATGCCGTCTCCGGCATCGGTGACGACGACCGTGACAAGCCCGGCTGCATCGAAGCGCGGCGAGAACACCGCGCCTTCCTCAAGCGCTTTCTTGTCTGACGGAGCTTTTGGAAATTCCAGTGCGGACATCGCCGGCCCATTTTCCTCTTTGACATGACCTCGGGACAACGGTTTCCGTTTATCCAAGAAAACCGGTCTCCATTTTTTCGGGATCATGGGTCTGATGGCCGGGCAGGGCCGATCAGACCCCGCCGCCGCGCACCATGGTGACGAAACGGACCTGCTCTTCGGGCGTGTCCTTGAAAACGCCGGTGAAGGTCGAGGTCAGCGTGGTTGAACCCTGCTTGCGGATGCCGCGCATGGCCATGCACATGTGCTCGGCCTCGATCATGACAGCGACGCCGCGCGGATTGAGCACGTCCTGGATGACGCCGGCGATCTGCGCAGTCAGCGCCTCCTGGGTCTGCAGGCGGTGGGCGAAGATATCGACGACGCGGGCGATCTTGGACAGGCCGACGACCTTGCCGTCTGGAAGATACCCGACATGCGCCTTGCCGATGATCGGCACCATATGGTGCTCGCAATGCGAATGAAACGTTATGTCCTTGACGATGACCAGGTCATCGTAGCCGGCGACCTCCTCGAATGTGCGGCCGAGTTCGTCCGCCGGGCACATGTCGTAGCCACCGAACATTTCGCGATAGGCCTTTGCCACCCGCTTCGGCGTGTCGACCAGCCCTTCGCGGTCCGGATTGTCGCCGGTCCAGCGCAAAAGCGTGCGCACGGCGGCTTCGACTTCGGCTTCGCTTGGCCGGTCGGTGACCGGCTTTTCCATAT
The DNA here is from genome assembly GCF_020164875.1 of Mesorhizobium sp. CO1-1-8. Classification (NCBI taxonomy): domain Bacteria; kingdom Pseudomonadati; phylum Pseudomonadota; class Alphaproteobacteria; order Hyphomicrobiales; family Phyllobacteriaceae; genus Mesorhizobium; species Mesorhizobium sp. CO1-1-8. The sequence continues at coordinate 64,558 of NZ_JAIUGZ010000001.1, read as the reverse complement.
AGGCTGACTGTGGCATGAGTTTCTTGATGACGGCATCCATAAAGGCGTCTCCCGTAGTCCCTCTCGGCGGAGGAACGAGTTGAACGGACCACGACCTTTCGGTGTCGGAAACTCGCCCCGTTTCCAGCCCCGTAAGCGGCGTGAACTTCCCGGCAAGGACATTGGCTTTCGTCGTTCTTGTCGATACCGGACTGCCAGCATTATATAAGGTCATAGCGAGCGAAAGGAAGATACGACAGCGGCAATCGCTGTTCGCTTGGCGGCGACGGATTGGAAAATAATGATAAACGAGGTCTACAACACGAAAATTCTCGGTTTTGCCGGGAACATTGGCCGCATCGGCCGTCTCGATCATCCTGACGCGACCGCCAAGGCGCACTCCAAGCTGTGCGGCTCGACCGTCACCGTCGACCTCAAGATGCAGGACGGCGTGGTCACAGACTTTGCCCATGACGTGAAGGCCTGCGCGCTCGGCCAGGCGTCGTCATCGATCATGGCGCAGCATGTCGTCGGCGCGAGTGCTGAGGAATTGCGAGCGGTACGCGACACCATGCTGAAGATGCTCAAGGAAAATGGCGCCCCGCCGGACGGCCGCTTTGCGGATCTCAGATATTTGGAGCCGGTGCGCGATTACAAGGCGCGGCACGCTTCGACCATGCTGACTTTCGATGCCGTGGTCGACGCGATCGGCCAAATCGAGAAGAAGCGCGCCGAAGAAGCGGCCTGACATTGGGATTTGGCCTTTCCACGGTGCGCAGGCCGGGCGAAGGCCCACGAGCTTGCTCCAGCCGCGGCCCTGTGTTCGCATGCAGCCTTGTGGTTTCGCTGTTGTCGGGCGGCGGCTCGAGCCTAGCTGACGCTGACATGGCAACCCAGGGAGATGTCGGCGACTATCTCCGGAAGGCCATCCAGGTCTGTGGAACGTGCCTGCAAATACCAGAAGCGTTGCGCGCGTTCGGATCGGCCTGAACAAGGACGGGTCGCTCGCCGGCCCGCCAAAATCGTCAGTCCCGTAACGCCGCCGCCGGACAAGGTTGCCGAGACCGCCGTTCGGGCAATCATGCGCTGCGCGCCATTTCCCAGGCTGACATCACATGCTGCCCACTAGAATATGTGGCACGAGATCATTCTCACGTTCGATCCGGGAGAAGACTCCTCGGGCGAGCTTCCGGCGGCGGATGTGCTCGACAAACTCTTTGAAAAACAGCGGGAAGTAGCGGGGTCCGACGCAAGGGTTCAAACCCGCGCTTCCAGCACCCGCCTGCTTTCGGCAAATTGGCTTCTGAGCCAGTCGGCGAACGCGGCGGCAGGTTCCGAGAGGTCGCGCAGGTTTCTGGCCACCAGCCAATAGGCGCCGGATGCGACGTCGATATCGAACGGCTTGACCAGCGCGCCGGATGCGATTTCCCCGCCGATCTGCAAGAGATCGCCCAATGCCACGCCATGTCCGAGCAAGGCGGCCTGCTTTGAAAGCGACGCATCCGCCAGCATCGGCCCGCGCGCGGGTATGGCATCGGCGGGCACGCCGGCCGCTTCGAACCAGCGCGCCCAGCCCTGGCGGTTCTCCTCGTGCAAGAGCGTGTAGCGGCCAAGATCGATCGGCTTCCTGAGGGCGGGGCCAGAAGCAAGCAGGGCCGGCGACAAAACCGGCGAATCGACTGTCGAGGCAAGCCGCTCAGCCTGGCTGCGCGGCCACGAGGTGGCATGCGCGCTGAAGCGCAGGGCAAGCTCCGGCTGATCGCTGCGGAACTCGATCAGCCTTGGATCGACCTCGAGGGAGACGTCGATATCGGGCCGCAATTGGCGAAACCGGTTGAGCCGGGGCACCAGCCACACGGATGCAAGCGACGGCTCGACACTGACGCGCACCACGGACTGCGCCGGCGTCGCCACCAGATCGCCAAGCAAGGTGTCGATGGCGTCGAAACTTCTGACAAGCTGATCCAGCAGACGTCGGCCGGTGTCGGTCAGTTCGACTCGGCGATGGTGACGTTCGAACAAGGGTTGATGCAGGAAGATTTCGAGCTCTCGGATTTGCCGGCTGATCGCCGCCTGCGAGACGAAAAGCTCCTCGGCGGCCCGGCTGAAGCTCAGATGCCGGCCCGCCGCCTCAAAACTCCTCAATGCCGTCAGCGGCAGGCGTCCGCGCTTCATTCGCATAACCCAGGATTATCCGAAGTGGAAATTATACTCGTTTGAAGGCGAAGGCCAGCGGCGGTCTAATCCATGTCAAAGGAGACCGATCATGATCCAGTTGCTGAGCATCTTTGGCGATGTCGTGCGGATCGCGACGTTTCAATGGCGTGACGAAAAGCAGTATGCAAAGCGCCGCGAAGAGCCGGCCAGTCGTGACCACTGGGCGCCGTCGGCAGACAGGCAGCCGTTTCGCCGTTCCCGTCCGTGATGGCGGGACGCGCAAGGAGCGGGGATTGCGTTCTCCAGCAGAAGTCCACATCTATCGTGTGGGAAACGCGATACGGAGACTGTGGTGCGCGACCAGCATGGGCATGCGCATATCGTCGGGTCGCAAAAACGCGGCCGCAACTGGCCCGGTCCATGGCGCAAGACGCCAGGCCGTCTTCTCGGTACGTCGCTCGTGCGCCTTTACCAGCTGACGCTATCGGGCTTTGTCGGCAATTCCTGCCGGCATCTGCCGACTTGTTCGGAATATGCGCATGAGGCGATCGCCCGCCATGGCCTGTGGGCCGGCGGCTGGATGGGATTTTTCCGCGTGCTGCGCTGCGGGCCATTCGGTACGCATGGCATCGACCGCGTGCCGGAAGCCTTGGCGGAGCGCTATATCTGGTTCATGCCCTGGCGGTACTGGCGGATCGGCGGCAAGCCCGGCGAAGCGCAGGGGTGACCGAGCCGGTCATGCTCCGGCGGCACCCCGCGTTTACGATCCGGTAGGGTTAACACAAGCCTGCACAAAGACTGCGCATTTGAGACAAAATCGAGACAAGAGACCCCGCTAAGCCGCTCGCGAACCCCCTTCTGGAGCGAGCAGAACATGCGCAATTTCGACCGTCTTCCCTTCATCTTTGCCGGGATCCTTTTCCTGCTCGCCTGGCTGCTGGGATTTCCGCTGCGCGCGCAATCGGCGCCGCTTGGGGACGTGCAGTGCACTGTGATCTCCGATGCGGCGAGCGGCAAGACGCTCTACCAGGACGGAGTGTGCGACCAGCGGTTCAGCCCGGCATCGACGTTCAAGGTGCCGCTGTCGCTGATCGGCTATGACAGCGGGATCCTGAGCGACGAGCACACGCCGAACTGGGACTACAAACCTGAGTTCAAGGCGGTGAAGCGGGATCAGAAGACCGTCGATCCGGTGATCTGGGAGCGAGATTCGATTCTGTGGTTTTCCCGGGAAATCACTCGCCGGCTTGGGTCGCAAAGCTTTGCCGGCTATGTCTCGAAATTCGACTACGGCAACGCCGATGTTTCCGGCAATCCCGGCAAGAATGATGGTTTGACCCAGGCCTGGGTGAATTCCTCGCTCAAGATCACGCCGGTCGAGCAGGTCGATTTCCTGCGCAAGCTGCTGGCCCGCAAGCTGCCGGTCTCGGCCAGGGCTTACGACATGACATCAGCCATCATCCCGACCTTCCAAGCCGGAGGCTGGACGGTGCAAGGCAAGACCGGAAGTACCAGCCTGCGCAACGATGCCGACAAGGTTCAGGACAAGCGCTCGCTCGGGTGGTTCGTCGGCTGGGCGAACAAGGATGGCCGCCAGATCGTCTTTGCGCGGATTGTCGTCGACACCAACCGCACCGACATGCCCAAAGGCCTCAAGACCCGGGCGGCGTTCCTGAAGGATCTGCCGCTCCTCATCAAATGAACGCTGACATTTGAGCCGGGCTTTACGGCGGCGGAATCTGTCCATAAAAGACAGCCGCTGCCGGACGCATCCGGCTTTTCCCTATGCATGTCGTAACCCCAAAACCGCCATACACTTTTGGCGACATGCATTTTAACCACCCGCGCTCGTTTGCGGGACTGGATAGGAGATATACATGCTGAATTCCGTTTCCCTGACATTTCCCGATGGCTCTGTCCGCGAATACGACGCGGCGATGACCGGTGCTGGCCTCGCCGAATCGATCTCGAAATCGCTGGCCAAGAAGGCGGTCGCCTATGCGATCGACGGCACCGTTCGCGATCTCAGCGATCCGCTCGGCAAGTCCGGCAAGGTCGAGATCGTCACCCGCGACGACCCGCGCGCGCTGGAACTCATCCGCCACGACGCGGCGCATGTGCTGGCGGAAGCCGTGCAGGAATTGTGGCCGGGGACGCAGGTGACCATCGGGCCGGTGATCGAGAACGGGTTCTATTACGATTTCGCCCGCAACGAGCCGTTCACGCCCGACGATTTTCCGGTGATCGAGAAGAAGATGCGCGAGATCATTGCGCGCAACAAGCCGTTCACCAAGCAAGTCTGGTCGCGCGACAAGGCGAAAAAAGTGTTTGCCGACAAGGGCGAACGCTACAAGCTGGAGCTGATCGACGCCATTCCCGAGGATCAGGATCTCAAGATCTATGCGCAGGGCGACTGGTTCGACCTATGCCGCGGCCCGCACATGGCCTCGACCGGGCAGATCGGCAACGCCTTCAAGCTGATGAAGGTGGCCGGTGCCTATTGGCGCGGCGATTCGAACAACCCGATGCTGACCCGCATCTACGGCACGGCCTGGGCCGACCAGGCGCAGCTCGAAGCCTACCAGACGATGCTGGAGGAGGCCGAGAAGCGCGACCACAGGAAGATCGGCCGCGAGATGGACCTGTTCCATTTCCAGGAAGAGGGACCGGGCGTCGTCTTTTGGCACGCCAAGGGCTGGAAGATGTTCCAGAACCTGGTCAACTACATGCGCCGCCGCCTCGACGAGCAGGGCTATCAGGAGGTCAACGCACCGCAGGTGCTCGACAAGAGCCTGTGGGAGACGTCAGGCCACTGGGGTTGGTATCGCGACGCCATGTTCAAGGTGACGGTCGCCGGCGACGACACCGATGACGACCGGGTCTTCGCGTTGAAGCCGATGAATTGTCCGGGCCATGTGCAGATTTTCAAGCATGGGTTGAAGTCTTATCGCGATCTTCCCGTAAAACTTGCGGAATTCGGCAATGTCCACCGGTACGAGCCATCCGGCGCGCTGCACGGGCTGATGCGCGTGCGCGGCTTCACGCAGGACGATGCGCACATCTTCTGCACCGAGGAGCAACTGGCGGCGGAGTGCCTGCGCATCAACGATTTGATCCTGTCGACCTATGCCGATTTCGGTTTTGAAGAAGTCAGCGTCAAGTTGTCGACACGGCCGGACAAGCGCGTCGGCACCGACGAGGCGTGGGATCACGCCGAGGCGATCATGGGCAACGTCCTGGAGACGATCAGGACGCGGTCCGGCAATCGGATCAAGACCTCGATCAATCCGGGTGAGGGCGCCTTCTACGGGCCGAAGTTCGAATATGTGCTGAAGGATGCCATCGGCCGCGAATGGCAGTGCGGCACGACGCAGGTCGACTTCAACCTGCCGGAACGGTTCGGCGCCTTCTACATCGGCTCCGATTCCGAGAAGAAGCAGCCTGTGATGGTGCACCGCGCCATCTGCGGCTCGATGGAGCGCTTCCTCGGCATCCTGATCGAGCACTATTCCGGCCACTTCCCGCTGTGGTTCGCGCCGCTGCAGGTGGTGGTGGCGACGATCACATCGGATGCCGACGACTATGCGACCGAGGTGGTGGCAAAGCTGAAGGCCACGGGGCTTCTGGCGGAAGCGGATTTGCGCAACGAGAAGATCAACTACAAGGTCCGCGAGCACAGCCTAGCCAAGGTTCCGGTCATCCTCGTCTGCGGCAAGCGCGAGGCGGAAGAGCAGACCGTCAACATGCGCCGGCTGGGCTCGCGCGATCAGGAATCGCTTGGCCTTGACCAGGCGATCGCGCAATTGACCGAAGAAGCGATCACGCCCGACCGCCGGCGCAAACGCGCGGCCTGATCGGCATCGTTTCGACCAAATGGCGGTGGAGCGATCCACCGCCATTTTCATATCCCTGTCACGCCGACCTTGTAACCAGCCCTCATGCTCAAGCTGAAATTGCGCGAACGACCCTTTCCCGAGCTTTCCTATGCCAATCCGCGCCAGCCGGCGCTGACTCGCTGGTTCATTCATTCGGTGGAAGGCCTCTCGGGCCGCGACCGCTACACAGCACTTTATGATTTCTGGCGCCGCCAGGTCGTGCCGACGGGCGAGCGCGTGTTCAGCCGCATGCTCGACCTGATCGACGTCCGGGTGCGGGCCGCTGATCAGTGGCCGCCTGCACAGTTGCCGGACACGCCGCTGGTGATCGTCGCCAACCATCCGTTCGGTATCGGCGACGGTATCGCCGTGCTGTCGCTTGCCGAGCAGCTCGGCCGTCCGTTCCGGGTCATGATCCACAAGGATCTGCTCAAGATCCGCGAGATGGAGCCTTATTCGCTGCCGATCGACTTTTCCGAGACCAAGGACGCGGTGAAGAACAACATGGCCGTGCGCCATGAGGCGGTGCGGCTGTTGAAAGAGGGCGTCACCATCGTGGTGTTTCCGGCCGGCGGTGTCGCCACCGCGCCAAAAGGTTTTGGCCGGGCGCGCGATCTGCCGTGGAAAATGTTTCCCGCCCGTCTCGTCCAGGAAGCCAGGGCGTCGGTCATTCCGATGCATTTTTCCGGGCAGAACGGCAGGCTGTTCCATCTGGTCAGCGGGCCGATGAACATGGCCGAGCGCGACGGCCGGGTGGCGAAATTCGTCGGCAAGGCATCGCTGACGCTGCGCACTTCGCTGCTCATCCATGAATTCGCGCGGCTATCGGGCAAGGCGATCGACGTCCGCGTCGGCGAGGTGCTGGGCTGGAGCGAACTGGAGCCGTTGCGCGACCGCAAGGCGTTGCTCGACCGGCTTTATCGTGGCGTGTTCGACCTGGCGCCAGTCGTGGCGCGTCGCCGCATTCGGTTCCTGCCGTCGCGAACCAAGCTGGCGGCTTGATCCAGGAAACGAAGGTCAATCCGCGCCCTCTTCGGGATCCATCGCAGCCGCCTCGGTGGCCAGAACCTCGATCTCCTGATTCTGCCCGGCCACGACCGTAAAATCTTTCTGGTAGATGCGGTCGCGGTTCTTGGCGATGATGGTGTAGTCGCCCTCGGCCAGCACCATCGAGGCGAAGGCGCCGACGGTTTCCTTGATCGGATCGCCGGATTCGTTGAGCAGCGACCAGGACGTATCGGCGATCGCCTCGCCACCGGTTTCGCGCACCAGCTTCATCGTGATCTCGGCGGCGTGATGCTCGACGGTGGCTTCGGTCAGCTTGCCGGCCTCGACGCGGATGTCGGAGCGGATGACCGCATTGACCGCGCCATAGGTCGAGACGACATGGTAGATGCCGGCGTTGAGCCGCACGACGCTGTTGGGCTCGACATCGGGAATGATCAGCGCGCGGTCGCCATTGGCCTCGGCGGTGCCCTCGTAGATCGAAAAGCGCAGCTTCTTCGGTGGAATGCGAACGCCGCCGGACAGCACGGCGTCGAGTTTGAGGCCGCCGGCGTCGAGCACGAGACTTTCGCGCTTTGCGTCCTTGCCGACAGTGATGCGCTTGGTGGCTCCAGCCCGGCCGTAGGAGGCGTGAACCAGATAGCTGCCGGGTTCGAGCTGGAAGACGGCGGTGCCGCCATGGGACGAGGCGACCATCGGCAATTTACCGTTGACGGCTTCGGGCTTGAAGACCCGCCAGACGATGCCGCGCGTGATGTCGGAACCCTTGTCGGTCAACTGGGCGGACAGCGTGATGGCGCCGCCGCCGCTCAGCGCCAGTGACGTCTCGCCTTTCGGCGTCGCGTAGCTCGAAATTCCCGGAAGCTTCAGGTCGCTGACACCGTCGACGTTCTGTGCCATGGCGAGCGAAACCGGCGCCATCAACAGCAGGGCGCCGAGCCAGACCAGGAAAAGACGGACAGTCCCCTCAAACATGCCTTGCGTTGAAGCCCATGGCGGTGGCAATTTCAAGGCTTAAGAGTCCGATCGATACGACTCTTGCGTCCGGCGTATCCCGCGCCAATGCCCGAGCCGCCCGATTTCCCGATGGTGCGCTTCAGCTAAAACAGAATGTCTAGGAGACTTGCGCCCATGGCGTTGCCGATCATCGATTTCCTGCTGACCCGAAACTCCGCACCGATCCCTGATCTGAAGGAGCCGGCGCCGAGCGATGCGGAGATCGCGACGATGATCACTGCTGCCTCGCGGGTGCCCGACCATGGCCGATTGGAGCCCTGGCGCTTCATCGTCTACCGTGGCGATGCCCGCGTCGAGATCGGCAGGCAACTGGCAGCCCTTGCAGAGCAGCGGGAGGGCCCATTGCCGGAAGGCCGCCGTAACCAGGAATTGGCGCGGTTCTCGCGCGCGCCGCTGGTGATCGGCGTCGTGTCTATTCCCAGGGAGAACCCAAAAATCCCGCAATGGGAAATGTTCCTGTCGGGCGGCATGGCGGCGATGAACCTGATGATCGCAGCCAACGCGCTGGGCTATGGCACCAACATGATCAGCAACTGGTATTCGGATGTGCCGGAGGGCAGGGCGCTGCTGGGGCTGGCGCCGCAGGAGCGGGTCATCGGCTTCATCCATATCGGCTCCTATGCCGGTCCGGCGCCGGAGCGGCCGCGACCCGATCCGGCGAAGCTTTACGGCGATTATTCGGGGCCGTGGGCGGGCTGAATGTTTTACGAGCCTTCAAAGGGCCACGGCCTGCCGCACGACCCTTCGAAGGCGATCGTGGCGCCGCGTCCGATCGGCTGGATTTCGACACTGAACAGGGCTGGTGAGATCAACCTCGCACCGTACTCCTTCTTCAATGCCGTTTCGACGCGGCCTTTCATCGTCTGGTTCTCCTCTGAAGGCGAGAAGGACAGCGCCTCCTTCGCCCAGGAAACCGGCGAGTTCGTCGCCAATCTCGTCAGTCGCGATCTGGCGGAGAAGATGAACCGCACATCCGTCAGTGCTCCGCGCGGCGTCAACGAGTTCGTCTATGCCGATCTTGCGATGGCGCCGTCGCGCCTGGTCGCGCCGCCGCGCGTGGCGGCAGCGCCGGCAGCGCTCGAATGCCGGGTGACGGAAGTTTTTCGGCCAAAGGCGCTGGACGGATCGCCGACAAGTGCCGTCGTCGTCGCCGGTGAAGTGGTCGGCGTGCATATCGACGACGCCTTCCTGACGGACGGCCTGTTCGACATCACCAAGGCCGGCAATGTCGCTCGTCTCGGCTATATGGACTATGCCAGCGTCGACGAAGTGTTTTCGATGCGCCGGCCGCGCTGGGACAAGGACTAACCCAAAACGCCTGCCGCCTTCGCACGCGCCAGAAGCCGCTCCGCCAGCCGCAGGTGCGGGCGGTCGAACATCTTGCCGTCGATGCCGACGACGCCGGGATTTCCCGCTGCCGCGAACGCGGCAACGATTGCCGCCGATTGTCTCACCGCCTCGGCCGACGGCGTGAAGGCGGCGTTGATGACCGGCACCTGATCGGGGTGAATCGCCATCTTGCCGGTAAAGCCATCGCGCTCGGCCTCGGTGCATTCCGCTTCGAAGGCGGCCATGTCGCGAAAATTCGGGAAGACGGTGTCGATCGCCGCGACCTCCGCCGCGCCAGCGGCGAGTATGGTCATCGTGCGAGCGTGGCGGAACACGTCCGTGTAGCGGCCATGCTCGTCGCGGGCCGTGCGCGCGCCGATCGCCGCCGACAGGTCTTCCGCGCCCCAGGTGAGGCCGGCAAGCCGCGCGCTCGTCCCGGCATAGGTCGCCGCCGCCAGCACGCCTGCCGGCGTTTCGGTGATGATCGGCAGGATCTTGATCGCGCCGTCGGCCAGACCGTTTTCGGCCTCACGCACCCTGAGCTTTGCAGAGAGGTGCTGCACATCTTGGCCGCTGTTCGACTTGGGCAGCATGATGCCGTCGGGTTTCGCCGGAACCAGCGCCGCCAGATCGTCATCGGTCAACCCGGTAGACAGGTCGTTGACCCTGACATAGATCGCCGAGCCGGTTTGCGCCCTGTGTTCCGCAATGAAGCGCGCCGCCACCTCGCGCGCCAGCGCCTTGTTGTGCGGCGCCACGGAATCTTCGAGGTCGACGATGACCACGTCGGCGCCGGCACCAAAACCCTTTTCCAGCTTCCTCTGCGAATCGCCGGGAACGAACAGCAGCGAGCGCATGATCAAGCCGCCTTCTTCAGCATCATCGCTTGCCTCGTGCATTTGGCGACGAGATCGCCATGCTGGTTGTAGGCGCGATGCTCGAATTCGACGATGCCGCGATCGGGTTTCGACCTGGACTCGCGCGCCGAGATAACCGTGGTCTCGACCCGGATTGTGTCGCCATGGAAGACCGGATGCGGAAACACGGTTTCCTTCATGCCGAGATTGGCCACCGTCGTGCCGACGGTGATGTCATTGACCGAAATGCCGATCATCAGCCCGAGCGTGAACAGCGAATTGACCAGCGGCTTGCCCCATTCGCTCTTGGCGGCGAAATCGAAGTCGATGTGCAGCGGCTGCGGATTCAGCGTCATCACCGAAAACAGCATGTTGTCGCTTTCGGTAACGGTCTTGCGCAGCGTGTGCTGGAAGACATGGCCGACAACGAACTCTTCGAGATAAAGTCCGGCCATTGCTTTCTCCTCCAGGTGCTTGACGGTTGATAGGCGCTGCAAATCAGCCTCGCAAGCCAGTTAATGAACGTGGTGAACGGTTCGTAAACCAATTCTGCCTACGGTCATCAGGTGGGGTCAGAAGCTTCTGGCAAGGGCGTAAGCAGACGGGCATGGTTGTTGTTTCGCATTTCCTGAAATGGATCTACACGGCCAAGGTGTCGGAGCGCGCCGCGGCGGCGAGCGCTCTGGCCCGGGCCTACATCAATTCCGAATTGCCTTTCGAGGACCGCTGCGCCGCCGAGGCGGCGCTGACGCTGTTGCTCGACGATGCCTCGTCGAAGGTGCGGCTGGCGATGGCCGAGGCGCTGTCGATGAGCCACCAGGCGCCAATGCAGATCATCAGCGTGCTGGCCTCCGACCAGCCGGAAGTCGCCGGCGTGGTGCTGGCGCGCTCGCCGCTGCTCACCGACGCCGACCTGATCAACCGCGTGGCCTCAAGTCCGAAGGCGACACAGAAATTGATCGCCGACCGGCCACGCGTCTCGATGGCGCTGTCGGCGGCCATCGCCGAGATCGGCGAGGCGGACGCTTGCGCCGTGCTGCTCGCCAACAGTGGCGCCGACATCGCCTCGCTCAGCTTCCGCCGCATGGCTGAACGGCATGGGCACATGCCGCTGGTGCGCGAGGCGCTGATATCGGATATCAGGCTGCCGGCCGACTGCCGGCATATGCTGCTCGTCAAGCTTGGCGAAATGTTGAAAACGTCGCCACTGGTGATGGCGATGATGGGCGCGGCGCGAGCCGACCGCGTCATGCGCGATGCCTGCGTCAAGGCTTCGGTGACGCTGATCGAAGGCACGCGCACGGAAGAACATGCGGCCCTGATCGAGCATCTCAGGCTGCGTGGCGACCTCACCGCAAGCTTCCTCATCCGCACCATCGCGCATGGCAAGGTCGATTTCTTCGGCTCGGCGCTGGTTGCGCTCAGTCAGCAGTCCGAACAACGTGTGAGGGCGCTGCTGGCCGGCGGGCATGACGTGGCCTTGCAGGCATTGTTCCGCGGCGCCGGGCTCGCCGGCGCCACGCACGCCGTCATCCTGCGTGCGCTGAAGATCTGGCGCGAGGTCGCCAACGGCAAGCGCATCGCCGGTGTGCAGGAGGTAAGCTGGCTGATGCTCAAGGAAGTGGGCGGTCAATCCGCCGAGGGTGATCTCGCCGCCTTGGTCAAGTCGATCCATCTCGACGCGCTGCGCGAAAACGCGCGCGGCCACGCGCTGGCGATAGCGGCGGCTTAACGTTTATCCCTCGCGAAAAACTCCGGAAAATCCTCCATCGCGGCGGCGATGATGCGCAACGATGCCGCGATCTGCAGCAATTCGCCGGTACCGTTTCGTTGGGCAATGCTCGCCGCATATTGCCGGGCGACGGTGACGGTTGAGGTCTGCGGATCGCCGGGGGCGCGGAAGAGCAGTTCGCGCGCCAGCCCCTTCAGGAAGTTGGCGATCGAAAGCGCGGTCTCGGATGGGATGGCATGGCTTTGGCTCGCATCGCGCAGCCGAAGGACCTCCAGGCCGACGGTGACGGCGGCGACGCCGCCGCCCAGAACCGCATCGCCCTTCTGACCGGCATTCTGCACCAGCGGCATCAACTGGTTGATGCGGTCGTAGGCGAGGCTCTCGAAGGCCGACCGCCTCGGCACCCGCTCATGCAGGCAAAGCCGCGCCAGATCCTCGCGCATGGCGCGCACGATGCGGTTAGCCGCGAGCCATGGATCGGCTGGCAGCACGACGATGAAGACACCGATCGCCAGCAGGATGCCGACCAGAATCGACGCCGAACCGGCGAAGAAGGGCCCAGGATCGTAGGTCATCGCCTGGTGCGGACTGAGGAAGGCGAGGAAGTTGATGGCGAAGGCTGTCGCCACGCCGACATAGCGTGGATTGGCCATGGCCAGTGCCGTCGGTACGAGGATGGGCACGACAAACAGCGTGAACCAGCCGAAGCCGGGCAGGGCAGGCAATGCGATCTGGCCGACGAAAAAGGCAAACGGCAGCGCCAGAAGCGTTCCCTTGAAGAAGCCCCAGGCGACCTGTACAGGGTCGGGGCGAGCAGCAAACAGGCTCGATACGACAGCAACGAGAATGACCGTGCCGGCGGCTTCCGACCATTTCGTCGTCAGCCAGAAGGCCGCGACCAGCAGCGTGGCAAGGGCAGCGCGCACGGCATTGCGCGACGCGCCGGGGTAATCGCGATGCACCACCAGCGCAGGCTGCCTGCTGCCCCGGACCGGGCGCGTGGCAGGCGCACGCAGGGCGTCGAGGCCGCGCAGCACCTGCTTGAGCGCTTCGGCGAAATCGGCGGCGATGGTGAGCCGGGTGATGGTGCCGACCCTGTCGTCGCCCTGATCGGTCGAGGCATCGGGCATTTGCCGGGCCTTGGCCGAGATGGTGTCGAGCCGCGCCACCCAAGGCGTGGTGTCATCCAGTGCACCGGGCTTCGCGGCCAGTACATCGACAAGGGCCTGCAACTCCGAACGCACCGGAATGAGCGCCGCATTCTTCGGAGCGGCATGCGAATGCAGCGCACGTGCCGCCGACAGCGCGGAGAGCAGTTGTCCGATGGTGCGCCGGACCGGATGGGCGCGCGGCGCGAAGCTCGGCGCCTCGAGCCTCGCATAGGCGCGCATCTCGCCAAGCGTCTGGGTATCAGCGACCAGCTTTCGGTGCAGCGCGGACAGTATTGCCGGATCGCCTCCGGAGAACGCACCGCCGGCATAGGTGGCAAGATCGAGGATGCAGCGTTTCAGGCGCGAGATGATGGCGTTGCTGGCCAGTTTCGGCAGGATCAGCCGGCTGGTCAGGCCGGCGCAGACAATACCGAGCACGATCTCGGCACAGCGTGCGACCGCGAGGTCGACGACGAGGTGCGGCTGTCCGAAGGCAGGCAGGCCGATGATCATTGCGGTGTAGCCGGCAAGCGCTGCGCCATAGGCTTCCGGATTGCGCAGCAGTGACGAGACGAAGGTGCAGATGCCGATCCAGACGGCAAGCACAGTCACCAGCACCCAAGGGCCGGTGCCAAATGTGGTGGTGATGCCGATCGCGGCCAAGCCGCCGACCAGCGTGCCGAGCAGCCGGTAGAAGCCCTTCGCCAGCACCATGCCGGCAACCGGCTGAGCGACGATGAACACCGTCATCATGGCCCATTGCGGATGGTCGAGCTTCAGCGCATAGGCGGCCAGCAACGCGATCAGGCCGGCTGAAACCGTGCGCAAGGCAAAGATCCAGTCGGAGCGCGTCGGTTGCGTCAATCCGGCTAAACTCGTCTCGAAATAGCCTTTCAACCGCGCCCAGGTCACATGCTCGTCTCCGCAACTGGAGCCTTGTTATGGACCGGCTGGCGGCTAGATATCCAGCACTTCCGCCGCGGCGAATTCGGCGCGTTCCTGGATGAAGCGGAAACGGGCTTCCGGTTTGGTGCCCATCAGTTCATCGACCCGGTCCTTGGTGGCTGAATCGATTTCGTTCACATCGACCCTGAGCAGCGTGCGCTTTCTCGGATCCATGGTGGTTTCCTTGAGCTGGGCGGCCATCATCTCGCCCAGGCCCTTGAAGCGGCCCAGTTCCACCTTGCCGCGTCCGGTGAATTCGGTGCGCAGGAGTTCATCCTTGTGCGCGTCATCGCGGGCATAGGCGACCTTGCCGCCTTGCCTGATCGAGTAAAGCGGCGGCACGGCGAGGTAAAGGTGGCCGCCGCGCACCAGCGCCGGCATCTCCTGGTAGAAGAAGGTGATCAGCAGCGAGGCGATGTGGGCGCCGTCGACATCTGCGTCGGTCATGATGATCACGCGGTCGTAGCGCAGATCCTCATCGCGGTACTTTGAACGCGTACCGCAGCCGAGCGCCTGGATCAGGTCCGAAATCTGCTGGTTGGCCGCCAGCTTGTCGTTGCCAGCGCTGGCGACGTTGAGGATCTTGCCGCGCAATGGCAGCACCGCCTGGCTGGCGCGGTCGCGCGCCTGCTTGGCTGAGCCGCCGGCCGAGTCACCTTCGACGATAAACAGTTCTGCACCGGCCGCGGCATTCTGCGTGCAGTCGGCGAGCTTGCCCGGCAGCCGCAATTTGCGCACCGCGCTCTTGCGCGACACCTCTTTTTCCTGCCGCCGCCGCACCCTCTCGTCGGCACGCGCGATCACCCATTCGAGCAGCTTCGACGCTTCTTGCGGATTGTCCGCCAGCCAATGGTCGAACGGATCGCGGATCGCGGTCTCGACAATTCGAATTGCCTCGATCGTCGCCAGCCTGTCCTTGGTCTGGCCGACGAATTCCGGCTCGCGGATGAACACCGACAGCATGCCCGCCGCCGAGATCATGACGTCTTCCGAGGTGACGATCGAGGCGCGCTTGTTGCCGACAAGATCGGCATAGGCGCGCAGGCCCCGCGTCAGCACGTTGCGGAAGCCGGCCTCGTGGGTGCCGCCTTCGCCGGTCGGGATGGTGTTGCAGTAGGAATTGATGAAGCCGTCACCGCCGAACCAGGTCACCGCCCATTCGAGCGAGCCGTGGCCGCCCTGTTTCTCACTCTTGCCGGCGAAAATCTCGCGAGTCACCTGGAAGTCGTCGCCGAGCGATGCCTTGAGATAATCCTTGAGGCCGCCGGGAAAATGGAATTCAGCCTTGGCCGGTGTCTGGTCTTTTTCCTTGATCAGCGACGGATCGCAGGTCCAGCGAATCTCGACGCCACCGAACAGATAGGCTTTCGAGCGCGTCATCCGGTAGAGCCGCGCCGGTTCGAACGCCGCGCCCTTGCCGAAAATCTGCTCGTCGGGGTGGAAGCGGATCTTTGTGCCGCGCCGGTTGTGAACCTCGCCCAACTGTTCCAGCCCGGTCACGGGAACGCCGCGCGAGAATTTTTGCCGATAGAGTTGCCGTCCCCGCGCGACCTCGACCTCGAGATGGTCCGACAGCGCGTTGACCACGGACACGCCGACGCCATGCAGGCCGCCTGATGTCTCGTAAACCTTGGAGTCGAACTTGCCGCCCGAATGCAGCGTCGTCATGATCACTTCAAGCGCCGGCTTCTTGAACTTCGGGTGCGGATCGATCGGGATGCCGCGGCCATTGTCGGTCACGGCGAGATAGCCGTCGGCCGAGAGCTCGACATCGATGAAGGTGGCATGGCCGGCAACCGCTTCGTCCATCGAATTGTCGATGACCTCGGCGAACAGATGGTGCATCGCCTTGTCGTCGGTGCCGCCGATATACATGCCTGGCCGGCGGCGCACCGGCTCCAGCCCTTCCAGCACCTCGATGTCGGCGGCGCTATAGCCCTCGCTGCCGTCCTTGGTCGAGGCAGGACGCTTGGTGGCTTGCACCACCAGTGGATCGGCCGGGCGCGCAGGGGTACGCACCGGCTGCGGCTGCTTGTCCATATTGCCGAAGAGATCGTTGTTGTCGTCCATGCCTGCCATAGGTTCCGGTGCTGCGAATCACCTCGCGATAGTGCCACGCTTTTCAGCGCCAAGCGACCGAGGTTCCTGTTCCGTTCGGGGATCTGGCCCCTCTTACCCCAAAACCATTCGATAACCAAGTCGGCGGAAATAGATCCGATACCAACGCCCGGGATTCCTGATTCTTTAACAATGCCGCCTAGCGTGAGCCCAACAAAATAAGAAACTGCAGGCATCAGGGGTTTTCGGCGTGAGGGGCAAGGCCATATCGATGATCGGCATCGCCGCCGTTTTCGGGGCGATCTCGATCTTTGCCGCGGATTTCTGGGTCAAAAGCCAGGCCAAGGCCGATTCCGAAGAGAAGACGTCGTCGATCCCGGCACCTGTTTTGCCGAAAGTCGAGTTCAAGACCATCGTGGTGGCGAATGCCCCATTGCGCCACGGCATGGCGCTCGACCGCGCGCAGCTCAGCGAAATCCCGTGGTCGCAAGAGTCCGTGCCGCAGGGCGCCTTCAACACCATCAATGCGTTGCTTGCCGATGGCAGCCGCGTGGTGCTGTCGCCGATCGAGGTCAACGAGCCGGTGCTGCTAGCCAAGCTGTCCGGTCCGAACGGCCGCGCGACACTGTCCAATATGATGACGCCCGGAATGCGGGCGGTCACCATCCGCACCGACGAGATCGCCGGTGTCGGCGGCTTCGTCACGCCCGGTGACCGCGTTGACGTGGTGCTGACGCGCGATGCCGGCGAAATTCAGGAAGTGGCCAAGAATGCGCAAGGGGCCGCCGGCTCGACCGTCACCTCCGAGATCGTCGTCGCCGACGCCAAGGTGCTGAGCGTCGGGCAGGGTGCCGACGAACGCCAGACGACGCCGCAGATTTCCAATTCGGTGACCATCGAGGTGACGACAGACGGCGCGCAGAAAGTGGCGCTGGCCCGCACCGTCGGCACCTTGTCGCTGTCGCTTCGGTCCGCCAGCGAAGGCGGTGACGGCAAGAACGGCGTCACCACCATCTCCTCCTTCGGCGGATCGGTCGCCTCGAATGTGCAGGCCGCGGCCGGCTCGTTGCTCGAAGCCGTCACCAAGGAGCCAGAGAAACCGAAGTTCAAGACGGTCATCGTAACGCGCGGCACAAAGGCCGAGGAATACCAAGTTCCTTCGCGGGACCAGAAATAAGCCAGTGGGGACTGGGTGAGGGACGGGACAATGTTCGGGCTGTTCACATATCGGGTCATGGGGAGGTTGCGCGTTTTGCGCACCGTGTCTGTCGCGGCTTCGCTGGCTGCTGCCGCGATGCTGGCCTTCGGCGCCTCGGCGAGGGCGGACAACGAGATCGTCTATGTGTCGTCGACCAAGAATGCGTCAATCAAGGTCGCCAAGGGCAAGCCGAAGACGATCATGACCAGTGCCGCCTTCTACCAGATCGTCATCGGCGATCCGGAGATCGCCAACGTCAATCCGCTGACCGACAAATCCTTCTATGTGCTCGGCAACAATCTCGGCACCACCGGCATTGCGCTGTTCGATGAGAAAAAGCAGCTTGTCGGCACTGTCGACATCGAGGTGACGCTCGACACCGACCAACTGGCTAGCACCATTCGCGCCAGCGTGCCGGATGCCAGGATCAAGGTCGGATCGGCCAATGGCCGGGTCGTGCTGTCGGGCGAGGCGGATGACGCGGTCGCAGCTGAAAAGGCAAATAAGATCGCGACGCGCTTTTCCGGCACCGAGGAGGTCATCAACTCGGTCAACATTTCGTCGTCGCAGCAGGTCCAGCTCAACGTCCGCTTCGTCGAGATCAACCGCCAGGCGGGCCAGGATCTGGGCGCCAAATACGCCGCCAATTTCGCCTATGGCCTTGGTGGCCGCGACGTCTCGCTTGATCCGGGTACAGTGCCGACTGCCGGCACTGGCGAGATCATCGGACGGCTTTTGTCGAACGGCGTGTCGATCGATATCGCCATCAAGGCGCTTGAGGAACGCGGTCTTGCCCGTCGGTTGGCCGAGCCGAACCTGATCGCCCGGTCCGGCCAGACGGCGAGCTTCCTCGCCGGCGGCGAGTTCCCGATCCCGGTCTCCGAGGACAACGGCAAGATCTCTGTCAGCTACAAGAAATACGGCGTCAGCCTGGATTTCACGCCGACCGTCCTGAAGGACGGGCTGGTCAGCCTGGACATCGCGCCGGAAGTCTCCTCGATCGACGCCTCGGCCTCCTACAATATCGGCACCATCTCGGTTCCCGGCTTCATCGTGCGCCGTGCCAGGACGTCGGTCGACCTGAAGAACGGCCAGAGCTTCATGATCGCCGGATTGCTGCAGTCGCAGAACGACATCACCACGTCGCGCATTCCCGGCCTCGGCAAGATGCCGGTGCTTGGGGCGCTGTTCTCGTCGAAATCCTATCAGCGGCGCGAGACCGACCTGGTCATCATCGTAACGCCCTATTTGGTCAAGCCGGTCGATCCGTCGAAGAAGCTCGTCGAGCCGACGGATGGCACGCAGCCGGCCAGCAACGCCGACTATTTTCTCAACAACACCGAGGAAGTGAAGGGCGCCGATGCCGGTCGCACCGTGGCGCTGGCGGACGGCCGCGTCACTCAACCTGCAGCGGCCGCTTCGGCTGGGCATTTCCTCGACCTGCCGAAGGATTGAAGCCATGCGTCTGGTCTTTGGATCGAGCGTCGCCTTGCTGCTGGCCGGCTTTGCCGGTGGCTGCACCAGCGACGACTATGTGCGCAGCGAAGGGCCGACGGCTGGCGCCGGAAATGCGCAGGCCGCCAACACCGTCATGCAGATGGTCGATCCCTGGAAATACGGGGTCCAGAACACCAGG
This sequence comes from Mesorhizobium sp. CO1-1-8, assembly GCF_020164875.1. Taxonomy (NCBI): domain Bacteria; kingdom Pseudomonadati; phylum Pseudomonadota; class Alphaproteobacteria; order Hyphomicrobiales; family Phyllobacteriaceae; genus Mesorhizobium; species Mesorhizobium sp. CO1-1-8. The sequence continues at coordinate 45,619 of NZ_JAIUGZ010000001.1, read as the reverse complement.
CTCCTGGTGCCGGCCCAACGAGGCAGTGCCGCGGCCGTAACACCCGATCAGGCGGCCGGAGCCAAGGCGTCGCAGTCCAGCACGACCAATTGATCCCACGGGCAACTGATCCAACGGTCGATCGACCTGATAGGCTGACAGAATGGCAAACGGCATCAAGACCAGGAAGATCCTGCTCGTATCGACCGACAGGACGTTTGCGCAGGACACGCGCACCGCGTTTTCCGCCTCCGAGATCATACAGCTCTCGACAGTGGAGAAGAACGTTACCGGGTTGCGCGGCGAGATCCAGGAAGCCGACTTCGGCGCCATCATCGTCGACATGGATGCGGCAAAGCTGGAGGAGGTCGAGTCGCTGCAGCGCATTATGCGCCGGCTGGAGGACAAGGTTCCTGTCGTCGTCGTCACCCAGGAGTTCAACGCGGCCGCGGTGCGTATTCTCGTGCAGCTCAAGGTCGCGGATTTCCTGGTCAAGCCGATCACCACCGCCGACCTGGTGCGTTCCGTCGTGCGGGCACTGCAGGGACCCGGGCGTGAGGAAAACACCGAGTCGCAGATCTACACCTTCATGCCTGCGGCGGGCGGCGTCGGCACCACGACGCTGGCACTGCAGACCGCTTTCCAGCTGCATCACTCGGTGACGCGCGGCGCGTCCACCTGTGTCGTCGATCTCAATTTCCAGCAGGGCGCCTGTGCCGAATATCTCGATCTCGAACCGCGTTTCGACATCACCGAGATCGAGAACCAGCCCGAGCGTCTCGACCGCCAACTGCTCGACGTGATGCTGTCCAAGCATGCCAGCGGGCTTTGCGTGCTGGCGGCACCGGCGCATCCAGCAGAGATGCGCTCATTCAAGACCGATGTCGTGGTGCGCATGCTGGACCTCGTTTCGGCCTATTTCGACAATGTCGTCATCGACATGCCACGCACCTGGTTTCCATGGACGGAAACCGTGCTGCTCGGTTCCAACAAGCTCTACATCGTCGCGGAAATGACGGTGCCGTGCCTGCGCCACACCCAGCGGCTGATCCAGGCGGTCTACGAGACTGCCGGCAAGGAAGTGAAGCCGAACGTCATCGTCAACCGTTTCGAACAGAAGATGTTCGATAACGGCATCAAGCAGGCGGACGTCCAGGAGATTCTCGGCGAGCATTTCGTCGGCGGCATCGCCAACAACTACCGGCTGGTGCGCGAAGCGGTCGATCGCGGCGTGCCGCTGCACGAGATCGATCCCAATGCCAATGTCGTCAACGATCTGAAGAAGATCATCCTGCCGGAAGAAGCGGTCCCAACCCGGGCAAAATCGCGCTCGCTATTTGATATGGGCCGTGGATTGCTGAAGAGGAAAGCCGGATGACCAGCCGCTTCTCCGCCCTGCAGAACCGCGATGCGCGTCCGCAGCGCGCGCCTGAGACGACGCCGGTCGCCCATCATGCGGTCGTCATTCCGACCAGCCGAAAGGCATTGCCGGCAAAGCCGGACACAGCGCCGGCAAAGAATGCCAACAAGGTGCTCGATGCGCGCGTGCGTATCCACCGGCTGCTGCTCGAAGAGATCAATCTTGTCGCGCTGGAGCGTTTGCCGAAGGATGAGATGCGCCAGCAAGTGCATGATTTCGTGTCGGAAAAGACCAGGCAGGAGCGGATGGCGATCAACACCGTCGAGCTTGACGCGCTGGTCGACGACATAGTCGACGAGATGGTCGGCCTCGGTCCGCTCGAGCCGCTGCTCAAGGACCCCGACATCAACGACATCCTGATCAACGGCCACATGAACTGCTTTGTCGAAAAGAAGGGCAAGCTGCAGCCGGTCCACATTCCGTTCAAGGACGAAGCGCATCTGTTGCGCATCGTCAACAAGATCGTCGCCGCGGTCGGTCGCCGCGTCGACGAATCACAGCCGATGGTCGATGCCCGCATGCTGGACGGCTCGCGCTTCAACGCGGCCATCCGCCCGGTTGCGGTCGATGGGCCGCTGGTGTCGATCCGCAAGTTCTCCAAGAACAAGCTCGGCCTGCACAAACTGGTCGAATTCGGCGCCATCACCCAGAACATGGCCGAAGTGCTGGCGGCGGCCGTGCATGCCCGCAAGACGACGATCATTTCGGGCGGTACAGGCACCGGCAAGACGACCATGCTCAATGCGCTGTCGGCTTTCATTCCCGAGGACGAGCGGCTGATCACCATCGAGGACGCGGCCGAACTCCAACTGCAGCAGCCGCATGTCGCACGCATGGAAACGCGGCCGGCCAACATCGAAGGCCATGGCGAGCTGAAGCAGCGCGACCTGGTCAAGAACGCACTGCGCATGCGCCCCGACCGCGTCATCCTCGGCGAGTGCCGCGGCGAGGAGGCCTTCGACATGCTGCAGGCAATGAACACCGGCCACGAAGGATCGATGGCGACCATCCACGCCAACACGCCGCGCGACGCCATTTCGCGGCTCGAGCAGATGCTTGGCATGACCGGCATGCCGATGACGGTGCAGTCGATCCGCAGCCAGATCGCCAGCGCGCTCGACCTGATCGTCCAGCTGACGCGCCTGTCCGACGGCAAGCGCAAGGTGACCAGTGTCGCCGAGGTGACCGGCATGGAAGGCGATGTCATCCAGATGCAGGAGATCTTCCGCTTCGTGCGTACCGGCATAGAGGCCGACGGCAAGATTCTGGGCCACTACGAGGCGACCGGCATCCGGCCGCGCTTCCTTGAGGATCTGCGCGCCATGGGCATCGAGTTTCCCGGACGATATTTCGAACCCGGCCGGCCGCAGGAGTAGCCAAGTGTTCGATGGAATGAGCGCGATCTATGTCGTCTATGCCGCAGCCGCGCTGACCGGCATCCTGATCGCCGAGGCCTGCTACCTGCTTTACGCCGGCCGCAGCGACAAGCGCACCGCCATCAATCGGCGCATGAAGCTGCAGGAAAACAAGATCAGCCAGGAGCAGGTGCTCGTCCAACTGCGCAAGGAGCGCGGCCTTGACGCGGGGACGCCGCTGTTTTCGGCGGACCGGTTTCGCGCTCTGCGAACCCAGTCGGGCATGATCATGCCGCTGTCGAAATTCCTGACGGTCACCTGTGGCGTGGCGATGGCGATGGCCTTGGTCGCCATCTGGTACGGCTTGCCGCCGCTGATGGGGCTTGTGCTGTTTGTGGTGCTTGTGCCGGTGCTGCCGGTGATGACGTTGCGTTTCAAGCGCAAGCGCCGGCTGAAGCGGTTCGGCATGCAGTTGCCGGAGGCGCTGGAACTGATCACGCGTGGCCTCAAGGCCGGCCATCCGGTGCCTGTGGCGATCGCCATGGTGGCGCGCGAGATGCCCGACCCGATCGGCAGCGAGTTCGGCGTCATCGCCGACGAAGTGACCTATGGCTCCGATCTGGTTTCGGCGTTGAACGCGCTGTTCGACCGGGTCGGCCAAGAGGATCTGCCGCTGTTCGTCACCGCCGTCTCGATCCAGACCAGTTCGGGCGGCAATCTGCGCGAGATCCTCGATGGCCTGGCGACGACGATCCGCGAGCGCGGCAAGCTGCGCCGCAAGGTGCGCGCCATTGCGACAGAAGGCCGGATGTCGGCCTACATCCTGACGGCGGTGCCGGCGTTGCTGTTTGCCGCCATCATGGCGCTGATGCCGGGCTTCTACAGCGACGTCTGGGGCGAGCCAAAGACCTGGTATCTGCTTGGCGGGTCGATCACCTGGCTGATGCTGGGCAATCTAATGATGTTCAAGATGTCGAATTTCAAGTTCTGACATGCAGGGCTTCATCGAATTCCTCGCCTCGCTTGCGCCGACCTCATTGATGCCGGTGGCCATCCTGCTGCTGGCCGTGGGAGCTGCCGCTGTTGCCTGGCCTGTTGTCACGGCGAAGGGCGATCGCAACCAGGTCATGCGCCGGCTCAGGGTCGACAACGGTCCCGCGGCAGCCAAACCGGAGCCGGTGCAGAAGAAGAATACCGGCGTCGTGCGCGAGAAGGCGGTAAAGCGGGCGCAGGAATTCTACGCCAGGAGCGATCCGGAAAATGTCGCCCGGCTGCGCATGAAGCTCATCCAGGCGGGCTACATGGAGCCGCGCGCTGTCGGCACGTTCTTCCTGATCCGGTTCACCGCGATGATCGGCACGGCAATCGGTGTGTTTGTGCTCAACCGCTGGATGGCCAGCCCGGACGCGACGATGGCCAGCCGCTGGACATTCGTCATCCTGTCGGGAGCGGCCGGCTATTTCCTGCCTGGCCTGGTGCTGAGCCAGAAAGTGCGGGAACGCAGGCGTGAGTACCGCAACGGGTTTCCCGATTTCATGGACCTGATGATTGTCTGCTCGGATGCCGGCATGAGCATGGAGGCGGGCATAGAACGCGTCTCCAAGGAACTCGCCAAGACCTATCCCGCGCTCAGCCAGAACCTGCAGCTGGTGTCGCTGGAGCTGAGGGCCGGGCGCAGCCTTGACGATGCGCTGAAGGCGCTCGCCGACCGCCTCAGCCTGGACGAGGTGCGTTCCTTCGCCACGCTGCTGCAGCAGTCCAAGGAACTCGGCACCAGCCTGTCGGGGGCATTGCGCGTCTTCTCCGACGACATGCGCCACAAGCGCATGTCGTTGGCCGAGGAAAAGGCGCACGCTTTGCCGGCCAAGATGTCGGTGCCGGTGGTGGTGTGCATCCTGCCGGTGGTGTTGATGATTGCGGCGATTCCAGTCATCGTCAAAATGACCGCGCACTAACGAGCGCCCACGAAAGTCCTGGCGAAGGGCTGACAATTCATTGCCCTGCATCCTGCCCGAACTCGGCCCTGCAATGTGAGAAGCCCATGCGAATGCTGTTGCGTACTCTGTTCTTCGGCCTCGCCGCAGCCAGTTTATCGCCCGCCTGGGCTGCGGCCAGCGATTGCGGTGATGCTGCCGCCCTGGTGCAGCAGGCCTATCCAAAGGCTCGAAAGAGTGCCGACGGCGCGTCGTTCACGCTTGAGCCTCACACCAGCATCGCCCTGACGCACTCGGACTACGACCCGCCCGGGTTGGTGTGCAAGATCTGGCCCGCTCACGACAACCTGCTGTTGGTCGCAGTGCCCTTGATCGACAGCGCCCAATCCGTCGAAGGCCAGCATGTCGGCGATATCGAGCTTCTGGTCGTCGACAGGAAGAGCCTACAGGTGCGCCAGCGCCTGCTGCAGCCCGGGCTGATGAGCGACGATGCCATCGCCATCCGCGGCATCGAATTCGATACCGGCCGTTATAGGCTGGCGCCCAAAGTCACGACCTTTGGCCTGCGCATTGACATGGCAAATCATTCGCAGCTCAATCCCTTCAGTCAAATCGGCCTGCGGCTCTATGCCCTCGATGGCGATGCCCTGCGGATGGTGCTCGACGGCCTCGTCGTGGCCGGCAATGGCGGTGAAGGCGATAGCAATTGCGCCGGATCCTTTCATTCCAGCCAGGTCAGCCTGGCGATGAGCCCGGCGAGCCACCACGGCTATCACGACATCACCGCGGTCGAGCGGACCGATACCGACGAACCTTTTGTCGACAAGGATGGCGAGTGCCAATCCCACCCCGGCAAGTCCGTGACGCGGACCTATCGGCTGCGCTATGACGGCAGCCGCTATCCGGTTCCGGAGCCGCTCAAGGCGCTGGGGCCGCCATGAGAACGTCGCTCGCATCTGTGGTTAATGGCTGGTGTGCCCGAAGCCGAATTTTGGCGGCGTTTCGGCACCGAAGTTTAATCGCCGCTGATATATTGTGTTTCCTGAAGAAGGACCCGGCAAATCGGGCGATGAGGCAGGGGCATGCGTCACAGTAATTTCACGGCAATGGCCGCGATGGCGGCCGTCTTGATCATGTCTGGCTGTTCGACCAGCACCGTCGACACGACCAAGACCACGGCCATCCAACCGGCGGCAAAGGACATCGAAACCTCCGATCTGGCGCAAGGCAAGGCGCAGTTTCGCGACGCCAATTACGGCCTCGCCGAAAAGCACTTCCGCAAGGCCGTCGAGTTGAAGGCCGACAATGCGGAGGCCTGGATGGGGCTCGCTGCTTCCTATGACGAACTCGGCCGCTTCGACTTCGCCGACCGTGCCTACGGCCAGCTTTTGAAGGTCGCCGGCCGCAAGCCGCAGATCGTCAACAATATGGGCTATTCGCAACTGCTGCGTGGCAATCGCAAGAAGGCCAGGGCGCTGCTGCTCGAAGCGAAGGCCGGCATGGCCGATCCCACCGTCGTCAACGCCAACCTCGCTCTCTTGAACAAGGGTTGATCTCGCATCCACGGGTCCGTTCGGGACACTTGGTATCGACGCTTTGTAAACCTTGTCCGCAGGTTGGTCGAACGATCGGCTGAAAACCCGTATCTGAGGGCTGCCGCTGACCTAGAATGCAGCGCAACCGCCGACGCTCAAGAGGCCCTTGCCCGAATGCTGGACTTCAGTTCGCTCCTGCTCGCAGCCGCGCTGTCGGGCATATGCCTCAGCGTCACCATGTTTGCGATCTGGTTCACCGCGCCCAAGGCAGGTTTCGTGCTGACGGTGGCGTGCGGAATTCTGGTGCTGGTCGCGCATGTGATCCTGTTCTGGCGATACACCAAGGATCCCGATCCGCTGCTTTGTCAGATCGTGCTAGCGCTGCTCACTCTAGGGTTCCTGATCCTCTGCGTGTCGGCCATGCAATATCTGGGCGTGCCTGGCCACAAACGTGCCATTGCACCGGCGCTTGCCGCCATGGCCATTTGTGCCGTCGTGACCTTTATGGGCTTCGACGGCGTCGGCTTCATCGTCACCTACACCACGGTGACGGCGCTGCTGTCGGCGATGGGCGCCATGTTCTGGATCAACGGCAGCCACGATCGCCGGATCCTGCTGGTGGTATCGTTTCTGAGCGGTACCTGCGCGGTGTCGTTCGCGCTTTGTGGCGTGGTTCTACTGACCAACGGGCAATGGACGCTCGCGGCCGCGCCAGACAACTGGGCCGAACGACTGAATTCCGTCGTGGCGGTGGCCTGCATGACCGGGCTCGGCGCATTGACGCTCTCCCTCCACCATCTGCAGGCGCAGATCGAGCTGAAGGCCGAGACCATGACCGACCCTCTGACGGGGTTGCTGAACCGCCGGGCATTGACGTCGCTCTACGGCGAACGGAGTTTCGGTCCGTTCATGTCCATCGTGATGTTCGACCTCGACCACTTCAAGCGGACGAACGATGTCTATGGCCATCCGGTTGGGGACCAGGTCTTGTGCCGCTTCGCCGCGGTCATCAAGAAATATGCCCGGACCGGCGTCGACGCCTTCCGCCTGGGCGGCGAGGAGTTCGCAATCGTCATGTCGCGGATGACGGATGAAAAGGCCTACGATCTCGCCAGCAAGATCGGCGTTGCCTTCGGCACCGAAATCGTTGCCACCCAGCTCGGCAAGTTGCGCAGCACGGTCAGCGGCGGCATCGGCTTTGGCGAGGCAAGCGGCAGCAGCCTGGATAATGTGCTCGCCGAGGCCGACGCGGCGCTCTATGCCGCCAAACGCGCCGGACGAAATTGCGTCATCAGCCGCAAGAGGATGGGCAAGGCCGAGCCGATCAAGCCGACCTTGCGCTCCGCGTAATTATTCCGCCGCACCCAGATAGTCCGACAGCGGCGGGCACGAGCAGACCAGGTTGCGGTCGCCGGCGACATTGTCGATGCGTGACACCGGCGGCCAGTACTTGGCTGCCGTGTCGGCGTCGCCGGCGGGATAGGCCGCCTCCAGGCGCGAGTAGGGATGCGTCCACTGGCCGGCCAGCACCTCGGCGGCGGTGTGCGGCGCGTTGACCAGCGGATTGTCGGCCAAAGGCCATTCGCCCTTGGCGACTTTCGCTGCCTCGCCTGCGATGGCGATCATCGCCTCGCAGAAGCGGTCGAGTTCCCGCTTGGGCTCGGATTCGGTCGGCTCCACCATCAGCGTGCCGGCGACCGGGAAGGACATGGTCGGCGCGTGGAAGCCGTAGTCGATCAGCCGTTTGGCGACATCGTCGACACTGATGCCGGCGCTGTCCTTGAGCACGCGGGTGTCGAGGATGCATTCATGCGCGATGCGATCGTGCCTGCCCTTGTAGAGAAGCGGGAAATGCGGCGCGAGCCGTGTCGCCACGTAGTTGGCCGAGATGATGGCGGTCTCCGTCGCCTGCTTCAGTCCGGCGGCGCCCATCATGCGGATATACATCCAGGTGATCGGCAGGATCGAGGCGCTGCCGAATGGTGCGGCCGACACGGCGTGCGCCGAACCTTCGGTGACATGTCCCGGCAGATAGGGCTGCAGATGCGCCTTGACGCCGATCGGGCCGATGCCCGGGCCACCGCCGCCATGCGGAATGCAGAAGGTCTTGTGCAGGTTCATATGACAGACATCGGCGCCGATATCGGCGGGCCGCGCCAAAGCGACCAGGGCGTTGAGGTTGGCGCCATCGAAATAGACCTGGCCGCCATGCTCGTGGATGAGGGCGCAGAGGTGGCGCGCACCTTCCTCGTAGACGCCATGTGTCGAGGGGTAGGTGAACATCAGCGCAGCGAGATTCTTGGAGTGCTCGTTGGCCTTGGCCCTCATATCGTCCATGTCGATATTGCCGTCCTCCAGGCAGCGCACGACGACAACGCTCATGCCGGCCATCGCCGCACTCGCCGGATTGGTGCCATGCGCGGAGGAAGGGATCAGGCAGACGGTGCGATGGCCTTCGCCGCGCGAGCGATGATAGGCGCGGATTGCGAGCAGGCCGGCATACTCGCCCTGGCTGCCGGCATTGGGCTGCAGGCTGACGGCGTCGAAGCCGGTGATCTCCGACAGCCATCCTTCCAGTTCGCCGATCATGGCGCGATAGCCGGCCGAATGGCTTGCCGGCGCGAAAGGATGCAAATTGGCGATTTCAGGCCAGCTTACCGGCATCATTTCCGCCGCCGCGTTGAGCTTCATGGTGCAGGATCCCAGCGGGATCATGGTGCGGTCGAGCGCCAGGTCCTTGTCGGCCAGCCGGCGCAGCAAGCGCATCATCTCGGTTTCCGACTTGTTTTCGCGCAAAACAGGCTGGGTCATGAATTCCTTGCCGCGCGGCTTGCCGGGCATCGTGCTGTCGGCCGACGGAGCGGCCTTGGCGCCGAACAGGGTCGCGATCGCATCGAGATCGGCGTCGGTCGAGGTCTCGTCGAAGCTGATGCCGACATGGTCGGCATCGATGACGCGCAGCAGCCGGCCGGTCTTTTCAGCCGCAGTGGCGATCTGCGCCGCCTTGCCCTTGGTCTCCACCGTCACCGTGTCGAAACGGCTGGCACCGATCACTGACACGCCTGCCGCTTCGAGGCCGCTTGCCAGACGATTGGCCAGCGTGTGGATGCGCCCGGCAATCGCCTGCAGTCCGGCGGGGCCATGCCAGATCGCATAGGCGGTCGCCATGTTGGCGAGCAGCGCCTGCGCGGTGCAGATGTTGGAGGTCGCCTTGTCGCGGCGTATATGCTGTTCGCGCGTCTGCAAGGCAAGCCGGTAGCCGGGACGCCCCTTGCTGTCTGTCGACTGGCCGACGAGGCGGCCGGGCATCAGTCGCGTCAATTTGTCCGAGACGGCGCAATAGGCGGCGTGCGGCCCGCCAAAGCCCATCGGCACGCCAAAACGCTGCATCGGGCCGACGGCAATGTCGGCGCCAAGTTTGGCCGGCGCATCGGTCAGCGCCAGGCCGAGCGGGTCGGCGATGAAGACGACGATGGCGCCGGTCGCACGCGCCTTGTCGATCGCAGCCTTGTGGTCGCCATAGACCCCAAACGTATCCGGCCAGGAGACGAGCAAAGCAGCCGTGTTGTCGTCGATCGTCTCGCCGTCGATCTCGATGCCGAGCGGCTCGGCGCGGGTACGCACAACGTCCAGTGTCTGCGGGTGTGGCGTGCCGGCAAGTGCGATCTTGGTGCGCTTGTCGCGGTGGTGGCGCAAGGCGATGCCGACCGCTTCGGCCACGGCGGTTGCTTCATCCAGCAGCGAGGCCGACGCCACCGGCAGGCCGGTCAGTTCAGTGACCAGCGTCTGGAAATTGAACAGCATTTCGAGCCGGCCCTGGCTGATCTCGGCCTGATACGGCGTGTAGGCTGTGTACCAGGCCGGGTTCTCGAACAAATTGCGCTGGATCACCGGTGGCACATGGACGCCGTGATAGCCGGCGCCGATGAAGCTCTTCAGCACCGTATTCTTGGCCATGGTCGCCGACAATTCGGCCAGCGCTTCCGCTTCGCTGGCCGGTGCGGGCAGGTTCAGTGGCAAGTCGAGGCGGATCGACTGTGGCACGGCCTGACTGATCAGCGTCTCGATGGACGGAACGCCGATCACGGCAAGCATGGCTCTGACATCGTTGACGCTCGGGCCGATATGGCGGGCCGAGAAGGGAGTGAGTGCTGCGGTCATGTCAATCCGTCCTGATATCAGCCGATATGGGCTTTGTAGGCGGCCTCATCCATGAGGCCCGCGAGCTGGCTTTCGTCGGCAAGCTTCATCTTCCACAGCCAGCCGGCGCCGGTTGCCGCCGAGTTGACCAGTGACGGGTCCGACGACAGCGTGCTGTTGGCTTCGGTGATCTCGCCATCGACGGGCGCGTAGACATCGGAAGCGGCCTTGACGGATTCGACCACGACGGCGGTGTCGCCCTTGGTCAATTTCTTTCCGGTCTCCGGCAGTTCGACGAAGACGAGATCACCGAGCTGTTCCTGCGCATAGTCGGTGATGCCGACAGTGGCGATGCCGCCCTCGACGCGGAGCCACTCGTGATCTGATGTGAAATAGGTTGTTGCCATGGAAATCATCCTTTGCGGTAGCGATGCGGTGTGAAGGGCAGGGAGCTGATATCGACTGGAATTTTCGTGCCGCGCACATCGGCGAAAACCCGTGTTCCGGGCTTTGCCAGAGCTGTCGAGACATAGCCCATGGCGACCGGATGGCCGGCCGAGGGGCCGAAGCCGCCCGATGTGACATGGCCAGCCGGATTACCGTCGGCGTCGAAGAGCGCGGCACTGCCACGCACCGGCTGGCGGCCTTCCGGCTTCAGCCCGACCCGCTTTTGCGCGGGTCCTCGTTCCACAGCGGCGCGGAGCGCATCGGCGCCTATGAAAGCCCCGGAAGCTCGGATTTCCTTTGGAATTGCCCACATCAAGGCGGCGCTGGCCGGATCGGTCTCCGGCGTGATGTCCTGGCCATGCAGGCACAGCCCTGCCTCCAGCCGCAGGCTGTCGCGGGCGGCTAGCCCGATCCACAGCACGCGCTCGTCGCCGAGCAATTTACCAACGAGATCGCGTGCATCGACTTCCGGCAGGCCGATCTCGAAACCGTCCTCGCCGGTATAACCCGACCGGCTCATGAACCAGTTCTTGCGCGGTTCGACCCCATGCATGAACAGCAGCGAGCCGGTCTCGATGCCGGCGCGGGAAAGGACGGCCCAGGCTTCGGGGCCCTGAATGGCAAGGAAGACGCGGTCGAGCGGCTCGACCTTCGCGTCGAAATCCGCGGCAAGTGCACGCAAATGCTTTTCGTCGGCTACGGCGTTGCCGGCATTGGCGACCACCATGAACCTGGCATCGCCAAGTCTGGTGACGATCAGGTCGTCCAGGATGCCGCCTGCTTCATTGAGGAAGAAGGACAGTTTGGACTGTGAGATTTCGAGCGCGCCGGCATCCAGTGGGCAGGCGCGGTTGAGCAGTGAAACTGCTTCCGGTCCGCTCACCTCGAACAACTTCATATGCGAGATGTCGAACAGGCCGGCCTGTTCGCGGGTGTGAAGATGTTCCTTCATGACGCCCGTCGGATAGGTCAGGGGCATCGACCAGCCGGCAAAGGCGCCAAAGCGCGCACCGGCGGCCATATGGATATCTTCGAGGGGAAGGTGTCTTGTGTCGTCGCCCGTCATGTCGTCTCCAGAGTCGCACGCAATCGGTCGCGAATGGCGACCAGTCCGTGCCCCTCTGTCTGAAGCCTGAGAGACTCGCGCAGCCGGAACTCTGTCAGCGGCGCTTACACCTTCGGCGCGGGGGCAAGCCCCGACTTTCCAGAGTGTCTTTCCCGTCTACGGTTCTTTTGCCTGAGAGATTTCGGGCGATTTCCCCTTCGGCGACAGCTCTCGCTGTTCTCTCCCGCAAACAGGTAGGACTCAGACCCTGAGTCCTCGACGCGCCATCCATAGCTTGCGCGCGACCGCTTGTCACCTGTCCGCGACATCTAAAGCGCGTGCATGTCGTTCTCCAAAACCACGGCACGCTTTCAGGTGACATGCGTTGGCGGCAAGTCTTCGCTAACCACGCCGTTTGCCGGTTTTTCAAGACACTGCTGATATGTTGGCGGGTAGGGGCTGGCGCTTGGCGACGGCGGACGGGGACGACAAATGGGCGAATTGATCATGAGCGCGCCGGTGGCCGGGTTGACCTCGAAAAGCCGCATCGCCGCGGAGGACGTGGCGATGTTGCGCCATGAAGTGTTCGGCGACGGCGTCGTGACGCGCGGCGAGGCCGAGGCGCTGTTCGCGCTCGATGCCACGGCGAAGGACAAATGCCAGGAATGGCCGCCTTTCTTCGTCGAGGCGATCACCGACTATATCGCCCACCAGGAAAAGCCATCGGGCTATATCTCGCAGGACAATGCCGACTGGCTAATCCGCACGATCTCGCGCGATGGCATGGTTGACAGCCGGACCGAGCTCGAATTGCTGGTGCATGTGCTTGAACAGGCGAAATCGTCGCCGAGCCAGCTTTGTGTGTATGCGCTGGAGCAGGTGGCGCATGCCGTCATCGACGGCAAGGGGCCGCTGATGCTCGACGGCGCGCTGACTCCGGGCCTCATCGCAAAGGCGGAGGTCGAGCTGCTGCGCCGGATCCTCCATGCCCATGGCGGCGACGGCAACATCGCCATCACGCGCGCCGAGGCCGAGGTGCTGTTCAAGATCAACGAGCGCACTGCTCAAGGACACAACGATCCGTCCTGGAACGAGCTGTTCGTCAAGGCGATCGCCAATTTCGTCATGTGCTCGGCGGGTTACGAAGCACCGACGCGCGATGTGGCGCTGCGCCGTGATGCCTTCCTCGAACATGCCGATCCGGAAATCGGCGGCTTCTTCAGCCGCATGATCTCCGGCGGCCTTGCCGGCATCATGGAAGCCTACCGGTCTCCAGGCGACATCGAGGCCGAGTGGGAGGCCAAGAACAGGGCGGCCGAGGCCCTGGCACGCCGCGCCGAGACGATTGATGCCGGCGAAGCCGGCTGGCTGATCGAACATATTGGCGTCGACAGGCCTCTTTACGAGAACGAACGCGCGCTTCTGACGCTGATCAAGCACGCCTCGCCGGAAATCCATCCGGCGCTCAGGCCGCTGCTCGACAAGGTTGCCTGACCGACCAGGGATTCCTAATCAGATCCGGGTTGCTGGTCAGATCTGGTCGACGTCGACGTATATCCGGGCCAGGCCTTCCCGAACGGTCGACATGGCATCGGCGACACTGATTTCGATGTGGTCATGCATGAGCCTGGCCGCGCTGTCGGCATCGCGGGCTACCATGGCTCGGGCGATTTCGCTATGTTCGGTGTAGGTCGTCGACAGTCGCCGGTGCTTCTCCACTTCGATCTTGCGAACGAATTGGATGCGCGTGTTGACGCCTTCGAGCATGCGCGCCAGTTCGGGATTGCCTGACAGCCTGGCGATGCGGATGTGAAACTCCTCGTCCCTGGCGGTCAGCTCGGCGCTGGAAAACGAGTCGGCGCGCGCCATGGTGAGCGTCCACCAGTCGACGAGCGCGGCAAGCTCTTCATTTGTCGCGCGCTGGATCGCCAGCCTGACGGAGCGCTCCTCGAGCACCGCCCGCACGTCGGAAAGATTGACGATCTCGTCGACATCGAAGCCGCGGCAAAAGAAACCGCGATTGGTCTGGAAGGTGATGAGTCCCTCCGTGACCAGCCGCTGGAGGGCCTCCCGGATGGGGCTGCGGCTAACATTCAGCCTCGCGGCAAGCGCCACTTCGTTGATGCGTTCGTTCGGCTTGAAGCGATAGTCCATCGCCATGCGGCGGATCTCTTCATAGACACGTGGGCCGGTTTTGATCGGCTTGGACGCTGACGCCGCGCTGTTGTCCTGGTTGGTTTGCCTGGTCGGTCGGAGCATGGCGTCGGTCAAGCCTTTGCGGTGCTTGGTTTGACGAACCGCGCCTGTGTGGGAAGGATGCCGTCGAGGGCGATCGGCGCGGCCCGGCCGGCGATCAGATCGGCGACGATGCGGGCCGATCCATGCGCCATCGTCCAGCCGATATGGCCGTGGCCGGTGTTCAGCCAGAGGTTTTTGATGTTGCGCAGGCCAAGGATCGGCAGATTGTCGGGCGTCATGGGTCTCAGACAGGCCCGCATCTCGGCGCGATCATAGGCGATACCGCGTGGAAACAGCTCCTGCGTGACGCGCTTCATGAAGGCAAAATCCGAAGACTTGTGGCTGCGATCATAGCCTGCGAATTCCGCGGTGGCGGTGACGCGGATGCGATCGCCCATCGGCGTGATGGCAACGAGATTGTGCTCATCGATAACCGGCAGCTTTGGAGCCAGGGCCTGGTCGACGATGGGAATGGTCAGGGAATAACCCTTGATCGGGTAGATCGGCAGACCAAGGCCGATCTTGCGGGCAAGGATCGGGCTTTCCGCGCCCAGACACAGAACGTAGGCGTCGGCCAGGATTTCTCCCTTGTCGGTGACGACCCGGGTGATCGCGTCGTTCCTGCGCTCTATCCCGACGATCCTGGTGCCTGTCAGGATCTTGCCGCCCCTCGTTTCGACGATGGCCGCCATTGCGCGCGTGAACTTGGCGGCGTCGCCGGTTTCGTCGGTCGGACACACTATGCCGCCGGCAATGCTGCCGCGTGACGAAGCCAGCGCCGGCTCGCGATCAACGATTTCCTGCGCGTCGACAATGCGGATCTCCTGGCCGTCGGCTTCCAGCAGGCGCATGTTGGCGACGCCCTTGTCGAGCGCCTCACGGCTTCGGTGGAAGTAAAGAATGCCGGCCGACGTCCTGTCGTATTCTATCGCTTCCTCCCTGACGACCGCCTGCAGGACCGATTGGGAATGGACCGCGAGCCGATGTTTGAGGAGGGTGTTGCGGCGCGCCCTGGCGGCCGTGCATTGCATGAGGAAGCGCAGCGACCAGCTGTAGAGATGCGGATCGGCGGAAAGTTTGAAACGAAGCGCCTGGTCCTTCTGGAACAGCGACTTCAGCAGGATTTTCGGGGCGGCTGGCGATGACCAGACGAAGGAATGGCCAGGCGCGATCATGCCGGCATTTGCCCAGCTAGCGCCCTCGGCCACCTGCGGTGCCTGCTCGAGAACGGTGACCGCGTGGCCGTCCTTTTGCAACTGATAGGCAGTGGTGATCCCGACCACGCCCCCGCCCAAAATCAATACGCGCATTGCCGTCCCAATGGCTGTCGTTCCTGTTGTCGACAATTCAATAGGCAGACGCTGGTCATTGTCAACGGCGCATGGGTGGACGGCTGATGGACGACTCACTCAATCTCAGAATTCCGCTATTTCCCGGGTTTTTAAATCGGAACGGAGCTCTTGACACGCTCGGCTATGTTGTCGTTTCTATTGTCGACAATTCTGATTGGCATCAGGAAGGGGACTGCACCATGGACGCCCCGGTTAGCCGTGCCGACGACACGCTTGTCCTCGACAAGGAACACATTCCCTTCAAGACCGATGACGGTATCGGCACCCGCGCCAATCTCGGCCTGCTCGTGCTGCGGACCGACCAGACCATCGAGGATGAATTCCGCTATGCGCTGCCGGCGCGCGACATCGCGCTGTACGAGGCGCGGCTCTACAGCGACGTCGAGATCACGCCGGAGAACCTGATGAAAATGTCGGCGGTGATCCCCGGCACGGTCGGCCTGTTGCCCGACGTCAAGTTCGATGTGATCGGCTTTGCCTGCACCTCGGGAGCGCTTGTCATCGGCGAGGACAAGGTTGCGGCGCGCGTTCACGAGGTGCTGCCAGGGGTGCAGGTGACCAACCCGGTGACCGCGGCGCGGGCGGCGCTGAAGGCTCTGGGCGTCTCGCGGATAGCGCTGCTCACCCCTTATTTGGCGAAAATAAATCACTCCCTGCGTGCATCGCTGATGGCGCGGGGGATGGATATTCCGGTCATGGGCTCCTTCAATGAGGCGGACGACAATGTCGTTGCGCGCATCACGCCGGCGTCGGTCAAGCAGGCCATCCTGGAAATCGGCGCGTCGAGCGACTGTGAGGCCGTGTTCGTGTCCTGCACCAGCATGCGCGTTGCCCGCATCATCGAGGAGGTCGAGAAGGACCTGGGGAAACCGGTAACCTCGAGCAATCACGCCCTTGCCTGGCACATGCTGCGGCTCGGCGGCATCGGTGAGCAGATTGCCGAAAAGGGCGAACTGTTTCGCCGCTCGCTGTAAGCTGGCCGCTTTATATCCGCGACGTTAGCGGCATGCGGTTCAGATCCCGCCATACCAGTCGTAGCCATTGTCTTCCCAATAGCCGCCCCGACCGCCGCCGACATCGGCAAAGCCGTCGACCAACTCGATCTTGTAGAGATATTTTGGCATCTTGTAGCCGAGCTGGCGCTCGACGCGGACGCGCATCGGCGCGCCGTTCTCGACCGGCAGCGGCTTGCCGTTCAGGCCGTAGGCAAGGATCGTCTGCGGGTGACGGGCATCGATCAGGTCGATACTGCCGTAATATTTGATGTCGCCCGACAGGCTGCGGTCGATCGTGTCGAGGCAATGGAACATGACATAGCGTGCCTGCGGTTTGACCACCGCCTGGTCCAGCACCAGCGACAGCGGCGTGCCGGTCCATTTGGCGATACAGCTCCAGCCTTCGACGCAGTCATGGCGGGTGATCTGCGTGCGGCTCGGCATGTTCTGAAGCTGCTCGCGGCTGAGTGACAGCGGCTTTTCGACAAGGCCTGAAACCTCCAGCCGCCAGTCGGCGAAGTTGTTGGCGAGCAGACCTTTGTAAACATCGTCATCGGGTGCGGTGACGCCGTTCGGCCGCTGCGGCTGGCGGATGTCGGCGTCGGTGAATTCCGGCGCCAGCGCATCGCGTCCGGCAAGCAGGCGTTGCGCCCGGTATGTCAGGCCATTGGCGTTTTCGAGGAAACTGCGCAGGCCGCTGCCGATGCTTAGCTGGCTGTCGAAGGCATCGCAGCCCGACAGCATGATGCCGGAGGCGCCGAGGCTGGCACCGGTCAGGAATTTGCGGCGGCTGATCTCAAATTTCGCCATGTCACGCACTCCTCTCGACGGGTTTGTTGTCCTGCGCGGGAGGATCGGTGCGATACCAGCCGGTGATGATCGAGCGCAATTCGTTGATCGGGCCGGCGGCCAGGATCATCAGGATATGGACGACGAAGAAGGCGACCAGCAGCACCATGACGGTGAAATGGATGGTGCGTGCCGTCTGCCGGCCACCGAGCAGATCGTTGAGGAACGGCAGTACCGCGTTCATGCTTGGCGACATCGCCAGGCCGGTGATGATCATCAGTGGCAACAACAAGAACAGCACGCCGCCATAGGCCATCTTCTGCAGTGTGTTGTATTCGCGCGTGTGGTGGAATTTGAGCTTGGCGTGGTCGACGATGTCTTGCGGTAGTCGTTTCAAGTCGTCGAGGCGTGGCGCGAGATCGCGCCGCAGATGGCCGTTCACGGTGCTGGCGACAAACCAGACCATCAACGTCGTAATGAGTATCCAGGCAAAGAAGAAATGGATGACGCGCGCGGTGCCGAGATCATAGTAGGAGGGGATGGTCGCCCAGGATGGGAAGGCGCGGGACGTCTCCTGGCCTGCCGGCCCCGACCAGCCGAGCACACCGGTGGTGTCGAAGCGATGCCCGAAGATTTCCGTGTAGCCGCGCGGACCCGCATCGGAGTTCTCGGCGCCGATGGCGAAGATGGTGTTGTTGTAGTCGAAGCCCGACTCTTTGCCGATATAGAGCTGAGGACGAGCATTGAAGATCTGCAGGCCGGACAGCAGCATGAAGAACAGCGAGATGGCCCAGAGCCAATGCGTCAGCCGCGTCCAGCGCGACTGGCGATAGATCAGCGTTTTGTCGTTCGACGCAGAAGCGCCTGGATCGGCGGCGGATTGGCTTCTGGCAACGGATTCCATCGTGTTTCGTCTCCCGGCCTAGCGGCATGGCCTGCGCGTTCATTGTCCTCCTGATACGTCGCGATCCAAACCGATGTTTCATCCGATCACGGATTTATTACGGGCCGCCCAGGCTGACGGCGAGATTGACGGCGGCGGCGACGATCACCGTGTTGAAGAAAAACGACAGGATCGAATGGACAAGCACGACACGACGCATATGCGTTGTCGAGATGTTGGTATCGGCGGTCTGTGCGGTCATGCCGATCACCGTCGAGAAGTACAGGAAATCCCAGCCTTCCGGCCGTTTGTCACCTGGGAACAGCAGCCCGCCGACCGGGATTTTCTTCCTGGTCTCGCCATCCACCGCATCGCCGTCCATCCAGTAGACATGGGCATAATGGAGCGCTGCCATGGCATGGATTGTGAACCAGCCGAGCGGGATCGACAGCAGCGCGAAGATGAGCTCTATAGGATGGTTTCTGTCCTTCTGATTGATCAGCAGGAACAATGAGATGACGGCAACGCCGACGACGACAAGCGTCACAGCGAAGATGACCAGCACCGGCTGGTCGGTGGCGCGCGCATTCCTGCTCAGATATTTGCCGGTGAACTTCGGCATCTGGGCGACGACGAGAATGACATAGGCGGCAAAGAACGCGTTGGCGCCGATCGAATAGGCGAGCGGGGCGTGCAGCAGCAATGCCACGAGGAGCGCAAAAACGCCAACGCAGGCCGACACCGCGAACAGCATGTGGCGCTGCATGGGAGACTTCATCGGGGTTTCGGCAGCCATGTCGGTTCCAACCTTGGATGGCGCTCGGTTTCTAGTCCGGTGTGGCGGATTTGAGCGCCCGCCGCAAGATGCGGTCGAGTTCGCCGAGAAAGCGCGAGCGGTCCTGCGGGGCGAAGCTGGCATTGTAGCCCTTGCTTTCGCCTGTCTCGCGCAGATGCTGCTTCAGGTCACGCATCGCCACCGCCATGCCGATCGTTTCCGGCGTGAAAGGACGCCCCGTGGGTCCAAGCACATGCGCGCCAAGCGCCACCGCGCGGGCGGCCAGCGGAATGTCGGCGGTGATCACAATGTCGTTGGTGCGTGCATTGTCGACGATCCAGTCGTCGGCGGCATCAGCGCCCTTGGAGACCACGACATTGCGGACCATCGGATCGCGCGATGGCCGCAGGCCGCCGTTGGAGACGTAGGTGACAACGACGCCATGCCGGTCGGCCACTTTTTCGACCTCGGCCTTGACCGGGCAGGCGTCTGCATCGACGAGAATGGCGGGGAGTTCGCTCATGTTTCTTTTCTCCTCCCATTGTTAACCACGGAGGTCGGGGCCGGTTGGGCGGCGGCCTTGGTCTTCCTCAGTAAACCACGACGCTTCTGATCGATTTACCCTCATGCATGAGATCGAAACCCTTGTTGATGTCCTCGAGCTTCAGCGTATGGGTGATCATAGGGTCGATCTGGATCTTGCCGTCCATGTACCAGTCGACGATCTTCGGCACGTCGGTGCGGCCGCGCGCGCCACCGAACGCGGTCCCCATCCAGGTGCGGCCGGTGACCAGCTGGAACGGCCGCGTCGAGATCTCCTGGCCGGCACCCGCGACGCCGATAACGACCGACTTGCCCCAGCCGCGATGCGAGGCTTCGAGCGCCTGACGCATCACCTTGGTGCTGCCGGTGCAGTCGAATGTGTAGTCGGCGCCGCCGATCTGGTCGGCGCCGCGCTTGGTCATGTTGACGAGGTAGGGCACGACATCGCCGTCGATCTCCTTCGGATTGACGAAATGCGTCATGCCGAACCGCTCGCCCCACTCCTTCTTGTCGTTGTTCAAATCGACGCCGATGATCATGTCGGCGCCGGCAAGTTTCAGGCCCTGAATGACATTGAGGCCGATGCCACCGAGGCCGAAGACGGCCGCGGTGGCGCCGATCTCGACCTTGGCGGTGTTGATCACAGCCCCGATGCCGGTGGTGACGCCGCAGCCGATGTAGCAGATCTTGTCAAAGGGCGCGTCCGGGTTGACCTTGGCAAGTGCTATCTCGGGCAGCACGGTGAAGTTGGAGAAAGTCGAGCAGCCCATGTAGTGGAAGATCTTGTCCTTGCCGATCGAGAAGCGCGATGAACCATCCGGCATCAGGCCTTGGCCCTGGGTGGCGCGGATGGCCGTGCACAGATTGGTCTTTCTGGACAGGCAGGAAGGGCACTGGCGGCATTCGGGTGTGTAGAGCGGGATGACATGGTCGCCCTTCTTGAGCGAGGTGACCCCCTTGCCGATATCGACGACGACGCCGGCGCCCTCATGGCCCAGAATCGCCGGAAACAGACCTTCCGGATCGGCGCCCGACAGCGTGAATTCGTCGGTGTGGCAGATGCCTGTCGCCTTGATCTCGACCAGAACTTCCCCCTCACGCGGCCCGTCGAGGTCGACCTCCATGATCTCCAGCGGCTTTCCGGCGGCGACTGCGACAGCGGCGCGGGTTTTCATCAGGCGTCCTCCAATGCGGATTTTTTTCCAAGGTTTCAGGTTTTGCCGACACGATCAACTGGCAGCTGGCTCCCCGACTGGGCCACAGCGATGAATTTGGAATCGCAAGTCTATTGAAGGGCACTGAATTGCATGGTCGGCTTGACCCTGCAAGCACAGGCCATAAAAGGAACGGCCGACCCGAGGGATGACATTTCGCATGTTCACCAAGATCCTGATCGCCAATCGCGGCGAAATTGCCTGCCGCGTAATCAAGACGGCGCGCAAGATGGGCATCGCCACGGTTGCCGTTTATTCCGATGCCGATCGCGATGCCGTGCATGTCGAGATGGCCGACGAGGCGGTGCATCTCGGGCCCTCGCCAGCCGCGCTGAGCTATCTCGTCCCGGAAAAGATCATCGCCGCCTGCAAGGAAACGGGGGCCCAGGCCGTGCATCCCGGCTACGGATTCCTGTCCGAGCGGGCGGCCTTCTGCGAGGCGCTGGAAGCGGAAGGCATCATTTTCATCGGCCCGAAGCCCAAGGCCATAAAGGCGATGGGCGACAAGATCGAATCGAAGAAGTTCGCCAACGCCGCCAAGGTTTCCACCGTGCCCGGCTGGCTCGGCGTCATCGAGAATGCCGACCATGCCGAAAAGATCGCCGGCGAGATCGGCTATCCCGTGATGATCAAGGCTTCGGCCGGCGGCGGCGGCAAGGGCATGCGCATCGCCTGGAGCGAGGCCGAAGTGCGCGACGGCTTCGACCGCGCGCGCTCGGAAGCCAAGAGCTCGTTCGGCGACGATCGTCTCTTCATCGAGAAGTTCGTCGTCGATCCGCGCCACATCGAAATCCAGGTGCTGGCCGACGCGCATGGCAACGCGCTCTATCTCGGCGAGCGCGAATGCTCGATCCAGCGACGCAACCAGAAGGTCGCCGAAGAGGCGCCGTCGCCATTCCTGGACGCCGCGACACGCAAGGCCATGGGCGAGCAGTCGGTGGCGCTGGCCCGGGCCGTCGACTACCAGAGCGCCGGCACGGTCGAATTCATCGTCGACAAGGACAAGAACTTCTATTTCCTTGAAATGAATACACGATTGCAGGTCGAGCATCCGGTGACAGAACTCGTCACGGGCATCGATCTGGTCGAGCAGATGATCCGCGTCGCGGCCGGCGAAAAGCTTGGCCTGAAGCAAAGCGACGTCAAACTGAACGGCTGGGCAGTGGAAAGCCGGCTCTACGCCGAAGACCCTTACCGCAATTTCCTGCCTTCGATCGGCCGGCTGACGCGCTACCGACCGCCCGAGGAAGGACAATTCGGCGATGTCGTCATCCGCAACGACACCGGCGTCACCGAAGGCTCCGAAATCTCGATGTTCTACGATCCGATGCTCGCCAAGCTGTGCACCTGGGCGCCGACGCGTCTGGAAGCCATCGATGCCATGTCGGAAGCGCTCGACAGCTTCGTCGTCGACGGTATCGAGCACAACATTCCGTTCCTGGCTGCCTTGATGCAGCATCCGCGTTGGCGGGAAGGGCGGATATCGACCGCTTTCATATCGGAGGAATATCCCGGCGGCTTCGCGCCGGTCGTACCGAACGACGACGAGAAAGCCGTGCTGGCGTCGATCGCGACCGCGGTGGAACTGCTGCGACGTGACCGGCTAGACCGGCTGGGCGGGCGCCTGGCGCCGCATTCTGGAGCGCTGAAGCGCGACTGGGTGGTGAAGCTCGGCGAAGACTATCTGTCGGCGTCGATCATCGAGGGCATGATTTCTATTCCGATGGAAGTCGATCTGTCGATTGAGGGCGGAAAAGCGCTGACCGTTTCGTCCGACTGGCGGCCGGGCGATCTGATATGGCGCGGCACGGTCGGCACGCGCAAGGTCGCGGCTCAGGTCAGACCGGTTGCCAATGGCTTTCGCATTGCCTGGAAGGGTATGTCGGTGACCGCGCGCGCCATGCTGCCGCGCACCGCCGAGCTGGAAAGGCTGATGCCCGAAAAGGTAGCGCCGGACACGTCGAACCTGCTGCTTTGCCCGATGCCTGGCCTTGTCGTGTCGATTGCCGTTGCCGAAGGCCAGGAGGTCAAGGCCGGCGAGACATTGGCGGTGGTCGAAGCGATGAAGATGGAAAATGTGCTGCGTGCTGAACGCGACCTTGTCGTCTCCAAACTCAACGCCAAACCGGGCGACAGCCTGGCTGTCGACGCGGTGATCATGGAGTTTGCGTAAGGCTAGCCGGGAAGCGGCCTTTGATCAGCAATGGTTTGTGCTGGACTGGCATCGCGCGGTCCCGGACAATACATCTCTATCGACTCAGGGACCTTCACGCAGCACCATGGCCGACGAAAAACTTCCCCGCGATCCCTTGAAGCGCGAAGCAGCGATTGCTGCCGCGCGGCCCGAGGCGCCGGCGCGGCCCTTCGTCCATTTGCGCGTGCATTCGGCATATTCGCTCCTGGAAGGCGCCTTGCAGATCGGCAAGGTGGTGGCTCATGCGGTCAAGGACGAAGCCCCCGCCATTGCCGTCACTGACACCAACAATCTGTTCGGCGCCCTGGAATTCGCGCAGAAAGCGGTGAAGGACGGCATCCAGCCGATCATCGGCTGCCAGACGGCGCTCGCGTTTTCCGGCGAAAACAGCGACGGCCAGCGCGACCGCAGGCGGCAGGGTCCGGATATGCGGCCGGTGGTCCTGCTCGCCGCGACCGAAGCCGGCTATTCCAACCTGGTCAGGCTGGTCAGCCGCGTCTACCTCGAAACACCGCCGGGTGAAGCCGTGCACCTGACCACGGAAATGATGGAAGGCTTTTGTGACGGATTGATCTGTCTCAGCGGTGGGCCGCGCGGACCGATCGGCACCGCGCTCAAGGAAGATCGCCGCGATCTGGCCGAAGCCCGGCTTTTGACCCTCAAGGCGATGTTCGGCGACCGGCTCTATGTCGAACTGGACCGGGTTTCCGGTTATGATCGCGTGATCGAGAAATCCTCGATCGATCTCGCCTATGCCCATGAACTGCCTCTGGTCGCCACCAACGAGGCGTTTTTTTCCTCTCGCGACGACTATGACGCACATGACGCGCTGATCGCCATTGCCGAGGGATCGGTCGTGGCCGCCGACAATCGTCGCCGGCTGTCGCCGGACAATTTCCTGCGCAGCCAGGCCGATATGGCAAGGCTCTTTGCCGACCTGCCGGAAGCGATCGACAACACTGTCGAGATCGCGCTGCGCTGCTCCTATTATCCCAGGAATCGCAATCCGATCCTGCCGCGCTTCACCGGCGGCGATGTCGCCGACAATGACGCCGCCGTGCAGGCGGAAGCCGACGAACTGGCCCGCCAGGCGCATGAGGGGCTCGACGCGCGCCTGGCCATGCATGGCCCGACATCAGGCTATACGGTCGAGCAATATCGCGAGCGGTTGAATTTCGAGCTTGGCATCATCACCAAGATGAAGTTTCCCGGCTACTTCCTGATCGTTGCCGACTTCATCAAATGGGCCAAGGCGCAAGGCATTCCGGTCGGGCCGGGACGTGGTTCGGGCGCAGGCTCGCTGGTTGCCTATTCGACGACCATCACCGACATCGATCCGCTGCGCTTCTCGCTTCTGTTCGAGCGCTTCCTCAATCCCGATCGCGTGTCGATGCCCGACTTCGACATCGACTTCTGCCAGGATAGGCGCGAGGAGGTCATCCGCTACGTCCAGCAGAAATACGGCCGCGACCAGGTCGGCCAGATCATCACCTTCGGTACGCTGCAGGCTCGCGCCGTGCTGCGCGACGTCGGCCGCGTGCTGCAGATGCCCTACGGCCAGGTCGACAAGCTGTCCAAGATGGTGCCGCAGAATCCGGCCAATCCGGTCAAGCTCGCCGACGCCATCGCCAACGAGCCGCGCTTTGCCGAAGAGGCAGAGAGGGAGCCGATCGTCCAGACGCTGCTTGACATGGCGCAGAAGCTGGAAGGTCTTTACCGCCATGCCTCGACGCACGCCGCCGGCATCGTCATCGGCGATCGCCCGCTGTCGGAACTGGTGCCGATGTACCGCGATCCGCGCTCGGACATGCCCGTCACCCAGTTCAACATGAAATATGTCGAGCAGGCCGGACTGGTGAAGTTCGACTTCCTCGGCCTAAAGACGCTGACCGTGCTGGAGACGGCGGTGAAGCTGATCCGCCGGCGCGGCATCGAGATCGACCTGGCGACCATCCCGCTCGACGATCCCGAGACCTACGCCATGCTGTCGCGCGGCGAGGTGGTCGGCGTGTTCCAGGTGGAAAGCGCCGGCATGCGCAAGGCGCTGATCGGCATGCGGCCCGACTGCATCGAGGACATCATCGCGCTGGTTGCGCTCTACCGGCCGGGGCCGATGGAGAACATTCCGACCTACAACGCCCGCAAGCATGGCGAGGAGGAGATGGCCTCGATCCATCCCAAGATCGACCATCTGGTGAAGGAGACGCAAGGCGTCATCGTCTACCAGGAACAGGTGATGCAGATCGCGCAGGAGCTGTCCGGCTACTCGCTCGGCGAAGCCGATCTGCTGCGCCGCGCCATGGGCAAGAAGATCCGCGCCGAGATGGACAAGCAGCGCGAGCGCTTCGTCTCAGGCGCGGTCGAGCGTGGCGTCGGCAAGCCGCAAGCCGACTTCATTTTCGACCTGCTGGCCAAGTTCGCCGACTATGGTTTCAACAAATCGCATGCGGCCGCCTATGCAGTGGTTTCATACCAGACCGCCTATCTCAAGGCGCATTATCCGGTCGAGTTCCTGGCGGCGTCGATGACGCTCGACATGGGCAACACCGACAAGCTAGCCGATTTCCGCCAGGACGCGCTGCGCCTTGGCATCGAGGTTCTGGCGCCCTCGGTGATATCGAGCTTTCGCCCCTTCGAGGTCGGTGAGAACCGCATCTACTATTCGCTGGCAGCGCTCAAGGGCGTCGGCGATGCGGCGGTCGAGCACATCGTTGCCCAGCGTGGTGAAAAGCCGTTCAAGAACCTCGCCGATTTCTGCGAGCGGGTCGATCCCAAGATCGTCGGCAAGCGCGTCTTCGAAAGCCTGATCATGGCCGGCGCGCTCGACTGCTTCGGCCACGACCGCGCGTCGATGATGGCGGGCGTGGAGCGCATGATGGGGCTGGCGTCGCTGGCGCAGCAGAACGCGGTTTCCGGACAGCACGACATCTTCGGCGCATCGCTCGGCGCCCAGTCGCAGGCACTCAATCTGCCGGCGACAGAGCCGTGGCTCGCCGCCGACCGGCTGCACCGTGAATTCCAGGTGGTCGGCTTCTATCTTTCGGCGCACCCGCTCGACGAGTACAAGGCGGCCCTGCAGAAGATGCGGGTGCAGACATGGGCTGAGTTTTCGGCGGCTGTCAAACGCGGTGCCGCCGCCGGCCGCTTGGCCGGCACGGTAACATCCAAGCAGGAACGCAAGACGCGCACCGGCAACAAGATGGGCGTCATCGCCTTCTCCGATACGTCAGGCCAGTACGAAGCCGTGCTGTTTTCCGAAGGACTGGCGCAATATCGCGACCTGCTCGAGGCCGGCCGCTCGGTCGTTATCACGGTTGCGGCCGAAGACAGGCCGGAAGGCGTCAATCTGCGCATCAATAGTGTGCAGTCGCTGGAGGACGAGGCAAGCCGAATCCAGAAGGCACTGCGCATCTTCGTGCGCAACGCCTCGCCGATCAACACGCTGGCTGGCCAACTTGCCGTCAGGGGCGAGGGGCAGGTCAGTTTCGTGCTGATCAAAGAGGAGGGCGAGGGAGAAATCGAGATAGAGCTGCCCAACCGCTACCGGATCTCGCCACAGATCGCCTCGGCGATGCGCGCGGTGCCGGGCGTGGTCGAAGTGGAGTTGGTGTGATCGCCGCTCTTCCCGGCAAGAGGCGGTTTGCCGGGCGGCTCTTGACGCAATTGCCATGAAGTCGGCAGACAAGGACGGTTCGCGGGACGCTTCAACCTTGGCGCGGCTGCGTGACAGGCTGCGCAGGCTCTATCATGGGCGCACGCCGGCCGCTTTCCGGTTTCAACTGGTGGCCGTCGTCATCGACCTCGCCATCATCGCCTTCTTCATCGCGACGCCGGTTCTTCAGGACAAGCCGTCCTTCCTCTGGCTCGATTATTCGGCGGCCGCGCTTGTCGCCGCGGACCTGGTCGCCCGGCTGCTTGCCTCCAGAAACATGCTGCGGCTGATGAAGCAGCCGACGTCGTGGGTCGATGTCTTCATCCTTTTGACGCTGCTGATGCCGACGGCGTTCGCCAATCTCGCCTTCCTGCGCATCCTGCGGCTGTGGTCCCTGTCGCGCAGCGGTTCGCTCTGGCGGCATTTGGAGATGCGCGGCCTGAGACCGTGGCGCGAGGCCAGCCACGCGGTCATCAACCTTTTGACCTTCCTGTTCGTCATCACCGGCTTCGTTTACACGTTCTTCTTCCGCACTGGCGCCGGCCTGGAAAACTATATCGACGCGCTTTATTTCACCGTCGCCACGGTGACGACCACCGGCTTCGGCGACATCGTGCTGCCGGGCATGGCCGGCAAGCTGACGGCAATCGTCACCATGATCATCGGCATATCGCTGTTTGTCAGACTGGCTCAGGCGATCTTCCGGCCAGCCAAGGTGTTGTTTCCCTGTCCGCAGTGCGGCTTGCGGCGGCACGAGCCGGACGCCGTGCATTGCAAAGCCTGCGGCCATCTTCTCAACATACCCGACGAAGGGAACTGACGGCCGGCGGGACTACGACGCCGCCACTTCGGCCGGCTTTATCGGCCTGCGCTGAAGATTGAGCAGATTTCCCATCAGGATCAGCAGTGCGCCGCCGGCGGTAAAAGCGTCGATCTGCTCGCTATAGAGCAGCCAGCCGATCAGCGCCGATAGCGGCACGCGCAGGAAATCCATCGGCGAGATGACGGTCGCGTCGGCATAGCCGAGCGCGCGGGCCATGCAGAAATGCGAAGACATGCCGCTGAAGGCGATCAGCATGATCCATGGCCACAGTTCCAGCGGCGGGTTGCGCCATGTAGAGAGTGCCGGAACGAGGCCGACCGCCGACTGTATGATCAGCATCCAGAAGATGATGCGCACGACGCTGTCCGTGCGTGTCAGCGACTTGACCATGACCACCGAGATGCCGAAGCAGACGGCGGCACCGAGCACGATGAGATGCCCCGGATCGACCGAGCCGACACCGGGGCGCACGATGATCACCACGCCGATCAGCCCCAGCGCGATCGCTGCCAGCTTGGGCCGGTTCAGCCTTTCGCCAAGGAAGCCAACGGCCAGAAGCGCCGTCCAGATCGGCGTGGTGAATTCGATCGAGATCAGCACGGCCAGCGGGATCAGCGTCAGTGCGTAGAGCCAGGCCGCCTGGCCAGTGTAATGGATGACGTTGCGGGCGATATGGGCAATAGGGCGCTGCGTGCGCATGGCTTGAAAGCCGCCACTCGTCATCACCAGCGGCAGAAGGATGAAGAAGCCGATCACCGAGCGCAGTTCCAGCACCTGGAAGACATTGAGCTCGGCTGTCGTGGCGCGGCCGGCGACCGACATCGCCAGGAACGAGGCAATTGACAGCGCCATCCAGAACGCGGCCTTTGGAATCGAAGGGGTGGGTGCCATCCGCGCTATGTCGCAGGCCAGGGCTTCTGCCGCAATCGCTAGCTGCTGCCTTCTTCTGGGCCAGTCGCGACTGGCTGGATGTCGCAACAGTCATGTTGCGGGAGGAACCTGAAATGGCAAGGGGCGTTAAGTCCCGATACTTCCCCTCGTGCTCTGCGGAACTGCCTTCCGGCACCGTCAAGGAGAGTTTTAATGAGATCATTCGCGAAACTCGCGCTTGCTGGCTGTCTCGTGGCCGCGGCAGGCACGGCCCATGCCGACGAAACCAAATTTCTCCAGTCGTTCAAGGGCAATTTCGCCGGCAAGGGCACTGTCCAGGTAACCACGGATGTGCCGAACGTCAGCGTATCGTGCAGCTTCAAGTCGAATGCGACCTCAACCTCGCTATCGCTGGATGGAAATTGCCGCGGTTTCGTCGTGGTGTCGCGGGCCATCAGCGCCAATCTGAAGGTCACGGGTGCGAAATACAGCGGCACCTATGTCGGCTCTCGTACAGGGCCGGCACAGCTGAACGGCAGCCGTTCGGGCAACGCTATCAATCTAGGCATCCGCTGGGCCAAGGAGGTCAATGGCGACCGCAAGGCGCGGATGACGGTCGAGAAGAGAGGTAAGAACGGCATCCGGCTGACCGTCATCGACACCGACCCGAAAACCGGCAAGAGCGTGGTGACGAGCAGAATAGACTTGCAGCGCACCTAATCCTCAAGCGGCTCCGGCGGATGGGCGTCGCGGCCCTTGCCGAATGTGTAGCCGGTTTCCACTGCCTTGCGGCCGAACTTGTCGCGCAGGGCATCGATGGCGCCTTCGGCCATGGCGCGCTTGCGCGATTGGATGTCGACCAGATCGGGCGGGTCGGCCTTGTCGTCGTCCGAGAGGTCGCTGACGCCGATGCCGAGCAGCCGATATTTCGTGCCGTCGGTTTCCTTGCGCAGAAGCTCCACCCCGGTCTGGAAGATGCGGTCGGCGAGCCGGGTCGGGTCGCCGAGCTGGCGATTGCGCGTGCGCAGCTTGAAATCCTGGGTCTTCAGCTTCAGCACCACGGTGCGACCGGCGATGCTTGATTTTTTCAGCCGTGCCGAGACCTTTTCCGAAAGCCCCCTTAGCACCGCGACCAGCTCGTCCAGCGACGCGATATCGGTGTCGAAAGTGGTTTCGGCCGATACGCTCTTGGCATCCTGGTCGGGATCGACGCGGCGGACGTCCTCGCCGCGCGAAAGGTGGTAGAGCCGGTCGCCCATCGTGCCGTAGCGGCGCATCAGATCGCCACGATCCATCTGCTGCAACTGGCCGATGGTGCGGATGCCGTCGCGCTCCAGCGTGGCGTTGAACGCCTTGCCGACGCCCCAGATCATGGTCACCGGCTGCGCCGCCAGGAAGCCGACCGCCTCGGCTTCGCCGATGACCGAGAAGCCGCGCGGCTTGCGAAAATCAGACGCTATCTTGGCGAGGAACTTGCAGTAGGACAGGCCGGCCGAAACGGTGATGCCGATCTCCTTCTCGACCGCCAGCGCAAAGCGCGCCAGCACCACAGCGGGTGGCAGGCCGTGCAGCCGTTCGGTGCCGGCGAGGTCGAGAAACGCCTCGTCGATCGACAGCGGCTCGACCAGCGGCGTCAGCGCCTGCATCATGGCGCGCACTTCGCGGCCGACGCGGACGTATTTTTCCATGTTGGGGCTGATGACCACCGCCTCGGGGCAGGCTTCGAGCGCCTTGAACATCGGCATAGCCGACCGCACGCCCTGGATGCGGGCGATATAGCATGCGGTGGAGACGACGCCGCGCTTGCCGCCGCCGATGATCAGCGGCTTGTCCTTGAGCGCCGGATTGTCGCGCTTTTCGATTGCCGCGTAGAAGGCGTCGCAATCGATATGGGCCAGATGCAGCCGGTAAAGCTCGGCATGACGCGCAAGCCGAGGGCTGCCGCAGCGCTCGCAGCGGCGCGTCTGGCTGCGCTGAAACATCAGGCAGTCGCGGCAAAAACCGTGATCGGGATTGTTGACAGGGGCCGCCATCGCTGCGAACATAAAGAGAACAGAAGCAATGGTACGACAGTGCAAGGCCAGCGACAAGGCTGGCCTGGGGAGAACGCATGAGCACGACCATAGCGCCGCTTGCGCCTGAGCTTTGGGCGGAATTCGAGGACCTCTTCGGCAAGCAAGGCGCCTGCTACGGCTGCTGGTGCACGCATTTCCGGCTGGCGCCGGCGATGCGCCGCGAGAGCAGCCGGGAACGCAACAAGGACCACATCAAGGCGCGTATCGAAGCCGGCCCGCCGCCGGGCCTGCTGGCATTCGAGGATGGTCAGGCGGTTGGCTGGATGCAGATCGGACCGCGCGCCGACGTGCCCGAATGGAACAATCAGGGCAGGGGGTCGGCGCCGGTCGACCCTGCCGACGCGGCGGATCCGGCCGTCTGGGCGATCTCCTGCTTCTTCATCCGCGGCAAGGCGCGCGGCAGGGGGATCACGCATCGCCTCGTCGAAGGCGGCATCGATTTCGCCCGCCACAACGGTGCGCGGCTGCTCGAGGCTTGTCCGATAGATCTGTCTCGCGATTCGCGCTCGATCGGCCTGTTCGTCGGCTCGTCGCGGGTCTTCGAGAAGGCGGGTTTCGAGCGGTTGGTGGAACGCAAGGCCGGTCGCCCGCTGATGCGGCTGGTGCTTTGATCGAGATTGTCTGCCAGGGTGCCGTCGTCGATCTCACCTTGCGGTTGCAGCGGTAATTTCATACCAGACGGACAAAGTCTTTCTTCTAGGTCAAACGGAGAATTCGCGTGAACCGTGCCCTGCCATTCGTGTTCCTTCTTGCGTTGAGTGCCCCTGCTTTCGGCCAGACCGTCGACAGTCAGGGTGCGAAGCAATTGTCCGACGACTTGTCCCGCTATGTCGGCAAGCAGGCCATCGACAAGGGCATTTTGAAGGTTTCGCTCGAAGGTGGCGCCTACAAGATCCTGTTCGATTTCAAGGCACTCGCCGCATCATTTCCGGACCAGAAACTGCTGAAGTTCGACTTCGCGCCCTATGCCCTGATGGTCAAGCCGCGCAGCGACGGGTCTTGGGATGTCTCAATGGATTTCTCCCAAACCGCCTCCTTCGAGTTCAACCGACCCGAAGGGCTGCAAAGCACTCAATTTTCGATCAAGGACGGCAAGGGCTCGGGCGTCTACGATCCAAATCTGGCGGCCTTTACCAGCGGCACCAGCTCGATGGCCGGCATGACGATGGCATCGAAGGATGCCAAGCAGCACATGGAAGCCAGTACTGGCGCTGGCATCGCGACCGTTGCCGCGACCAAGTCGGCGACCGGGGGCGTCGATTTCACAACCTCCCAGAAGGTGTCGAGTTTTGTCGAAGCGATCAATTTCGATGACCCTGAGAGCGGGCTGAAATTCCCGGTCACCGTCAGGTCGCCGGAATTGTCGGTCGAAGCCAGCGGCAAGGGCGTGCGGACCAAGCCATTGCTCGATCTCCTGGCATTTGCAGTGGCCAACGAGGACGAGGCGACGCTGAAGGCCAACCAGGCGCAGCTCAAATCGCTTCTGCTCGCCGCCTTGCCGCTTTGGCAGCGTATCGACGGGACCTATGGTTTCAAGGATTTCGCGGTGGAAAGTCCGGTCGGCAATTTCGGTGCCACCCAGCTAAGCACCGCGTTCGGCACCGATGGCGTGGCCGAGAACGGCACGATCACGTATGGCATCAAGGCATCGGGGCTGACCGTGCCGACGCAGCTTCTGCCGAGCTGGAGCGTGGGGTTGTTGCCCACCGATGTCGATTTGAACTTCGGCGGCGCCAATATCGATCTCGACAGCATGGCGAAGAAGGCGATCGAAGCCTTTGATCTCAATAAGAATCCACCGCTGTCGGCCGAATTCGGCGAGCAGCTTAAAGCCGATTTTATGGCCAAGATGCCGAAAGTCGTGCTCGGCCACAGCACCGTGAAGAACAAGGACACGGAGATCGCGCTGGAAGGCGAGATGACATTCCCAGGCGAAATGCCCGAAGGTAGCGTGACCGTCGATGTCGCCGGCTTCGACAAGCTTGTCGAAGGCCTGCAGGAAGCGGCAAAGTCGGAACCGGAGGTGGCCCAATACGTGCCAGTCGCTCTCATGGCGAAAGGCTTTGGCAAGACGCTGTCCGATGGTCGGCTGGAATGGATCGTCAACGCCAAGGCCGACGGTTCGGTCACCGTCAATGGCGTCATGCTGAAGCCCGCCGACGCGGCCGTGGACGACAGCATGGATGATGGTGACGGCGACGATGACAGCGGAGACGACAGCGGCGGCGCAGGTGCGAACTGAACCCCTGAAGGTTGGAGTTTAGAGCCCCAGCGCGCTTGCAATCTTGGGCGCGGCTTCGTGCCAGTCCTGGACGACGACCACATCGTCCGTCACCGGCGGCAGGAATGCGCGCAGCGAATTGTCGGCCATCAGGTGGAACAGTTCGGCGTCGGCGACCGATCCCCGCACCGACGCCAGATTGTGCGGCTGATCGTCGACGAAGACCACCGGTCGGCCGGCCTTGCCGCGAAGCTTGGCCACTGCCGGTCCTTTGGCCATTTCAGTGGTCAGAAGCGGGTAGCTCAGTCCAAGCGCGTCGAGATGGACGCGACGCACGGCCCGGTGTTTGTGCGGCATGGCCGTCAGCAAGATGATTTCCGCGCGGTCGCCAATTCCTGCCAGGGCCTCTGCCGCGCCGTCCGTAATACTTTGCCAATCGGCTTGCGTGTCAAAGAAATCGCCCAGCAGTGCCGTGACTTCGGGCTGTTCGATCAGCCGGCCGCTGGCCGTCTCGGCGATGTTGCCGGTCAGTCGGAAGGAGGCCAGCGTCAGGCCGTAGCCACGCGCCTTGAGGAAATTCGGAAACGGTCGGATGAATTCGAGCACGACATCGTCGACATCGAGCACCAGCAACGGCCGGTCGTCGGCTGCCAGTTCCTCGATCTGGCGCGCGGTTTCTGGATCATCGCTCATATGGAATGCTCGTGGTTGTCATCGCCCAGTGGCAGCGACCGCAGGGCCTTGCCGACAGCAGCCGGCGGGGTGCCGGTTTCCTCGGCAAAGCGCATCAGCGTCGGCTCGTGGGCGAGGATGAATTGCAGGACACCAGCCAGGAAACCCGGCTCGCTGGCGGCTTTGCGGATCGAATGGACCTCTATGCCGGTGATAGCCAGAAAGCGCGGCAACAGCTCCGGATCGGAGGCGACAAAGCCCAGGGCCTTCACGGCAATCGATTCCGCTTCTTCGCGCATTGACGCTGCGTTTGCCATCACTACCTTCGGTGTGTGGAATGAGTCTCTCCCGCAGTAATGGCAAGAGTTGCTTGCGGCAAGCCATTAGAGCGTGGCGCGCCCTTTGGACGCGCAGGGACGAGGTGGGATCCGCGCTGTTTTCCAGCCGCGGATTTCCGTTTCGTCAATCATATTGCCGTAAAGTGAAGCAGGGTTTGGTGCGTTCAGACATGGGCGCATGACGGTCGCCTTCGAAGCGGATGGACGGCCGGGACGGGATATCGATGCCGAAGAAGGTCATGATCGTCGAGGACAATGAGCTTAACATGAAGCTCTTTCGGGACCTCATCGAGGCAAGCGGTTACGAGACCGTGCGCACCCGCAACGGTCTGGAAGCGCTCGATCTGGCGCGCCTGCACCGGCCGGATCTCATCCTGATGGATATCCAGCTGCCTGAAGTGTCGGGCCTGGAAGTGACCAAATGGCTGAAGGAGGACGACGAGCTGCACGTCATCCCGGTCATCGCGGTGACCGCCTTCGCGATGAAGGGCGACGAGGAACGCATCCGCCAGGGTGGCTGCGAGGCCTATATTTCGAAGCCGATCTCGGTGCCGCGTTTCATCGAAACCATCAAATCCTATCTGGGTGATGCGTGATGTGCCCTTTCCAGCCGAGCCGGAGCCTTGTGAAATGACTGCGCGGATCCTCGTCGTCGACGACATCCCTGCCAACGTGCGGCTGCTGGAAGTCCGGCTGCTGGCCGAATATTTCGAGGTGCTGACCGCCACCAACGGGCCGGATGCGATCGAAACTTGCGAGAACGGCAAGGTCGATGTCGTGCTGCTCGATGTGATGATGCCGGACATGGACGGCTTCGAGGTTTGCCGGCGGCTGAAAAGCGATCCGGCAACATCGCACATTCCGGTGGTGATGATCACCGCGCTCGACCAGGTTTCCGACCGCGTACGCGGGCTTGAGGCCGGCGCCGACGACTTCCTGACCAAGCCGGTCAACGATTTGCAGCTGATGACGCGTGTCAAGAGCCTGGTCCGCCTGAAGTCGCTGACCGACGAGTTGCGGCTGCGCGCCTCGACGACGCGCAACATCGGCATCGAAGAACTGCTCAGCCGCAATTTCGCATCGGAGGACACGACACCGAAAGTGCTTTTGATCGACGAGCGCAAATCGTCCGTCGAGCGCATCCAGAAGATGCTGCGCGACCGCGCCGACCTCGACGTCACACACGATCCGCATGCCGGTTTCTTCCAGGCCGCCGAGACGTCCTATGAATGCGTGATGATCTCGACCGCGTTCGCAGATTTCGATCCGCTCAGGCTCTGTTCGCAGTTGCGCTCGCTCGATCGCACCCGCTTCGTGCCGATCATCCTGCTGGCGGAGGAGGGCGAGGAGGAACGCATCATTCGCGGCCTCGAACTCGGCATCAACGACTATCTCATGCGGCCGATCGACCAG
Source organism: Mesorhizobium sp. CO1-1-8 (assembly GCF_020164875.1). Taxonomy (NCBI): domain Bacteria; kingdom Pseudomonadati; phylum Pseudomonadota; class Alphaproteobacteria; order Hyphomicrobiales; family Phyllobacteriaceae; genus Mesorhizobium; species Mesorhizobium sp. CO1-1-8. The sequence continues at coordinate 10,717 of NZ_JAIUGZ010000001.1, read as the reverse complement.
CAGGAACTGACGGCACGGCTGCGCACGCAGGTGCGCCGCAAGCGTTACAACGACCAGTTGCGGGCCAGCGTCACCCAAACCATCGAAATGGCGGTGACCGATGGATTGACCGGGCTGCACAACCGCCGTTATCTCGACAGCCATCTGCAGACGCTGTTCGATCGTGCCGTGGCGCGGCGCCGGCCGCTGTCGGTGATGATCACCGACCTCGACCGTTTCAAGGCGATCAACGACGCACATGGCCATGACGGCGGCGACGAGGTGCTGCGGGAATTCGCACGACGGCTGCGCAAGAATGTCAGGGGTATCGATCTTGCCTGCCGCTTTGGCGGCGAGGAGTTCGTCGTAGTGATGCCGGATACCGAGGGCGCGGTGGCCGAGAAGGTAGCCGAGCGCATTCGCGCCGAAATCGCCCAGGCGGCTTTCGCCATCGGGCAGGACGGCAAGGCGATCGAAGTCACGGTCAGCGTCGGCGTGTCGTCGGTGCTGAAGGGGGTGGACACGGTGGCTGCGCTGATGAAGCGTGCCGATCTCGCGCTCTACGAAGCCAAAAGCGGTGGCCGAAATCGCGTCGTCGCCAAGGCGGCGTAGCGATCCAGCCCCGATTATCCTGTCAACCCGACAGGGTTACCCGTTTACCTTAATCCAAGCGATTCGCGAGCCTTGGTTAAGAAACTGTTGATTTTCATAAGCTCTTGCGCAACTGTGCAGGCCAAGACGAAGCCGGCACGAGGACAGACCGCCGGCTCCGATCCCCAGAATACCCCATGATGCTCAGGTCCGCCGCATCTCCTGGGTCCGTGGGGTCGGCCGGCCGGCGCTGGCACATAGTGGCCTCCTCGTACCGCTGCCAAACGCCGACCGGCCCCCTTCTTTCCAATGAGCATCAGAGTTCCGTGCCAAAGCACGGAAGACTCCGCGTTTTTGTGTTTGAAAATCGGATGTCGCTATAAAGCCGCCCCCAGGAGATTGTCCTGTGCGTGCGTAAAGTTTTGTTCCGCGGCAACCAACAGCGAGGAACAATACCCGCCCTTCCATTTCATACATATGGCGCCCAAGGGGCTTGCGGCAAGACCGGGCTCCTCCCGTAAAACCGTGACCCAGCCAGGGTGCGGAAAACGGGAGTGACGACAATGATATCAGATCATGCGGTGGTGATCGCTGGGGCTGGTCCGACGGGATTGATGCTGGCGGGCGAACTGGCGTTGGCCGGCGTCGACGTTGCCATTGTCGAAAGGCGGCCGGATCAGAAGCTTGCCGGCCTGCGCGCGGGCGGCCTGCACGCACGCACGATCGAGGTGCTGGACCAGCGCGGAATCGCCGATCGTTTCCTCTCACAGGGCCAAGTGAGCCCAGCCGTGGGTTTTCACATGATCCGCCTGGACATCAGCGACTTCCCAACCCGGCACAATTATCTGTTGGCGCTGCGGCAAAACCACATCGAGCGCATCCTGGCCGACTGGGTCGGCGAGTTGAAGGTACCGATCTATCAGGGACACGAGGTTGCGGGGTTTACCCAGGACGACAGCGGCGTCGATGTCGAACTGTCCACCGGCCACCGCCTGAGGGCCGCATATCTCGTCGGCTGCGACGGAGGCCGCAGCACCATTCGCAAGGCGACCGGTATTGAGTTCGCCGGGTGGGATCCGACGATGAGCTGGATGATTGCCGAGGTCGAAATGTCTGAAGAACCGGCATGGGGTTTCCGCAGCAACGCCTTCGGAATTCATGCCCTGGGTAAGATCGAGGACGGCAAGAAGGTTGGCGTCGTGCTGACGGAGCAACGCCTGGAGGCGCGCGGCGAACCGACGCTGCGCGAACTCAGCGAGGCGCTGACTGCCATCTACGGCACCGACTTCGGGGTCCACAGCCCGACCTGGCTATCGCGCTTCACCGACATGACGCGCCAGGCTGCCGCATACCGCGACAGGCGCGTGCTGCTGGCGGGTGATGCCGCGCATATCCATCCTCCGATGGGTGGGCAGGGCCTCAACATCGGCGTGCAGGATGCGGTGAACCTTGGATGGAAGCTGGCCCAGGTCATCAAGGGGACATCGCCGCAAGGCCTGCTTGACAGCTATCACGCCGAGCGTCATCCGGTCGCCGCCCGCGTGTTGCGCAACACGATGGCGCAGGTCGCGCTTCGCCGCACGGACGACCGCAGCAAGGCCTTGGCCGACACCGTTGCCGAGTTGCTCGGCATGGATGAACCCCGCAAGAGAATCGCCGCGGAGATGTCTGGTTTGGCGGTCCATTACGACCTTGGCGAGGGGCATCCACTGCTTGGGCGGCGAATGCCCGATCTCGATCTGACCACCGCCAGCGGACCGTTGCGGGTCTTCACCTTGCTGCACGACGCGCGGCCCGTGCTGCTCAACCTCGGTGAGCCCGGCAGACTGGACATCGCGCCCTGGGCTGATCGGGTCCGGCAGATCGACGCCTTGTATGCCGGTGCCTGGGACATCCCGATGCTCGGAAGGGTCGTTGCGCCCGACGCGGTCTTGATCCGGCCCGATGGTTATGTGGCTTGCGCCGGGACGGGAACCCAACGGGGACTGGTGGACGCGTTGACCATCTGGTTCGGGCCGCCTGCTGCCGCAGGTTAGCAGACGCGATCGAAACGCGATCGCGCCACCCCCTTTGAAAGTATTCCGTCGCTCCCTCCGACAGTACTCCTGACAGTTGGTTGACAGGAGTTTCCTTCTGTGCAGAAATTGGTTGGACCATTGGACCACTTGGAGGAAGTGTGGACCAGAACAGCCTGCCACCCATTCAAATCACGGCGCGCGATGACGCCGTGTTGAAGGCGTTGGTGGGATTTGTTCGCGCCGAAGCCCTGCAGCCGGGTGAGAGACTTCCGACCGAACGCATTCTGGCCGAGCGGCTGAAGGTCAGCCGCAACACCGTGCGCGAGGCGCTGACACGCTGGGAAGGGCTCGGCCTGGTCGAGCGCAGGCAGGGCAGCGGCACGTATCTCAAGGCGGCTGTCTCACACGATATGCTGCACATGCCGCTGACGCTGGCTGGCGGTAATGATTTCACCAGCCTGATGCAGACGCTGGAGATCCGCCGCGCGCTGGAGGCGGAGGCCGCAGCCCTTTGCGCCGAACGCGCCAGCCAGGCCGACATTGCCGAGATCGCGCGCAAGCTCGACATCATGGAGCAGGCGTTCCGCACCCGCGACGGCATGTCCTCGGAAGAGGACTGGGAATTCCACCAGGCGATTTACCGGGTCTCAGGCAATCCGCTGTTCGAGCAGATCATCGCCGCCATGCATGAGCTGTTTCATCGCTTCTGGGAACATCCGCTCGGCGTGCGCGATTTCGGCCATGCCAGCTTTCCTTACCATCGCACCATCTACGAATGCATTGCCGCGCGCGACCCGCAGGGCGCCCGCGCCGAGGCGCTCAAGCTGATCGCCACCGTCGAGGACGACCTCAAGCGCGGTGCCGCCAAACTCAAACTTTTGAGCCAGACATGAACGAGCATCCATCCGGTTTCGATCACGACTATCTTGCCGAGGCGGCGACACTCTTGGCACATGACGAGCCGTTCCCCGGCGGTGCGGTGGTGCCGCCGATCTACCAGACCTCGCTGTTCACCTTCGCCAGCTATGACGAGATGGCCGATACCTTTGCCGGCAAACGAAAGCAGCCGATCTATTCGCGTGGCGACAATCCCACGGTGATGGAGTTCGAGGCGCGCGTGGCAGCGCTTGAGGGCGCAGAAGCCGCGCGCGGCTTTTCCAGTGGCATGGCGGCAATCAGCGCCACGGTGCTTGCGTTCGTCGGCGCCGGCGAGCGCATCGTCGCCGTGCGCAACTGCTATGGCGATGCCTACCGGCTGTTCGAGCGGTTGTTGCCGCGGCTCAACATCAAGGTCGATTATGTCGACGGCTCCGACCCGGATGCGGTCGCGGCGGCACTTCCCGGCGCCAAGCTGCTCTATCTGGAAAGCCCGACCTCGATGATGTTCGAGCTGCAGGACATCGCGCATCTGACACGGCTGGCCAAGGAACAGGGCATCGTCACCACCATCGACAATTCCTGGGCAACGCCGGTGTTCCAGAAGCCGATCACGCACGGCGTCGACCTGGTGCTGCACTCGGCCTCGAAATACCTTGGCGGCCACAGCGATACGGTCGCGGGGGTCGTGGCGGGTTCGGCCGCCCATATCAAGCACATCAACGAGCAGACCTATTCCTATCTCGGCGGCAAGCTGTCACCGTTCGAGGCGTGGCTTTTGCTGCGCGGTCTGCGCACGCTGCCGCTGCGCCTGCCGCACCACATGAAGAGCGGCTTGACCATCGCCGAACGGCTGAAGGCGCATGCCGATGTCGAGCGGGTCAACCACCCCGTCTATTCGAACCACCCAGGCAAGGCGACGCTGGCCGGCTATGCCGGGCTGTTCTCCTTCGAGGTGACGGACGATATCGACATCCCCGTCTTCGTCGACGCGCTGAAATATTTTCGCATCGGCGTCAGCTGGGGCGGGCATGAAAGCCTGGTCGTACCGGCCAAGGCGTCGCTGGAGCAGACGCCGGGCCTGAATTCGATGGCGCGCTTCGGCGTCAGCCCCCGAACCATCCGCTTCAATGTCGGATTGGAAAGTGTCGAAGACCTGTGGGCGGATGTCGCCCAAGCCTTCGAAAAAGCCAGAAAATAACAAGCGGGTTCAAAATGGGAGTCTTGAACATGAAAAAACTGACCGTCATGCTTGCCACCGTTGCGGGACTGGCGATTTCCGCCGGAAATGCTGTGGCCGATTCGACCCTGAAAATGGTCGAAGTCATCACCAGCCCGCCACGCACCGAGTTCCTGAAAAAGCAGATCGCCGAGTTCGAAACGGCCAATCCGGGCATCAAGGTCGAGCTTATCTCGCTGCCCTGGGGGCAGGCGTTCGAGAAATTCCTGACCATGGTGCAGGCCGGCGACACGCCCGACGTCGTCGAAATGCCGGAACGCTGGATGGGCCTCTACGCCAACAATGCCCAGCTCGAGGATCTCGGCCCCTACATGGCCAAATGGGATGACGCCAAGACGCTTGGCGAGCGCGCCAAGCAGTTCGGCTCGACCGTCAACAACACCCAGTTCATGATCCCCTACGGCTACTATGTGAACGCGCTGTTCTGGAACAAGAAGCTGTTCAAGGAGGCCGGCCTCGATGGCCCGCCGGCGACGCTCGATGACTTCATCGCCGATTCCAAGAAGATTTCCGCGCTCCCGGGGAAATACGGCTACTGCCTGCGCGGCGGGCCGGGCGCCTTCAACGGCATGCACATGTTCATGAACATCGCCGCCGGCAAGGGTGGCTACTTCAACGAGGACGGCACTTCGACGATCAACGAAGAAGGCTCGGTCAAGGGCCTGCAGATGCTGGCCGACATGTACAAGGACGGCTTGGCGCCAAAGGATGCGGTGAGCTGGGGCTTCAACGAAACGGTCACCGGTTTCTATTCCGGCACCTGTGCCATGCTCAACCAGGATCCGGACGCGCTGCTCGGCATCGCCGACAAGATGAGCGCCGATGATTTCGCGGTAGCGCCATTGCCGGTCGGGCCGAGCGGCAAATCCTATCCGACACTGGGCTATGCCGGGTGGGCGATGTTCGCCAATTCGCAGCACAAGGACGATGCCTGGAAGCTGATGGCGACGCTTTTGTCGCCGAAGGACAATCTGGAATGGGCCAAGGAAGTCGGCGTCGTCCCGATCCATAACGGTGCCGACCAGGATCCTCATTTCAAGACGGAGCAGTTCAAGGGCTGGTTCACGGAACTCAGCGACAGCTCCAAATATGAAATGGTCACCCCGCCGACGCATCTGGAGAACCTCGGCAATTTCGTCGACCAGGTGGCGATCAAGAATTTTCAGGAAGTGCTGCTTGGCCAAAAGACGGCCAAGGACGTCGCCGACCAATGGGCCGCCTTCCTGACCAAGGAACAGCAGGATTGGCTGGCGAAGAACAAGAAGTAGTTTTTCTCCTTTCTCCCCGTTCACGGGGAGAAAGTGTCACGAAGTGACGGATGAGGGGCGGCGCCAGCACCCCAAGGTTCGTGCTGCCCCTCATCAGCCTGCCGGCATCTTCTCCCCGTGAACGGGGAGAAGGGTGCTGATTGCCCATCCCGTTACTTCCAGGAGACGATCCGCAGCCAATGACCTACGCCGTGTCCGAAATACGATCCGTCGGCAAGCCGCGTCGCAAGCGGCTATCCCACGCCGCAATCGAGCCATGGCTCTATCTCAGCCCGGCGATCATCCTGCTGGTCGTGGTGCTTCTGGTGCCGCTGGTCATCGGCATCAGCTACTCCTTTCGCAAGTTCTCCGCCTTCAAGTCCGAATATGTCGGGCTTGGGCAGTATCAGGCGATGCTGTCGGATCAGGTGCTGGGGCAGGCGCTGGTCAACACGCTGTGGTGGACGGTCGCCAGCCTGTTCTTCCAGTTCTTCCTCGGCCTTGGCCTCGCGCTGCTGCTCGACAAGCCATTTCGCGGCCGCAAGGCTGTACAAGCCCTGGTGTTCCTGCCTTGGGCGGTGCCGTCCTTCCTGTCGGGCCTGACCTGGGCCTGGCTGTTCAATCCGATCATCGGCCCGCTGCCGCACTGGCTGTTTGCATTGGGGCTGAAGGCCGAGCCGACCAATGTGCTGTCCGATCCGTCAACCGCGATGTGGGGGCCGATCGTCGCCAATATCTGGTTCGGCATTCCGTTCTTCGCCATCACCCTCCTGGCGGCACTGAAGTCGATCCCGTCGGAATTGCATGAGGCGGCGGCCATCGACGGCGCTTCGCCCTGGCAGCGCTTCACCAAGGTGACGCTGCCGTTCCTGGCGCCGACCATCGCCATCACCGTCATGTTGCGCACCATCTGGATCGCCACCTTCGCCGACCTGATCTTCGTCATGACGGAGGGCGGGCCAGCCGGCTCGACCAACACGGTGCCGGTCTACATCTATGTCAGCGCCTTCAAATCGCTGGACAAGGGCTATGCCTCGGCGGTGGCCGTGCTGCTGCTGGTCCTGCTCATTGCCTATGCGATTGCGCTGATCGGCATCCGCCGCACGCTGGTGAGGCACGTCTGATGATCGCGGGACGCACAGCCTCGCAGCGCTTCTTCGGCGGCATCGGCCTCTACGCGGCAATCGCGGCTTACGTGCTCTTTGCCCTGTTCCCGATCTACTGGACGCTGAAGATCTCGGTCACGCCGGAGCGGTTGCTCTATTCCGAAGGCATCACCTTCTGGCCGTCGCACATGACGCTGCAGAACTTCGTCACCGTGCTCGAGGCCACCGATTTCCCCCGCTATTTCCTCAACAGCGTCATCGTATCGGTATCGACGGCGGCACTGGTGACAATCATCGCCACGCTCGCCGGCTATGCCATGTCGCGCTTCACCTTTCGCGGCAAGGCAGCACTGGCGCTGATGTTGCTTTTGACCCAGACCTTTCCGCTGGTGATGGTCATTCCGCCGATCTACCGCATGATGGGTCAGATCGGCCTGATCAACAGCCTGACCGGGCTGATCATCATCTACACCGCTTTCAACACGGCCTTTGCCACCTTCCTGATGCAGTCGTTCTTCGACGGCATCCCCAAGGATTTGGAGGAGGCCGCGATGATTGACGGCTGCACGCGTGCGCAGGCGATGCGCAAGGTAATCGTGCCGCTGACGCTGCCGGGCATGGGCGCGACGCTCGGCTTCGTCTTCACCGCCGCCTGGAGCGAGCTTCTGTTCGCGCTGATGCTGATTTCCAGCGACGACCAGAAGACCTTCGCCGTCGGCTTGCTCACCTTCATCGGCAAGTTCGCCGTCGACTGGGGACAGATGATGGCGGCATCCATCCTGGCGCTGATCCCGGTCTGCATCTTTTTCGCCTTCCTGCAACGCTATCTCGTCACCGGCCTGACCGCCGGCGCCGTCAAAGGATAGATCGATGGCCTCTGTTACGCTCGAAAAGGTCCGCAAGGACTATGGTGCCGTCCGCGTCCTGCACGCGGTCGACCTTGAAATCGCCGATGGCGAGTTCGTCGTCCTGGTTGGGCCGTCAGGCTGCGGCAAGTCCACGCTTTTGCGCATGATCGCCGGGCTGGAGGAGGCTTCCGGGGGTGAGATCCGCATCGGCGAGCGGCTGGTCAACGACGTAGCACCCAAGGACCGCGACATCGCCATGGTGTTCCAGTCCTACGCGCTCTATCCGCATATGGACGTGTCGAAGAACATGGGCTTCAGCCTGCTCCTGAAGAAGGCGGAGAAAACGACGATCGACGCCAGGGTGGACGGCGCCGCCAAGCGGCTCGGGCTCGACACCTTCCTGCAGCGCCTGCCGCGGCAATTGTCCGGCGGCCAGCGTCAGCGCGTCGCCATGGGCCGGGCGATCGTGCGCGACCCCAAGGTGTTCCTGTTCGACGAGCCGCTGTCGAACCTCGACGCCAAGCTGCGCGTCCATATGCGCGCCGAGATCAAGGCGCTGCACCAGCAGCTGAAGACGACATCGGTTTATGTCACGCACGACCAGATCGAGGCGATGACCATGGCCGACCGGATCGTCGTCATGCATGACGGGCTGATCCAGCAGGTCGGCGCACCGCTCGATCTCTATGATCGGCCGGCCAACATCTTCGTCGCCGGTTTCATCGGTTCACCCGGCATGAATTTCCTTCCGGCGACGGTTCGCAAGGGCGGTACCCCGGAGGTCGTACTGACCGATGGCCAGGCGCTGAGGCTGCCGGAAGGCCTGCCGCTCAAGGATGGTGACGCCATCACTGTCGGTTTGCGGCCCGAGCATATCGAGTTGGCGGATGACGGCGCGTTGAAGGCCGAGGTGGGTGTGGTCGAGCCGCTCGGGCTTTCGACGCAGTTCTACGTCAAACTGGCCAGCCAGCAGTTGTGCGTCTTTGCCATGGGCCGTGCCGGCGTGAAGCCCGGCGACGAGGTACGGTTGGCGGCCGAACCACACCAGCTGCATCTGTTCGATCCGAAGAGCGGTGAGCGCATCGGCTGAGGGGACCGAACCAGGGCGGATGCGGGCAGCCGGGATCAGGCGCCGCTATCGGGCGGGAATACACGGTAACGCTACATTTCAATTGGATAAAATAGCGGAACGTCCAAGAGACATTTCCGGAACTTAACAGGACCACTCGGACCTCTGCGTGTAAAGCACAAGACTTTAGTCCCGCCGTCTTCTCAAAAGAACGGAGGTTATTTCGCCACGAACTAGGCCGCCGTCGGAGCTGGTCAACACCGACAACGGCCTGCAATATGGGTGAGTGGGTTGTGTGCGGATATGGTGTGATCGCGGAAGGTGATTGTAGATCGCTAACCGCGAAGGCTTCTTTTGGACAGCGGCGAGCTGTCCAACGGGTTCTCAGCCGACTTGGCCGATCGCCGCTCCTTCAGCCACAGGGACTTCTTTCTCCTTGCCAGGTTCTCGTCTCGAACGCTGTCTTCGGCGGTCACTCCGCCATGCATCGCGGCAATCACGTAGTCGGCTCTGTTGGTTCGAAAGTCGCCTTTTTGTACGGACATCGTTTTCTCCCAGTGCGAGGCATTTCCCCCCTTTTTGCCTGACGCTGAAACTAACTGCCTATCCGTGGTGCAAGTCTACCAATCGGCGATTGTATTAAAACGATACACTCAGCAGGTATGATGATGGCGATCGCACGAGAGGAGCCCATTCTCGCGGGGCTTCTTCATTGACCCGGTTGTGATCCTTGCGAGGGTGCCGCGGCGGGAGGGGCCGGAGCCTGCGGTGCGGGTTCCGTGGAAGGCGGGGCGGGGGTGTCAGGCTGAGGTGCAGGCTGTGCGGCCTCTTCCTCAGTCAGAACCTGGTCAGTCCTGGCCTTGATCTCATCGGCCGTCTGCTGGCTTATCAGCCCATTGCTGACGGCGAAGCCAGCAGCCAGAGCGACAAGGGCTGCAATGATTGCAGCTTTCAACTTCTTCGACATCCATAGGCGCCTTGTTCATGACACCCAACCCACGGCCAAGGGTGCCGCAACCATGGCGAAGGTCAATCCTTTGGTGGAGTCCCTGCTGGGACGCAACGAAATCAATTGGCTACAAACGAAAAACGCCGCCCATTGGGCGGCGTTTCGGCATTGCAGCGGAACCCAGATTACTTGATCTTGGTTTCCTTGAATTCGACGTGCTTCTTAGCGACCGGGTCGTACTTGCGGAACGACAGCTTGTCGGTCTTGGTGCGGCTGTTCTTGCTGGTCACGTAGAAGAAACCGGTGTCGGCGGTCGACAGAAGCTTGATCTTGATGTTTGCGGCTTTGGCCATGATATCAGTCCGTTTGTTCGTGGGGTTTTGGCCGCTGGAGCACGGGGAAACACCCGGACGCGGGAAACTTGGCGCGACACATAAAGAACGCGCCCGGAAAGTCAAGCCCGGTAGGCCTTGTTGTCGTAAGCACACGAGTTGTCCGGATTAGGTAGCACGTGAGTTGTCCGGTTTGATCTTCAGCGAACGGAGGCTGGGGATGAGACGGGCACAATGGCTACAGGACCGGAGAATGCAGAAGTTTCGAGACGTATTGAGCCGCTGGAATGGTGGCGATCTTTCGATGCTGGAGGCTGGGGAATTGCTTGGGATGTCGGAACGGCAATTCCGGCGCTACCGCGACCGTTACGAAGAGGCTGGGGACGCAGGGTTGGTCGACCGGCGTTTGGGCAAGCTTTCGACGCGCCGGGTGCCTGCGGAAGCGATTGAGGAGATGCTGGA